>JAIYDJ010000111.1 GCA_027487575.1 Rhodobacter sp. | reverse complement strand
TGCGGATGCTTGCGCCCGCCCTGCGGCGGCACGGAGGCAATCGTGCCTTCCATGATCTTCAGAAGCGCCTGCTGCACGCCCTCGCCCGACACGTCGCGGGTGATCGACGGGTTGTCGGACTTGCGGGTGATCTTGTCGACCTCGTCGATGTAGACGATCCCGCGCTGCGCCCGTTCGACGTTGTATTCGGACGCCTGCAACAGCTTGAGAATGATGTTTTCCACATCCTCGCCCACGTAGCCCGCTTCGGTCAGCGTCGTCGCATCCGCCATGGTGAACGGCACGTCCAGAATCCGCGCCAGCGTCTGCGCCAGCAGGGTCTTGCCGCAACCGGTCGGCCCGATCAGCAGGATGTTGGACTTCGACAGTTCGATGTCGGTCTTGGTCGAGTGGTTCAGACGCTTGTAGTGGTTGTGCACCGCGACAGACAGCACACGCTTGGCATGGACCTGACCGATCACGTAATCGTCCAGCACCTTGCAGATTTCACGGGGAGTCGGGACCCCATCGGAGGATTTCAGACCGGTGGTTTTGGTCTCTTCCCGAATGATGTCCATGCACAGCTCGACACATTCGTCGCAGATGAACACGGTCGGACCCGCGATCAGCTTGCGCACTTCGTGCTGGCTCTTGCCACAGAACGAACAGTAGAGCGTGTTCTTGCTGTCGCCGCCGGAATTGTTCGCCATCGTCTTCCTCTGCCCTTCGCCCGAAGGCGCTGATCGGAAAGTCTAGGCCATGGCCCATGCCTTCACAATGTCAAATCGGCCCCGGCGGCGGCCGGGCGCCATCACTTATTTCGAGAGGTCTTCCGCCTTGCCGCGGTTTTCCAGGATATCGTCGATCAGGCCCCAGGCCTTGGCATCTTCGGCGGACATGAAGTTGTCCCGCTCCAGCGCCGCTTCGACAGCTTCATAGGTGTTGCCGGTGTGCTTGACATAGATCTCGTTCAACCGGCGCTTCAGCTTCTCGGTTTCGCGGGCGTGGATCATGATGTCCGTCGCCTGCCCCTGATATCCGCCCGACGGCTGGTGCACCATCACACGGCTGTGGGGCAACGAAAAGCGCATGCCCTTCTGCCCCGCCGTCAGCAAAAGCGACCCCATCGACGCCGCCTGCCCGATGACCAGCGTGCTGACCTTGGGCTTGATGTACTGCATGGTGTCGTAGATCGACAGGCCCGAGGTCACGACACCACCGGGGCTGTTGATGTACATGCTGATTTCCTTCGACGGATTTTCCGCCTCGAGAAACAGCAGTTGCGCGCAGATCAGGCTGGACATGCCGTCATGCACCGGACCGCCAAGGAAGATGATCCGCTCCTTCAGCATCCGGCTGAAGATGTCATAGGCCCGTTCGCCCCGGCTGGTCTGTTCGACCACCATCGGCACGAGGGTGTTCATGTAGTGCTCTACGGGATCGCGCATGGGGACCTGCCTGTTGCTCGTTCTTCAAATATAACGGGTACGTTTGACAGAGTCTTAGTGTCGCGCGCCGGAGGCTGCAAGGGCGGGGGGGAATTTCACCTCTTCGATCGGCCCGCCCCCCGCCGGGTTGAAGGCATCCGCGCGAAGGCTAGGTGTCCGGTATGGAGAAACCTACCGCCACCCGATCCGAGGGCCTGACAAGGCTGGCCGCGTTCCTGCCCCACGCTGCGGGAGACTATGCCCGGCTGCGCAACCTCGATCTGCCCGGTCATCCGCATGTCTCGGGTCTGTCGCCCTGGCTGCGGCACCGGCTGCTGACCGAGGACGAGGTGATCGCCGCCACTCACGCCACCCACCCGCAGGGCGCGGATGCCTTTCTGGCCGAGGTGTGGTGGCGGACCTACTGGAAGGGCTGGCTGGAACAGCGCCCCGGTTTCTGGACAGCCTATCAGCGCGGGGTCGAGGCCGGGCTGAACCGGATGGCGACAGAGGATTTGCTGCAGGCGCGGGTGCATACGGCCTGTCTGGGGCATACCGGGATCGACGGGTTCGATGACTGGGCGAGGGAACTGGTGGCCACCGGTTATCTGCACAATCATGCGCGGATGTGGTTTGCGTCGATCTGGATCTTCACGCTGCGCCTGCCGTGGGAACTGGGGGCGGATTTCTTCTTGCGGCACCTGCTGGACGGCGACCCTGCGTCAAACACGCTGTCGTGGCGCTGGGTGGCGGGGTTGCACACGCAAGGAAAGACCTATCTGGCAACGGCCGAGAACATCGTCGTGAACACCCAGGGGCGGTATCGCCCGCACGGGCTGGCCACGGAAGCCCGCACGCTGCCGATGGTCCCTCACCCGCCGCCCCGCCCCCTGCCGCGGGGCGGTGACTGGCGGCGAGAGGGTCCGGGGGTCCTGCTGGTGACCGAGGATGACATGACTCCGGAATTCCTGCTGGATCAGGGATTCGAACCCTTGGCCACCGCGCGGTTGCAGACGACCTGCGGCCGGTCCCCGCTTTTGGTATCCCCGATGGTGACCGATTTCGTGGCGGCGGGGCTGCAGGACGCCACAACCCGGCTTGGCGCCCCCGAAGCCGCCCGGTTTTCGGCGGACCTGGTCGCGCTGGCTGATTGGGCAGAGGCACAAGGGGCAAGGCAGGTTGTCACGCCCTTTGCGCCGACCGGCCCGGTTCAATCGGCGCTGTCCCGTCTGGAACCCCTGTTGCAGCAACGCGGGATCGCGTTGATTCGGGTGATGCGCGCGCATGATGCCGCGTCCTGGCCCCATGCGACGCAGGGCTTCTTCCGGTTCCGCAGCGCCGTGATACCTTAGCCAAACACCCGCCACGCCAGCCAGATTCGGCTTGCGCAGGTATAGAAACACAGCATGCCGAACACATAGGCCATCGGAACAAACCCCTGGGGCCAAAGGCACAGCAGGACAAAGAACCCGATCGTCTCGGTCCCCTCCAGCAGTCCCGGCGTGAAATACAGCGATTTTTCGCCACGGTCGGACGTCTCCATGCCGCGCTTGGCCGCAAGGATCGCATAGGCCAGAAAACTGGACCCGTTCGCATAGAACGATGCCAGCAGGAATGCCGCCGCGATCCCGTTTGCGTCAGGGTCGCGCACCGCAAAGGCAAGCGGGATCGCGCCGTAGAACACGAAGTCGCACACGATATCCAGATAGCCGCCGAAATCGCTCTTCGCCGTCGCGCGCGCCACCGCCCCGTCCAGCCCGTCCGCCAGCCTGCTGGCCAGCAGCAACACCAGCGCCGGCCAGACCGGTCCGCCGAACGCCAGCACACATGCCGCCGCAAGACCAAGGGCCAGCCCCGCGATCGTCACCCGGTTGGCCGTCCATCCCCGCGCCGCAAGCGCCCTTCCCCAGCGATCCACCACAGGATCGATCAGCCGCCGCATCGCCCCGTCCAGCATCGAACCCTCCTGTGTTTGCCGCAACACTGTGTCACGTTACCGTGGGCGGCGACAGGTTTGGGTTGCGCGCCCGCCACCTGCCTTTCTATGGCAATGAAGACGCAGGAAAAGGAACCGGGATGACACAGCTTTCCAGACGGCAGTTCGGCTTGGCGGCGGCGTTTGCCCTGATGGCCACCGGTGCCTTTGCCCAGACGTGGGACCAGATCGTGGCCTCGGCGCAAGGCCAGACGG
Organism: Rhodobacter sp.; assembly: GCA_027487575.1. Taxonomy (GTDB): domain Bacteria; phylum Pseudomonadota; class Alphaproteobacteria; order Rhodobacterales; family Rhodobacteraceae; genus JAIYDJ01. The sequence continues at coordinate 8,860 of JAIYDJ010000111.1, read as the reverse complement.
TCTACTGGCACGCATGGGGGGGCGACCCCAAGATCAACGACTTCATCGCCCATGTCGGCGTACAGGCACAGGCGCGGTACGGTGTGACCCTGGAACATGTGAAGCTTGCCTCGACCTCCGACGCCGTCGCCCGCGTGCTGGCAGAGCGTGATGCCGGGCAGACCACCGGCGGGGCGGTGGACCTGATCTGGATCAATGGCGAGAATTTTGCCGCGATGAAGGCGCAGGGGCTGCTGCACGGTCCCTTCGCCACCGACCTGCCGAACTGGCCCCTGGTCGATGCGGCTGGAAAACCCGCGGTGGTGACGGACTTCACCCTGCCGACCGAAGGTTACGAAAGCCCCTGGGCCATGGCGCAACTGGTGTTCGAATACGATACCGCCCGCCTGCCTGCGCCCCCGGCCGATCTGGCGGCGCTCAAGGTGTTCATCCTGTCCAATCCCGGCCGTTTCACTTATCCGCAGCCGCCGGACTACCTTGGCATGACCTTTCTCAAGCAGGTGCTGCACGGTGTCATGGCCGATCCGGCGCTTTTGCAAAATCCCGTCAATCCGGACAGTTACGAGGCTGATACCGCCCCGCTGTGGGCCTTTCTGGATGAAATCCACCCGTCGCTGTGGCGGTCGGGTCAGGCGTTTCCCGCCAACGAACCGGCGCTGGGGCAGCTTCTGGCCGATGCCGAGATCGACATCGCCTTTGCCTTCAATCCGGGGCGCGCGAGTGCCGAGATTCTGGCGGGAACCCTGCCTGACACCGTGCGAACCTTCGTTCTGGCCGGCGGCACGATCGGCAATGCCTCGTTCGTGGCCATTCCGTTCAATGCGGCCAACCGCGAAGGCGCACTGGTGATCGCCAACCTTCTGCTGGACCCTGAAATTCAGGCCCGCGCACAGGACCCCGCCATCCTGGGATTTCAGACCGTGCTGGATGTGTCGGCCCTTGAAGCCAAGGACAAGGCCAGGTTCGATGCGCTGACCCTTGGGCCGGCCACGCTGTCTCCGGCGGAACTTGGCCCGACCCTTCTGGAACCGCACGCAAGCTGGGTTGCGCGCATCGGCGAGGATTGGGTGCGCCGCTATGGCACCGCCCCGTGAGGCAAGGGCCGTTCCTGCTGCGGCTGGTTCCCGGACTGACGCTGGGGCTCTTGTCGGCCCCGGTCATCGCGGGAATGGCGGGAACGCTGTCCCCGGCCTTTGGCCTTGATCCCCTGTCGCGCGACGGGCCGGGGTTCGCCGCCCTGATCTCGCTGGGGGATTGGCCGGGATTGTGGCCTGCCGCGCGCCTGTCGGTGGTGACCGGGGTGGTGTCGACGCTGCTGGCCGTGCTGATCAGCCTGGGGGTCGTCGCGACGATGATCGGGCGGCCCGGTTTTGCGACCGTGCAGCGCATCCTGTCGCCGCTGCTGTCGGTGCCGCATGCGGCGGCGGCGCTGGGGCTGGCCTTCCTGATCGCGCCGTCGGGCTGGATCGCCCGGGCGCTGTCGCCCTGGGCTACCGGCTGGACACAGCCCCCGGACCTGTTGATCCTGAACGATCCGGCGGGGCTTGCCCTTGTCTTCGGCCTTGTCGCCAAGGAAATGCCGTTCCTGCTACTGATGATCCTCGCGGCCTTGCCGCAGACCGATGCCGCGCGGCGCATGACGGTGTCGGCGTCGTTGGGCTATGGGCGGCTGGCCGGCTTCACGCTGACGGTGCTGCCTGCGCTGTATCAGCAGATCCGCCTGCCGATCTATGCCGTGCTGGCCTATGCGATGACGTCGGTCGAGATGGCGATGATTCTGGGTCCGACCTTGCCGCCCAGCCTGTCGGTGCAGATCGTGCTTTGGGCCACCGAACCGAACCTGACCCATCGCGGCACGGCGGCGGCGGCGGCGTTGCTGCAGATCCTTCTGGTGGCGGCCACCCTTGGCGCGTGGCGTCTGGCCGAACTGGCGGTGACGCGCCTGTTGCGCCGGGTTGCATCTGCGGGGCGGCGGGGCGCGTGGCTTGACGGCGCGTTTCAGCCGGTGGTCCTGATCCTCGGGCTGGTTCCGGCACTGGCCCTGTTTGCCGGGCTTGCGGGCCTTGGCGTGTGGAGCGTGGCAGGGTTGTGGAGCTTTCCCGACATCCTGCCGCAGAACCTGACCCTGGCCACCTGGATGCGCGCCGCCCCCACCTTGTGGCAGATCAGCGCGACAACCCTTGCGCTGGCGCTGGTGTCCACCGGGGTTGCGCTGGCGCTGGTCCTGGCCTGTCTGGAGGCCGAACACCGCTTTGGCCTGAACCCGTCGGCAACCGTCCTGTGGCTGCTGTATCTGCCGCTGATCATGCCGCAGGTCGCCTTCCTGCCGGGATTGCAGATGCTGGCGCTGTCCGCCGGAGTGCAGGGCGGCTTTGCCCCGGTCGCGGCCGTTCATCTGGTGTTCGTGCTGCCTTACGTGTTCCTGTCGCTGGCCTCGCCGTTCCGCGCCTGGGATGGCCGGATCGCGGTTCAGGGGGCGGCGCTCGGGGCATCGCCAGATCGGGTGTTCTGGCACCTTCGGCTGCCGATGCTGCTGGCCCCGGTGCTGACGGCGGCGGCGGTCGGGCTTGCGGTGTCGGTCGGGCAATACCTGCCGACTTTGCTGATCGGCGGCGGGCGGGTGGAAACCCTGACGACCGAGGCGGTCTCGCTGGCTTCGGGGGGCAACCGTCGCGTGATCGGAACCCATGCGCTGCTGCAGATGGCCCTTCCCGCGATGGGATTCGCGCTGGCGGTCGGACTGCCGCGCCTCGTTTTCGCCAACCGCAGGGGGGTGGGTCTGGCATGACCGGGCTGCATCTGACCGACCTGACGATCCGGCATGGCGATGCGACGCTGGTGTCCCTGACCGCCAAGGTCGCGCCCGGCGAGGTTCTGACGGTCATGGGCGCTTCGGGGTCGGGCAAGTCGACGCTGCTTGCGGCGCTGATCGGCACCCTGCCGCGGTCTTTCGGCATGACCGGGGGGATTGCGCTGAACGGCGTCGATGTGACCCGACTGCCGACCCGCGCCCGCAGGATGGGGATACTGTTTCAGGACGACGTTCTGTTTCCACACCTGTCGGTGGGGGGAAATCTGGGGTTCGGTCTGCCCGCGCGCGCGCCGGATCGGGCCAAACGGATCGACGCCGCTTTGGCCGAGGTGGGACTCGCCGGGTTTGCCGACCGCGATCCTGCCACCCTGTCCGGCGGACAGCGCGCGCGGGTGTCGCTGCTGCGGACCCTGCTTGCCGCACCGCAGGCGCTGCTTCTGGACGAGCCGTTCTCGCGGCTGGATGCCACCCTGCGCGAACAGGTCCGCAGTTTCGTTCTGGACCGTGCCCGCGCGCAGGGGTTGCCCATGGTTCTTGTCACCCATGACGCCGAGGATGCCCGCGCCGCCGGGGGGCCGGTCGTGACGCCGCTGGGCGTGCCGGTATCGGTCTAGCCCCGGCCTTCAGCGCGCCAGAACCAGATCGGCCCGCAGCCCTCCCAGATCGGCCGACGCGCCCAGCCGCAGCGATCCGCCATGGCTGCGCGCGATGTCGGCGGCAATCGACAGCCCCAAACCGACCCCGCCGCCGCGATTGGGATTGCGGGCATCGTCCAGCCGCACAAAGGGTTGCAACGCCTCGTCGCGCCGGTCTTTCGCGATGCCGGGCCCGTCATCCTCGACCGTCAGCCGGATCGTCCGTTCGGTGTAGGTCAGGCTGACCACCGCACGGCTGCCATAGCGCACGGCATTGCCGATCAGGTTTTCCAGCGCCCGCATCACCGCCTGCGGGCGCAGCGCGACCAGACCGCTGCCGTCGCAGGGGCCAAGGTCCACCGCCTGCCCGGCCCGCTGCGCGTTGTCGACCGCGCGCGTCACCAGATGGCCCGGATCGACCAGTTCGGTCTCTTCCATCGCGTCGCCCCGCGCAAAGGCCAGAAACTCGTCGACCAGACGCTCCATGTCGGTGACATCGCGACGCAGCGATGCGGTCTCCTCGTCATCGGGCAGCAGCGACAGGCCCAGCTTCATCCGTGTCAGCGGCGTGCGCAAGTCGTGGCTGACCCCGGACAGCAACAAGGTGCGCTGTTCGATCTGACGTTCGATCCGGGCGCGCATGTCCAGAAAGGCATGACCCGCCACCCGCACCTCGGTCGCGCCGCGCGGGCGATAGGCCACCGATTGTCCCCGGCCGAAAGCCTCGGATGCCGCCGCGAGCCGCGAGATCGGCGACAGTTGGTTGCGCAGGAACACATAGGAAATCAGCGTCAGCACGATGGACGCCACCATCATCAGCACCAGCAACTGATGCGGGTTCGAAGCCGACACCCGGCGGCGGTCCAGCGTGACGCCCATCGGCCCGTGCCGGGTGTCCAGCACCATCTGCACCCGCCGCTGATCCGACAACAGGTCCACCGATACCAGCGGCGGCAGGTTCTGGCGCAGCGACAGGATCACCTCGCGCCCCGACCAGTCCCAGAACGGCCGCGGGTCCGGCCCTGCGGCGGGCGGGTCGGTCGGCAGCGCCACGGTCATGTCCAGCGCACGGGCCATGCGGGCCGCCCTGTCTTGCGCCTCGGTCTGGGATTCAGCCTCGGCCACTTCCGACAGCAGATAATTCAGTTCGATCGTCACCCCGCGCGTCATCTGGCGCGTCACACCTTCGAAATGGCGCTGGATGAACACGATGGACACGACGAGCTGAATCGTGACGATGGGCACGATCAGGATCAGGGCAGCACGCCCGAACAGGCTGCGCGGCAGATAGGGTTTCAGGCGCGGTTGCTGCATCGGGCAAGATTACCCCGCCACAGGCAACAAGGAAAGCACGGCCATGCGACCCACCCGCCCGATCTGCCCCGCCCTTTCCTGCACAGGTGCCGCATGATCCGGATTGACCCAGACCTGCGCCTTGTGACGGCACCCAATCCGGGGCCGATGACGGGGACGGGAACCAACAGCTATCTTCTGGGGCGGGGCGATGTCGTGCTGATCGACCCGGGCCCCGACCTGCCCGCGCATCAGGCGGCACTGCTGCAGGCGCTGGACCCGGGCGAAAGGATCGCGGCGGTTCTGGTCACGCACAGCCACCGCGACCATACGGCACTGGTTCCGTCCATCGTGGCAGCAACCGGGGCGCCGGTTCTGGGCGCCGGACGCGCGGGGTCCGGGCGGTCGGACCGGATGCAGGGCTTGTCGGGACTGGCGGGGGGCGAAGGGTTCGACCATTCCTATGCGCCCGACCGGGTGCTGGGACAGGGCGAGGTGGTTCAGGTCGGGACGGTGACCGTCGAAGTGCTGGCCACGCCGGGGCACACCGGGTGCCATCTGTCGTTTGCTTGCGACGGGCGGCTGTTCTCGGGCGACATGGTCATGGGCTGGTCCACGTCGCTGGTGTCGCCGCCCGATGGCGACATGTCGGACTACATGGCCAGCCTGGTCAAACTGGCCGCTCGCCCGTGGCGGGTGATCCATCCGGGCCATGGGCCCGTCGTCAGCGCACCTGCCGACCGGCTGGCCGAACTTCTGGCCCACCGCAAGGGACGCGAGGCCGAAATTCTTGCGGCGCTGGCCCATCTGGGGCAGGCCACGGCGGGCGGGATCGCGGCGCGGGTCTATACCGACATTCCGGCGGCCCTGTTGCCGGTGGCAGAGCGCAACGTGCTGGCCCACCTGATCGACCTCGCGGGACGCGGGCAGATCGGCATTGCCGACCGTGCCGAAACCGGCTGGCTGTTCGAAAAGGTCTGACGTCCCGCCTTGCAACGTCGCACGCGGTTGCCGCCGCTGCCACCTCGGCGTGGCGCTGATGTCATTTCGCGGCAACGGGGTCTGCCGGGAGCGATGCCTCTGCCCCAAGAAAGCTGCCAAAGGTGCGCAAGGAATCGACATTGTCACAGAACACCTTGAGGCACACCAGAAACGGGACGGCCATCAGGGCCCCTGCTATGCCCCAAAGCCAACCCCAGAACACCACCATCACGAACACCGAAACGGTGTTCAGCTCCAGTTGCCTGCCGAGAATCACCGGGGTTACGAACTGGCCCTCGATGGATGTGGCGGTCAGATAGACGATCGGCGCAAGGGCCGCCTGCCCGAGGTGATCGAAACTGACGACGGCCACAGCCGCAACCAGACCCGCGCCCAACAGCGGACCGATATAGGGCAGGAAGTTGATGAAGAACGCCAGCACAGCCCAGACCACAGGGCTTGGCATACCGACGGCCCACATTCCCAGACCGATGACAATCGCCAGCCCGAAGTTGATTGCCGTGACGACCAGCAGATAGCGCGATACGCTGCGCTCGATCCCGTAGACGATGCGCAGCGCCCGCTTCTTGTCGCCGAACCTGGGAAAGGCGTCGATCAGTTTGACATAGAACATGTCGCCCGACGCCAGCAGGAACAGCGCAAGCACCAGCGTGACCAGCGTCGTGGCGAGGATCGACGCGGCGTTGCTGACGGCCATGGTCAGCAGTCCGGGCGATTCCATGGCAACCCGCTGCACATCCGGATCGGCCACGCCGCTGGTCAGTTGATCCACCTGGCTGGACGCCTGCTGAACCACGGCGATGGACGACACGAAGGTTTGCAACTTGTCGCGCAACTCAAGGCCCAACCGGGGGGCGTCGTTGATCCAGTTTGAAATCGGGCCGCTGAACATCAGCGCCGATCCAGCGATGAGGACGGCCACCAGAAGGATCAGCGCCGTCGCGGTGACGGCGGGCGCAAGTCCGTAGCGCTGCATCGTGCGGACAAGCGGGCTGAGTGTCAGGGCCAGCAACATCCCCATCAGGATGGGCAGGATCACCTCCTTGGCGAAATAAAGTCCCATCACGACCAGAACCAGAAGGATCAATCCCAGCGTCCGGCGGATCGCGGTCAGGTCGGTATCGCTCATGCTGGGCTCCGGCTGATGCGGGCAAGCCGGGATGCGTGATCGGGGGCGGACAGGAAACATGACATCAAGATAGCGGCACCTGCAGGTTTGCGGTGGGAAGGATCGGCGGTCGCGCGGCCCGGTTGATCGGGAAATCTGGCCGGGCACCTTTTGGGAAGATCGGGGGTGTCCACGCGTGCGTGCGGACACCCTGCTGAACCATTTTGAACGGGGTCCGGTTCCGGCGGCGCGCGGTGGCTGTGGAATAAACTCCTGCCCTGTGGCCGGAACACGCCAAGCCTTTTCCGGAACCGTTCTGGTCGGGGCGCGTTTGTCTGGCATGGAAACCTGCGGTGTCGGTGGCATCGCGACCCGGTTTTCCGTCAGGCGGCCTACAGCCGCTTTCACCCATCGTGCTGCCTGCGCGCAGCGCCGGATTCAGGAGAAATAAGCCATGAACTGGGATCAGATCGAAGGCAAGTGGAAGCAATTTCGCGGTCAGGCCAAAGAACAATGGGGCAAGCTGACCGACGACGACCTCGACACCGTGGCGGGCAAGCGCGACCAGATGGTCGGCAAGGTGCAGGAGAAGTACGGCATCGCCAAGGAAGAGGCTGAACGTCAGGTCGACGAGTGGAGCCGCCGCGGCTGATACCGCGCGCAGAGGCAGACAGTGGCCGGCCGCTTGGCCGGTCTCATTTTCTGGGCCAAGCCTTTCGGGCGGCCCGAAGCAACAGAACGGTGACCGGCCCGATCACAAGATCGAACCGGACCGCAGGAGGCAGACCATGAAGACTCTTTTTGCGACGACCGCCATCATGCTTGCGCTTGGCATTCCGGCCGCAGGGTTCGCACAGACGGCCAATCCGGTTGAAACGGCCCCCGCCGTTGATCCTGCGGCGGGCACGATGGAAACGACTGGATTTCTTGCGACGCGCGGCGTCAGCGATCTTCTGGCGTCCGACCTGATGGGTCAGGACGTCTATGCCCGCCGCACCACGGCCGACATGCCGATGGCAGGCGCGGAAACGACGGCGATGACCGCAGCCGATCTGGAAACGATGGACAATGTGGGTCAGGTCAACGATCTGGTGCTGTCGCCCGACGGGTCGGTTCTGGCGCTGGTCATCGGTGTGGGCGGATTCATCGGCGTCGGTGAACAGGATGTCGCCGTGACGATGGATCAGGTCAGCTTTGCCGCCAACGCGGACTCGGCGGGCGAAATCTATATCGTGGTCAACACGACGGGCGATCTGCTGAAGTCGTCGCCGGCCTTTGACCGGGCCAGCGTGGTGGACACCGGCATGACGACCGCAGCAACACCCGATACCACGGCGACTGGTGCGGCCACCACCGAAGCCATGTCGGACCGCCAGATGCTGACGGCACCGGCCATGCAGCGCGAAGGATACGCGCAAGTGTCGGCGGCGGACATCTCGATCGAGACGCTGATCGGAAAATCCGTTTACGGTGCTGATGACAGCGATGTGGGCACCGTGGACGACGTGATCGTGGACGACACCGGCGCGATCCGGGACGTCATCATCGACTTCGGCGGGTTCCTCGGCATGGGCGCGACGCAGGTCGCATTGACCTTCGAGGAACTGTCGATCCTGAGCAATGCCGACAACACCGACATCCGCGTCTACGTCGATGCCACCAAAGAGCAGGTCGAAGCGATGCCGGTCTACTCCGGGTCCAACTGACGGCCGGACTGAACGGTCAGGGGTGCCGTCTCCTCGGGGGCGGCATCTTGGTTTGACGCGGCGGAATTCAGGTTGCGTCACGAACCGGCGGCATCCCGCCCAACCGCGGCAATGCGGCAGGGCGGCGCGGAACCCGCCTTCCCGCCACACGTTGGTGATTGCGCGCATGCGTCATCAGCAGCCCTTCATATTGGTCAGGAGTCTTCCATGGACTGGAATCGGATTGAGACGAAATGGTATGAAATGGCCCGCCGACTGCGGCAGGACCTGCCCACAAGCCGCCCGGTGTCGGTGAAGATGCCGA
>JAIYDJ010000027.1 GCA_027487575.1 Rhodobacter sp. | reverse complement strand
TACCGCCCGCAGTTCTACTTCCGCACGACGGACGTGACCGGCACGGTCGAACTGCCCGCCGGCACCGAGATGGTGATGCCGGGCGACAACCTGAAGTTCAACGTGTCGCTGATCGCGCCCATCGCGATGGAAGAAAAACTCCGCTTCGCCATCCGCGAAGGCGGCCGCACCGTCGGCGCAGGCGTCGTGTCGAAGATCATCCAGTAATCCTTTTGCGGCGCGCCCCCGGGTGCGCCGCAACTTTCAATAATGTGAACCTATTGGACGGGCGCGGTTGCCCGTCTTACGTTCCGAAGGAAAAACAATGGCCAGTCAAACTATCCGTATCCGGCTGAAAGCCTTCGATTACCGCGTGTTGGATGCCAGCACCGCCGAAATCGTCAGCACAGCCAAGCGTACCGGCGCGCATGTCCGCGGCCCGATCCCGCTGCCGAACAAGATCGAGAAATTCACCGTTCTGCGCGGTCCGCACATCGACAAGAAGTCGCGCGACCAGTGGGAAATCCGGACGCACAAGCGTCTCTTGGACATCGTCGATCCGACGCCCCAGACCGTGGATGCGCTGATGAAGCTCGACCTCGCCGCCGGCGTGGACGTCGAGATCAAAGTTTAAGGGGGCATGAACAAAATGCGCTCTGGCGTTATCGCAAAGAAGCTGGGCATGACCCGGCTGTTTCTGGAAAACGGAACACAGGTTCCGGTGACCGTTCTGCAACTCGACAACCTGCAGGTCGTGGCACAGCGCACCGCTGACAAGGATGGCTATACCGCCGTCCAGCTCGGCGCGGGGCTTGCCAAGGCCAAACGGACGACGGCAGCCATGCGTGGCCATTTCGCCAAGGCGAACGTGGCCCCAAAGCGGAAGATCGCGGAGTTCCGCGTGACGCCCGACTGCCTGATCGACGTGGGTGCCGAAATCACGGCCGAGCACTATCTGGCCGGGCAGTTCGTTGATATTGCGGGCACTTCGATCGGCAAGGGTTTTGCCGGTGCGATGAAGCGGCACAACTTCGGTGGTCTGCGCGCGTCGCACGGTGTGTCGGTGTCGCACCGTTCGCACGGCTCGACGGGCCAGTGCCAAGACCCCGGCAAGGTGTTCAAGGGCAAGAAGATGGCCGGTCACATGGGCGCCGTGCGCACCACGACGCAGAACCTGCAGGTTGTGCGGACCGATGCCGACCGTGGTCTGATCATGATCAAGGGCGCCGTCCCGGGATCGGCTGGCGGCTGGGTCACCATCAAGGACGCTGTCAAGAAGGCGGCCCCGGCCGGTCTTCCGCTGCCTGCGGCAGTGCGGGCGGCGGTGGCTGATGTTGCTGTCGAAGGCGGTGAAGCATGAAACACGATGTGATCAAACTCGACGGTTCGGACGCAGGCTCGATCGACCTCGACGAAGCTCTGTTCGGTCTGGACCCGCGCGCGGACGTTCTGCACCGGGTCGTGCGGTGGCAGCGGGCGCGGATGCAGGCCGGGACCCACTCGGTCCTGACCCGTGCGGAAGTGTCCTATTCGACCAAGAAGATCTACAAGCAGAAAGGCACCGGCGGCGCACGCCACGGGTCCAAGAAAGCTCCGATCTTCCGGCACGGTGGTGTTGTGAAAGGCCCGATCCCGCGCAGCCATGCGCACGATCTGCCCAAGCAGTTCCGCGCGCTGGGTCTGCGGCATGCCCTGTCGGCGAAAGCCAAGGCGGGCGAGCTGGTGATTCTGGACGAGGCGACGATGGCCGAAGCCAAGACCGCGATGCTGGCGAAAGCCGTGTCCGAGCGTGGCTGGAAGCGCGTGCTGATCATCGATGGTGCTGCCGTGGACGCGAACTTTGCGCTCGCCGCCCGCAACATCGAAGGCGTGGACGTGCTGCCGACCATGGGCGCGAACGTGTATGACATCCTCAAGCGTGACACCCTGGTGATCACCAAGGCGGGTGTCGAAGCTTTGGAGGCGCGTCTGAAATGAGCGTGAAACCCGAACACTACGACCTGATCAAGAAGCCGATCATCACCGAGAAGGCCACCATGGCCGGTGAGTCGAACGCCTTCGTGTTTCAGGTGGCGATGGATGCGACCAAGCCGATGATCAAGGAAGCCGTCGAGGCGATCTTTGCGGTAAAGGTGAAGGCGGTGAACACCACCATCACCAAGGGCAAGGCCAAGAAGTTCCGTGGCCGCGCCGGCGAGCGCAGCGACAAGAAAAAGGCCTACGTCACCCTGGAAGCAGGAAACTCTATCGACGTCAGCACCGGGCTTTGATATAGCCCCGCAATCCTGCGGCCCCGGTTGATCCGGGGCCGCAGACTTTTACGAATCGGGGATCTTCGGAGCCCTTCAAATGGCCCGCAACGCCGGGCCCCCTACAACGGAAGACAGAAAGCATGGCACTTAAGTCGTACAAGCCGACGACGCCTGGCCAACGCGGGTTGGTTCTGATCGACCGTTCGGAACTGTGGAAAGGCCGTCCGGTCAAAGCCCTTACCGAGGGTTTGATCAAGACCGGTGGCCGGAACAATACCGGACGTATCACGATGTGGCACAAGGGTGGGGGCGCCAAGCGCCTGTACCGTGTGGTCGATTTCAAGCGTCGCAAATATGACATTCCGGCGGTCGTCGAGCGGATCGAATACGATCCGAACCGCACCGCCTTCATCGCGCTGGTCAAGTATCAGGACGGCGAGATGGCCTACATCCTGGCGCCGCAGCGGCTGGCCATCGGTGACTCGGTCATCGCGGGTGCCAAGACCGACGTGAAGCCGGGCAACGCGATGCCGTTTTCGGGCATGCCGATCGGCACGATCGTACACAACGTCGAGCTGAAGGCCGGCAAGGGCGGGCAGTTGGCCCGTGCGGCCGGGACCTATGCCCAGTTCGTCGGTCGTGACGGCGGCTATGCGCAGATCCGTCTGTCTTCCGGGGAACTCCGGATGGTCCGTCAGGAATGCATGGCGACCATCGGTGCCGTGTCGAACCCCGACAACTCGAACCAGAACTTCGGCAAAGCGGGCCGCATGCGCCACAAGGGCATCCGCCCGACGGTGCGCGGTGTTGCCATGAACCCGATCGACCACCCGCACGGTGGTGGTGAAGGCCGGACCAGCGGTGGTCGCCACCCGGTCACCCCGTGGGGCAAGGGCACCAAGGGCAACAAGACCCGCAAGGCCAAATCTTCGGACAAGCTGATTGTCCGGTCGCGTAACGCGAAGAAAGGGCGCTGATCCATGGCACGTTCTATTTGGAAGGGCCCCTTCGTCGACGGTTACGTCCTGAAGAAGGCCGAGAAGGCAAAATCCGGCGGCAAGTCCGAGGTCATCAAGATCTGGTCGCGCCGGTCCACCATCCTGCCGCAGTTTGTGGGGCTGACCTTTGCCGTCTACAACGGCAAGAAGCACATCCCCGTCGCTGTGACCGAGGAAATGATCGGCCAGAAGTTCGGTGAATACTCGCCGACCCGGACCTACTACGGTCACGCAGCCGACAAGAAAGCGAAGCGGAAGTAAGCCATGGCAACCGAAAACAACCCCCGCCGCGTGGCTGAAAACGAAGCGCAGGCCATCGCAAAGATGCTGCGGACCAGCCCGCAGAAACTGAACCTGGTTGCGGGCCTGATCCGCGGCAAGAAGGTGGACCGGGCCCTGGCCGACCTGACCTTCTCGAAGCGCCGCATCGCCGGTGACGTCAAGAAGTGCCTGCAGTCCGCTATCGCCAACGCCGAAAACAACCACGGTCTGGACGTCGACAGCCTTGTCGTTGCCCATGCCTTTGTCGGCAAGAACCTTGTGATGAAGCGCGGCCGTCCGCGGGCGCGTGGCCGGTTCGGCAAGATCATGAAACCGTTCAGCCAGCTGACCATCACGGTCCGTCAAATCGGGGAGACTGCATAATGGGTCAGAAGGTCAACCCGATCGGGATGCGTCTGCAGGTCAACCGGACCTGGGACAGCCGCTGGTTCGCTGAATCGAAAGACTACGGCAACCTGCTGCTTGAAGACCTGAAGATGCGCGCCTTCATCCATGAAGAGTTCAAGAAGGCCGGCGTGTTGAAGGTCATCATCGAGCGTCCGCACAAGAAATGCCGTGTGACGATCCACACCGCACGTCCGGGTGTCATCATCGGCAAGAAGGGTGCAGACATCGAGACGCTTCGCAAGAAGCTGACCGTGTTCACCAAGTCGGAACTGCACCTGAACATCGTCGAAATCCGCAAGCCGGAACTTGACGCCCAACTGGTGGCCGAGAGCATCGCCCAGCAGATGGAACGCCGGGTGTCCTTCCGTCGCGCCATGAAGCGCGGCGTGCAGAACGCCATGCGGATCGGGGCCTTGGGCATCCGGGTCAACGTCGGTGGTCGCCTTGGCGGGGCCGAGATTGCCCGGACCGAATGGTACCGCGAAGGCCGTGTGCCGCTGCACACCCTGCGCGCCGACATCGACTATGCGCTGTCCGAAGCCACGACGCCTTATGGCATCATCGGGGTGAAAGTCTGGATCTTCAAAGGCGAAATCCTGGAACATGATCCGCAAGCGCATGACCGCCGCCACGCCGAGGCGCAGGAGGGTGCTGCACCGCGCCCGCCGCGCCGCGACCGCGAACGCGCGTAAGGGAGAGAGAAGATGCTGCAACCAAAGCGCACCAAATTCCGCAAACAGCACAAGGGCCGGATTCACGGCGAGGCGAAGGGCGGCTTCCTGCTGAACTTCGGCTCGTTCGCGCTGAAGGCGACAGAGCCCGAGCGGGTCACCGCCCGCCAGATCGAAGCGGCCCGCCGCGCGATCACCCGCCACATGAAGCGTCAGGGCCGGGTCTGGATCCGGATTTTCCCGGATGTTCCGGTGTCGGCCAAGCCCGTCGAAGTTCGTATGGGTAAAGGCAAAGGCTCGACCGATTATTGGGCGGCCAAGGTGAAACCCGGCCGGATCATGTTCGAGATCGACGGCGTGTCCGAAATCATCGCCCGCGAGGCGCTGCGTCTGGGGGCGATGAAGCTTCCGGTGACGACCCGCGTGGTGGCCAAAGAAGACTGGTAAAGGCGGTGGGTTGACACCCACCCTACTCTTTGGGCCCCTGCCGGGAACGGTGGGGGCCTTTTGCATTCACCCGCCACCCGAGCCTTCCCACCCGAGGGAGAGAATGGGGGAGGGGGCCAAGAAGGAAAAGCCGATGGCCGAGATTTCATCCCTGTTCGTGACCCGTCTTTACCGCGCAGAACTGAACGAGTTGGCCAAGAAGAAGGTCAGCTATGACGAATTGAACGCGTCCTGTCTGGCGATCGCCGAGGATGACGAGGCGGGGCAGCGCTGGTGCGAGGAGAACGGGTACCCCGGCTACACCTCCTATTCCTCGCTGACCGACTTGCCCTGGCGGTTCCCGATCTTCGGGCTGCTGGAAAAGGCGCTGGACCGGCACGTCGCGGCGTTTTGCGACGACCTCGGGTTTGATCTGGGCGATCGCAAGCTGAAATGTGACTCGCTTTGGATCAACATTCTGGGCGAGGGCGGGATGCACGCCAGCCACATCCACACCCACTCGGTGATCTCGGGCACGACCTATGTCGCGATGCCGGACGGGGCGAGTGCGTTGAAGCTGGAGGACCCGCGGTTCCCGATGATGATGAACGCGCCCCTGCGGAATAAGGATGCGCCGCGGAAGCTGCAGAGTTTCGTCTATGTGACGCCTGCGGTTGGCGAGGTGCTGCTGTGGGAAAGCTGGCTGCGCCACGAGGTGCCGATGAACATGGCCGAGGAGGAGCGGATTTCGGTGAGTTTCAATTACGGGTGGGTTTAGGGTTTTTTTCGGGATAGATTCTATCCTATGTTGTGTCATGCAGTTCGAATTCGATCCGGCCAAAAGTGTCAGCAACAAGGCCAAGCACGGCATCGACTTCGTCGAGGCGCAGGCGCTTTGGCAGGACGGAAGCTGGGCTGAGTCGCTGTCGCAGGTCAACCTTGGAGCCGAGTCTCGCTTTTTGGCTATTGGGCGGATCCAAGGAAGGCACTGGACCGCGATCTGCACGCTTCGAGGTGAGGCGGTCAGGATCATCTCGGTCCGACGGTCTCGGAAAGAGGAAGTTGAATACTATGAAGGTAGCTGAACGTATCACGGCAGCAGAACTAGACGAGAAATTCGACAACGGCGAAGACGTCAGCGCCTACTTCGACTTCTCCAAGGCCCGTCGCCCCAATCAGGAACCGCGCCGGGTGAACGTGGATTTCCCGGCCTGGGTGGTTCAGGGCCTTGACAGGGAGGCCGGGCGCTTGGGCGTGACAAGGCAATCGCTGATCAAGATGTGGATTGCTGAACGGTTGGGGTGAGATGAACTTGGCCGCGGCGGGGCGGATTTCGGAGACTTCCAATCACGCGTAGGTGGGAGGCCGGGCAAGTGACGGATGCGCAGTTACTTCTCATGCCATTTGCTGCAGCTGCTCTTGCGGGCTACCTATGCAAGAGCAATTCTGCGAGGTGGATTTTCTGGACGATATCGGTGATTTCGTTGTTTGTCGTGATCGCGGTTCTCGTTTTTCATTCCATCGACGTTTCGATGTGCAAAAATTGGGGCATGCTGGGGTATGTGTGCCCTCCCGAAATGCAAAGAACATTCAAGCATTTCATCTTCCAATTGTCTCACGCTACGTGGTTCACGGGAGGGATTGCGGTGTTCTTCTTGGGCCCACCGGCGGCGGTGCTTGCGGTAGTTGTCGAAATCGATGTCCGTCTTTGCCAACGCAGAAATAGGTTGTCAGGCTTGTAGCCGCCACGCTGCGAGTGTTCCCCAACTTCCCCCTTGCGCCCACCCCCACGCATCCCCTATACGACCCCATCCACGGTTCCGAGGCGACTCGGACTCGCGGCTCATCATTGATCCACCAGATCAACGGTAACCTCACAAGGGGCCGTCTGGTGATTGAGAAAAGGAAACCGGCATGAAAGCCGCTGACATGACCACCAAGACGCCGGAGCAGCTGCGCGAGCAGTTGGTGGCGCTCAAGAAGGAAGCGTTCAACCTGCGCTTTCAGGCCGCGACCGGCCAGCTTGAAAACACCGCCCGCATCAAGGCCGTCCGTCGTGACGCCGCCCGTGTGAAGACGGTTCTGAACCAGAAAGCCGCGCAAGCGGCTGCGAACTGAGGAGCGACTGATGCCCAAACGTATCCTGCAAGGCGTCGTCACCTCGGACAAGAACGAGCAGACCATCACGGTTCTGGTCGAACGCCGCTTCAAGCACCCGCTGCTGCAAAAGACCGTCCGGAAGTCCAAGAAGTACCGGGCTCACGACGCAGAGAACAAGTTCAAGACCGGTGACACCGTCCGCATCGAGGAATGTGCGCCGATTTCGAAAACGAAACGCTGGACGGTGGTGGTCGACGCAACCGCGTAAACCTCTGCTGTCTCAACGAAACCCCAGGGCGTGCCCTGAAGGTCGGGAGACTACCAAATGATCCAGATGCAAACGAATCTGGATGTTGCTGACAACTCTGGCGCGCGCCGGGTTCAGTGCATCAAGGTTCTTGGCGGTTCGCACCGCCGTTATGCGTCCGTCGGCGACATCATCGTGGTGTCGGTGAAGGAAGCCATTCCGAAAGGCCGCGTGAAGAAGGGTGACGTCCGCAAGGCCGTCGTCGTCCGCACCGCCAAGGAAGTCCGCCGCGAAGACGGCACCACCATCCGTTTCGACCGCAACGCCGCCGTCATCCTGAACAACCAGGGTGAACCGGTCGGCACGCGGATCTTCGGGCCTGTGGTGCGTGAGCTTCGTGCGAAGAACTTCATGAAAATCATCTCTTTGGCTCCGGAGGTGCTGTGATGGCGGCCAAGCTGAAAAAAGGTGACAAGGTCATCGTCCTTGCCGGCAAGGACAAGGGCAACCAGGGCGAGATCGCCTCGGTGAATCCGAAAGAAAACAAGGCCGTGGTCGAGGGCATCAACATGGCCATCCGCCACACCAAGCAGTCTGCGGGATCGCAGGGCGGCCGCATTCAGAAAGCGATGCCGATCGACCTGTCCAACCTCGCGCTGATGGACAAGGCCGGCAAGCCGACCCGCGTCGGGTTCCGCATGGAAGGCGACAAGAAGGTCCGCTTTGCCAAGACCACAGGGGAGGCCATCTGATGCTGGACCAAGCCACCTACATTCCGCGCGCCAAGCAGCTTTACAGCAGCACGATCCGCCCGGCATTGCGCGAAGAGTTCGCCTACAAGAACGACATGATGATCCCGCGTCTGGACAAGATCGTGATCAACATGGGTGTCGGCGAAGCCGTAAAGGACACCAAGAAGGTGAAGACCGCCGCCGAGCAGTTGACGCTGATCGCCGGACAGAAGGCCGTCATCACCCACGCCAAGAAGTCCATCGCGGGCTTCCGGGTGCGGGAAGAGATGCCGCTGGGCTGCAAGGTCACGCTGCGCGGCGACCGGATGTATGAATTCATGGACCGCCTGATCGACATCGCGCTGCCCCGGGTGCGCGACTTCCGCGGTGTGAAGCCGACGTCGTTCGACGGCCGTGGCAACTATGCCATGGGCTTGAAGGAACAGATCGTGTTCCCGGAAATCGAATTCGACAAGGTCGACGACGTGCTGGGGATGGACATCATCATCTGCACGACCGCGAAGACCGATGCTGAAGCCAAGGCGCTGTTGACCCATTTCAACATGCCGTTCACCGACATCGTGAGGAACTGACTATGGCAAAGAAATCCATGGTGAACCGCGAAGTGAAGCGCGCTGCGATGGTCAAGCGTGATGCGGCCAAGCGCGCGGTCCTGAAGGCGGCGATCCACGACCAGACCAAGCCGGTCGAGGAACGCTTCAAGGCGTCGATCAAGCTGGCTGCCCTGCCGCGCAACGGCGCCGCCAACCGCATGCACAACCGCTGCGAACTGACCGGCCGCCCGCATGCGTACTATCGCAAGCTGAAACTCAGCCGCATCATGTTGCGGGACCTGGCATCGTTCGGCCAGATCCCCGGCATGGTCAAGTCCAGCTGGTAAGGAGAACTTCACATGATGAACGATCCTATCGGCGATATGCTGACACGCATCCGCAACGCGCAGATGCGCGGCAAGTCCACCGTCAAGACCCCGGCATCGAAGCTGCGGGCCTGGGTGCTGGATGTGCTGGCAAGCGAAGGCTACATCCGCAGCTATGAAAAATCCGCGACCGACAACGGTCAGGGCGAGTTGACGATCAGCCTCAAGTACTTTGAAGGCACGCCCGTCATCCGCGAGATCAAGCGCGTCAGCAAACCCGGTCGCCGGGTTTACATGAGCGTCCAGGACATCCCCGTGGTCCGCAACGGCCTGGGTGTTTCCATCGTCTCCACACCGAAAGGTGTCATGTCCGATGCAGCAGCACGGTCCGCCAATGTTGGCGGCGAAGTGCTCTGCACCGTATTCTAGGGAGGGCGCGATGTCTCGGATTGGCAAGAAACCGGTTCCGTTGGTTGCAGGCGTGTCTGCAACCGTGTCGGGCCAGACGATCGAAGTGAAGGGGCCGAAAGGCACCCGCAGCTTCACCGCAAGCGACGACGTGACGCTGTCCATCGTGGAGGGCACCGTAAAGGTGACCCCGCGCGGCACCAGCAAGCGCGCCCGCCAGCAGTGGGGCATGGTGCGGTCCATGGTCGACAACCTCGTCGAGGGTGTCACCAAGGGCTTCCGCAAGGAAATGGAAATTCAGGGCGTGGGTTACCGCGCGGCAATGGCGGGCAACGTGCTCAAGCTGTCGCTGGGCTACAGCCACGACGTGAACTTCGACATCCCGGCGGGCGTCACCATCACCTCGCCGAAGAACACCGAAATCATTGTGGAAGGCATCGACCAGCAGCTTGTTGGTCAGGTCGCCGCGAACATCCGCGAGTGGAAGAAACCCGAGCCGTACAAGGGCAAGGGCATCCGCTACAAGGGCGAGTTCGTCTTCCGCAAAGAAGGCAAGAAGAAGTAGGGGCGCATCATGGCGAACAACAAGAGAGAGCTGTTCCTCAAGCGCCGCCTGCGCGTCCGGAACAAGATCAAGGCGACTTCCCACGGGCGGCTTCGGCTGTCGGTGCACCGGTCGTCGAAGAACATCAGCGTGCAGTTGATCGACGATGTGAAAGGCATGACCGTGGCTTCGGCGTCTTCTCTCGAGAAGGATCTGGGCGTGGTCGGCAAGAACAACGTCGAAGCGGCGGCGAAGATCGGGGCCGCGATTGCCGAACGGGCAAAGGCGGCAGGCGTCGAAGAGTGCTATTTCGACCGGGGTGGGTTCCTCTTTCACGGCAAGATCAAGGCTTTGGCCGAGGCTGCCCGTGAAGGCGGCCTGAAGTTCTGAGGAGTATGAGATATGGCAGAACGTGAACAGCGCCGGGACAACCGTGGTGGAAATGACCGTCGCGACAACCGCCCCGAGGAAACGCCGGAATTCGCCGACCGTCTGGTCGCGATCAACCGCGTGTCGAAAACCGTGAAGGGCGGCAAGCGGTTTGGCTTTGCGGCACTCGTGGTCGTCGGCGACCAGCGCGGTCGTGTCGGCTTCGGCAAGGGCAAGGCGAAAGAAGTGCCCGAGGCGATCCGCAAGGCGACCGAGCAGGCCAAGCGTCAGATGATCCGTGTGGCGTTGAAAGACAGCCGCACCCTGCACCACGACATGGAAGGCCGCCACGGCGCCGGACGCGTCGTGATGCGGACGGCCGTGGCCGGGACCGGCATCATCGCCGGCGGTCCGATGCGCGCCGTGTTCGAAATGCTGGGGTTGCAGGACGTGGTGGCGAAGGCCATCGGGTCGTCGAACCCCTACAACATGATCCGCGCCACGATGGACGGGTTGAAGAAGGAAACCAGCCCCCGTCAGGTCGCGCAGCGTCGCGGCAAGAAGGTTGCTGAAATCCTGCGTCGCCCCGAGCATGACGCGGCTCCGGTTGACGCCGTTGCCGAAGTTGTGGAGGCATGAACATGACCGACGCAGCGAAAAAGACCATCGTGGTCAAGCAGGTGAAATCCGCCGCCCGCCGCCCAGCGAAACAGACCGCGACCCTGATCGGTCTTGGCCTGAACAAGATGAACCGCACCCGCGAGCTGGAAGACACGCCTTCGGTGCGCGGCATGGTCCACTCGATCCGTCACCTCGTGACGATCGTCGAAGAGCGCGGCTGACCTACATCCGCAGCGATCAGATGCAAAGCCCCGGGGATGACCCGGGGCTTTTTGCATCGGGGTCCTCACAAAAAAGGCCGCCCCACCGGAACGGGGGCGGCCGCGTCGCATGTCTGACCTGATGGTCGGAACCGCTTACTTGTCGCGGTTTTCCTTCAGCCGACCATCGTTCTTCGGGTCCTTGACCTGTCCCTGACCCTGCGTGCCGCCTTCGTTGTCCTTCAGGCGCTGATCGTTCTGCGGGTCCTTGACCTTGCCCTGACCGGACTGTTTCTGGTTGTTGGCCATGATACTCTCCTCCTGGGGAAGCGATGGGTTCATGTGATGCTTCCGGATGTAAAACTCCCGGCGGCAAAGTTTGTTCGCGTGATTGCATCAATCTGGCGGCGGGGACGGTGATCCTGGGCGCAACGGCGCTTGCCGGGTGACGGACGCTGCACTATACGCCTCCGGTGGCACCCCGTGTCACAGAATCAACAAGAAACGCCGTGTTTGCCCCCGCCGTCGCAGCAGGGACAGTTCCGGCAAAGGAGAATGCGACATGAAACTGAATGAACTGCACGACAACCCCGGTGCCGCCAAAAAGCAAAAGCGCGTGGCGCGTGGTCCGGGTTCGGGCAAGGGCAAGACCGCAGGGCGCGGGATCAAGGGTCAGAAGTCCCGTTCGGGCGTGGCCATCGGCGGATACGAAGGCGGCCAGATGCCGCTGTATCGCCGCCTGCCCAAGCGCGGCTTCAACAAGCCGAACCAGTTGCGCTTTGCCATCATCAACCTTGGCCTGATCCAGAAGTTCGTCGATGCGGGCAAGCTCGACATCAGCGCCGACATCACCGAGGACGTTCTGATCGCGGCCGGCATCACCGGCCACAAGCGGGACGGCATCCGCGTGTTGAACAAGGGTGAGATCACCGCAGCGGTCAAGCTGCACGTGACGGGCGCTTCGGCGGCTGCGATCGAGGCCGTTGCGGCCGCGGGCGGCACTCTGACCACCGCGCCGGTTCTGGAACCGCATGGCAAGTCGGTGCGCAAGAAGGATTAAGAGGTTGTGAGCGGCCTTCCGACCGCTTACATCATTTCCTAGTTTTCCCGCGCCGCCGACCGGAAACTGGTCTGGCGGCGCTGTTCTTGAAAGAGACCGGATATGGCATCTGCTGCAGAGCAAATGGCGGCGAACCTGAGCTGGGGTGCACTCGGCAAGGCGACCGACCTTCGGGCCCGAATTTTCTTCACCATCCTGTTGCTGATGGTCTACCGCCTTGGTACCTACATCCCGGTTCCCGGCATCGACGGGCTTGCCCTGCGCGAGTTCATGGAAAGCGCCGGGGCCGGCATCGGCGGCATCCTGAACATGTTCACCGGCGGCGCGATCAGCCGCATGGGGATCTTCGCCCTTGGCATCATGCCCTACATCTCGGCCTCGATCATCGTGCAGCTTCTGGGGTCGATGGTCCCGGCGCTGGAGCAGTTGAAGAAAGAGGGCGACGCGGGCCGCAAGAAGATGAACCAGTACACCCGCTATGGCACGGTGTTTCTGGCGGTTTTTCAGGGTTGGGCGATTGCGGCCTCGCTGGAGGCTGGTGGTCTTGCACATGATCCGGGGCTGTTCTTCAAGCTGGCCTGCGTGATCACGCTGGTGGGCGGGACGATGTTCCTGATGTGGCTGGGCGAACAGATCACCGCGCGCGGCATCGGCAACGGGATTTCGCTGATCATCTTTGTCGGCATCATCGCCGAGATTCCTGCCGCCCTTGCGCAGTTCTTCAGCCAGGGCCGGTCGGGCGCGATTTCGACCCCGGTCATTCTGGGTGTGCTGGTGCTGGTGGTCGCGACCATTGCGTTTGTCGTGTTCATGGAGCGCGCCCTGCGCAAGATCAACATCCAGTACCCGCGCCGCCAGGTCGGCATGAAGGTCTATGACGGCGGATCGTCGCATCTGCCGATCAAGGTCAACCCGGCCGGTGTCATCCCCGCGATCTTCGCCTCGTCCCTTCTGCTTCTTCCGACCTCGTTTGCCACCTTCTCGGGGCAGTCGGGCGGCGGCATCCTGTCGACCATCCTTGCCTATTTCGGACCGGGTCAGCCGTTGAACCTGCTGTTCTTCACGGGGATGATCGTCTTTTTCGCCTATTTCTACACTTACAACGTGGCCTTCAAGGTGGAAGAGGTGGCCGACAACCTGAAGAACCAGAGCGGGTTCATTCCAGGAATACGGCCCGGCAAGAAGACGGAAGAGTACCTTGAATATGTGGTCAACCGCATTCTGGTTCTGGGGTCTGCCTACCTTGCCGCTGTCTGCATGCTGCCGGAAATCCTGCGCAGCGAGTTTGCGGTTCCGTTCTACTTCGGGGGTACATCGGTGCTGATCGTGGTGTCGGTGACGATGGACACCATCAATCAGGTCCAGTCGCACCTTCTGGCGCATCAGTACGAAGGGCTGATCGAGAAGTCGCAACTGCGGGGCAAGAAACGCACGGGGCCGAAGCCGCCCCCGGCCCGGCGATAGGGTCGATCCATGCCAAACATCATTCTTCTGGGGCCGCCCGGTGCAGGCAAGGGCACGCAGGCGAAACGGCTGGTCGACGAACGCCAGATGGTGCAGTTGTCCACCGGTGACATGCTGCGCGAGGCACGCTCTTCCGGCACCGAAATGGGGCGGGTCGTGGCCGATGTGATGGACCGTGGCGGGCTTGTCACCGACGAGATCGTCATCGGGCTGATCGAGGAAAAGCTGACCGGCCCGGTGCAGGGCGGGTTCATCTTTGACGGTTTTCCCCGCACGCTGAAGCAGGCGGATGCCCTGGGGGACCTGCTGGCCAGGACCGGACAGACATTGAGCGCGGCAATCGAGCTTCAGGTCGATGACGCGGTGCTGGTGGCGCGGATTACCGGTCGCTACACCTGTGGCACCTGTGGCGAAGTGTATCACGACACCACGCGGCCAACGGCCCGCGTCGGCGTCTGCGATGCCTGCGGTTCGACCAACCTAAAGCGTCGCGCGGATGACACCGAAGACGCTCTGAAAACCCGTCTGATGGAATACTACAAGAAAACATCGCCATTGCTTGGGTACTACTACTGCAAGGGCCAGCTGCACGCGGTGGATGCGCTGGACGAAATCGACCAGGTTGCGGCGGCGGTTGCGAAAGTTCTTGACAGGCGTGATTAAAGGTTGAGTCGCCCTTGACGATTGCGGCGAAAGACCATAAAGCACAGCGTCCCGCAAGGGAATCGTCCTCGGATTCGGGCACTCCCTGCATCGAGAGTTAAGCGCACTCCGGACAACCGGTTCAGGGTGCAGTTGTGAAAAAAGGTTCTGGGATTACGGAACCGCAACGAAAAGGAAGACACGTTTGGCACGTATTGCTGGCGTCAACATACCCACTGCAAAGCGGGTTCCCATCGCACTGACCTACATCACCGGAATCGGCCCGCATATCGCGGACCTGATCTGCACGGCTGTCGGCATCGACCAGGCGCGCCGCGTCAACCAGTTGACCGACGCCGAAGTTCTGGCGATCCGCGAACACATCGACGCGAACTACACGGTCGAAGGTGACCTGCGTCGCGAAACTTCGATGAACATCAAGCGGCTGATGGATCTGGGCTGCTACCGCGGCCTGCGCCACCGCAAGGGCCTTCCGGTTCGCGGTCAGCGCACCCATACGAACGCCCGCACCCGCAAGGGCCCCGCCAAAGCCATCGCTGGCAAGAAGAAATAAGGAGGGGCACCCATGGCACGCGATACCAAAGCCGCCCGCACCAAGAAAAAAGAGCGCAAGAACATTGCCGCTGGTGTGGCGCATGTGAACTCTTCGTTCAACAATACCAAGATACTGATCTCTGACGTGCAGGGCAACGCGATTTCCTGGTCGTCCTCGGGCACGATGGGGTTCAAGGGCTCGCGCAAGTCGACGCCCTATGCCGCGCAGATGGCCGCAGAAGATGCGGGCAAGAAGGCGCAAGAGCACGGCGTGAAGACGCTGGAAGTCGAAGTGCAGGGTCCGGGTTCGGGCCGTGAATCGGCGCTGCGGGCTTTGGCCGCCGTCGGTTTCAACATCACTTCGATCCGTGACGTCACGCCGCTGGCCCACAATGGCTGCCGTCCGCCAAAGCGCCGCCGGGTCTAACTTACAAGGTATCAACCGGTCCGCGCGGTTCTCGCGCGGACCGGTATTCGCATTTTTCCGGAACCTCGGGCGTCTGCCGCTTACGGGACATGGGCAGCGGACATGAATGGAGGCGACAGCATGATCCATAAGAATTGGCAAGAACTGATCAAACCGACGCAGTTGGTGGTGAAGTCGGGGCCGGACGCACAGCGCACCGCCACCGTCATCGCCGAGCCGCTGGAACGCGGGTTCGGTCTGACGCTTGGCAACGCCCTGCGCCGCGTGCTGATGTCGTCGCTGCAGGGCGGGGCCATCACCAGCGTGCAGATCGACAACGTCCTGCACGAGTTTTCCAGCGTGGCCGGCGTGCGTGAAGACGTGACCGACATCGTTCTGAACCTCAAGGGCGTCAGCCTCAAGATGGATGTCGAAGGGCCGAAGCGCCTGTCGATCTCTGCCAAGGGTCCCGGCGTCGTGACGGCGGGCGACATTTCCGAAACGAACGGGATCGAGGTTCTGAACAAGGACCATGTGATCTGCCATCTGGACGACGGCGCCGATGTGTTCATGGAACTGACCGTGAATACCGGCAAGGGCTATGTCGCCGCCGACAAGAACCGCCCCGAGGATGCGCCCATCGGCCTGATTCCGATCGACGCGATCTATTCGCCCGTCAAGAAGGTCAGCTACGAAGTCACCCCGACCCGCGAGGGCCAGGTGCTGGACTATGACCGCCTGACGATGCGGATCGAAACCGACGGCAGTCTGACGCCCGACGATGCCGTGGCCTATGCCGCGCGCATCCTGCAGGACCAGCTGTCGATCTTCGTGAACTTCGACGAGCCGGAATCGGCCAAGCTGGGCGAAATCGACGCCGGGCTGGAGTTCAACCCGCTGCTTCTGAAGAAGGTTGACGAGCTGGAACTGTCGGTCCGTTCGGCCAACTGTCTGAAGAACGACAACATCGTGTACATCGGCGATCTGATCCAGAAAACCGAAGCCGAAATGCTGCGCACCCCCAACTTCGGCCGCAAGTCCTTGAACGAGATCAAGGAAGTGCTGTCGGGCATGGGTCTGCATCTGGGCATGGAAGTCGAAGACTGGCCGCCGGAAAACATCGAGGATCTGGCCAAGCGGTTCGAAGATCAGTTCTGAAAAGCAGGATGGGCAGTATTGCCCATCCTACGCGAAAATGCCCGGGATGCCGGGGAATGACTGGCGCAAGCCCAAGGTGAGCGGGGCCACACGTAGGCCCCGCCGGACAAAGCAAAACACACGTTAGGAAATCCCATGCGTCACTCCAGCGGTTACCGCAAACTGAACCGGACCCACGAACACCGCAAGGCGCTGTTCGCCAACATGGCGGGTTCGCTGATCGAACACGAACAGATCAAGACGACCCTGCCCAAGGCCAAGGAATTGCGTCCGATCATCGAAAAGCTGATCACGCTCGCAAAGCGCGGCGACCTGCACGCGCGCCGTCAGGCCCATGCCCAGCTGAAGCAGGACATCCACACCGAGCGCCTGTTCGCCATTCTGGGGCCGCGCTACGCCACCCGTCAGGGCGGCTACGTGCGCGTGCTGAAGGCGGGCTTCCGCTATGGCGACATGGCCCCGATGGCGATCATCGAATTCGTCGACCGCGACACTTCGGCCAAGGGCGCTGGTGACAAGGCCCGCGTGGCAGCATACGAAGCGGCTGACGAGTAGTCGACCTTCCCCTGTTAACATTCTGTTAAGGAATGTGAAAAGCTCGCCTGCCCGGCGGGCTTTTTTCGATTCGCAATCCGGCGATTGCCACAGAATCTGCATGTGCCGGGTGGAATCCGTTGCTTGGCCGTTGACTCGCCCCCCCCTGATCTGCAACCCCTCGATGAAGCAGTGACGGACATTGTGGTGTATGGTTGAGTTTGGATGGCAAGAGCAGTCGGTTTGGAATTGGGGTTGGAGCGGCTGACGCAGCTGTCTCCGAAAGGGTACGCTTTGGGTCTGCACATCCGGTTTGCATCGGCACATGTGATGGTCCAGACCTATGATCCGGCATGGATCGAGATCTACACCAGCCGCGGCTACATGCTGTGCGACCCGCTGGTATCCTGGGGTTTCAGCACCGAGGGCACCATCCGGTGGAGCGCGCTGACCTTCCCCGATCCGCACAACGTGATGGGTCAGGCGGCCGCGTTCGGATTGAAATACGGCATCGCGGTTTCCGAAGGTCCGACATCCTCGCGCAGCATCGGCGGCTTTGCCCGCGACGATCGCGAATTCTCCGACGCGGAAATCGCCTCCATCTCGGATCTTGTCCGCGTGCTGCACCGTGAAACAACCCCACAGGAGCGTCTTTCCGGCCCGCAAGCGGCTGCCTTGCGGCTGATCGCCAAGGGCTTCCGCCATGCGGAGGCCGCTGCACAACTGGGAATTTCGGAAAGTGCGCTGAAGGCCCGTCTGAAGACGGCGCGCGACAAGCTCCTTTGCCGAACAACAGCCGAGGCGATCCAAAGAGCACAGGAGTACAAGCTCCTCTGAAAGGTCATCCCGGCTGTTGAAGGTTTCTTAACCCAGCTGGAGAATACCATGCAGTGCACTACCCTTTCCTTCATGAACATGCACGCCCACGGCGCCCTGTTCACAAACGTTCTTCGCGCCCGCCGCGAGTCCTTCATCGTGCAGCGCAAATGGGATCTGCCCGAGGTCGACGGAATGGAGTTCGACCAGTACGACACACCGCAAAGCCGGTGGATCGCGGTGCATGACAATGGCGTGGTGCTGGCGGGCATCCGTCTTACACCGACGACGGCGCGCTGCGGGCTTTACTCCTACATGATCCGCGATGCGCAACTGGGACTGCTGGACACCATCCCGCAGGATTTGCTGTACGAACCCGCGCCGGTCAGCCCGCAGGTCTGGGAAACCAGCCGGGTGTTCATCGCGCGCGATGTGCCCAGCCACCTGCGCAGCCGGGTGCAGCGTGACCTGATGGGCGAAATGGTCAGTGCGGCACAACAGCAGGGCGCGACCCGTCTGATCGGTCTGTGCCCCTATGTCTGGAGCCGGTGGATGCAGCGCATCGGGCTTAAGACATCGGCCGCCGGGCCGGTGCTTGATATCGGCGGCGTGGCCAATCAGTGCGTCGCGATGGATTGCGCCCCCATCCTGCATTGAAGGGCGGTGGGCCGGATGGCGTCTGTCCGACCGGCCCCCGTGCGGTGCATCTTTCCCCCGCGCTTCTGCGGGGGTAAGCTTCTGCATGGCCGATCTCTTCGACACATCCCCCGCGCCGTCTGCCCCGTCCAGCGCGGCCCGTCAGCCGCTGGCGGACCGGCTGCGCCCGCGCTCCCTGTCCGAAGTCATCGGTCAGACCGCCGTACTGGCCCCCGATGGCCCGCTCGGGTCGATGCTGGCCGCGCGCAGCCTGTCATCCCTGATCCTGTGGGGGCCGCCCGGTGTGGGCAAGACGACGATCGCGCGTCTTTTGGCCGAGGAAACCGATCTGGCCTTCGTGCAGATATCCGCGATCTTCACCGGCGTGCCGGACCTGCGCAAGGTGTTCGATGCGGCCCGGTTCCGGCGGCAGAACGGGCAAGGCACGCTCTTGTTCGTCGATGAAATCCACCGGTTCAACAAGGCGCAGCAGGACGGCTTTCTGCCGGTGATGGAAGATGGCACGATCCTGCTGGTCGGGGCGACCACCGAGAACCCGTCTTTCGAGTTGAACTCGGCCCTGTTGTCGCGGGCGCAGGTGATCGTTCTGGAACGCTTGACGCTGACCGACATGGAACTGCTTGCCCAACGCGCCGAACAGGACCTGCAGCGCGCGCTGCCCCTGACCGGTGACGCGCGCGAGGCCCTGATCGAGATGGCGGATGGCGATGGCCGGGCGCTTTTGAACCTGATCGAGCAGGTCATGGCTTGGAAGACTGCCGAGCCGCTGGACCGCGACGCGCTGTCGACCCGGTTGATGCGCCGCGCCGCGAAGTACGACAAGGCGGGTGAGGAGCACTACAACCTGATCTCGGCCCTGCACAAATCGGTGCGCGGGTCCGATCCGGATGCAGCACTTTACTGGTTCGCCCGGATGCTGGAGGGGGGAGAGGACCCCCGCTTCCTCGCCCGCCGGATCACCCGGATGTCGGTCGAGGATATCGGGCTGGCCGATCCGCAGGCGCAGGCCATCTGTCTGGACGCGTGGCAGACCTATGAACGTCTGGGCAGCCCTGAAGGCGAGCTTGCGCTGGCGCAGGCGGTCGTCTACCTCGCGCTCGCGCCGAAATCGAATGCGGTCTACGTGGCCTACAAGGCCGCCCGCGCACAAGCCCGCGAGACGGGCAGCCACCCGCCGCCCCTGCACATCCGCAACGCGCCGACCAAGCTGATGAAGAACCTCGGGTACGGGGCCGACTACGCCTATGATCACGACGCCGAAGACGGTTTTTCGGGTCAGACCTACTTCCCCGACGGCATGAAACACCCGGTCTACTACGTCCCCCCCGAACGCGGGTTCGAGAGGGAGCTGAAAAAGCGGATCGACTATTTCGCCAAGCTGCGGGCCAAGCGGCAGGGCGAGGGTTAGGCCGAAAGTCCGCCCGCCAAGTCCGGCATGTCCAGCGCGGCAAAGCCGTAGTGCCTGAGCCAGCGCAGGTCGGATTCGAAGAACGCGCGCAGGTCGGGGATGCCGTATTTCAGCATCGCGATCCGGTCTATCCCCATGCCAAAGGCAAAGCCCTGCCATTGCGACGGGTCAACCCCGGCCGCGGCCAGCACCTTGGGGTGCATCATGCCGGACCCGAGGATTTCCATCCACTTGTCGCCCTGTCCGATCTTCAACTGCCCGCCTTCCCATGAACAGCGGATGTCCACTTCCGCCGACGGTTCGGTGAACGGGAAATGCGAGGCGCGGAATCGCAGTTCCACCGAGTCCACCTCGAAGAACGCCCGGCAGAACTCTTCCAGCACCCATTTCAGGTTGGCCATGCTGATGTCGCGGTCGATGGCGATGCCTTCGACCTGATGGAACATCGGGGTATGCGTCTGGTCCATGTCCATGCGGTAGACCCGGCCGGGGGCAATGACCCGCAGCGGCGTGCCCAGAGTTTGCAGCGCGCGGATCTGCACGGGGCTCGTGTGGGTGCGCAGCACATGCGGCGGGCGGTTGTCGCCGGGCGCACGGTGCATGAAGAAGGTGTCATGCTCTTGCCGGGCGGGGTGTTCGGGCGGAATGTTCAGCGCGTCGAAGTTGTACCAGTCGGATTCCACCTGCGGCCCTTCGGCCACGGCGAACCCCATGTCGGCGAAGATTGCGGTCAGTTCTTCCATCACCTGACTGACCGGGTGGATGGTCCCCACGCGGCGCGGGCGTGCGGGCAGCGTCACGTCCAGCCATTCGGCGCGCAGCCGGGCGTCCAGCGCGGCATCGGCCAGTGCGGCCTTCTTGGCGCGCAGGGCTGCGTCGATCTCGTCCTTCAGGACGTTCAGCGCGGCCCCCCTCACCTTGCGCTGATCCGGGTCCATCTTGCCCAGTGTCGCCATCAGGGCGCTGATCTCGCCCTTCTTGCCAAGGGCCGCCAGCCGGATGTCCTCCAAGGCGGATTCATCGGCGGCGTTGGCGATGCCGGTCAGGTATTTGGCCTTCAGCGTATCCATGGTCGCCCCCTTGCTGTGCGCGTTGGTGCTAGCGGGGCACGCCTTCCTACGCAAGGGGAGCGGTCAGAAGATCGACTTGCGGCCGCGCACTTCCAGCAGTTTGGACGACCGGATGATCTGGCCGTTGCGCGACGCCACCGAAACCGGGGCCGGCTTGAGGTGCTTTTCGATCACCACCATGGAATCGTAGAACTGGACCGATCCGATTTCGCGTGCCAGCGGGTGCAGCGGAAATTCGGCGTCCTGATCGGTGTACCAGGAGTGCATCCTGTCCACGAGGTCCTTGGCAAACTCGATGAAGCTGGCCGGCGCGCGGAAACCGCCGCCAAAGCCGGGCCAATAGCTGGTATGCGTGTCCTCGACCACATACAGACCGCCGTCCGACAGTTGCGGCCACAGTGCGCGAAAGCTGGTCAACTGCTGGTTCATCTTGTGGCCGCCGTCGTCGATGATCAGGTCGAACGGCCCGCGCCGCGCGGCGAGGTCGATCAGGAAGGCGGCGTCGGACTGATCTCCGATCTCGATATGGGTGCCGGGAATTTCCAGCGCCTTGCAGGCCGGGTCGATGTCGATGAAGGTCAGCCTTGCCTGACCGCCGAAGAAGCCTTTCCACAGGTCAAGAGAGCCGCCCTTGTAGACCCCGATTTCAAGAAAGGTCAGGTTCCGCCCGCTCCACCCGCGCAGGATGCGGGGGTAGACATCCAGATAATGGTCCATCTTGATGACCATCATGTCGCCGGTCCGGGTCAGATAGTCGCGGAAATAAGTGCTTTCATCGGCGCGGTTCATGTGGGTTCCGATTTAAATTTATTGAGGGTCGAAAGGAATTCCTGTTCGGGTGGACATGTGTCACCGGGGGCCGAACGCCAGCGCCAGCCGCTGTGCCGCCACAGCGAAGCCGCGCACCGGCGCGCCGAACTCGTGCCGCAGGTCGCCGTCGATGCGGGTTTTCGGCGCGGTGAACCCCGCCGCCTGCAGCGCGGACTTCAGATAGGCCGGGTCATGCTTGTGCCGGCCCGACGGATGAAGCGTCCAGCCGCGCGGATGTTCCGTCAATTCCAGCGTCAGGATCAACCAGCCGCCGGGCCGGATGATCGACGCAAAGTTGGTCAGAACCGGGGCGAGATCGCCGAAGTACACCAGAACGTCGGAGGACACGATCATGTCGAACGGCCCGGCGGGCAGCGTGCCGATGCTGGCCAGATCGGACCGCGTCAGGTGGTTGTAGGCCTTCTTCTTTTTCGACTCGGCCAGCATCCCGGGTGACAGGTCCACGCCATGCAGCGTGCGCGCATAGGGGCGCAGCAGCGGGGCACACAGACCCGTCCCGCACCCGGCATCAAGGATCGCCAGCTTGCGCGCTCGGGGCAGTGCCAGCGCGTCCAGCACCAGCCCCACCATCTGCGGACCCCGGTTGCCAAGCGCCGCAAGGTTCTTGTCATAGCTGCGCGCGAACCGGTCGAACAATTCGACCGTCATCGCGGCCTGTGATGTGGCGGCCGTGGTGCCCCGGATCGCGTCGGCGACGAACTCGAATTCGTGGCGGTTGTCGCGGCACAGGGGTTCCGCCCGGTCGATCATCCGGCGCGCATGGTCACCATGGCCGCCGTAGGCAAGGATGCGGGCTAGGTCCAGCGGTAGCTTGCCATTGGTCGGGTCGGCCGCAAAGGCGGGCTGCCACAGCGCCACGGCCGCATCCGGCCTGTCCTGCTTCAACAGGATCGCTGTCAGCGTCATCACCGCGCGCAGGTTCAGCGGGTCGCGGGGCAGGGCGGCGGCCAGAACTTCGCCCGCCTCGTCGAACCGGTCGAGCCCGTACAGCAACCGGCCAAGGTTGATCTGCGGGCGGGGGTCGTCGGGGCTTTGCGCCGAACGGGCGCGCAGGTGGGCCAGAAAGTCGGCTTCGATGCCGTCAGCTTCGGGCGCGCCCGCACGGCGCAGGATCAGCACCAGATTTGCGGCGGTGATCACCGGCAGGCGATCGGCGTTCAGCGTGGCCAGGCACAGCGCGACGGCGTCCTGCGCCTGACCCTGATCAAGCAAAGCGGTTGCCTGCGCGACGGCGGTGCTGTCCGGCGCGGCAGTTTCGAGGTCATCATCGGTCAGAAGCAGGGGCATGGCGGCCTTGGGTTCGGTCTGGCCGCAGTTAAGCCGATCCGGCCCGGCAAATCCACCCGCTGCTGAAGGACTGGGACGAAGACACTGTGTGTGCCGATCGTGCCAAAGTCGCCTTCGCGTTCTTCAACCCCCTTTCAAAAGCAGCATCCGGCATGGCCGCATCCGGATGCAACAAGGTCAAACGCCGCTTGCCCAACAAAAAACCCCGCTGCCTTTTCGGGCGCGGGGTGTTCTGTAGGCAGGACGGGCGATTGTCAGGCGGCTGCTGCCGCTGCGTCACGGGCTTGCGCCGCGATGACGTTGAACGCCTCGGGTTCATGCACGGCCAGATCGGCCAGAACCTTGCGGTCCACTTCGATCCCGGCCTTGGCCAGACCGTCAATCAGGCGCGAATAGGTGAAGGCCGGGTCGAACAGCCGCACCGCCGCATTGATTCGCTGAATCCACAGGGCGCGGAAGTTGCGCTTGCGGGTCTTGCGGTCGCGGGTGGCATACTGCTGGGCCTTGTCGACTGCCTGCGTGGCCGTCTTGAAGTTGGTGGAGCGGGCGGCGTAATAGCCAGCCGCAGCCTTGATCACCTTGCGGTGGCGGGCGTGGGTGACTTTACCGGATTTGACGCGGGACATGGGGTGCTCTCCTTACCGGTCGTAGGGCATGTATTTCTTGACGATCTTCGCATCGGACGGGTTCAGGAGCATTGTCCCGGACGCGTCACGAATGAATTTCGTCGAGCGTTTGATCATGCCGTGGCGCTTGCCGGCAACACCGGCCTTCACCCGACCGGAGGCCGTGAAGCTGAAACGCTTCTTGGCCGCCGACTTGGTCTTCATCTTGGGCATTTCGATCTCCATCGTGTCAGGCGCGGCTTGGCATGCCACTTTGGCCAGCCGCGCGGGGTATTCAAGCCGCGTGCTATAAGCGTCGGGCCGGATCAGTGCAAGGGGCGATGTGACAGCGCCGTGTCAGTTCACGAAACGCCCGATGACCCGCAGGAACAGGTCCGGCATTTCGGCAAACGTGTAGTCGCGGGTCGTCTGGCTAAGTGCCACGGCGATCAGGACCCCGCCGATCAGGATCATGATCGCCCCGGCCCGGGGCGCGCGGCTTTCCGAAAAGGCCGACAGCAGCGACGGAATGGCCAGCGCGGCAAGAAGAACGCCTATGACCAGAATGAGGTCGGTATCCAAGGCGAACCTCCTGCTTGACCTTCGGACAAGTTAGCCGGGATCGACGCTGTGGATCAAGCGTTCATCGCAGGGTGCCACGCGCAGGATGTTGGTCGTGCCCTTGACGTTGAACGGCACACCCGCCGTCACCACGATCAGGTCTTCGGTCCGGGCAAACCCGTCGTCGCGCGCGACCTTGACGGCGGCCAGAACCGCGCCCTTGAACCGGTCCTGCGGTTCGGTGATCGCGCAGTGCAGGCCCCAGGTCAGCGCCATCCGCCGCGCCGTCGACATCAGCGGGGTCAGCGCCAGAATCGGCACGCGGGGCCGTTCGCGAGCCACGAGGCTGGCCGTGGTGCCGGTCTGGCTGAAGCAGGCGATCGCCTTGATGTTGGTCGCCTCGGCAATCTCGCGCGCGGCGGAAACGATCCCGTCGGCGATGGTTTCACGGCGCACCACGCGGCTGGCCTCGATGATCTGCACATAGGTCGGGTCCTTCTCGACCGACAGCGCCACGTTGTTCATCGTGGTGACCGCCTCGATCGGGTATTTCCCCGCCGCCGATTCCGCCGACAGCATGATGGCATCGGCACCCTCATAGATCGCCGTCGCCACGTCCGAAACTTCGGCCCGTGTCGGCACCGGCGATTCGATCATCGATTCCAGCATCTGCGTCGCCACGATCACCGGCTTGGCCGCCGCCCGCGCGCCCCGCACCAGACGCTTCTGGATTGGCGGGACCGACGTCACCGGCAGTTCCACACCCAGATCGCCGCGCGCGACCATGATGCCGTCCGACACCTGCAGGATCGCATCATAGGCCTTGACCGCAGCGGGCTTCTCGATCTTGGAAAGGATCGCAGCCCGGCCCCGGGCCAGCGTGCGTGCTTCGATTACGTCCTCGGGGCGCTGCACGAACGACAGGGCCAGCCAGTCCACGCCCAGTTCGCAGACGAATTCCAGATCGTCGCGGTCCTTTTCCGACAGGGCGGCCAGCGGCAGCACCACGTCGGGCACGTTCACGCCCTTGCGGTTGGAAATCGTACCGCCCACGGTGACGGTGCAGTTGGCGAAATCCTTGCCGCAGGTGTCGACGGTCAGCCGGATCTTGCCGTCATTGACCAGCAGCGACGATCCGGGCTCCAAGGCCGCGAAAATCTCGGGGTGGGGCAGGTTCACGCGGTTCACGTCGCCGGGCGCGGTCGAGAGGTCCATCCGGAACGGCGCCCCTTCGATCAGTTCCTCGCCGGTCGGGTTCGCAAAGGTGCCGACCCGCAGTTTCGGACCCTGAAGGTCGGCCAGGATGCAGATCGGGCGACCCAGATCGGCCTCGACCTGCCGGATGATGACGTGCCGCGCGCGGATGTCATCGTGCGTTCCGTGGCTCATGTTCAGGCGGAACACGTCGGCTCCGGCCTCGAACAGGGCGCGGATGGTCGGGTAGTCACTGGATGCAGGGCCAAGGGTGGCCACGATCTTCACGTTCCGCAGGCGTCTCATGCCTTAATCCTTTCGTCGGGGCGCGGGCATCGCATGGGGCGGCTTCGCGGGTCGGGCGTGTTATCGCCCAAACTGGTGATCGGGGCAACTGGCGGTTTCCCCTGCGTCGGGATAAACCCGGAATGGAACAATTGCGCGACGGGGATGCCGTGTCGGACGCCTACAAGATCAGCGGTGAGAACCGCCCGGGCCGCTGGCTGGTGACCTGTGACCACGCCAGCAACCGGGTTCCCGATTGGGTGGCGGGCGGTGAACTGGGTGTGTGCGCGGCCGACATGGCACGCCACATCGCCTGGGACGTGGGGGCGGCGGGTGTGGCGCGGGCGCTGGGTCTGGCACTGGACAGTCCGGTGATCTGTTCAGACTTCAGCCGGCTGGTGATCGATCCCAACCGGGGCGAGGAAGACCCGACACTGGTGATGAAACTTTACGACGGGACGATCATCCCGGCCAATCGCCATGTCGGTCCCGCCGAGGTGGCCCGGCGGTTGGACCGGCTGTACCGCCCCTATCACGACGCGCTGGCCCGGCTGGCCGCGCGCCGCACCGATACAGTGATCGTCGCGGTGCATTCCTTCACGCCCAGCCTCAACGGGCGTCCGCCCCGGCCCTGGCAGGTCGGTGTTCTGTATTCGCATCTGGACGACCGGCTGTCGCGTCCCCTGATCGCGGCGCTGGAGGCGGAGGGCGACTTGTGCGTCGGCGATAACGAACCCTACGCCGGGCACCTGCCGGGCGATGCCATCGACACGCACGCGCTGCAACCGGGGCGGCTGAACACGCTGATCGAAGTGCGGAACGATCTGATCGCCGACCCTGTGGGGCAGGCCCACTGGGGCGCGCGGCTGGCCCCGCTGTTGCGGCGGGCGCTGGCTGCGGTGGACGGGTAGACGATCCCCGCCTTTTGCGCAGGACAGGTGCCATTCCCGGAACAATCGGCGCAATCCTTTGACGAATCATATTTTTTCGACAAGTTGAATTGAAAGGCGTCACCGGGGTGCCTTCATGGTCGAGGTGCGTGATGGAACTGCTGCTTTTGGGTTTGTTGCCGATCCTGGCATTCGGATTGTTCGGGTCGGACGACAATGACAGCGGGTCCGATGACGATGATACCGGTGGCGGCGATCCGCAAGCCAACCAGCTCATTCGCGATGGCGACGATCAAGGCCTGCAGGACGGCGGCGAAGGCAACGACCTCATGCTGGGTGCTGGCGGGCGGGACGATCTGTCCGGCGCCGAGGGGACGGACATTCTGGTCGGCGAAACGGGTCAGGACACGCTGAGCGGCGGTGAGGGTTCGGATCTGGTGCTGGGGGGATGGGGGGCGGATTTGCTTTTTGGTGGCAACGGCAATGATGTGGTGATCGGCGGGACCAACGACGATTCCCTGTCGGGCGGAGCGGGGGACGACCTGCTGTTCGGGTCAGGCGGGGCCGACAGCCTTGACGGGAACGGCGGCGACGACCTGCTGATCGGGCTGGAAGTGCGCCAGGGCCTGACCCCCGAAGACCTGCTGGAGCTTGACACATCGGGCCTGACCGACGCGCTGCGGGACACCTACGGTGACCGTCTGACCGACAGCGACGAAACCCGCGTTCTGACCGGGGTATTCAATCTTGACGCCGCAAATCTGCAACCGGATGTGCTGGACGGGGGCGACGGGGCCGATACCCTGATGGGCGACAACGGCGATATGCTTCTGGGTGGCAGCGGTGACGACGAGTATGCCGTTTTCGCTGAATCCGGTGACACCTATGTATCGATCGCCGACTTCGAGGCGGCGCGCGAAAGTCTGGTTCTTCTGGTCGACGGACCGGCGACTGGCACGATCAGCTTTTCAGGCAATACGGACGGCGTCGCAGTGCTGCTGGATGGGGACTTCGTGGCGTTTCTGGAACGGGTTGCGGTGTCCGATCTGGTCGCAGGGTCCGTCACGCTGGAATCGCTGGCGGCCTGATTGTGCGATTGGGGCGTGACAGGCGGGGTCGCAGCCCCCACATTCCCTGCAACGACCCCGGAGGACCACCATGACCGAAATCGACCCCGCCACCCAGCAGGCGCTGGAAGCCGCCGCCTTTCGCGCCCTGATGCAGCACCTGCTGGTAGCCAGACCCGATGTGCAGAACATCGACCTGATGAACCTCGCCGGCTTCTGCCGCAACTGCCTGAGCCGCTGGTATCAGGAGGCGGCAGCGGCACAGGGGATCGAGATGACCAAGGATCAGGCACGCGAGATCGTCTATGGCAAGCCCTATGCCGATTGGGTCGCGCAGAACCAGACGGCGGCGGATGCGGCCAAGCAGGCGGCCTTCAGCGAGGCGATCAAGGCGCATAATCCCTGACCAGAGGACAATCCGCGACCAAGGCCGTGAATTACCGGTAACTCCAGTCAAATCCATGAGAATCTTTGACAAATGCGATCTGCCTGCCTCACTTGGGCATGTTCGTTTTTGGGGGTAAGTGTTGGGCGGGTTCCTTTGGTTGCCATTGCTTTTGCTGGGCGGCGTTCTGCTCGATTCCTTCAGCAGTGATGACGACGACGACACCGACAATCCGGACGATCGCGCCATTCGGGGCACGGCGGGCGAGGATACCCTCACCGGAAGCGATGCCGCCGATGCGATCAGCGGAGCGCAGGGTGACGACCTGATCTTTGGCGGTGAAGGTGATGACACCATGACCGGCAATCAGGGAAGCGACACCCTGAATGGTAACGCCGGAAATGACACCTTCGTGTCGTCCCCGGGCTCGGATTACTATTTCGGCGAGGGCGGTGACGACTATATCGCGGACGGTCTGGACGCGGGGTATTTCGACGGCGCTTCGGGGTATTTCGACGGCGCTTCGGGGGCCGACACGCTGTATGGCGGCATCCAGCGCGACCTGATGTTCGGCGGTGGCGGTGCCGACCTGATCGACGGCGACTTCGGGCGCGATCTGGTGCAGGGCGGCGGCGGGGCGGACACGGTCGATCTGGGCGGGGGCGATGACACCTATGGCGCGGGCACGACCTTCTGGGACCAGATCGGTCTGAACGACGGGGCCGACACGGTGGACGGTGGGGCGGGCGACGATCTGATCGTCGATGCGCTCGGCGCGGACCGGCTGCTCGGCGGCGAGGGCGAGGACACGCTATCGGGCGCGGCCGGGGGCGATCTGGTGTCCACCGGACCCGCGACGCTGGACGGCGGGGCTGGGGAGGACAGCCTGATCGGCGACGATGGCGACGTTCTGACCGGCGGTGCCGCGCAGGACGAATTTGTCGTCTTCCTGCGGGTCGACAGCCCGGTCGCCCCTGTCGTGATCGACGATTTCAGCGCGGCAGAGTTCGACCGGCTGACAATCGATGCCCTGACCTCCGACGCGGACCCGGTCGCCTTCTACCGGGCGGCGGGGGTGGATACGGAAGTCATGCTGAACGGCGATGTGGTTGCGGTGCTGCGCGACATCGACGCGGCGACCCTGCCTGCGAACCGGCTTTTCATCCAGATCGAAGGCGACAGGCCGATACCGCTGTTGCCTGAAGGTGAAAGCGACGTCGACCAGATGGGCACGGCGGGGGACGACACCCTGACCGGAACCGACGCCGACGACTCCATCAGCGGGGCACAGGGCGATGACCTGATCTTTGGCGGCCGCGGTGCAGATTCCCTCACCGGGAACGAAGGCAGAGATACGGTCAATGGCGATGGCGGCGATGACATCCTTGCCGGCTCCGCCGGAACGGATACCGAAGTCGTGGTCGACGACGAAGTTTATGCGCTGCTGACGGGTGTAGAGGCCGCCGGTATTCCCGCCGACCGGATTTCCGCCTCACTGGCGGGCAACGTGCTGATCCCGGCTCTGCTGCGCTAGCGGCAGGCCGGCTAGATCGCCGTCTTGCGCATCTCGTCGATGTAGATTTCCCGCAGCCGTGCGGCCACCGGGCCAGGCTTGCCAGCCGCCAGATCGACCCCGTCGATCTGCACCACCGGCATGACGAAGGCGGATGCCGACGTCACGAACGCCTCGTCCGCGTCTTGCGCCTCGGCGATGGTGAAGGGGCGCTCCTCGACCTCCATCTGCGCCTCTGCAGCCAGCCGCAGCACCGCAGCCCGGGTGATGCCGTGCAGCAGGTCGTGCGACAATTGTCGCGTGACGATCCGGTTGCCCTTCACGATATAGGCATTGTTCGAGGTTCCTTCCGTCACGCTGCCATCCTGCACGAACCAGCTGTCATCGACCGCCGCCGCCTTGGCCATCATCTTGGCCATCGACGGGTACAGAAGCTGCGTCGTCTTGATGTCGCGCCGCCCCCAGCGCATGTCGGGGACCGAGATCACCTTCCAGCCGACCTTGGCCGCGGGGCTGTCCGCCAGACCCGGCTTGTTCTGCGTGAACGCGACCAGCGTCGGCGGCGTGTCGGCGGGCGGATAGGCAAAGTCGCGGTCGCCCGGATTGCCCCGCGTCACCTGCAGATAGACCATGCCATCCACGATGTCGTTGATCCTGACCAGATCGCGGAAGATCGTCAGCAATTCCGCATCGCTGCACGGCGCCGCCATCTCCAGTTCGGCCAGACTGCGCCCCAGCCTTGCGCAATGCCCGTCGAAGTCGATCAGCTTGCCGTCCAGCACGGACGTCACCTCGTAAACCCCGTCCGCCATCAGAAACCCCCGGTCGAAGATCGAGATCTTCGCTTCGGTTTCGGGCAGGTAGGTGCCGTTCACATAGACGGTCCGGGTCATGGTCATCCCCACGGGTTCGCGGCGCATCGGTGCACCGGCATGCTTTCAGTGCCTGCGGTCTTGGGACAGAACCGGCGGTGCGTCAAGGTCGCTGATCCCTTCCCGACGCATACCGACCTGCGAATGCTGCAGCTGCAAAATGCCGGTTGCCATTCCCGGCGCAAGATTATACCAAACGGGCGAACCAAGATGACATTTCCTTGCGAGGCCGCATGTCCTTCCGCCTTCAACCCGCCCCGCCCGCCCGCCCCAACCGGTGCCAGTTGTTCGCCCCCGGATCGCGCCCGGCGGTGTTCGCGAAGATGGCGGCCTCGGCGGCGGATGTGGTGAACATCGACCTCGAAGATTCGGTGGCCCCGTCCGACAAGGACATCGCCCGCGCCAACGTGATCGCCGCAACGCATGAGGTGGATTGGGGTCGCAAGCAGCTTTCGGTCCGGATCAACGGGCTGGACACCGGATGGTGGTACCGCGATGTCGTGGACCTGCTGGAACAGGCGAGTGACCGGCTGGACGCGATCATGATCCCGAAGGTGGGCTGCGCCGCCGATGTCTATGCGGTCGACGCGCTGGTGACCGCGGTGGAACGGGCCAAGGGGCGCACGAAACCCATCGGGTTCGAGGTGATCATCGAATCCGCCGCCGGGATCACCCATGTCGCCGAAATCGCAGCTTCAAGTCCGCGCCTGCAGGCGATGAGCCTTGGTGCGGCCGATTTTGCCGCCAGCATGGGGATGCAGACCACAGGCATCGGCGGCACGCAGGAGAATTACTACATGCTGCAGGCAGGGGCGCGGCACTGGTCCGACCCGTGGCACTGGGCGCAAACCGCGATCGTGGCCGCCTGCCGGACCCACGGCATCCTGCCGGTGGACGGGCCCTTCGGCGACTTCAGCGACGACGAAGGCTTTCGCGCGCAGGCCCGCCGGTCGGCGACGCTGGGCATGGTCGGCAAGTGGGCGATCCACCCCAGACAGGTGGCACTGGCCAACGAAATCTTCACCCCGTCGGCCGAGGCGGTCGCCGAAGCGCGGGAAATACTGGCCGCGATGGCCGAGGCAAAGGCACGTGGCGAAGGGGCTACGGTCTACAAGGGGCGGCTGGTCGACATCGCCTCGATCAAGCAGGCCGAGGTCGTGGTTCGCCAGTGGGAATTGATCGGGACGGACTGACCCAAGGTCAATTGACAGACCGATTACAAAAAGGTCACATTCCACCACACGGCGAACAGAATCAGGGCGCCCTGCAAACGAATACCCGCGCTGCGCATCAGGGAAGAGGAGGTCCCGCGCAGCAAAAGGGGGGATGCACGCCCCGAACCTTGGTTCGGGGCGTCGCTGTTTGGGCAAACCGCAAGATCAGGACGACGGATCGCCCGCAAGGCCGCGCAGCGCGGAAATCGCTTGCAGCATTACGCCGTCCAGCCAAAGCCGCGCCGCATCCACTGCGTCGACATATCCGGCAAGACCGGGGGCCAGCCTCGGGCTTTGCTCTGCAATGGCCGGGGCCATCGCGTAAACCGCCAGTGCCACGGCAGCAAGAACCAGCATCAGGACAAACCCGCTGCGAAACCCGCCCGCCCCGGAGGACCGGACGGGCAGGCTGTCGGTCACGGTTCCCGATTCTCCGGTGCGCCGTTCGGATGTGGCGCGCAGGGTCGAATTGATCTCTTCGATGGCCGGCAACATCTCGCGCCGGGTCTGCGGACGCGGGGCCGGTCGCGGTTCCGCCTCGATCCCCTTCAGGCGCGCAATCCGCTGCGTGGCCGGATTGACGAAGGGCACCACCGGGGCTGGTGTCAGGCTCAATTCGGTCTGGGTCTCGATGGGCTGGCCCGCTTCGGCACGGCGGGCCGCAGCCTCGCGTTCGGCCTCTTCGCGCAACACGGCGACCACGGTTTCATCCAGCCCGCGTTGCCGCGCCGTCACCTCGGGCGCTGCGGCAGGCGCGGCTTCCTCGACGGGCGCATCGAACAATGCCGCCTCTTCGGCGCGCGCAGCCTCGACGGTGGGGGACGGCTGAAACCAGGCGTTGCCGCAGTTCGAACACTGGACGTCGCGGCCGGCACTAGGGATCACCGCTGCGTCAACTTCATACTCTGCATCGCAGTTGGGGCACACCAGCCGCATTCGCACTATCCTACCCGTTTCACGACGGCCGCATCAACGTTGTAGCAACTATGCGGCTGCTATCCAAGTCTTTGTCGTTAATGGATCAACAGCGGCGATTGAAACCCCGCGCCGCATCGGCCAAGGTAAGAGCTTACTGACCAGGGGACAGTCTGCGTGATCGCGTTCGACGGAGCAGCCTACAACTATGGCGGCGGCGAGCTGCTGTCGGATGTATCGTTGCGGCTGGCTCCGGGGTCGTTCCATTTTCTGACCGGGCCGTCCGGGTCTGGAAAGTCAACATTTCTCAAGCTTTGCTATGCGGAATTGCTGCCCACCGGCGGACGCGTGACGCTGTTCGACCGCGAGGTGCGCAGTCTGAGCCGCGATGATGTCGCGCTGACCCGCCGCCGGATCGGGGTAGTGCATCAGGATTGCCAGTTTCTGGATCACCTGCCCGTTGCCGCCAACGTCACGCTTCCGCTGACTGTGGCCGGGCGCACAGGGCCTGTGCAGGATTTGACAGATTTGCTGGGCTGGGTCGGGCTGGGGCCTCTGGCCGGGGCTTTGCCGCCGTCGCTGTCTGGGGGGGAACGTCAGCGCGCCGCACTGGCCCGCGCCGTGATCATGGGTCCTGATGTCATCCTGGCCGACGAGCCGACCGGAAACGTGGATTGGGACATGAGCCTGCGTCTGCTGACCCTGCTGGTGGAGTTGAACAAGATGGGCAAGACCATCCTTGTCGCCACCCATGACCTGAACCTGATCCGTCAGGCCAAGGCGCAGGTGGCGGCGCGCGTCCTGCGGATTTCCAAACGCCGGATCCAGCTTGCAGGTGCCGATCTGTGAAGCTTCCCTCGATCATCGCCGCCGACCCGCAGGCCGACCGGGTCGTGCCCCCGTCGGGGGCCGCTGCACGGCTGACCGGGTTGGTTGCTGGCGGCATGGCCTTTCTGGCGGTCTTTGCATTGGCCCTGTCGCTTGCCGCGGGGCGGCTGGCCGACCGCTGGGGCGAGGCGCTGGCCCGCACCGCCACGGTCCGCATCTCTGCCCCCGAAGACCAGATCGACCTGCAGACGGCGGCGGTGCTGGCGGTGTTGACCGTCACGCCGGGCGTCGCATCGGCCCGCGCGCTGAGCCTTGACGAACAGCGCGCGCTGCTGGCCCCGTGGTTCGGCCCCGATCTGCCGGTCGATGCGCTGCCGCTGCCGCAACTGATCGAAGTGGTCGAGACGGGCGACGGTTACGATGGCGAAGGGCTTCGT
Source organism: Rhodobacter sp. (assembly GCA_027487575.1). Lineage (GTDB taxonomy): Bacteria > Pseudomonadota > Alphaproteobacteria > Rhodobacterales > Rhodobacteraceae > JAIYDJ01. The sequence goes on along the minus strand of JAIYDJ010000027.1, from coordinate 39,892 downwards.
CAGCGCCTCGCCGCCGAGGCGCCGGGCGCGGTGCTGGACGATCACACACGCTGGCGCGCGCCACTGGTGCAGGCGGCGGGGCGGCTTCGCCTGCTGGGCTGGGTGTCGCTCGGGTTGATCGGTGCGGTGGTGGCGGCGATGATCACCCTTGCCGCCAATGCGGCGCTGGCGGCGAATGCGCAGGTGATCCGGGTGCTGCGGCTGGTCGGCGCGCGCGACGCCTATATCGCCCGTGCCTTCGTGCGGCGGTTCACCCTTCGCGCGTTCTGGGGGGCCGCGGCGGGCAGTCTGGCGGGAATGATCGGTGTTGCGCTGCTGCCGCGCGCCGATGCGGCGGGCGGGTTTCTGACCGGACTGGGGTTTCAGGGTGCGGCGTGGCTTTTGCCGTTGCTGCTGCCGTTTCTGGCGGGCGCGGTGGCCTTTGCCGCCACCCGGACGGCCGCGCTGGCCAAACTGCGGGAGTTGACGTGATGCTGCGCTGGGTGCTGTCCCTGATCTTCGTGGCTCAGATGTATCTGGTGCTGATCGCCCTGATGCTGGTGTTCACCCCGGTGGCGCTGGTGTGGCGTGGCGCATCCTTCTACTGGATGCAGGCCTTCTGCCGCTGGACAAGGATCTCTGCACGCATCCTGATCGGCCTGCGCAGCGAGGTGCGCGGGACCATCCCCGCCGGCGCGGTTCTGATCGCCTCGAAACACCAGTCCTTCTTTGACAGCATCATCCTGTTTTCCGTGCTGGATGCGCCCCGGTTCATCATGAAGAAACAACTGGCCTATGTGCCGCTTGCCGGATGGCACGCCCTGCGCATCGGCTGCATTCCGGTTGACAGGGGCAAGCGCGGCGCGGCGATCAAAAGGATGGTCGAGGCGGTTGCCTCGGGTGCGCAGCGGCCCGGCCAACTGATCATCTATCCCCAGGGCACCCGCATCGCGCCGGGCGTCGCGGCCCCCTACAAGGTCGGGACGGCAGCACTTTACGCGCAACTCGGTCAGGTCTGCATTCCCGTCGGTACCAACGTCGGGCTGTTCTGGCCGCGCCGTGGCATCCTGCGCAAGCCCGGTCTGGCCGTGGTCGAATTCCTGCCCCCGATTGCGCCCGGGCTCAACACGCCCGCCTTCATGGCCGAACTGGAAGCGCGGATCGAGGCGAGCAGCCTGGCCCTGATGGCAGAGGCTGGTTTCCGGGGGGCATGATGGACTGGATCGCAACCGAAGCGGACTTGCTGCAACTTTATGGGGTCCCGTCTGACGCCGCCCGGTTGAAAGTGACGCCCCATCTGACGCCCAGCTACCGCGCCCATATCGATCGCAGCCGGTTCTGCGTGCTGACCACCGTAGGGCCTGGGGGCACCGATGGCAGCCCGCGCGGCGACGAAGGCCCGGTGGTTGCAGTTCTGGATGCCAGAACGCTCGCCCTTCCCGACTGGAAGGGAAACGAGCGGATCGACAGCCTGCGCAACATCGTGGCGGACGGGCGGGTCAGCCTGCTGTTCCTCGTGGCCGGTTCCAACACGGCCATGAGGGTGAACGGTACGGCCCGGCTGACGGCGGACGAAGTCTTGCGCCAGCGATTCGCCCGGGGTGATCTGTTGCCGCGTACCGTGATCGTGATCCAGATTGCCGAGGTCTATTCGCAATGCGCCCGCGCCCTGATCAGGTCCGCCCTGTGGACCGCAGGCGCGCAGACCGAAGGCCTGCCCACAGTGGGCGACATGCTGCGCGAGGCGACCGAAGGCGCGTTCGACGGTGCATCCTATGATGCCGGTTGGGCGGAACGGGCAAAAGGCTCGATGTGGTGAAGGGCTGCGCCGGGGGGGCCTAGCCCAGCAGACATTCTTCGACCACGAAATCCAGCGCGAGCGTAGCGTCCGGCCCGTAGGCCTGGCCCGCCATGTCGATGAACAGTGTCCCCATTTCGGTGCGGATGTCCGCCAGTGTGACCGGCAGGGTAGTTGCCGCCTCGTCGATCCGCACCGAATGGATCAGGGCGCAGTCCGCTTCGAACTGCAGGACGAATCCGTTGAATTCGGCATCCAGAAACTCACCCTCCTCGCGGCCATAGGAAAACGCGATCCGCGACGGTCCGAGTGCGACTTGCACGGGAACCACGTCCATGCCAGGCCGCAGAAACTCGGGCCCCATGCCGAACGTGACGCCTTTACTCACCTTCACCGTCTGCCCGCGGCTGTGCAGGATCGGCGTTGCCAGGACGTCATAGGTCAGGACGTTCAGCGTGACGAGGTACCCTTCCAGTGTGTCGTCCGCTTTGGCGGGCAGACAGAAGGGGATCAGCATGGCAAGGCCCAGTGCGGCAACCGGCCCGGCTTCGGTCATCCGAAACGGTGACCGAACGCGTTCGGGCGGCACGCCCAACCGGGTGCGCGTTGACCGGCCCGGGTCACGCGGTGCGGTGTCGAGGATGTCTGACTGTGTCATGAAGGTTCCAGCAGGTTGCCTGCCGAAACCCTGTCATGCAGTCATGAAGACAATAGGACCGCAATCTGTCCTGTTTCTGTCGCGCACGATGGCCCGCCCCGATCCGCCACAATCGCTCAGGCCGCCAGACCCTTGGACCCCATGTCGAGGAATTTCTGCCGCCGATCCTTCACCAGCGTCTCGGGCTTGCGACTGGAAAGGTCCTTCAGCATGACTTCCAAAGCCTTGCCCACCGCCTCGATCGTCTCCTTGCGGCCCCGCTGCGCGCCGCCCAGCGGTTCCTTGATGATCCGGTCGATCACGCCCAGCTTCTGCAGGTCCTGCGCGGTCAGCCGCAGCGCCTCGGCGGCCTCTCGCATTTTTTCGGCGTCCTTCCACAGGATCGACGCACATCCTTCGGGGCTGATCACCGAATAGACCGAGTGTTCCAGCATGGCGATCCGGTTCGCCGTTGCAAAGGCCACCGCCCCACCAGACCCGCCTTCACCGATGATGATCGAGATCAGCGGCACCCCGATTTCAAGGCACTTCTGCGTCGACCGTGCAATCGCCTCGGCCTGACCGCGTTCTTCGGCGCCCTTGCCGGGATAGGCACCGGGCGTGTCCACCAGCGTGACCACCGGCAGGCGGAACCGGTCTGCCATGTCCATCAGCCGGATCGCCTTTCGGTAACCCTCGGGCCGCGCCATGCCGAAGTTCCGCTCGATCCGCGTCTTGGTGTCGTGCCCCTTTTCGTGCCCGATCACCATCACCGGCGTGTCGTTGAACCGCGCGAGGCCGCCCATCACGGCATGATCCTCGGCAAAGTTCCGGTCCCCCGCCAGCGGGGTAAACTCGGAAAACAGCGCCTCGATGTAGTCGCGGCAATGCGGGCGGTCGGGATGCCGCGCGATCTGGCATTTGCGCCACGGCGTCAGATCCTTGTAAAGATCCCGCAGCAGCGTCTCGGCCTTGCGGTCCAGCGCCTCGGCTTCCTTGGTCACATCCATGGCCGCGTTGCCCCGCGCCATCGCGCGCAGTTCTTCGGCCTTGCCTTCGATTTCCGCCAGCGGCTTCTCGAATTCCAGATAGTTCATCAAAGACTCCGCGATCCGATACGCTGCCTATATGGCCGGGGTGACCGTGCATTGCAACTCGGCAAGATTTGTAAGCGGCCGCGATGGCAGGATGCAGGCGGAAGATCGGAGGATCACGTGAACCAGGGCTATGAACGGCGGATGCACCGCGTGCTGGACTACATCCATGACAATCCGGCGGGCGACCTGTCGCTGGATGCGCTGGCCGACGTTGCGGCGATGAGCCGTTACCACTGGCACCGCGTGTTTCATGCGATCACCGGCGAAACCGCGGCCCAGGCTGTCCGCAGGTTGCGGATGCATTGGGCCTCTGTGGCGCTGGTGCACGGCAAGGACCCGCTGGCCAAGGTCGCGCGTTCGGTCGGCTATGCCAATCTGGCAAGCTTCAACCGGGCCTTCACCGAGGCTTTCGCCATGTCGCCCACCGTCTTTCGCAATCAGGGCCACCTGCGCCCGTTTTCCCCCAACCACCCGCCAGAGGTCATCCCCATGTATCCGATTGACGTTCGCGATTTTCCCGCCCGCAGACTCGCCGCCATGCCCCACACCGGCCCCTACCATGAGATCAACCGCGCCTTTGAAAAGCTGTCGGCGACGATGGCCGCGCGCGGGCTGTTTGCACAGGCGGGGCTGATGGTTGCCGCCTATTATGACGATCCGTCGGCGGTCGCCTTGGCAGATCTGCGCAGCCATGCCGGGTTCGAGATTAAGACGGATGTCGTTCTAGATGCACCGCTGGAAGAAGTGATCCTGCCTGCCGGTCGTCACGCGGTGCTGACTTACACCGGGCCTTATGCCGGCCTGCCTGCCGCCTATGATCAGCTTTACGCGATCTGGCTGCCGCAGTCCGGCGAAGATCCTGCCGACAGCCCGCCCTTCGAAATCTATCTGAACAGCCCGATGGACACCGCACCCGAGGCGCTGATCACCGAAATCTGCGTGCCGCTTCGCTGATCTGGGCCGGACCTTCCGGATGCAACCGACCTGGGGTCCGGGGGCAGACGCCCCCCCTGCCCGGCATCAGAACAGGTCGAGCAACCGGCGCAGATAGTCCCGCTCGCCCTCGGGGCGGGCCTGTTCGCCCGACCTGCGGCGGATTTCCTCCAGCAGGTCCTGTGCGCGGCGATAGACATCCTCGCCCTGCAGCATGTTGCGGTCGGACCCGATGCGTGCCGACTGGCCCGGTTCGCGGCCCAGCGGGTCGATCTGGCTGTTCGGGTCGGCAGTCCCATCGGCGCGGCCCTGCTGGTTGTCGCCGGGCTGGCGCTGTTCCTGCGCCATAGCCTCGCCGAACTGCCGGATGCCGTCGCGCATCGCCTCCATCGCCTCGGCCTGCCGGTCGAGCGCGCCCGACAGATCGCCGTCACGCAGCGCCTCTTCGGCCTCTTCCATCGCGCGGCCCGCGCGGTCCAGTTGGCGCTGGCCTTCTTCGCCGGGTTCGGTGCCCTCGCCCGGCAATTGACCGTTGCGCATCTGGTTCAGGCGGTCGCGCAGTTCCTGCTGGCGTTCGGCAAGACTCTGGTCGTCCACGCCATCGCCGCGTTCCTGCCCCTCGTTGCCTTCTGTGCCGTCCTGCAGGTCGCGGAACGCATCGTCCGATAACCCCTGCTGATCGCGCAGAGTTTCGTTCAGGTCGCGCATCGCCTGCTGGCCCGGCCCGCCCTGACCCTGGCCCTGCCCGGGCTGGCCCTGCGCCATCTGCATGTTTTCCATGAACTGGCGCAGTTGTTCCATCAATTCCTGCGCCTCGGCCGTGCGGCCCTCTTCCATCAGCCGCTGCAATTCGTCCAGCATCTGTTGAAGCTGGTCCTGGCTCATCGTCATGCCCGGTTCGCCCTGCGACATCTGGCTGTCGGGGTTGCGTTCTTGTTCTTCCGCCAGTTGCTGCATGTAGTCGGCCAGCGCGTCGCGCATCTCGGCCATCAACTCGTCGATCTCCTCCGGCGAGGCTCCGTTCTCGATCGCCTCGGCCAGACGGTCCTGCGCCCGCTGCAGCCGTTCACGCGCCGATTCCAGATCGCCCTCTTCGACCAGAAGGGCGATCTGCCACAACTCTTCCGCCATCTCGTCGCGCGCCGCGATCTCCAACCCGTCGCGTGCGCCGTCCAGTTGGCGCATCAGAACCCGCAGCCGCAGATAGGCGCGTTCGTTGCGGATCAGATCGTCAGGGCGGTGCGTCACGGCTTTCAGGACCTGTGCGGCACGGGCCACATTGGCGCGGGTCCACAGCAGGTCGCGCCGCATTTCGATCAGGGCGGCCGCCAAGGGGTCGAAGAACCGGCGACCCGGCAAGGTCAGGTGCAGCGGTTCGGCCGTTCCGGTCTGGCTTGCGGCATCCGTGACGGAAAACGTCATCACGACGGGAAGGTTGGCGAACACATGTTTGGACAGGTCGTCGATCAGGGTTTCCGTGTAGTCAGCTCGGTCGCCGGAAATCGGCGACGGCAGGTCCAGCACGACGGCCTCGACGCCCTCGGGTTCGGCCGACAGTCCATGGCGGCGGTCGAGTGCCGCCAGATCCAGCGTGATCGAGACCTGCCCCGAGATCACCCCGTAATCATCGGTTGCGGCGAAGGCCTGCCGGAACCGGCCGTCAGCCTCGCGCCCGATCTCGCCTTGAGGCGTGACGGTGGGCGCGGTGTCGGCAATCGCCACGATCTGCCATGTGCGTCCGTTGTCACCGTCTATCGACAGCGTGCCGGACTTTGACACCACGAAATCCTGCACCGGGTCCGACGCGGGGGGCACCTCGGTCCGGCCCGACACGGTTTCCGCCAGCACCAGATCGCCGACTTCGCCGTACAGCCGCAACTGGATGCGCGTTCCGGCGGGCAGGGTCAGCGTTTCGGCGGTGACGTCGTTGAGATATATCGTAGGCTTGCCGGTATAGGCCGGCGGCTGTGCCCAACCCTCCCATGCGGGACCTGTGGCCACCGCTTCGGTCCCTGCACCCATGCCCGCCACCGAGGCCACCCGCCAGACCGACCCGAACAGGAGCGCCGCGACCAGCACCATCAAAGCGACATAGCGAAAGGCAAAGGGGTCGCGGCTGGCCAGTTTCAGGTCCGGCTGCACCGCACGGGCCCCAGCGGCGCGCGCCGCCATCCGGGCGCGATGTGCGGCCCAGACCGCCTGACTTGCGGGATCGCCCGCTCCGATGGCCTGCGTGTCGCGCAGCGCCGCGATCGGATTGCCCGGAAGGCGGCTGTCCAGCCTGACCAGCGCCTCGGTCCGCGTCGGCACGCGAAACCGCTGAACGCCGTACCAAACCCCCCAGACCAGACCGCCCGCCACCCCGAGAACCGCCGTCCAGAACACCTCGACCCCGACGTGATCCTGCACGCCGAAGGACAGCACGGCCAGCGCGGCCAGCAGAATGGACCAAAGCGGCCAGAACGACTGTGCCATCCGCTCTGCCCACAACCCGGCCAGCGTCAGCCGAAGCGGGCGTTCAAGGCGTGCAAGGGCGGTGGTGGGGTCGATACCGGTCATGCGCAGGTCTGGCCCCTCTGGTTCACAGCCAATAGGGGATGGTATCGCGGCCAAGGATTTCGTCAAAGGTCGGTCGTGCCCGTATGACGGCGAAGTGATCGTCTTTCACCAGAATTTCCGGGATCAGCGGCCGCGTGTTGTATTCCGACGCCATCACCGCGCCATAGGCCCCGGCAGACCGGAACGCCACCAGATCGCCCGGCTGCTGTGCCGTCAGATGCCGCGCCTTGGCAAAGGTATCGCCCGTTTCACAGACCGGCCCCACCACGTCGAACGGCTGCTGCGCAGCGCCGGCGGCGGGTTCGACGACCGGAACGATGTCATGATGCGCGCCATACATCGCGGGGCGGATCAGGTCGTTCATCGCGGCGTCGAGGATCAGGAAATCGCGGTCCTCGCCGTTCTTCACATAGATCACGCTGGCGACCAGCAGCCCCGCGTTGCCGGAAATCAGCCGCCCCGGTTCGATCTCGATCTCGCAGCCAAGATCGCCCACCGTCCGCTTGATCAGCGCGCCATAGTCCAGCGGCAAGGGCGGCGCCTCGTTCGAGCGTTCGTAGGGAATGCCCAGCCCGCCGCCCAGATCGAGCCGGGTGATCGTGTGCCCCTCGGCGCGCAGCCGGTGCGTCAGGTCGGCAACCTTCAGATAGGCCGCCTCGAACGGGGCGAGGTCTGTCAATTGGCTGCCGATATGCACATCGATGCCGATGACCTGCAGGCCGGGCAGGGCGGCCGCCTCGGCATAGACGGCGCTGGCGCGGTCGATCGGGATGCCGAACTTGTTTTCCTTCTTGCCGGTCGCAATCTTCTCATGCGTCTTGGCGTCAACGTCCGGATTGACCCGGATGGTGATCGGCGCACGCACCCCCATCGACACGCACACCTCGGACAGGGCGCGCAATTCGGGTTCGCTTTCGACGTTGAACTGCCGGATGCCGCCTTCCAGCGCCAGCCGCATTTCGGGCTTCGTCTTGCCCACGCCCGAAAACACGATCCGGTCCCCCGGCACGCCGGCGGCGCGGGCGCGCATGTATTCGCCACCCGACACGACATCCATCCCCGCCCCCAGATCGCCCAGCACTTTCAGAACCGCGACGTTGGACAACGACTTGATCGCAAAGCACACCAGATGCGGCAGTGGTGACAGGGCTTCGGTGAACAGCCGGTAATGCCGGGTCAGGGTCGCGGTGGAATAGACGTAGAACGGCGTCCCCACCGTTGCGGCAATGTCGGCGATGGCCACACCTTCGGCGTGCAGTTCGCCGTCACGGTAAAGGAAATGGTCCATGGCTATATCCTGACAACGGCTGACCGCTTGGTGTAACGGGAACCGCGCGGGCTGGCAATCATGCGCACGGACCGGGGGCTGTCGCGGTCACGGGCAACACAGCGCTGGAACCCGTCGCGGGTTGGCCGCAGCCAAGGTCACGCCGGTGCCGACGTGCTGTTTCAGGACCCGATTTGGGTCGTCACGCCCACGGCGACGTCGCCGGTGATGCTGATCGAGGTTTCCGGGGTCGGGGTCACCGGGGGACCATCCGCACCGCAGGCCGTCAGGGCCAGCAGGGCGACAAGGATCAGGGGGCGCATCATGGGGAACCTTTCATGTTCAGGCGGCGATTTCAGAATGGACCGGGAAGCGAGGTGAACCCCGAACATCCCGCCAGAACGACCAGGCACAGCAGAACGATGCGGGCCATCACGGCTGTCTTTCCTGCGGCAAGGCTGCATCAGCCAGCAGGGTGTGCCACCGCGCAACCTGTTCGGCAACCCGGATCGGCGCGGTTCCGCCATAGGAGGTGCGGCTGTTCACCGAATTCTGCACACCCAGCACCGAATACACCTCTTGCGTGATGCCCGGATGCTCGGCCGTCATTTCGGCAATCGACAGATCCGGCAGATCGCAGCCCTTCGCTTCGGCCAGCGCCACCAGCCTGCCGGTGACGTGATGCGCCTCACGGAACGGCAGGTTCAGCGCGCGCACCAGCCAGTCTGCCAGATCGGTCGCCGTCGAAAACCCCGAAGCCGCCGAGGCTGCCAGCACATCGCGGTTGGCGGTCATGTCGCCCACCATGCCGGTCATCGCGGCCAGGGCCAGCATCAGGGTGTCTGCCGCGTCGAAGACCTGTTCCTTGTCTTCCTGCATGTCCTTCGAATAGGTCAGGGCCAACCCCTTCATCACGGTGAACAGGGCCACCGTCGCCCCCAGAATGCGGCCCAGCTTGGCGCGCAGCAGTTCGGCCGCATCGGGGTTCTTCTTTTGCGGCATGATGCTGGACCCGGTCGTCCAGCGGTCCGAAAGCCGCACGAAGCGAAACTGCGCAGAGGACCAGATCACCAGCTCTTCCGCAAAGCGGCTGAGGTGCATCGCGCAGATGCTGGACGCTGCCAGAAACTCCAGCGCGAAATCGCGGTCGCTGACGGAATCGAGGCTGTTCGCCGTGGGCCGGTCGAACCCCAACGCGGCGGCCGTCATCGCCCGGTCGATGGGAAACGAGGTTCCCGCCAGCGCGGCTGCCCCAAGGGGGCATTCGTTCATCCGGGCGCGGGCATCGCGGAACCGCCCCAGATCGCGGTTCAGCATTTCGACATAGGCCAGCATGTGATGCCCCCATGTCACCGGCTGCGCGGTCTGCAGATGGGTGAACCCCGGCATCACCCAATCCGCGCCCGCCGCCGCCTGTGCCAGAAAGGCCCGCATCAGCGCCTGCAACCCGGTGATCGCCGCATCGCACTGGTCGCGCACCCACAACCGGAAATCGACCGCCACCTGATCGTTCCGGCTGCGCGCCGTGTGCAGTCGCCCCGCCGCAGGCCCGATCAGGTCCTTCAGGCGGCTCTCGACGTTCAGGTGGATGTCTTCCAGATCGGTCCGAAACTCGAACCGCCCGGCCTCGATCTCTGACAACACCGTGAGCAGGCCTTCCCCGATCGCCTCGGCATCGCTACGACTCACGATGCCGGTGCCGGCCAGCATGGCCACATGGGCGCGCGACCCGGCAATATCCTGGGCGTAAAGTCGCCGGTCGAACCCGATGGACGCGTTGATCGCCGTCATGATCGCGTCCGGACCGGAGGCGAAACGCCCCCCCCACATGGCATTCGCTGTGGCGGAGGTGGCCAGGGGATCGGCGGGCGTGGACATGGGGAAACCCTTCGGAGGGATGATGCGGAAATTGGTGCTGGCCTTGCTCTATACTGCCCTGCTGACGGGTGCAAATCCGGGGCTTGCCGGGCCGGACTTCGAAGGAGACATGCGCAAGCTGACGCTGGTCGATCCGGCAGCACTCCCGCAGGCCGTGCTGCTGGACGAGGCAGAGGCCGAACATGCGCTGGACGACTATCGCGGGCGCTGGGTCGTGCTGAACTTCTGGGCCACCTGGTGCGCGCCCTGCCGCGCCGAGATGCCGTCTCTGTCGCGTCTGCAGACGGCCATGCCCGAACTTGCGGTGGTGACCGTGGCCACGGGGCGCAATTCGGTGACCGGCATCCGCAAATTCTTCGACGAAACCGGCATCACCAACCTGCCGATGCTGCGCGACCCCAAGTCGGAACTGGCCCGGTCAATGGGCGTGCTGGGCCTGCCGGTGACCGTCATCGTCGACCCTGAGGGGCGCGAGGTGGCCCGGTTGATCGGCGATGCCGAGTGGGACAGCGAGCACGCCCTGTCTGCGCTGCGCAGCGTGATGGGGCAGTAGCCTATCCGCCGTAGGCCGGGTGCCGGTGGCAGGTCACCAGATGGTCGTTCACCATTCCGGTCGCCTGCATGAAGGCATAGGTGATCGTCGGACCGCAGAATTTGAACCCCGCCGCCTTCAGCGCAACGGACATCGCCATCGAGTCCGGTGTGCTGGTCGGCACTTCCGCCACGCTGGCACGGGCGTTGATTTGCGGCACGCCACCGACGAAGTTCCACAGAAAAGACGCGAACCCGGTGGTTTCCTCGATCCTGATCCAGGCCTGCGCTCCGCGAATCGCAGCCTCGATCTTGCCCCGGTGGCGCACGATCTCTGCGTCAGCCAGCAACCGCGCCACGTCCGCATCGGTGAACCGCGCCACGATCTGCGGATCGAATCCGGCAAAGGCCCGGCGAAAGGCCGGCCGCTTGCGCAGGATGGTGATCCAGGAAAGCCCGGCCTGAAACCCGTCCAGCACCAGCTTTTCCCACAGCGCGCGCGGATCATGCTCGGGCACGCCCCAGTCGGTGTCATGATAGGCCACGTAAAGCGGATCGGTGCCGCACCACGGGCATCTTGGCAGGGTGTCGGGTTGCGGCATGGTCTTCCTTCAATTTGGAACAAAATGCGAATTTTTACCGGTTGTTTAGCCTTCTGGCGCCATTCTGTCGAGGTTCGGGTCGTGCGGGCGGTCTTGGGGGATCATGCGATGATGCCGTTGCAGAACAAGCGGAACGTGGACGCGCGGCCGGGCACGGCAAGCCCGCTGGGCGTTGCCATATCCGAAGGCGACCGCGCCACGATGGCCATGGTGCGCGAGGCGATCGATGCGCGGCGCGTGCGGCTGGCTTGGCAGCCGGTCGTGCTGGCGCGCGATCCGGCGCGCACGGCCTTTCATGAAGGGCTGGTTCGCGTGCTGGACCCGACCGGCCGGGTCATTCCCGCGCGCGATTTCATCGACGCGGTGGAAGGGCACGAAATCGGCCGCGAAATCGACTGCCTGTCGCTGGAAATGGGGCTGGCGGCGCTGGCCCGTCACGCCGGGCTGCGCGTTTCGATCAACATGTCGGCCCGCAGCATCGGGTATCCCCGCTGGAACCGGGTATTGAAGCGCGGTCTGGGGGCAAGCCCCACGATCGGAGAGCGGTTGATCCTGGAGATCACCGAAAGCTCTGCCATGCTCGTGCCCGAACTGGTCATAGCCTTCATGGAAGACCTGCAAAAACAGGGTGTTGCCTTCGCGCTGGACGATTTCGGGTCTGGGTATACCGCGATCCGGTATTTCAAGGACTTCTTCTTCGACATCCTGAAGATCGACGCGCAGTTCATCCGCAACATCCACCGCGACCCCGACAATGCGGCGCTGACGGCGGCGCTGGTGTCGATCGGCAAGCATTTCGAGATGTTCACCGTCGCCGAAGCCGTGGAAACCGTGCAAGAGGCGGAACATCTGCGCGCGCTGGGCGTGGACTGCCTGCAGGGCTATCTGTTCGGCGCAGCCACAATGCGCCCGGACTGGGCCGAACCGCAGCGCAAGTCCGCATGACCGCCGCCGCGACCCCTCCGAATCAGGCCATTCTTGCTTTTCCCGCCGAACAATCCTAGGGCTATCACCAGAACGGAGCGGGGGGAGCCTGCCCCGGACGCCATCAGGAAAGGCAAGTTCACCATGACCAATGTCGTGATCGTCTCGGCAGCGCGGACCGCTGTCGGAAGTTTCAACGGTGCCTTCGCCGCCACGCCGGCGCATGAACTGGGTGCGGCCGTGATCGAGGCGGTCGTAGGCCGTGCCGGGATCGACAAGGCCGAGGTGTCCGAAACCATTCTGGGGCAGGTGCTGACCGCGGGGCAGGGCCAGAACCCGGCCCGCCAGGCCCATATCCGCGCCGGGCTGCCGCAGGAATCCAGCGCCTGGTCGATCAATCAGGTCTGCGGGTCGGGTCTGCGGGCCGTCGCACTGGCCGCCCAGCACATCCAGTTGGGTGATTCGCAGATCGTGGTCGCGGGCGGACAGGAAAGCATGTCCTTGTCCCCCCATGTCGCCCACCTGCGCTCCGGGCAGAAGATGGGTGACCTGAACTTCATCGACTCGATGATCCGCGACGGGCTGTGGGATGCCTTCAACGGCTATCACATGGGCCAGACGGCGGAAAATGTCGCCAACCAGTGGCAGATCAGCCGCCAGATGCAGGACGAATTCGCCGTGGCCTCGCAGAACAAGGCCGAGGCCGCGCAGAAGGCCGGCAAGTTTGCCGACGAAATCATTCCCTTCGTGGTCAAGACCCGCAAGGGCGACATCACGGTCGACCAGGACGAATACATCCGCCACGGCGCGACGCTGGACGCGATGACAAAACTGCGCCCGGCCTTCACCAAGGACGGGTCGGTCACGGCGGGCAACGCCAGCGGTCTGAACGATGGGGCCGCTGCGGTTCTGCTTATGTCCGCTGAGGAAGCCGAAAAACGCGGGCTCAAGGTTCTGGCGCGGATCGCGTCTTATGCGACTGCGGGACTGGACCCGGCGATCATGGGCGCGGGCCCGATCCATGCCAGCCGCAAGGCGCTGCAAAAGGCCGGATGGAAGGCCGCCGATCTTGATCTGGTCGAAGCGAACGAGGCTTTCGCCGCGCAGGCCTGCGCGGTGAACAAGGACATGGGCTGGAACCCCGAGGCGGTCAACGTCAACGGCGGTGCGATTGCCATCGGCCATCCGATCGGGGCTTCGGGCGCGCGCATCCTGAACACGCTGATCTTCGAGATGGCCCGGCGTGATGCGAAAAAGGGTCTGGCGACGCTGTGCATCGGGGGCGGCATGGGCGTGGCCATGTGCATCGAACGCGGGTGATCGCAATTTGAGACATGCCGCGCGCAATAATATTGCGCGCGGCATTTTCATGACGTAACTGTCTTTCAAATTACCTTTGGAGGAGGGCAGCATGGCAAGAGTGGCATTGGTTACCGGTGGAACGCGCGGCATCGGGGCGGCCATTTCGGGGGCGCTGAAAGCGGCGGGTTACACGGTTGCCGCAAACTACGCGGGCAACGACGATGCCGCGGCGGCCTTCACGGCAGAAACCGGAATTCCCGCGTACAAATGGTCGGTTGCCGACTATGACGCTTGCGTTGCGGGCATCGCGCAGGTCGTGGCCGCACATGGCCCGGTTGCCGTTCTGGTGAACAACGCCGGCATCACCCGCGACGCCATGTTTCACAAGATGACTCCCGGTCAGTGGAAAGAGGTCATCGATACCAATCTGACCGGCCTGTTCAACATGACCCATCCATGCTGGACGTCGATGCGCGACGCGAAATTCGGCCGTGTGATCAACATCTCGTCGATCAACGGGCAGAAGGGGCAGGCGGGGCAGGCCAATTATTCCGCCGCCAAGTCCGGCGATCTGGGCTTCACCAAGGCGCTGGCCGCCGAGGGGGCACGTGCGGGGATTACGGTGAACGCGATCTGCCCGGGCTACATCGGAACCGAAATGGTCCGCGCCATCGACGAAAAGGTGCTGAACGAACGCATCATCCCGCAGATTCCGGTCGGCCGTCTGGGTGAACCCGACGAAATCGCCCGCATCGCCGTGTTCCTGGCCAGCGACGATGCCGGTTTCATCACCGGGTCGACGATCAGTGCCAACGGCGGACAGTTCGTGGTCTGACAGCACGGGCCGGGTGGCTTGGCCCCCGGCCCGCATCGCCGATGTGCCTGCAATCGAAGAAGGACCGACCGCGTGTCGATGTTCAAACTTGCGACGATCAAGCGCGAACTGGACCTGGCGCAGACCATGGCCTGGGTCGCGCGCAAACATGGCATGAGCTATGCTAGGCAGATCGCCGTACTGTCCCGCCTGATGTACGGGCCCAGCAAGATCGAGCCGCAGGATTACTACAAGCTGGGGCTGTTTCGCGCCGACATCGCAGCAACGGCCGGTCAGCATTACCTGGGCAACCGGGCCAGCCAGCGGATGAACGAGGCGCTTGGACCGGCCCGGACCGCGCAACGGGCGCTTTTGAGCAACAAGATGTTGACGGGCCATGTCCTGACCGGGGCCGGGTTTCGCGTGCCGCGCAATCTGGCGTACTACTGCGCGGCCGGGTCCGCGCCGGGGGTGCGGGGGCTGACCGATGCGGCGGGTCTGGCCGACTATCTGCGGACGGTCGATCTGCCGGTGTTCGGCAAACCGGTTGACGAGTCGCTGGGCATCGGGGCGACCAGTTTCGTATCGCGCAGCGACAGCGGGGCGATCCGGTTCGGCGATGGGCGCGAGTATGCCCCCGAAACCATCGCCACCGAGATCGTGCAGCATTTTCCGCGCGGCTATCTGTTTCAGGAACTGGTCCGCCAGCCCACGTCCATCCGGGCGCTGGCGGGTCCGGCTGTGGGCACCCTGCGTGTCGTGTCGATCTGGGGCAGCGATGGCCCGCGCGGCCTTTACGGGGTGATGCGACTGCCGGCGAAGGGGGCCATGATGGACGCGCATACGCAGTCGGACCACGCGATTTGCCATGTGGATCTGACGACGGGCCGCGTGATCCGGACGCAGAACATGGATCAGATGTGCATTGTGGCAACAACCGAAGCGCCCGCGACCGGGGCATCGGTCATCGGGGTGACGCTGCCGGACGTTCCGCAGGCGGTTGCGATGTGTGAGTCCGCGCACCGTCTGTTTCCGACCCATGGCGTGCTGGGGTACGACGTGATGCTGACCGAGGACGGACCGATCTTCGGCGAAGTGAACACCAACCCGTCCCACATGATGTATCAGCGCGCGGCAGACCGTGGCGTGATGAGCCCCGATCTGGCTCCGCTTCTGGCCGATGCGCTTGCGGCCACCACCGCACGCATTGCGGTGCGATTGCCCTCTGCCGCCTCGGGTGCAAAACGCAAGCGGCCACGGTGACCCGTGCCCGTGCGACCCTGACCGGGCTGACCGCCATTGCGATGTGGTCTTCGCTTTCGCTGCTGACGCTGCTGTCGTCCCCTGTGCCGCCTTTTCTTCTCAACACGCTGTGCTTTGGTGTCGGGGGGGCGATCGGGCTGATCTGGGTGCTTGCGGGGCCGGGGTGGCGCGTGCTGCGCGCCGTGCCAGTTGGCGTCTATGTGTTCGGCACGGCTGGCCTGTTCGGCTATCATGCCCTGTATTTCAGCGCTTTGCGCCTTGCGCCCTTGGCCGAAACCGGGCTGATCGCCTATCTGTGGCCTTTGTTCATCGTGCTGTTGTCGGGGGCATTGCCCGGCGAACGCCTGCGCGCCCTGCACATCGTCGGCGCGGGGCTTGCCTTTGCCGGGGCTGCGCTGATCCTGCTGGACGATCGCGGCAGCGTCACGGCGCAGGCGCTGCCGGGCCTTGGTCTGGCCTTCCTTTGCGCGATGACATGGGCCGCCTATTCCGTGGCGTCGCGCCGACTGGGGTCGGTACCGACCGAAGCTGTCACGGTCTACTGCCTTGCGACGGCGGCGCTGTCGCTGATCCTGCACCTGCTGGTCGAGGAGCCGTCCTTGCCGCTAGGGGCGGTCGGTTGGCTGTCAGTCCTCGCGCTTGGCATCGGACCGGTCGGCCTCGCCTTCTTCACCTGGGACATCGGAATGAAGCGCGGCGACATCCAGTTGCTGGGCGTCGCGTCCTATGCCGCACCGCTTTTATCCACGCTGGCGCTGGTCGTGGCGGGTCTGGCCCAGGCGACGCCGACCCTGATCCTGTCTGCCGGTCTTGTCACCGGCGGGGCGGCGCTTGCCGCCCGCGCCAGCCTGCGCGCTACGCCTGCGAGAGGCGCGAAATCTCTTCCTTGAGCTTCAGTTTCTGTTTTTTCAGGTCGGCGATCTTCAGGGCGTCCGATCCCGGACTGCGCTGGGCCTTTTCGACGACATCGGACAGATGTTCGTGCTTCTTGCGAAGTTCGGTCAGATGCGAGGCGATGGTCACGTCGTTCTCCTTCTTCCGGTTGCCGATGTCCCATGCAACCACGAAGTGTGAGTCGTGTCACGAAGTCTTCATAAACCCGGCAGGTTCATTGCTTCGAATTCAGCCGAATGCCGCCGTCAACGGCAGACCGTCGCGCAAAACGGCATTGGCGGTGTCGGAATAGCCTTCGCGGTCCCCGTCATGCGCCTCTCCGCGGTGGATCACGAAGGGGGCCAGCAGCCTGAACGCGCCGCGCCCGCCCTTGCGCGCGCGCAGGATGATCCGCAGGGCCGGTCGGCCGGCGCGCGGGGCCAGTGGCAGCACCGCGACCGACCCCATGCGCGGGGCCAGCGCGCCCAGCACCTCGGGCACCCCGTCGGTTCCGCAGATCAGGGTCAGCCAGCCACCCGGATGCAGCCGCCGCGTGGCTGCCTCGACCCAGGCCGCGAGCGGTATTTCGGCGCGCAAGGCAGTGTCTCGTCCTGGTTGGGGCGAGGGGGTGCCGCTGCGGGGATAGTAGGGAGGGTTGGCGATGACATGGTCGAAGTCACGGCGCAGGGCGCGGGGCATGTCGGTAAGATCGCCGGTGACCACCTCAAGCGCGATCCCGTTGCGCAGGGCATTCCGGCGCGCGAGGTCCGCATAGTCGGGCTGCACTTCCAACCCGGTCAGCACGGCGCCGGCCACCCGAGCCGCAAGGCACAGCGCCGCCGCCCCGGCGCCGCAGCCAAGATCCAGAACCGATTGCCCCGGCCCCGCCGGACAGGCCGCCGCAAGCAGCACGGGGTCGGTGGCCGCGCGGTAGCCGCGCCGGGGTTGCCACAGCCGCAGCCGTCCGCACAGAAAGGCATCATCCGACAACTCGCTGTCGGCAAACACCTAACGGCCCGTCGGAATATCAAGCGCGCGCAGAATCCGCAGGGCCGCGTCCAGATCTTCGTCCCGCACCATCAGGCGGCGCGGCAGTATGCCCAAGCTGCCGTTGAAGACGCTCATGTGGACGTCCATGTCGAACACCGCTATATCCTCGCCGGCAAGCATGGCTTGCGCATAGGCGATCACGGTCGGGTCCGTCGTGCGCAACAGTTCTTGCATGAGGCAGATGTAGGCAACCCGCCGCTGCCTGTCGAGGGGATGGGAATGAGTTTGGATATCGTGTCGCAAAAACCGCTGGATCGTCTGGCGGCGGCGCTGGCGGCGGATCTTGCGCTGGTCGGGTCGATGATCCGCGACCGGATGGCGTCCGAACATGCGCCCCGCATCCCGCAGGTGACGGCGCATCTGATCGAGGCGGGGGGCAAGCGCCTGCGCCCGATGCTGACGCTGGCGGCGGCGCGGCTTTGCGGCTATGCGGGGCCGTTCCACATCCATCTGGCCGCGACGGTCGAATTCATCCATACGGCGACGCTGCTGCATGATGACGTGGTTGACGAGTCCGCTCGCCGCAGGGGCAGGCCCACGGCCAACCTGTTGTGGGACAACAAATCTTCGGTGCTGGTCGGGGATTACCTGTTTTCCCGCAGCTTTCAGCTTATGGTCGAAACCGGGTCGCTGCGGGTGATGGACATCCTTGCCAATGCATCGGCCACGATTGCAGAAGGCGAAGTGCTGCAACTGACCGCCGCGCAAGACCTGGCCACGACCGAGGCCGTCTATCTGCAGGTGGTGCGCGGCAAGACGGCGGCGCTGTTTTCGGCGGCGACCGAAGTGGGGGGCGTCATCGCCGGCGCGCCCGAAGATCAGGTCCGCGCCCTGCACACTTACGGCGATGCGCTGGGGGTGGCGTTCCAGATCGTCGATGACCTGCTGGATTACGGCGGATCGTCCGAGGTGATCGGCAAGAACACCGGCGATGATTTTCGCGAACGCAAGCTGACGCTGCCGGTGATCAAGGCCGTGGCGCTGTCCAGCCCCGAGGAACGGGCGTTCTGGGTGCGCGTGATCGAAAAGGGTGATCAGCAGATGGGCGATCTGGAACAGGCCATGGCGATCATGGCCCGGCACGGTGCGATGGCGCAGGCACGGGCCGACGCGATGACCTATGCCGCGCAGGCGCGGGCGGCACTGTCGGTTCTGCCCGACGCGCCGCTCCGGGCGATGCTGGAGGATCTGGCGGATTTCGTGGTGTCGCGGATCAACTGACGGTCAGGCGGCGATCGCGCCCGCTTCGACCCACCAACCGGGTTCGGCCTTGCGCAACGCCGCCGCCGCCGCCGCCGCACCCAAGGGGTCGGCAAACAGCCCGAAACAGGTCGCACCGGACCCCGACATCCGGGCCAGAAGGCATCCCGGTTGCGCGGCGACCGCATCCTTCACGCGGCGGATCACGGGGGCAACCGACATCGCCGCCGGTTCAAGATCGTTGCGTTGCATCTGCAGGAAAGCGGCAAGTTCGTCCGCACCGCGCAGGCGCGGCAGATCGCGGGGCAGGGGCGGATGGTCGGTCCGCGTCAGGGCGCGGAACACGTCCGGAGTGGCGACGGCGACCCCGGGGTTCGCCAGCACAAGCCACGCCTCGGGCAGGGCATGGGGCAGGGGGCTGACAACCTCGCCGACCCCTTCCATCCTCGCGGGCACCCCGGCCACACACACCGGTACATCCGCCCCAAGCCCCAGCACAGCGGTCGCGGATGGCAGCCCCACCTCCCACAAACGGGACAAGACCCGCAACGTCGCCGCCGCATCCGCCGAGCCGCCCCCGATGCCCGAAGCCACCGGCAGCCGCTTTTCCAGCGTGATCGCGGCACCGCGCGAAACGCCCATCGCCCGCGCGGCGCGCATTACCAGATTGTCGGCACCGTCGGGCAGATGCGCCGCTCCGGCGCCGGTCAGGGTCAACGTCAGCGCATCGGCGGGCACCGCCGTCACCCGGTCGGCCACATCGGCAAAAACCACCAGACTGTCCAGCAGGTGATACCCGTCACCGCGTCGCCCCGTCACATGCAGGCACAGGTTGATCTTGGCCCGTGCCAGTTCGGTGACGCTGCGCGGACCCATTCAGGGCTGCGCCCCGACCACTGGCTTGCCCGCTGCCGCCTCTTCGGCCAGAACGGTGTCCAGACCGACCTCCAGCTTGCGGCGGATGCGGACTGCCTCTTTTTCGTCGGGGTTGAACGACAGCGCCCGACGCCACTGGAACTGCGCCTCCAGCTTGCGGCCAACGACCCAGTAGATGTCGCCCAGATGGTCGGTCACCACCGGATCGACCGGTTCCAGAAGCGAGGCTTGCTCCATCGGGGCCAGCGCTTCGTCATAGCGACCCAGCCGGTACAGCGCCCAGGCAAGGCTGTCGAGGATGTAGCCTTCGGGGGCCGCCGCCACGGCACGTTCGATCATGTCCAGCGCCTCGGGCAGCTTTTCGCCCCGATCGACCAGCGAATATCCAAGGTAGTTCAGGACCTGCGGCTGGTCCGGGTTCAGGGCCAGCGCCCGGCGGAAATCGGCCTCGGCTGCGGGAAAATCGCCGCTGCGTTCGTGGCAGATGCCACGGCTGTAGAACAGCACCCAATGCCGCCCCTCGGGTTTCGGCACAAGCGCGATTGCCGCGTCATAGGCGCGTGCCGCCTCTTCGAACCGTTCCTCGCGGCGCAGACCGTCGCCAAGTGCGACCTGCACGGCAAGAACATCGGCCTTGATGCGGGCCAGCGCCTGCAGGATTTCGATCGAAGCCTCTTTGCGGCCGGCGGCATAGGTCGCATCGGCGCGGCCGATCTCGGCCACATAGGACGCAGGACTGTCGGCCGCGATTAGCGCATAGGCCTCGGTCGCCAGATCATACTGCCGCTGCTGTTCCAGAAGGCCGGCTGTCAGCAGGATGGAATCGACATGGTCGGGGCGCAGATACGTCGCGATGCGGGCGTACATCAGGGTGTATCCGTCGGCGGCCTCGCCGTTCAGCGCGGTTGCCATGGTGAAAAACACCTCGGCCAGTCCGTCGGTCGCATTGCGCACCATGTCGAACGCCAGGGGTTCGCCCGCCGCCAGACGCCGCCGCAGCGCCTCGATTTCGGGGTCCTGTCCGGGTGCAAAGTTGCGCTCCAGCACCGCCAGCGCCTCGGTGTTGTTCTCAAGCTGGCTCAGGATCTGCACATGAGTCAGAATCCCGCGCCGCGTCACGGTCAGCGAGCCCGCCGCCCGCCCCGACAGGATGTCATCCGCGCCTTCCAGATCACCGACCAAGGCCAGCGCAAGCGCCTTGTGATACAAGCCGAACGCCTCCAGCCCCTTGGTCTGCACCAGTTTGTCAAACCCGGCCTGCGCTTCGGACATTCGACCGCGGCCCAGTTCGGCCCAGGCCCGCACCAGCCCGTCCAGCAATGCCCCCGCGGTCTGCCCCGCCGCCGCGTCTGTCAGCAGGGCCTCGAAATCGCCCGCCTTTCCCGCCGCGCCCATCAGCGCCAGCGTCGCCGTCTGGTTGCGGCCCCCAAGGTCCAGCAGTCGCCGCCCGATCTCGGCGGCGACCCCGATCTCGCCAAGGTTGATGTTGGCGATCACCGCGCCTTCCAGCAGTTCGGGGTTGCGAGTGTCCGACAGCATGGCGCGGGTAAACCACGCCGCCGCCGCGCGGTAATCGCTGGTCGATGCCGCGACACGCGCCGCCAGGAATGCGCCAGCGTCACCGTCTTGCGCCGCGACCGGCCCCCCCATCAGGATGGCAACCAGCGGAAGAACGCGAAACAGACGGGGCATGCGGGGAAGCTCCTTGAAAACTCGGACCCACGCTAGTCGCCGCCCGGACCAAGGGCAATCGCGGGTTTGTGGCAGAGCGCCCGGCGCGGGCGATTTGCAAGCAACTCCCCGTGATGGATCAGAACAACCGGGGGATGGCCCACAGAACGGCCATCGTCGCGGCGACCAGCCCGGTCGCCAGCAGCGGCAGATTGACCCAGGACAGGTCCTGCGCGACGGGCAGATCGGGATAGCGGACCGTCCAGCGACGGTGGACCGCCGCACCATGCAGCAGGCTGACCGACAACGGCACCAACACCCCATGTTCCGGGGTCACTGCAACCGGCCAGGACGGGCGCAGCCGCCGCCCGTCGCCGTGGTGATGCATCATCGGCCGATACCCCCGCATGTCGACCCCGAACCTTTCGGCAAAGTCGCGGATCAAGGCGTCGGCATCGGACCCGTCGCAGCCTGTTGCGCGCAGGACATCCGCCTGTTGCAGCGCGGGCAGCCTGCGGGCAAACCGGGCTTCCAGCCAGTCCAGCACCTCGTCACGCGTGGGCTGCATCCGCGTCACATGTTCGGGTAGTTGGGCCCGCCCCCGCCCTGCGGCGTGGTCCAGACAATGTTCTGCGACGGGTCCTTGATGTCGCAGGTCTTGCAGTGGACGCAGTTCTGGAAGTTGATCACGAAGCGCGGGTCCTTGCCCGCCTCTGACACCACCTCATAGACCCCCGCCGGGCAATAAAGCTGTGCAGGTTCGGCATATTCCGGCAGGTTCACCCGGATCGGGATCGACGGATCGCGCAGCTTCAGATGGGCAGGCTGGTGTTCGTCATGGTTGGTGGCGGAAAAGGCCACGTTGGTCAGCCGGTCGAAGGACAGCACGCCATCGGGCTTGGGATAAACGATCGGGGCGTGGTCTTTCGCCTTGCCGGTCGCCTCGGCATCCGACTTGCCGTGCTTCAGCGTGCCGAAGACCGACAGGCCGAACAGGCTGTTGGTCCACATGTCCAGCCCACCGCCGAACAGCGAGGCCATCAGCCCGAACTTCGACCACAGCGGTTTGACGTTGCGCACCTTCTTCAGGTCGGTCGCAATCGCGCCGCCGCGCACCAGCGTTTCGTATTCCGTCAACTCGTCGCCCTGACGCCCCGCGTGCAGCGCGACAAAGGCCGCCTCGGCCGCCTCGATGCCCGACAGCATGGCGTTGTGGTTGCCCTTGATGCGCGGCACGTTGACCATGCCGGCCGAACAGCCCAGCAGCGCCACGCCCGGCGCCACCAGCTTGGGGATCGACTGCCAACCGCCCTCCGAAATCGCCCGCGCGCCATAGGCCACGCGCTTGCCGCCCTTCAGAAGGTCGGCCACCATCGGATGATGCTTGAGCTGCTGGAACTCCATATAGGGGTACAGGTATGGGTTCTCGTAGTTCAGGTGCACCACCAGACCGATGTAGACCTGATTGTTCTCAAGATGATAGATGAACGACCCGCCGCCGGCCTTGCTGCCCAAAGGCCAGCCCATCGTGTGCGTCACCCGGCCCGCATGATGCTTTTCAGGGTCGATTTCCCAGATTTCCTTCATGCCCAGGCCGAACTTCTGCGGGTCCTTGCCCCTGGACAGCGCATACTTCGCCATCACTTCCTTGGTTAGCGACCCGCGCACGCCTTCGGACAGGAAGACATACTTGCCCATCAGGTTCATGCCCGGCTCGTAGGACGGACCCGGTGTGCCATCGGGGTTCAGGCCGAATTCGCCCGCGACCACACCGCGCACCTCGTCCTTGTCGCCATAGACCAGCGCAGAGGCCGCAAATCCGGGAAACACCTCGACACCCAGCCCCTCGGCCACCCCGGCCATCCAGCGGCACACATTCGCCATGCTGACGATGTAGTTGCCGTGGTTGTCCATCAGCGATGGCATCGGCCAGTTGGGAATGCGGATCTGCCCGGCGGGCCCCAGAAGATAGAAGTTGTCCTCGGTCACCGGCACAGTGATCGGCGCGCCCATGGTGCGCCAGTCCGGCAGCAGGCGGTCCAGTCCGACCGGGTCCAGCACGGCCCCCGACAGGATATGCGCGCCGACTTCCGAGCCCTTTTCCAGAACCACGACCGAAAGGTTGGGGTCCAGCTGTTTCAGCCTGATCGCCGCAGACAGACCGGCAGGCCCCGCGCCCACGATCACCACGTCATATTCCATCGCCTCGCGCACGATATCCTGTGGCATGGTTTCCCCTTCCCAAGTTGCCGCTCGTCATTGCCCGATGCCCCCGGCCCGGTCAACCATCACACAGCGTCATTTGGGGTCCATCCGGTGGTCGCGCAAGTTTCTTGTCAGACTGCGACAAGCCGCCGCCTATTTGCCCCATCTCCTCTTGCAATCTGCCCCCCCGTCGGATCAGGTTGGGTCAGATGTGGCGCAAGGTCATGGCCTGACAGGGCCGTGGCCTTCTCATTTGCATGAAGTGACCGATGGAAAAGATACCCATGACGCGCGGCGGGTTCACCGCGCTGGATGAAGAGCTGAAAATCCTGAAGTCGCAGGAACGCCCTGCCGTGATCCGCGCGATCGCCGAGGCGCGCGAGCATGGCGACCTGTCGGAAAATGCCGAATACCACGCCGCCCGTGAAAAGCAGTCCTTCATCGAAGGCCGAATCAAGGAGCTTGAGGCCACGCTGTCGCTGGCCGAGGTGATCGACCCCACCAAGTTCTCGGGGTCGGTCAAGTTCGGCGCGACAGTGACATTGGCCGACGAGGATACCGATGAACGCAAGACCTATCAGATCGTCGGTGAACCCGAAGCGGACATCGAGGCCGGCAAGCTGAACATCCGCTCGCCACTGGCCCGCGCGCTGATCGGCAAGTCCGAAGGCGACAGCGTCGAGGTGAAGACCCCGGGCGGTCAGCGCAGCTATGAAGTCCTTCATATCCAGTATATCTGAAGTCGGGACTCCGGCGGAAAAGGCCCATGCCCGAACCTGACGAAAAACCGATGGATCTGGGGCTTTACGCCCGTACCGACGGCGAACCCGCGCTGACCGTGACCGAAATCGTGGCGGGGGCGCTGTCGCTGATCTGGGTTGCCGCGGTGGTCGCCTATGTGCTGACCGGTCCGCAGGACAGCGGGTCTTTGGGTCTTGTGCTGACGCTTCTCATCGTGTTCCTGCCGCTCGCGCTGATCTGGGCGGCGGTCACCACGTTGCGCTCGGTGCGGTCTTTGCGGACCGAGGCGGCGCGCCTGCAGGCAACGGTCGATGCGATGCGCAACGCGTATCTTGCCAATCAGCAGACACAAGCCAGCATGAAACCGTCGGTCGAACGCAAGATTGACGAGATCGCCGTGTCAACCAAGTCGACCGAGACCACCATCGCCACCTTCGCCTCGCGCCGTGACCCGCTGCTGACGGTGCCTTCGGCCGACCGCAAGGCGGCAATGGCCGCCCCGCGTCCCGACCCGATGGCAGAACAGCCCGGCCTTGCCCTTGGCACCCCTGCCGAAGACCTGCGCCCGCCGCTGTCGGTCGCCGATTTCATCCGGGCGCTGCAGTTCCCCGAAAATCCCGACGACAAGGACGGCTTCCGCGCCCTGCGTCTGGCCCTGGAAGACCGCACCGTCGCCAAGCTGATCCGCGCCGCGCAGGACGTGCTGACGCTGCTGTCGCAGGAAGGCATCTACATGGACGACCTGCGCCCCGACCGCGCCCGGCCCGAGTTGTGGCGCAGGTTCGCGGCAGGCGAGCGCGGGCGCGGCGTCGCCGGTCTAGGCGGCATCCGCGACCGCGCGGCACTGGCGCTGACCGGCAGCCGGATGCGCGAGGATGCGGTGTTCCGCGACGCGGGCCATCACTTCCTGCGCACCTTCGACAAGACCTTTGCCGAATTCGAAAAGAACGCCAGCGACGCCGACCTCGCCGACCTTGCAGAGACCCGCACCGCGCGGGCCTTCATGCTGTTCGGCCGGGTGACGGGGACGTTCGACTAGCGCAATCTGAACCACAGGTTGACGGCCCACAGGAGCGCCCCCAGCAGGATCGCCCCTTCCATCACCGGAAAGGCCGGTCCGATCGCGGCTTCCGCAACCCGCCCCGACATCATCAGGAACAGCGCGATCAGCAGCGCCAGCGACCCCAGTTGATGCAGCCAGAAATGCGCGACCGGCATCCAGCCTTCGGCAAGACCCGGAATGACTCGGTAGGCCAGCCCGAACACCGACATCAGCGTAAAGCCCAGAAGGTTGATATGCGCGTGAACCGGCGCCAGCGTATGGTCGCCCGATCCGCCCATGTAGCTGCCCATGCCAATCCCGACCAGCAAATACAAAGAACCCGCTACAAGAAAACCCTTGGAAATGTTCATCGTTTCTGTCCCTTTTATCCGCAGGACGTTGCCTGCGGCGACAGAATAGCAACCCGGTCAGGTCCGTAAAGTCCCCTGCCTGCGACGGTGCATCCGGTACAGAAGCGGGGCCAGAACCCACGCGTAGACTGCCGCGCTGATGGGCCTTACCACGGGCCACCCTGTCAACCGCGCCAGCCAGCGCCAGCGCGGCATCGCTGCCCAAAGCGCGCGGAAGGCCGGCAGACCCGACAGCACCACACCGTTCTGCCGCACATGCAGCGCTCGCGCCGCCTGATCCGGCGTCAGGCCCCAGTCCGCCGCTCGATCCAGCCGGTCGAACCGGATCGGCAATCCGTCCGCCGCAACCTGCCGTGCGTAGGAATCGATCTCGAACCGGCAGACCGGGCAGGTGTCGTTGTAAAGAACTTCGGTGTCATCCATGCCCTGAACATAGGGCACGAATGCCCGGCTGCCAGCGGCAGGACGTCGCCCCGCACCTACAGCCCCTTGTGCGATCCGTCACAGAACGGCTGCTTCGCCGACTGCTTGCAGCCGCACAGCCAGACGGTCCTGCTTTCCTCGGCGATGAACCTTGTCGGGACGAAGGCCGATCCCTTGTGCGATCCGTCGCAGAACGGCTGCGCCTTGGACTGCCCGCAAGCGCACCAGAAATAGGTTTTTCCCGCCTCCAGATCGACCGGGCAGGGGGTTTTCTGGGCGATGTGCGGGATGTCGGTCATCGGGGTCTCCATCTGGCTGGCCTGCCCGGCAGCCTGCCCATGGCCGCGGCACGGGTCAACCCCGGCTAACGGACGAGGCGCCCCCAAAGATCGTATTCCCCCGCCTCTTCCACCGCGACCGTCACCAGATCGCCCGCCCGCAGCTCTTCGAACCCTTCGTCGATGAACAGGTTGCCGTCGATTTCGGGCGCATCCGCCCTGGTGCGGCAGGTGGCGCCCTCGGCGTCAACCTCATCCACTATGACCTGCATCACCCGGCCCACCTTCGCGGCCAGCTTTGCCTCGGAAATCGCCTGCGCGCGTTCCATGAACCGGTCGAACCGTTCTTGCTTGACCTCGGGGGCCACATGGTCCGGCAATGCGTTCGACCGCGCGCCTGCGACGTTCTCGTACTGGAAGCACCCCACGCGGTCCAGCTGTGCCGCGTCCATCCAGTCCAGCAGCACCTGGAATTCGGCCTCCGTCTCGCCCGGATAGCCCACGATGAAGGTCGACCGCAACGTGATGTCGGGGCAGACGCTGCGCCATGCCGCGATCTCGTCCAGCGTGCGCGCCGCCGCCGCAGGCCGTGCCATCCGCCGCAGGACACCCGGATCGGCATGCTGGAACGGGATGTCGAGGTAGGGCAGCACCAGCCCCTCGGCCATCAGCGGGATCAGGTCGCGCACATGCGGATAGGGATAGACGTAATGCAGCCGCACCCAGGCCCCCAAAGACCCCAGATCGCGGGCAAGATCGGTGATATGCGCGCGATGCCCCCGGTCCGTCGCATGTTTCAGGTCCAGCCCGTAGGCACTGGTGTCCTGACTGATCACCAGCAACTCCTTCACCCCCGCCGCCACCAGCCGCTCCGCCTCGCGGATCACCGCATGGGCGGGGCGCGACTGCAGCCGCCCGCGCATGTCGGGGATGATGCAGAACTTGCAGGTGTGGTTGCAGCCTTCCGAGATCTTCAGATAGCTGTAGTGGCGTGGCGTCAGGCTGACCGCGCTTGCGGGCAAAAGGTCGATGAACGGATCGGGCCGGGCCGGCACGGCGGCATGCACCGCGTCCAGAACCGCCTCGTACTGATGCGGCCCGGTCACCGCGAGGACCTTTGGATGCGCGCCGGTGATGTACTCCGGCTCGGCCCCGAGGCACCCCGTCACGATCACCCGCCCGTTGGCCGCCAGCGCCTCGCCAATCGCCTCCAGACTTTCGGCCTTGGCGCTGTCGAGAAACCCGCAGGTGTTCACGATCACCGCATCGGCGCCCTGATAATCCGGGCTGATCGCATAGCCTTCAGCCCGGAGCCGTGTCAGGATGCGCTCGGAGTCCACCAGCGCCTTGGGGCAGCCAAGGCTGACCATACCGATGGTCGGCTGGCCCACCCGGCGGGCATCGGGGACAGTGGCACGGGCCAGATCGGGGCGAAGGCTGGGGGGGTTCTGCGACATGGGGCGCCGTATAGCGGAAAGGGCGCGCGAGGGAAAGCGGCAGCGCCCGTCTTGCAACGTCGGCCGGGATGCCCGCAAGATGCGTTGAAAAGGTCGTGGGCGACGGAAAAGAATGCAAGTAACAACCATACGCGTTCCGCATCTCTTCGCCATCTTGGCGCTGTCTTTCGGTCCCGCCTTGGCTGATCGTTTGGGGATAAAGGAAATCACCTATGCCGAGATCGAGGAATTCACGCACGACGTCATAACCTTTGATGACATGCCCCGCGGGACCTTTGACGAAATACTGCGGTTTCCGGGAATCGGGTTTGGGGAACACTTCTCCGGGCAGTTATTGCGGTTGAAACACGACCATCTGCTGATCTTGCATGAGGTTCTGGCAGACGAAACGAGCGACAGTCCGTTGCATCTTGTTGCCGGACCCGTCGGGCACAATCTGGCGATTCAGGTTGCCGACGCGACAGGAACCAACGGTCTTCTTCCTCTTGGTCCCAATTCGGACTACAAGAACGGTACGGGCGCACTCGCAATCCAGTTTGACGAACCGGTGTGTTTCTTCGCGTTCAGGACCGCCATTGACGGGCTAAACAAGTTCGGCCTGTCCAGTTCCTCGATCCTGCGAGACTATCCCGAAGGCTCTATGAAAATCCGCTTTCTCGACAACAGCGGGCACGTTCTGGCAAGCTACATGCGGTCAATCGATCCGGAAGGACGGATCGCGGTAGGCTTCATGCAAAGCGGCAGCGTCGAGCCACAGATCGCAGGCGTCTTCATCCAGAACCTCGACCTTCGCGGCATCGGACTCGACGACGTCAGGTTCGACACCCAGTGCCCGTTGCTGCTGTTCTGACTGCGACCTACCGCCGCCGGTCGCGCCGCGCGCTCATCGGCTGGAACGCGACTCCGACATGGGCTTCGCAATAGGGTTTGCCGGGCAGGCTGGGCAGGCCGCAAAACCAGAAATCCTCGGTCGCCGGATCACCGATCGGCCATTTGCAGGTGCGTTCGGTCAATTCCATCAGGCTCAGGCGCTTGGCGCGCTTTTCAACCTCGCGGACCGAGGCCAGCGCCTCGGGGCTGATCTCGTTGGCCGACGGCTGCGGCGGCAGGGGCTGGCCCGCCGGGATGATGGCCTTGCGCATCGGAATCGGTGCGATCACCGCGCCGCTTGCCGGAGGGGCCGCCACCGGGCGGTCGGGCATCACCGCGCGGGGCGGATCGGCCGGGCGCGGCGGCTCTTCGGGAACGGGTCTGATGATCACGGGTTCGGCCGGGGGCAGGGGCAGCACCACCTCTTCCTCCTCCGCCTCGGGCACCCCGCCGGGGCCGACACGGTTCGACAGGCCCAACCGGTGGACCTTGCCGATCACGGCATTGCGCGTCACGCCGCCCAGCTCCTTGGCGATCTGGCTGGCCGACTGGCCTTCGGCCCACATCTTCTTGAGCGTCTCGACGCGCTCGTCGGTCCAGGACATCGGCAACTCCGGGCAAGGGGCGAACCCGCTGCACTTACGACGGGACGATACGGCATACAAGGACCGGCGGCAGAGTTCAACCCCGCAGGGCCGACCACGGCGCAGCATGACGCCCCGGCACGGCCGGAACATCGGAAAATTCCCTTGATCGGCAGGGCCGTTGCGGTACAACAGAAGCATGATCCACCGGATGCCGCCACGTTTGCTGCCCCGACGCCGATAGGCGATGATCCCGGCCTGCCCACCGTACCGGGCCCTCTCCTGCATTGACACATCCGCCCGCCCCCCTTTACGGCTGGGGCAAAACACAAGGGTTCCCGCATGATCAGCCCCGTCCTGCCCACCTACAACCGCGCGCCGCTGGCCTTCACGTCGGGCGCAGGCTCATGGCTGACCGCCGAGGACGGCTCGCGGTATCTGGACCTTGGCGCGGGGATTGCGGTCAATGCCCTGGGCCACGCGCATCCGGCGCTGGTGGAAGCCCTGACCGCGCAGGCGCAGAACCTGTGGCATGTCTCGAACCTCTACCGCATTCCCGAACAGGAACGGCTGGCGCAGGCACTGGTGGACCGGACATTTGCCGACACGGTGTTCTTCACCAATTCCGGAACCGAGGCGGCGGAACTCGCGATCAAGATGGCCCGAAAGTACTGGTACGACAGGGGCGAACAGCGCAGGGAAATCCTGACCTTCGAAGGCGCATTCCATGGCCGGTCCACCGGGGCCATCGCCGCGGCCGGATCGGAAAAGATGGTCAAGGGCTTCGGCCCGCTGATGCCGGGTTTCCGCCAACTGCCCTGGGGCGACCATGACGCCCTGCGCGCCGCCATCACCCGTGACGCGGCGGCGGTGATGATCGAGCCGATCCAGGGCGAGGGTGGCATCCGCACCCTGCCGGATGCCTGCCTGAAGGGCCTGCGCGACCTGTGCGACGCCACCGGCACGCTGATCATCTTCGACGAGGTGCAATGCGGCGTGGGGCGCACCGGCAAGCTTTTTGCCCATGAATGGGCCGGCGTCTCGCCCGACATCATGATGGTGGCCAAGGGCATCGGCGGCGGCTTCCCGCTGGGGGCGGTGCTGGCCACCGAAAACGCGGCCTCCGGCATGGTGGCGGGAACCCACGGGTCCACCTATGGCGGCAACCCCTTGGGCTGTGCGGTGGGGGCAAGGGTGCTTGACCTGATCGACGACGCCTTTCTCGAAGCGGTCAGCCAGAAGGCCGCTCAGTTCCGCCAGGGGCTGGAAGGGCTGATCGCCAGCCACCCCGCGATCTTCGAATCGGTGCGCGGTCAGGGCCTGATGCTGGGGCTGAAGTGCAAGGTTGCGCCGACCGAAGTGGTCAAGGCGGCCTACGCCCAGCACCTGCTGACGGTGCCCGCCGCCGACAACGTGCTGCGCCTGCTGCCCGCGCTCAACATCCCCGGGTCCGACATCACCGAGGCGCTGGCCCGTCTCGACCGCGCCGCGGCCGCGCTCGCCGCATGATCCCCGCCTCCCTCATTTTCTGCTCTCAAATATCCTGCGGGGGGTCCGGGGGGCGCAAAGCCCCCCGGTTCCGCCCCATCAAGAAGCGCCTGACATGAATCATTTTCTCGACATCCACACCACATCCGCCGCCGACCTGCGGGTGATGATCGACTCCGCGCATGCGATGAAATCGGCCCGCAACGGCCGCCCGAAAGGCACGGCGGACGATGACCGCCCGCTCGGGGGCCGCATGGTGGCGCTCATCTTCGAAAAGCCCTCGACCCGCACCCGCGTGTCCTTCGATGTCGGCGTGCGGCAGATGGGCGGCGAGACGATGGTGCTGTCAGGCAAGGAGATGCAGCTGGGCCATGGCGAAACCATTGCCGATACCGCGCGCGTGCTGTCACGCTATGTGGATCTGATCATGATCCGCACCTATGAAGAGGCGACGCTTCTGGAAATGGCGGAACATGCGACGGTACCGGTGATCAACGGCCTGACCAACCGGACGCATCCCTGCCAGATCATGGCCGACGTGATGACCTATGAAGAACACCGTGGCCCGATCGCCGGAAAGAAGGTGGTCTGGGCGGGTGACGGCAACAATGTCTGCGCGTCGTTCCTGCATGCGGCCGGCCAGTTCGGGTTCGATTTCACCTTCACCGGTCCCGAACCGCTGGAACCCGAGGCGGCGGCCTTGGGCTTTGCCCGCGCGCAAGGCAGCCGCGTCACCATCGAGCGCGACCCTGCCCTGGCCGTGGCCGGAGCCGATCTGGTCGTGACGGACACCTGGGTTTCGATGCACGACCCCGAATCCGCGAAGGAGCGCCGGCACAACCAGTTGCGCGCCTATCAGGTCAACGAGGCATTGATGGCCCGGGCCGGTCCGGATGCCCTGTTCATGCATTGCCTGCCCGCGCACCGCAATGACGAGGTCACCTCGGCCGTGATGGACGGCCCGCATTCGGTGGTGTTCGACGAGGCCGAAAACCGCCTTCACGCCCAGAAAGCGGTGATGCGCTGGTGTCTGGGGCTATGACCCGGACCCTGAATCTTCGCAATGACTTCGCCTCTGCGTCGAAAGACCGCGCATGACCGCCGCGCCTTCGCCCCGCACCCGCGCCCGCCGTCTGCATCACAAGGCGGCCTATGACCGCGCCACCATCGACGCGATCCTGGACGCGATGCCGGTGGCGCATGTGGGCTACATTCTGGAGGGTGCGCCGGTGGTGACGCCGACGCTGCAATGGCGGACGGGCGACCGGATTTTCTGGCATGGCTCCTCGGCCAGCCGGATGCAGAAGACCGCCACCGGCGCGCCGGTCTGCGTTACCGTCACGCTGACCGATGCGATGGTTCTGGCGCGGTCCGGGCTAGAACACTCGGTCAACTACCGCTCGGTGATGGTGTTCGGCACGGCGGTCGAGGTTACGGGCGCCGCAGCCAAGACGGCTGCCCTCAAGGCAATGATGGACCGGATGTTCCCCGGCCGCTGGGAGAGCCTGCGCCCGATGACTGCGCAGGAGCTGAAGGCGACACGCATCCTGTCGCTGCCGCTGACGGAAGCCTCGGCCAAGATCGGCGCAGGGATGCCGACCGACCCGCCCGAAGACCTGTCATGGCCGGTCTGGGCCGGGGTCCTGCCGATCAGGTTTGCGATGGGCGATCCCATATCTGCGCCCGGCGTGGACCTTGCCGTGCCACCCCATGCCGCCGCGTACCGCTTCGGTCACCCTGCGCAGTAGGCTTCGGCCTGTGTGGTGAAGGCCTGATAGCGTTCCCAGAACTGGTCATCGCTGTCGCGCTTTGACATCTTGACGTCCTGCGCGCGGTCGGGGTCCTTGAAGAAGCTTGCAACCCGCTTTTGGTCGCCACCGCGCAGCGTCATTTCGGCAACCTGCCCGATGCAGTTGCACAGCGACCGGCTCGCCTGAACCCGGTCCGACCGGTTGCAGGCCGCTTCAACCGGACCGGCAGATGCCTGCACGGGAACGGAAAGGGCAACGACGGTTGCCAACAGATAGGGAAGTCTGCTCATGTCTGCCTCGTTGCCCGGGCCGGAATTGCATTGCGCAACCCTGCGATCCACAGGTCATTTCCTGCCATCAGTATGTCGATTCGTCGCGGATTTTTCAATCCACCGAAACAGTTGCGCGACAATCGGCCCATCGCCCCCACCCGTCGCGCCCGGCCCGCGTCATCCCCCCGGATGTTGTGGTCCCGCCTGCCGGATGGCTGTCTGGCCATCGCATCTTCACCTCGGAAGAAGGAACCTTGAATGCTGCTTCCCGTTCTCACCTTACCCCAGCCCCATGGTTGCCGGAACATGGCCTACACGCCGCGCAGCAAGCCCGCGTTCCGCACCGACCTGCAGCATGACATCCGCGACGACCTGCTGGACAACCGGCTGGCGACCCTGACGCTCTGGTCCGACGTGGCCACCGGGGCCTACCTCGCAGCCGCGGGCCTTCTGGACATCCGCGACGACCCGGTGGCCATCTGCCTTGCCGCCGATGATGTCTACGACGCCCGCACTCTCTGGCTTGCGCATGACAGGATGGCGGCGCATTGGCGACAGGCGCATCTGCCCTCCCGTCTTGCCCCGGGCCCGATCGACCTTGACGGAGAGTCCGGCAAACTCGTCACCTATGCCGGGATGCGGGCCTGTTTCCGGCGCTGGCTGCTGGGCGAAACCCGCGTATGGTGCGTGGCGCGGCCGCAACTGGTGCGGCTGATGTGTCTGGCGATGGTTGGCGACCACACCCGCTCCGGCCAGAAGTCCGAGGCCGATCTCTACTTCAACCTGTGCGATTTGTACCCCGTCCGGGCAGACGCTTGACCCTTCAGCGTTTCCTGATCATATGCCCCGCATGACCCAGCTTGACCTCATCCGCAATTTTTCGATCGTGGCCCATATCGACCACGGCAAATCCACCCTCGCCGATCGTCTGATCCAGATGACGGGCACGGTCGCCGCGCGCGACATGAAGGCCCAGATGCTCGATTCGATGGACATCGAGCGCGAGCGGGGGATCACGATCAAGGCCAACACGGTCCGCATCGAATATCCCGCCAAGGATGGCAATACCTACATCCTGAACCTGATCGACACCCCCGGCCACGTTGACTTCGCCTATGAAGTCTCGCGCTCGATGCGCGCCGTCGAAGGATCGCTGCTGGTCGTCGATGCCTCGCAAGGGGTCGAGGCGCAGACGCTGGCCAACGTCTATCAGGCGCTGGATGCGGGGCACGAGATCGTGCCCGTCCTGAACAAGATCGACCTTCCCGCCGCCGAACCCGACCGCGTGCGCCAGCAGATCGAGGATGTGATCGGGCTGGACGCCTCGGATGCGGTGCTGATCTCCGCCAAATCCGGCTTGGGCATTCCCGATGTTCTCGAAGCAATCGTCACCCGCCTTCCCGCCCCCACCGGCGACCGTGACGCGCCGCTCAAGGCGATGCTGGTCGATTCGTGGTATGACGCCTACCTTGGCGTCGTCGTCATGGTCCGCGTCATGGACGGCGTCATGCGCAAGGGCGACCGCGTCCGCATGATGCAGACCAACGCCGTCTACGGCATCGACAAGCTGGCCGTCCTGAAACCCCAGATGGTCGACATCGACGAGCTTGGCCCGGGCGAGATCGGCATCCTCACCGGGTCGATCAAGCAGGTCCGCGACACCCGCGTCGGCGACACCATCACCCATGAACGGCGCGGCTGTGCCGAGGCGCTGCCCGGCTTCAAACCCGCGCAACCCGTGGTGTTCTGCGGCCTCTTCCCGGTCGATGCCGCCGATTTCGAACCGCTGCGCGAAGCCATCGAGAAGCTGTCGCTGAACGACGCGTCCTTCAGCAGCGAAATGGAAACCTCCGCCGCGCTCGGCTTCGGCTTCCGCTGCGGTTTCCTCGGCTTGCTTCATCTCGAGGTGATCCGCGACCGGCTGGAACGGGAATACGACCTCGACCTGATCACCACCGCGCCCTCGGTCGTGTTCCACCTGCACATGAAGGACGGCGAGGTGCGCGACCTGCACAACCCCGCCGACATGCCCGACCTCACCTACATCGACCACATCGACGAGCCGCGCATCAAGGCCACCATCATGGTGCCGGATGAATACCTGGGCGACGTCCTGAAGCTGTGCCAGGAACGGCGTGGCATCCAGCAGGACCTGTCCTATGTCGGCAACCGCGCGATGGCCGTCTACGACCTGCCGCTGGCCGAGGTGGTGTTCGACTTCTACGACCGGCTGAAAAGCATTTCCAAAGGCTACGCGAGTTTCGACTATGTGATCTCGGAATACCGCGAGGATCATCTGGTCAAGATGTCGATCCTTGTGAACGACGAACCCGTCGATGCCCTGTCGATGATGGTCCACCGCGACCGCGCCGACCTGCGCGGCCGCGCGATGGTGGAAAAGCTGAAAGACCTGATCCCCCGCCACATGTTCAAGATCCCGATCCAGGCGGCCATCGGCGGCCGGGTGATCGCGCGCGAGACGCTGTCAGCGATGCGCAAGGACGTGACGGCCAAGTGCTATGGCGGCGACGCGTCGCGGAAGAAAAAGCTGCTCGAGAAGCAGAAAGCTGGTAAGAAGAAGATGCGACAGTTCGGCAAGGTGGAGATTCCGCAGGAAGCGTTTATTGCGGCGTTGAAGATGGATGGGTAATGCACGACCCGCGTTCAGTAGCAAACTTCATCGTTGACGCAAGGCGATTTCTTGGCGGACGAACCACGGCGCTAGAACTACAGAAGCTTCTGTACTTTTGTCATGCATCTTACCTAACAGGCAAAAAGGTTCCACTTGTGTCCGGTTCCTTCGAGGCTTGGGAATATGGCCCGGTTCATCCGCTTGTGTACCGAGCGTTCAAAGCATTTGGCGATCAACCGATCACTAAGCGCGCGTCGTCTCGGAACGTTGTAACTGGTGTCGAGCAAGTCATCCCGCGGCCGGACAAGCAGGCGCAACGACAAATCATAAATGTCATTTCTTCGCTCTTCGATCTGTCCGCTGGGCAACTCGTAGACCTTAGCCACGCGAGTAACGGGCCATGGGACATCGTTTGGCGTCAAAAAGACTCGAAAGGCTCAATCATTCCTGATAGAACGATAGTAGAACACTACTCTAAACATCCCTTTGCGCTTCGTACAGATGAGGAAGAAGATGCTGTTGTCATCTACCGAGACATACCCCCTTACAACGATTGATCTAGCGAACCTCTGCGCGCGTACTATCGGAGAGCGTTACAGATCACTTAGAGATTGGGAACGGCCGAGCAACTGGATTTCTTACGCGCCTATCAAGAGAAATTGGGCGAAACTAGTTTCGCGTGAACCATCACTTCAACTTGATCTGCGCCGCGACGACAAAGAGTCTTTGATAGCGAAAATTGCGCGCGAATGTAGATATGGCGAAAAAGATATTGTGCTAATGTCTCTGTTGCTGGCGCCGTTTGGGACTGGTCAGTCGAGAATGACGTAAAGAGCGTTGAACATCATTTTGAGCCATATCGAACTCCTTTGGCGACGAATAGGTTCTTTGAAGACGGAATCCTTATCTCTGGCGATAGGGGTTTAGCTATTTTACTTGATCCTCGCCGCTCATCGACTTGCCTTGACTCAGGAGGTATCGCGTTCGCTTTCTCGGCAATGTACTGGAAGATTGCTGAAAACGCTGATTACGTTGATCTTGAAATTGCGTTGGTGAAAATCACAGACAGTAAACTGAACAGGCGGGCAAAGTTGGTCGACTTCACCGGCCCACCAGTTTTCTCGAAATCAGAGGTCGAAGAACGAATGGAAACGACACAGAGAATTTGGCTCGACGTCCAATTGGAGCGTCGTGAGCGTTCTAGTTCAGGACTATCTGCATAGTTCATTAGCAAGCTGTGGGATGCGCATTCAGTGCGCACCACTCCTACCGGATCGACCCTACCCCTCGGCGCGAACGTTACAACCTAGCGCCCGACTCGGCGCGGCGACCGGCCCCCTAACGTCATGCGCAAAGCCATACGTCCGCCATACGCGAACCATACGCCCCGCATACCCCCCTTGAACCCTCCCCCGGCCCGCCTCCCCGCCCCAACGTCATGCGCAAAGACATACGTCCGCCAGACGCAAATCCTACGCTGCGCACCCCCACCCTGACCCACATCAGCCCCCCGGTCCGCAACTCTGCCACACTGCCCCGAACAGGAGGCACGACCTATGGACCGACTCAGCATCTTTCTGACCCTCATCGTCGGCGCGATGGTCACCGGGTCCCTCATCACCGCCGTTCTGGCGATGGGCTGGTATTCGTGGCCCGCGATCGCCGGAGCGGCGGGGGTGGGTTTTTGGTTATCCTGGCCAATCAGTTACCTGATCTCGCGTCGCATCAAGCGGCAGGATGTGGGGTGGGACGAGACGAAGGTTGATCGGGTCGACGGCATCCTCCCCAACCCCGCCGCGCCCGAAGTCTGAAGGTATCTGACCGATCGGCAGCCGCCTGCGACGGGCAGGAATTACTGCCGGAAGGTAAACCAGCCGCCCCTTGGGGCGGCTGGGTCATGGCGAAGGAATGTGTTGCCGGTCGGCGCGAGATTCGCGGGTCAGAACAGCCCGCCGTCGCCGTCCTGTTCGGCGGCCTCATCTGCCCCCACTGCGACGGCGGCACCCACCAGAGGGGCGCAGTTCGACAGCAGGGTCAGGCTGACCAAGGCGGCAGCGATCTTCCAAAGCATTGACGTCATGGCGATATTCCTTGTGCGGAAGGGAAGGTCACTGCGCCTCTTGCGCTTCCTCGGTGATCGCGTCGCCCGCCGTTTCAACGTCGCGGCCGAAGCCTTCGAAGGTTTCACACCCGGCGAAGGACAGCAGGGCAAGCAGGGGCAGCAGCAGCGACGGTTTGGCGAGACGGGTCATGATGTCCTCATTCGGTTGGGGTCCGATGATCAACGCCCGGTTGCCGCGATCGTTCCCGTTAACCCGCCATTAACCGGACTGCAGGATGGTGCAGGGATGCGGTTCATCGTTTTCCTGCTGTTCCTCGGGGCCTGCGGAGCCCAGCCCGCGCCCGAGTTCTTTGCGGCCACACGGGCGGACGTCAGTCGGGGCGGCCGCCAATACACTGTTTTCCATACGCAAAATCGGGTCGAGGTCATAAGGCTGGGATACGCCCGGCGCGGGGATCATCAGGCGATCCGGGCCACGATGATCGCGCTGATCCCTGAGGTGACGGGGTGCAGGCTGATCGAGACGTCCCTGCAGGGGGACTCCGGCGAGATGCGCGGGTCTATCCGCTGCTAACGCTTTGGCAAGAGAAGCATGTATCCGACATAAAGCCCCGCAGCGGCGAACAGCGCCGCCCAGCCGGGATTGCCAAGGTAAAGCTCGACCCCCGCCCAGGCCAGCGGAAACAGCATCGACGCCCACCGCCGCCAGACGGGTGCGAAAAAAGGGTGGTCGGGGTCCAGAAGTTTCATTGTGCAACACCTCGATAGGTGGAGGTTAACCCAGCGCCCGGCGCAACGCCAGTGTGGGGGTGTGTTTGACCAGTTGCGGAGGGGGTGATTTGCGTCGGCATCGCGTATGGCGAACGTATGGCTTTGCGCATGACGTCGGGGGGAGCGGCGGGGTGAACCCTGCCCTACGCCTATTTGCGGAGTTGGGGAAACGCTCGAGTCCGAGTCGTTGGTGCTTTGGGTTGTAACAGTTCGTGAAAAACTCACTAACGGTCCGTAGTGAGCGCAGATTTTGTGTTTGCTCCGTCTACATCGGATGGTATGGTGTGCCTGTAACAAGATGTAGTGGTCGAGCGGGGGGCGTAGAACCAAATGAAGAAGAAACCGAAGATCACCGCTGTTCGCATGGTAAAAATATTTAACGAAATGATGAGCTTGCGGCGTGGATACTGTGATGATGGCAAGTTCTTTCGAATGAGTGACTTTTGGGAGTGGTTGGCTGGAGACGAGGGCGAGACTAAGATAAAGACCTACAGGGCGCGTGAGGGCGAGGAGCTTAGGCTGAAAGCAGGTGTAAGAGTATTTCATCATGCAATTACATTGACAGTGGATGAACGGCTCTTTTCAAATGCAAAGGCTGGTTGCTGGTTTTCAAACTCTGTGCTTGGTCATGAAGTCGGTCACTTGGGGCTAAATCATCACAAATTCGGAAAAATAGTCAACAACTTTCAATTGTTTGACGGGCCAAAAGGACTATCGAATTCACCTCCGACCGTCGAGGAATTGGAGGCCAATTTTGCAGGTACATTCTTTCAGTGTGGAGTTGCTCTACTTGATGACAGGTACGATGCGCTGTATCTAGCTCGCAGGGCATTCTGCGAGGTGAGCCTTGTCAAAAAGGCTTTGGAAGAAGTGCGTAGTTTGGAATTTCAATTGCAGCTTAAGTTGGAATTCAAGCGGCAATAATCGTGCAAAAAACCCCCGCGCGAGATTCTTTAGGCCGAAGACGCACCGCTTAACGTCTCACCTCCCCCGATTGCTCCGCTTCCCCCCCCGCATCCCGGCCCGGCCCCCCGTGGACCGGCCAGACCGCGACACCGCCTCCTCCACCGCTTCCTCGACCACGGACTGCCTCGCCAGCGGGTCGTCCGCAATCGCCAGTTCCACCGCCTCCAGCCGTTTCACCTCGTCGCGCAGGCGGGCGGCCTCTTCGAAGTCGAGATTTTCGGCGGCTTTGCGCATGGCGGTGCGCAGCCCCGTAAGGTGGGCGGCGAGATTGCTCCCGATCATCGGTTTGTCGATCTTGGCGGTCACGCGGGCCTGATCGGTGTCGCCCTGATAGATGCCGAGCAGGACATCTTCGACGTTCTTGCGGATCGTGGTGGGCGTGATGCCGTGGGCGGTGTTGTAGGCGATCTGCTTTTCGCGGCGGCGGCCGGTCTCGTCCATGGCGGCTTTCATCGCGGGGGTGATGGAGTCGGCGTAGAGGATGACCTTGGAGTTCACGTTTCGGGCGGCGCGGCCGATGGTTTGGATGAGGGAGGTTGCGCTGCGGAGGAAGCCGGCCTTGTCGGCATCGAGGATGGCGACGAGGGAGACTTCGGGGAGGTCGAGGCCTTCGCGGAGGAGGTTGATGCCGACGAGGACGTCGAAGTCGCCGCGGCGGAGGTCGGCGAGGATCTCGGTGCGTTCGAGGGTGTGGACGTCGGCGTGCATGTAGCGGCCGCGGAGGC
>JAIYDJ010000015.1 GCA_027487575.1 Rhodobacter sp. | reverse complement strand
TTTGAGGCGGCCTTTGCGGCGGCGCTGGACGGATCGGCAGAGGTCGCGGCGATCGAGGCCTTCTTTGCATCCGACCTTGGGCAACGGGTGCTGACGCTGGAGATCGAGGGGCGGCGGGCGCTGCTTGATCCGGTCGTGGAACAGGCGGCGGAACTGGCCTTTGCCGAGATGGAGGCGGCGGATGAACCCCGCGTGTCTGCCCTGCAGGACTTCGTCGAAACGAACGATCTGATTGAATCCAACGTCATGGGCGCGCTGAATGCCAATCTCGCCTTCTACCGGGGGCTGGCCGAAGCCGGAGGTCTGCAAGACGCAATGCCGGAAGATCAGATGCTGGCCGAGGTCTGGGCGCAGGAGGCAGACCTGCGCACCGAGACGGAGGATTGGCTTTATCCCTATCTCGCGCTTGCCTACAAACCACTGAGCGATGCCGAGTTGGGCGAGTATCAGCAATTCTCGGCCAGTCCGGCCGGGCAGGCGGTGAATGCGGCCCTGTTTGCGGCCTTCGATGCGGTGTTTGTGGCGGTCTCTCGCGATCTGGGGCGGGCGGCGGCGGCGCAGATGCGCGGAGAGACGCTGTAGCGCAAGCCGCATCCGGGCCCTGTCGCTTCAGGCCTGCGCCGTTCTGACGGGCGGCGATGGATGTCGCCAGGGATCGTCCCGGTGCGCTAAATCCGTCGGAAGAACTGGTCGGTCGTCCTTTGCCGGAAAAGCTGACCCCCGAGAGACCGGATCACCCCGGACAATCGCGATGTGACGCAGGCCATCGGCGCGCGGACCGGACGGAAGCCTGCCAGGGTAACCATCTTCTCGAGTGTCGCAGGGGTGAAGGCGTTCAGATGTTCCAGCGGCTGCAGATGATGAAATGTGTCGAAATCGGTGGGTCTGGTCATGCCCTGACAATTGGGTACGGCGACGTGCAGCACACCACCGGCGCGCATCCGCACCGCCAGCGCGCGCAACAGTCCGAGCGGGTCCGGCAGATGTTCCAGCACCTGGCTGAGAACAACCGCATCCACCGCGCCGCCGCCCTGGGCATCAAACGTTTCCAGATCGGGGAAGACAACCTGACCCGCACGGCGCGCCGTGTCGGTGCGGGTGTCGCTGACCTCGATGCCGACCACGTCAAGGCCCAGCAACCGCGCTGTCGTCAGAACCTGTCCATCGCCACAGCCGAAATCCAGCAACCGGATGGGGGAAGGGGGGGCTGCCTG
This sequence comes from Rhodobacter sp., assembly GCA_027487575.1. GTDB lineage: Bacteria > Pseudomonadota > Alphaproteobacteria > Rhodobacterales > Rhodobacteraceae > JAIYDJ01. The sequence continues at coordinate 18,365 of JAIYDJ010000015.1, read as the reverse complement.
CCCTTGAACCAGATCGCGCAGGCGCATCACCAGTTTCAGGAACTGAACACCGGTGTGGAAGGGGTCGGCGCGTCCGGCGCCGTGGGCCGCCTCGAACCGGGCCACCTGACCGGCATCGGTCCACTGGCCATAGACCAGCGGCACCCAGCTTTCGGGCAATACATGGCGATGGTAGGTCATCGAACAGACGGTGCACCGGACCAGTTCGAACGGCTGATCCCCCAGTATTTCGCCGATGTCAGCGTTGTAGTGGAACTGCGCCATGAAACCGGCCACATCCGGATCGGAAAACCTGCCCTGCCACAGAACGTCCGATCCGGGATGGCTGCAGCAGGGGCATTGCCCGCGCAAGGTGAATTCCATGCGAGCGGAACCCGATGAAAAGGAGCCTGACGATGCGAAATCTTCCATGCGGCCCTCGGATGTTCTGCGCCTTGTGGTTGGTGCCGTCCTCTTCTTCCGGGATGCCAGATATCACAATCGGACCAGTCTTTGTTGAAGAATCTGTAGAATTCTGGCAGGTTTCGGGCGCTGGATCGCCCCCCCGGCCCTGGCAATCAGGGGGGCGGCCTGAAAACCGGCATGGCAAGAGCAAGACATCTTGACAGGCCGTGCCGGTTTGCCCCATATGCCCCAATCCCGGCGAGGCGCGAGTCTTGGCCGGGCTTGATTTTTATGTAGCCCCTTGCGGGGCGCGCTGTCCGAGGCGGGGCCTGTGCCCCACGAACTCCGCAAGGGGCCACAGGACGCGGAGCGAGAGAAGGATAGACCATGTTCGCGGTCCTCAAGACCGGTGGGAAGCAGTACAAGGTGCAGGCTGGTGACATCCTGCGCGTTGAAAAGCTGTCCGCCATCGCTGGTGACAAGATCCAGTTCAACGACATCCTGATGGTGGGCGGCGAGACGCTGACCGTTGGCGCGCCGATGGTGGCGGGTGCCGCCGTGCAGGCCGAAGTGATCGAGCAGATCAAGGGTGAAAAGGTCATCCACTTCGTCAAGCGCCGCCGGAAGCATTCGAGCCAGCGCACCAAGGGCCACCGCCAGCATCTGACGCTTCTGCGCGTGACCGAGGTTCTGGCATCGGGCGGCGAAGCCACCGGCGTCATGGCAGCCACCGGCACCGCCGATGCACGCCGCGATGCCCATGAAACCGGCGCCGCTTCGGCCGCCGCTGCACAGGAGTAACTCCCCATGGCACACAAAAAGGCAGGCGGGTCATCCCGCAACGGTCGCGACTCGGCAGGACGCCGGTTGGGCGTCAAGCTGTTCGGCGGCCAGATCGCCATTCCGGGCAACATCATCGTGCGCCAGCGCGGCACCACCTGGTTTCCGGGCGAGGGCGTCGGCATGGGCACCGATCACACGATCTTCGCCAAGGTCGAGGGTCACGTCACCTTCAAGAAGGGCATGAAGGGCCGCACGTTCATTTCCGTGCTGCCAGCCCCGATGCTCGAGGCAGCAGAGTAAGCCGAACCTTTACACTAGGACTGTAAACGGGGGATCGGCTGCAAGGCCGGTCCCCTTGGCATTTCCGGAATACCGGAAAGTGCCCGGGCAAAACGTTCGGAAGGTGTGATGATGCTGGAATTGGATGCGGTGGCCGGTGAAGGGCAGATTTCGGCGGGGCGGTTCGTGCTGCGCCCGGCGCGGACGTCCGATGCGGGGCTGTTCGCCCTTTACGCCGGTGATCGCCGGGTTGCGATCGGCACGCGGTCGATTCCGCATCCCCTGCCACCCGGCGCCGCCGAGGCTTTCATGGCGCGGGCCGTCGCGGGCGGCGGGGACGAGGATATCTGGGTGATGGACGGCAGCGCCACGCGGCTGTCCGAAGTGCTGGGTGTCATCAGCCTGAAGCGGATGGACGAGGCCCGGTATGCACGCGGCCAGTCCGAGATCGGCTATTGGGTCGCCCCGGCATTCTGGAACACCGGTTTCGCGTCCGAAGCGGTGCGCGCACTGGTGGCGGCCAATCCGCAGCAGAACCGCACGATCTTCGCCGAGGTGTTTCAGGACAACCCGGGGTCGGCGCGGGTTCTTTCGAACGCGGGGTTCCAGTACCTTGGCGATGCCGAGACCTTCTCGGTCGCGCGCGGCGCCCGTGTTCCGACCTGGACCTACCTGAAGAAACTTGATTGAGCCTTTTGCCGTTTGGTCGTATCGCCAACCGGACCCCTGAACCCCGAAAGTTGACGCGATGAAGTTTCTCGACCTGTGCAAAGTCTACATCCGCTCGGGCGGCGGCGGGGCGGGATGTGTCAGCTTCCGGCGCGAGAAGTTCGTCGAATTCGGTGGGCCCGACGGCGGGGACGGCGGCAACGGCGGTTCGGTCTGGGTCGAGGCCGTCGACGGGCTGAACACGCTGATCGATTTCCGCTATCAGCAGCACTTCTTTGCCAAGTCGGGCCAGCCCGGGATGGGGCAGCAACGCACCGGGAAAACCGGCGACGACATCATTCTGAGGGTGCCGGTCGGAACCGAGGTGATGGACGAGGACGAGGAAACCGTCATCGCCGATCTCGTCCGCGTGGGCCAGAAGGTCCAACTGGCGCGCGGCGGCAACGGCGGCTGGGGCAACACGGCCTTCAAGACCGCGACCAACCGCGCCCCTGCGCGGGCCAATCCGGGGCAGGAGGGGGTGGAGCGCACGATCTGGCTGCGGCTGAAGCTGATCGCGGATGCGGGGCTGGTCGGGCTGCCGAATGCGGGAAAGTCGACGTTTCTGGCGGCGGTGTCCAACGCGCGGCCGAAGATCGCGGATTATCCGTTCACGACTCTGGTGCCGAACCTTGGGGTTGTGGGCGTCGATGGCGCGGAATTTGTCATGGCGGACATTCCGGGGCTGATCGAGGGCGCGTCCGAGGGGCGGGGTCTGGGCACGCAGTTTCTGGCGCATGTGGAGCGGTGCAAGGTGCTGCTGCATCTGGTGGATGGCACGTCGTCGACGATCACCAAGGATTACCGGACGATTGTGCACGAACTGGAAGCCTATGCCGAGGAGCTGGGCAACAAGCCCCGCATCGTGGCGCTGAACAAGTGCGACGCGCTGGATGCCAAGACGATCAACACCCGCAAGCGGGCGTTGGAAAAGGTGTTCCCCGGAACGGTTCATGTGATTTCGGGCGTGTCGGGGCAGGGATTGCAGGACGTGCTGCGGGCGCTGATGCGCCAGATCAGGAACGAGACTCCGGTGGAGGAGACGGCACCTTGGCAGCCTTAGCGCCGGACATCCGGGCGTCGCGGCGGCTGGTGGTGAAAATCGGCTCGGCCTTGCTGGTGGACCGGATTCACGGACTGAAGGTCGATTGGCTCGCGGCGCTGGCGCTGGATGTCGTGGCGGCCAAGGCGCGCGGCGCGGATGTGGTGCTGGTGTCGTCGGGGTCGATCGCGCTGGGGCGCAAGGTGTTGGGCCTGCCCGACGGCGCGCTGCCGCTGGAGCAGTCGCAGGCGGCGGCGGCAGTGGGGCAGATCCGGCTTGCGCGGGCCTATGAAGAGGTGCTGGCGCCCCACGGGGTGCTGACGGCGCAGGTGCTGGTCACGCTGGAAGATACCACCGACCGGCGGCGCTATCTGAACAGCCGCGCGACGATGGAGACCTTGCTGGGTCTGGGCGTGGTGCCGATTGTCAACGAGAACGACACAGTCGCCACGGATGAAATCCGGTTCGGCGACAATGACCGGCTGGCGGCGCAGATTGCCGTGACGGTCGGGGCGGATCAGCTGATCCTGTTGTCGGATGTGGACGGGTTCTATTCGGCCAACCCCAAAGAGGACGCATCCGCCGTGCGGTTCGATCTGGTCGAGGCGATCACACCCACGATCGAGGCGATGGCGGGCGATCCGGTGTCGGGCATGTCGAAGGGCGGAATGAAGACCAAGCTGATGGCGGCCAAGACCGCCGTGGCGGGGGGCTGTGCCATGGCGATCATGGAAGGTTCGGTCTTGCGGCCGCTGCAGGCGCTGGCCGATGGCGCGGCGCGCACATGGTTCGTGGCGCAGGCCGATCCGCAGGTCGCGCGCAAACGCTGGATCGGGGCGATGAAGCCGAGGGGCGAGGTGCGGCTGGACGCGGGGGCCGTTCAGGCCCTGCGGGCGGGCAAATCGCTGTTGCCGGCGGGGGTGGTCAGCGTTTCCGGAGCGTTCGGGCGCGGCGATCCGGTTGCGATACTCTCACCGGAGGGGGATGCCTTGGGCAAGGGTTTGGTCCGGTACACGGCCGAGGAAGCGCGGCTGATCGCCGGGCACCGGTCGGGGGATATCGAGGGGATCCTTGGCTATGCCGGGCGGGCGGCCCTGATCCACCGGGATGATATGGTTCTGTAAGGGCGGATTGGGGGCTGGCCCCCAAACCCCCAGGATATTTTTGAGCAGAAAATGGGGGCAGTCATGGACGGGCAGGTTTCGGACTTGATGGCAGAGATCGGCGGGGCGGCGCGCGCGGCGGCGGCGGAACTGGCCTATGCGTCGTCCGAGCGCAAACATGCCGCGCTGATCGGCGCGGCGCATTGGGTCTGGGAGGGGCGGCAGGCCATTCTGGACGCGAACTGCATGGATATGGCAGAGGGTGAGGCAAAGGGGCTTTCGGCAGCAATGCTGGACCGGCTTGATCTGACCGAGGGGCGCATCCGGGGGATCGTCGACGGGTTGCGCGCCGTGGCCGAACAGGCCGATCCGGTGGGGCGGGTGCTGGCGGAATGGGACCGGCCGAACGGGCTGCATATCCAGCGGGTTGCGACTCCGCTGGGGGTGGTGGGCGTGATCTATGAATCGCGCCCCAACGTGACGGCGGACGCCGGGGCGTTGTGCCTGAAGGCGGGCAACGCGGTGATCCTGCGCGGCGGGTCGGAGAGTTTCAATTCCTCGACCGCGCTGCACGCCTGCATGGTGCGCGGTTTGCGCGAGGCGGGCCTGCCCGAAGCCGCAATCCAGATGGTGCCGACACGGGACCGCGCGATGGTGCAGGCAATGCTGCAGGCGGTCGAGTACATCGACGTGATCGTGCCGCGCGGGGGCAAGGGGTTGGTGGGTCTTGTGCAGGCCGAGGCGCGGGTGCCGGTGTTCGCCCATCTGGAGGGGATATGCCACGTCTATGCCGACCGGGATGCCGATCTTGAAAAGGCGCGGCGCGTGGTTCTGAACGCCAAGACACGGCGCACGGGGGTCTGCGGGGCGGCGGAATGCCTGCTGATCGACTGGGGGTTCTACACGAAACACGGGGCGGTGCTGGTCGAGGACCTGATTGCCGCCGGTGTGGAGGTGCGGACGGAAGGCGCGTTGCTGAAGGTGCCGGGGACCGTGCAGGCGGCCCCCGAGGATTTCGGCCGCGAGTTTCTGGACATGATCATCGCGGTGCGGCTGGTCGATGGCGTGGACGAGGCCATCGCGCATATCCGCCGCTACGGCAGCCACCACACCGAAAGCATCCTGACAGAGAACGACGCCACCGCCGCACGGTTCATGCAGCGGCTGGACTCGGCGATCCTGATGCGCAACGCCAGCACCCAGTTTGCCGATGGCGGTGAATTCGGGATGGGCGCCGAGATCGGGATTGCCACGGGAAAGCTGCATGCGCGGGGGCCGGTGGGGGCCGAACAGTTGACAAGCTTCAAGTATCTGGTCACCGGGGATGGCACGATCAGAAGCTGAGCCGCACGTCGGTCTCGCGGATGTCGGCGGTCAGTCGCAGCGCCTGCAGCGCCAGTTCGTGCGGCACGAGCAGGAACTGCACCTGAGCCGGGCCGATGTCGGCTGCGACGGGTGCGGCGGGGTTGGACAGGACTTCCCACAGGTCGGGGTCGATGCGCAGCTTGGGACTGTGCGCCGTGATGGTTCTGCGGCCGTCGGACAAGTCGACAGTGATCCTGCCGCCGTGCGGCATCGCGGTTTCAAGGCACAGGATCAGCAGCAATGCCAGCTTGACCTCGCGCCGCGGAAGGTCGTCCTGGCTTTGCCAGTCGACTGTCAGCCTGCCGCCGCGCATTACGTCCGCCAGAAGGCCCGCGACTTCGGCCTTGCCGATCCGCTGATCCGGAGAGGCTATGCCGAAGACCATGCGGAAAAAGCGGATGCGGGCGGACGCGCTGGCCACGCTTTCCGAAATCAGCGTCAGTTCCGGGCCGGGGGGGCCGCCATCCAGCATCATCAGTTCCACCCCATTGCCGATTGCCCCGATCGGGCTGATAAGGTCGTGGCAGATGCGCGATCCCATCAGCGCGGCAATGTCGGGTTTTTCTGGCATCAGCGTCTCCATCGGGGGCGGGGATCATCGAAAGGGCAAAGGGCATGGCAGGGGGTACGGCAGGGTCGCTTCTGGAGCCGGGGATGCTGGTGCGTCATCCGGGTCAGCCGGATTGGGGTCTGGGGCAGGTTCAGTCGAACATCGGCGGGCGCGTCACGGTGAATTTCGAGCATGCGGGCAAGGTGGTGATCGACACGGGTCATGTGCAATTGCAGACAGAATATGGGTCTGGAGCGATACTGCCCTGAATGCACTAAGTTTTTCAACCAGAGATTGCCGCGCGCGGATTGCGCGGTTGCAATGCGGCGGGTCTGATCCTAAGAGACGTCAGCCGGTTTGACCGATGGATCGCCCAAAGCATGATTGCCGACGACACCACGTTCACCTTGCGCCTTGCCCGGGATGATCGCGACCTGCGTGCGGCACAGCGCCTGCGCTATGAGGTGTTCGTCGAGGAGCTTGGCGGCGACGGAACGCTGGTTGATCACGAGGCCCGGCTGGAGCGGGATGCCTTCGATCCGTGGTTCGAACATCTTCTGCTGATCGACAACGCCCGAGACCCGGCAGATCTGAACGATGTGGTCGGTGTCTACCGGCTGTTGACCAGCGACCGGATGCCGCTGGCGGGCCAGTACTATTCCGAAGACGAGTTCGATCTGGGTCCGTTGAAGGCATCGGGACGCCGTTTGTTGGAATTGGGGCGGTCCTGCGTGGCGCGGGACGTTCGCGGCGGCACGGCAATGTTCCATTTGTGGAACGGTCTTGCGGACTATGTGCTGGAGCGGCGCATCGAGGTGATGTTCGGGGCGGCGTCATTCCACGGGGTGGATGCCACCGCACTGGCGCAGCCGCTGTCCTATCTGCACCATCACCATCTGGCGCCGGACGGCCTGCGGGTTCGCGCGCGCGCCGGGCATCGGCAGGAAATGGATCTGGTGCCCGAAGCTGCGCTGGACCGGCGTCTGGCCATGGCCGGAACGCCCGCGCTGATCAAGGCTTACCTGCGGCTGGGCGGGTTCGTCGGGGACGGGGCCTGGATCGACCATGCGTTCAACACGACGGATGTCTGTCTGGTCATGGACACCGCACGGATGAGCGAGAAGCACCGCGACTATTACACCCGCAAGAAAGCGCGCGAGGGATGACGGACTGGCTGTCGTCGCGGATGAGCCTTCCGTCCCTTGGCGGCCTGGGCTGGCTGCGGATCGTCTGGCGCGGGGGGGCGCTGGCGCTACTGTGCTACGGTGGTTTGGCCCTTCTGGTTGTGCTGCGGCTGGTTGAGCGGCCGATCCACGGGGTTGCGCGTCCGCTGACGCCCTGGATCACCGTCGTGGTCTGCCGTCTGGCCGTGCGGCTGCTGGGGCTGCACATGCGGGTGCATGGACAGCCGATGGCGGGGCGGGGCGCGCAGGTTGCCAACCATGCCGGATGGCTGGACATCTTCACGCTGAATGCCGTGCAGCCGATCTACTTCGTGTCGAAGTCCGAGGTGGCCGGTTGGGCGGGAATCGGGGTTCTGGCACGGGCGGTGGGAACCGTGTTCATCGCCCGGAAGCCAACGGAGGCGGCAGAACACGCGCGGTTGCTGGCGGGTCGGCTGGCGGCTGGGCACCGGCTGCTGTTCTTTCCGGAAGGGACGAGCAGCGATGCGCGCCGCGTCCTGCCGTTCAAGCCCGCACTGTTTGCAGCCTTCTTTGCCGATGGACTGCGCGACGAGATGTCGGTGCAGCCTGTGACCGTCGTCTACCGGGCGCCGCCGGGACTGGACGCGCGGTTCTATGGCTGGTGGGGCGACATGGAGTTTGCGCCGCATCTGTTGCAGGTGCTGGCGCGTCCGGGCGGTTCGGTCGACGTGATGTTTCACGCCCCTGTGGCGGTGCGCGATTTCGCAGACCGCAAGGCGCTGGCAGGGTATTGCGGGGCTGTCGTGGCAGAAGGGTTTCGCAGCACAATTTCAGGATGACTGCGCACAGAACCGGTGTTCCCGAGTGACCGGTCCCGCGTTATCCCAACGGTGCCAGCAGCTTGCGCAGGGCGGCAACCGGGTCTTCCGCACCCCAGATTTCCTGGCCGATCCCGAAAAAGTCGGTGACAGGGCCGAGTTGTTCCACCAGTTCGGCGGTCAGCGCGCCTTCTGCGATCACCGGGACTTCGATCATCTCGGACCACCATTCGAACAGATCAAACGCCGCCTGCGCCCCGTCGCCCAGCGTCGTGGCTCCGACCGGCCCGAAGGCAACGTAATCCGCCCCCGCCTCGGCCGCCGAGATGCCTTCGTGCCGGGTCACCCCGCCGAAGGTTCCGATGATCGCATCGGACCCCAGATCCTTGCGCGCCTTGCGGACCGACCGCGCCCCGTCGGGCAGGTGGATGCCGTCCAGCCCGAGCCGTTCCACCAGCAGCAGATGCGTGTCGATGACGATCGCCACATCGCGCGCATGGGACACCAACCGGCAGGCATCCGCAGCCCGCGCGATCAGGTCCTGATCCTTGGACGCCAGCGACAGGCGGACGCAGGCTATATCTGCGCTGTCGAGCACCGAGGCCAGCAGGTCGGGATACACGTCAAGGTCGAAAGCGGGCGGGGTGATCAGGGTGATCTGCGGGCGGTCGGCATCTGACATGGCAGGCTCCTTGCGGTCTGGCCTGCCCCATAGCGCAGTTTGGCGGGCTTGGCTATTGGGGGGCGGTGGCGTATCAGTCAGGGTCTCTTTCCGAAAGGTGCGGCCATGTCGTCTTCTGAAAGCCATGCTGCAGATCAACCTACGAACGCAGCGGTGATCCCCCCGGTCTTCATTCTGGTGCGCCCGCAGATGGGCGAGAACATCGGGGCGGCTGCGCGGGCGATGCTGAATTTCGGGCTGGAGCGGATGCGCGTGGTGGACCCGCGCGACGGCTGGCCCAGTCCCAAGGCGGTGGCGATGGCGTCGGGGGCGGGGCGCGTTCTGGATCAGGCGGGGGTGTTCGGTGATGTGCCCGGCGCGATTGCCGATTGCGACTATGTCTTTGCGACCACGGCGCGGGGGCGCGAGTTGACCAAGCCCGTCATGACGCCGGAACGCGCGATGGAACATGCCCGCGCCCTTACGGCGGCGGGCAAGCGGGTGGGGGTGCTGTTCGGCCCCGAGAGGGCCGGGCTGGAGAACGAGGATGTGGTGCGCGCCAATGCGATCGTCACGGTGCCGGTCAACCCCGAGTTTCCCTCGCTGAACCTCGGCCAGTGCGTACTGCTGATGGGATACGAATGGCGCAGGCAGACTGTATCGGTGCCGCCGCAGGTGATGGAAATGGCCCGGACAGAATTCGCCAGCGCCCTTGAGGTCGAAAAGCTGGGTGACCATTTCGAAGAGCGGCTGGGCGCGGCGGGGTTCTTCTATCCGGAAGGCAAGGTGGACGGGATGAAACAGTCGCTGCGCAACATGTGGTCGCGTCTGGGCCTGACGAAGGCCGAAGTGCAGACGTTTCACGGCATGCTGCGTCAGATCGCGTTTCATCTGAAGGGGCAGGGTGACTAGGCGGCTTTGGGCGGTTTTGACCTGACCGGCAGGACCGGGGGTTTCACACCCCCGGACCCCCGTGGGATACTTGTGCAGAGAAGAAGCGAAGGTTTGAATCGGATTGTTCGATCTGGTCGGACAGGAACACGCAAAGCGGGCGGAGGTGGGATCGATGACGGCGACACGGCGGGCGTTTGTGCTGGGCGGAGTGGCGGCGGGTCTGGCGGGATGTGCCGGGGGCGTCGTACCGACGGGGGCCGCGTCGCGAACCGCGACGCCACCACCGCGCGCGGTGCCGAATGCGGGGTTCGATGCCTGGGTTTCGGGGTTCCGCGGACGGGCGGCGGCGCGGGGAATTCCGGGGGGGACCATCGATTCCGCGATGCGCTCGGTGGGGTTTCTGCCCGAGGTGATCGAGAAGGACCGCAATCAGACGGAATTCAAGCGGAGTCTGGAGGATTATCTGGCCATTGCCGCCAGCGCCGAGCGGGTGTCGCTGGGGCAGGCCATGCTGCGGCAGCATGGCGGCGTTCTGGGACGGGTCGAGACGCAGTACGGCGTCGAGGCGCATGTGGTGACGGCGGTCTGGGGGCTGGAAAGCTTCTACGGCACCCGGCGCGGCAATGTGCCGGTGATCTCGGCGCTGGCGACGCTGGCCTATGACGGGCGGCGGGGCGAGTTCTTCGAGAGCCAACTGGTGGCGGCGCTGAAGATCCTGGCAAACGGCGACACCACCTTTGCGGGCATGACAGGGTCATGGGCCGGGGCGATGGGACATACGCAGTTCATTCCGACGTCGTATCTGGCTTACGCGGTGGATTTCACCGGCGACGGGCGCCGCGATATCTGGAGTGACGATCCGTCGGATTCGCTGGCGTCGACGGCCGCCTATCTGTCGCGGTCCGGCTGGCAGAAGGGTTTGCCCTGGGGGATGGAAGTGCGGCTGCCTGCGGGCTTTGGCGCGGGGGCGCTGGGGCGGGGCAAGGGGCAGTCTGCCGAAAGCTGGTCCGGGCAGGGGGTGACCACCGCGCAGGGGGTCCGTCTGTCGGTAGGAGGGTCGATCATCGCGCCCAAGGGCGTGGGCGGGCCTGCCTTCCTGCTGACGCAGAACTTCAACGTGATCCTGCGCTACAATAACGCCGAAAGCTATGCGATCGGGGTGGGGCATCTGTCTGACCGGCTGCTGGGACGGCCCGCCGTGCAGGCCGACTGGGGCGCGGACGCCAGCGGCATGACGATGGCGGACCGGCAGGAATTGCAGCGGCGGCTGACGGCGGCGGGTTTTGATACCGAAGGCACCGACGGGGTGATCGGGGCGCGCACGCGGGCGGCGATTTCGGCGTATCAGGCCCAGGCAGGTCTGCCGGTGACCGGGGAGCCGTCCGTCGTTCTGCTGCGGCGGTTGCGGTAGTCCGCAGAGTCTGGGTGGGCACAACGTTTCCGGCCCGCGCAGATGGGTGCAAGGCGGTTGTCGGGGGGGGCGTGCCGTGGTGTCGCGGGGCCTTGTTGGGCTACCGGGGCGCGACTAGGGTCCTGTCCCAGAGCAGGAGCAGTCAGATGGCAGGCAAGCGGAGCATTTTTGAAGAGGTCGGGACGGCGGGGGCGGCCTCTGCCGCGCCCAGGGGTGGCCTGATTGATCGGCCAAGGGGCGCGCGGCGAGGCATCCGGGCGTGGATGATTGTGCTGTTCCTGCTGGTGGTCACGATGATCGCGGTCGGGGGCATGACGCGGCTGACGGACAGCGGGCTGTCGATCACCGAATGGAAGCCGGTCACAGGGGCGGTTCCGCCATTGAACGCGGAAGACTGGGCTACTGAGTTCGAAAAGTACAAGGCAACCCCGGAGTTCTCGCTGCAGAACACCGCCATGTCGTTGGAAGAGTTCAAGATCATTTACTGGTGGGAATGGGGGCATCGGCAGTTGGGCCGGGTGATCGGGTTGGTCTGGGCGGTCGGTTTCGCCGGGTTCGCCCTGAGCCGCGCCATTCCGGCAGGCTGGACCCGACGGATGCTGCTGGTCGGTGCGTTGGGCGGGCTGCAAGGGGCGATCGGGTGGTGGATGGTGTCTTCGGGGTTGGAGGGCGACCGGGTGGATGTGGCGTCCTATCGGCTGGCGACGCACCTTGGCCTTGCCTTTGTCATTCTGGGGTTTCTGGCGTGGTATGTGTTCCTGCTGGGCCGGTCAGAGGCCGATCTGTTGCAGGCGCGCCGGGTGGGGGAGCGCAAGCTGTTCGGCATGACGACCGGGCTGATGCATTTCGCCTTTCTGCAGATCGTGCTGGGGGCGCTGGTGGCAGGCATCGACGCCGGGCGCGGCTTTCCGACATGGCCCCTGATGAACGGACAGTTCTTTCCCGCCGATGCCTTTTACGTGCCGGGCGGGGCGTGGTGGCAGGCCTTCTTTGAAAATCCCGGGCTGGTGCAGTTCGTGCACCGGATGTCGGGGTATCTGCTGTTTGCCTTTGGCGTGGTTGTATGGTTGCGCGGGCGGCGGTCGGTGCATCCGGTGACGCGCCGCGCCTACCATGCCGTCATGGCGATGATGGTGGTGCAAGTTGCCATCGGCATTGCGACGGTGCTGCTGTTGGCGCAAATGCATGTGGCGATCACCCATCAGATCGGGGCGGTGATCCTGTGGGTGCTGATCCTGCGGGCGCGGCATCTGGCGGCTTATCCGGTGGCAGGGTCCATCCAAAAGGGAACGGCATGACGATCAACAGGCTTGGAAACAACACGGCCTATGCCGACCTGATGGCCTTTCAGCGGCAGACCGAGGCGATTGCGCTGGTGGCCGAACGGCTGGGCTGGGATCAGGAAACCATGATGCCGCGCGGGGCGGCCGAACAGCGGTCCGAGGAAATGGCCGCGATGGAGGGTGTGCTGCATGCTCGCCGCACCGACCCAAGGATCGCGGACTGGCTGGGGCAGGCGGATGCGCCGGATGCCGAAGGACAGGCGCAGTTGCGCGCGATCCGACGGAACCATGCGCGGATGACGAAGGTGCCATCGGACCTTGCACAGGAACTGGCGCGGGTGACCAGCCGGGCGCAGGGCATCTGGGCCGAGTGCCGTGCCCGCGAGGATGTGGCGGGGTTTCTGCCGACGCTGCGCGAGGTGATCGACCTGCGCCAGCGCGAGGCCGACTGCCTTGCGCAGGGCGGCGACCGGTATGACGCGCTGCTGGATGATTATGAACCGGGCGCCACCGCAGACAGCATTGGCCGGATGTTCGATGCGATGCGGCCCCGGCTGGTGGCCCTGCGGTCTGCAGTGTTGGACAAGGTCGGCCCCGAGCCGATGGCGGGGGTTTTTCCCGAGGCGGCGCAGATGCGGATGGCGCGCGATCTGGCGACGGCCTTTGGCTATGACTGGAGCCGGGGGCGGATGGATCAGGCGGTGCATCCGTTCAGTTCGGGATCGGGCAGCGACAGCCGGATCACGACGCGGGTGGTGGAAACCGATCCCTTCAACTGCTTTTACTCGACCATCCACGAGGTTGGCCACTCCAGCTATGAACTTGGCATCGACCCCGATTACGCGATGACGCCGATCGGGCGCGGTGTGTCGATGGGCGTGCATGAAAGCCAGAGCCGGATCTATGAAAACCAGCTTGGTCGCAGCAGGGCTTTCACCGGCTGGATGCACGGGCAGATGGTGGACCGGTTCGATGACTATGCCATCGGGTCGGCCGAAGAATTCTACCGCGTCGTCAACCGGGTGCAGCCGGGCTTCATCCGCACCGAAGCGGATGAGGTGCATTACAACCTGCACATCATGATGCGGTTCGATCTGGAACGGGCGCTGGTTTCCGGAGATCTGGGGGTCGGCGATCTGGAGGCCGCCTGGAACGACCGGTTTGCAGCCGATTTCGGCTGGGTGGTCCAGCGTCCGTCGCAGGGAATGCTGCAGGATGTGCATTGGTCGGTCGGGTTGTTCGGCTACTTCCCGACCTACACGCTGGGCAACGTCTATGCGGGCTGCCTGCACAAGGCGCTGAAGGCGGCGGTGCCGACGCTCGACGATCAGCTGGCGCAGGGTGACACATCCGCCGCGACGGGCTGGCTGCGCGAAAACCTGCAACGGCACGGCGGGCTGCGCACACCACACGAAACGGTGGCGCATGCTTGCGGGTTCGAGCCGACCGAGGGGCCGTTGCTGGATTATCTCGAGGCCAAGTTCGGCGATCTTTACGGGCTGTGACGGGCACCTGGCCGCGCGGGATCAGCGCTGCCAGTCGGGGCTGCGTTTTTCCAGAAAGGCGGTCAGGCCTTCGTCGGTGTCCGGCCGCATCATGTTTTCGACCATTACTCGGCCGGTGTGGACGTAGGCTTCGGCAAGGGGAAGGTCTGCCTGTTCGTAGAAGGCTCGTTTGCCGATGCGGATGGCGGGACCGAGTTTGGCCGCAATGGTCGCCGCAAGCGCGCGGGTTTCGGCGTCAAGCGCATCGGGCGTCGTCACACGGTTCACCAGACCTACCTCGCGCGCGCGGGAGGCAGACAGGAATTCGCCGGTCGTCAGCATCTCGAAGGCCACCGCGGGGGGGACCTTGCGGGTCAGGGCGACCATCGGAGTTGAACAGAACAGACCGATGTTGACGCCGTTCACGCCGAAGCGGGCGGTGTCGGAGGCGACGACCAGATCGCAGGAGGCCACAAGTTGGCATCCGGCGGCGGCGGCCGTGGCGTGAACCGAGGCAATCACCGGCTGCGGCAGGGCAACCAGCGCCTGCATCAGCGTTGCGCAGCGGGTGAACAGATCGTGGAAGGCCTGCCTGCCCCCGTCGGGCGCGGCGCGGGCGGCCTGCATTTCCTTCAGATCATGCCCGGCGCAGAACGCCCGCCCGGCAGCACGCAGGATCACGACACGGGTATCGGGGTCGGCTGCGATCCGGTGCACTTCGCCCGTCAGGACCGCAAGCATCGCATCTGACAGGGCGTTCAGGCTGGAAGGGGCATTCAGCGTCAGGGTGGCGATCCCATCCCCGTCTTGGCGCTGCAGGATCGGACCCGACATCGCAGCGCCGGATCAGGATTTGGCGAGTGCGAAAGTGCCTTCGATCTGCGCGCCGCTTTCGATGATCAGCGCGGTATAGGTGATGTCGGCGGCGACCTTGGCTGTGGCGCGCAACGTGAAGCTGTCAGAGGACACCCGTCCGTTCAGCTTGCCCTTCACCTCGACCGTGTCGGCCACGACCGACCCTGCAACGCGGCCTTCGGCCCCCACGATCAGGCCACGGGCCGACAGGTTGCCCTCGATCTCGCCCAGAACCTCGATCGTGCCGTTGCAGGTGATCTCGCCCACGATCCTGAGATCCTGCGCCAGCACCGACTTGGAATTCGAGGCCGGGCGGCCGGCGTTGGAGGGGGCAGCGGTCGGGTCGGAGGTCTTGCTGAACATGGAACTTCCCTGAGGTTTGCGCGATAAGGACCGATGGGGCCGGGCTGGTCAAGGGTTTGCGCGCAAGGCGGGCGCTTTCGCGCCGTCCGCGTGTCGCTGTCAGACCGGACGCCGGGGGTCCGGGGTGGTTGGATGGGGACGGACGGCAGGGGCGGGGCAGGATGATGGCAGATGAAACAGGCTTCTTTCGGCCGGTGTCGGGGTTTGACCTGCCGCGATTCGCGGGAATTCCGACCTTCATGCGGTTGCCGCATGTCGCGCTGGATGATCCGAGGATCGCAGAGGTGCAGATCGGTCTGATCGGTGCGCCATGGGATGGCGGAACGACGAACCGGCCGGGCCCGCGCCATGGCCCGCGCCAGTTGCGCGATCTGTCGACGATGATCCGGGCGCAGAACGGGGCGACCTGGGTTGCGCCGTTCGATCTGGTGCGCTGTGCCGATCTGGGCGACGTGGCACCCAACCCGGGCGATCTGATGGACTCGCTGGCGCGGATGGAGGCGTTCTATGCGCGGGTCCGCACGCTGGGCATCCTGCCCCTGACCGGGGGCGGGGATCATCTGTGCACCCTGCCGATCCTGCGCGCTCTGGGCCGGGACCGGCCCTTGGGCATGGTGCAGTTCGACAGCCATACCGACCTGAACGATGTCTACTTCGGCACCAGCCGGTACAATCACGGCACCCCCTTCCGCCGGGCGGTCGAGGAAGGTGTGCTGGACCCGAAGCGGTATGTGATCATCGGGGTGCGCGGCACGGCCTATGGTCGCGAGGACTGGGACTTTGCCGCGGGAGTCGGCATCCGGATCATCCCGATTGCCGAGTTCCATGCGCGGGGCGCCGACGACGTCATGACCGAGGCGCGCGAGATCGCGGGAACGGGTGAGACCTATGTCACCTATGACATCGACTTCGTCGATCCGACATTCGCGCCGGGCACCGGAACACCCGAGGTGGGCGGGCCCAACAGCTGGCAGGCGTTGCAGGTGGCGCGGGGGTTGCGCGGCCTGAACGTTGTGGGGGCCGATCTGGTCGAGGTCTCGCCCCCGTTCGACCCCTCGGGGGGAACGGCGTGGCTGGGGGTGTCGTTGATGTTCGAAATGCTGTGCGTGATGGCAGAGCGGGCAGGGGGCGTTGCCCCCGTCGCGTGACCGCGACTCCCCCAGGATATTTGGAGACAGAAAATGACCGAGATGGCAGACTTGATCCTGTGCAACGCGAAGGTGTTGACGATGGACCCTGTCCGTCCACGCGCCGAGGCCGTGGCGATCAGGGACGGTCGGATCGTGGCGGTGGGGGGCGCAGAGGTGGCGGCCCTGCCTGCAGCACTGGTGATCGACGCGCGGGGTCGCACCCTGCTGCCCGGATTTGTTGAAAGTCACATGCATCTGTTCGGCGGGGCGGAGCTGAACCATTTGCAACTGGGCGGGGTGCGGGGTGTTCCGGCGCTGAAGGCAGCCTTCGAGGGGTTTGCCGCGCGACGGCCCGGCAATGACCTGCTGATGGGCGAGGGTGTGGACTATGGCGTGCTGGATCATGCCATGACCCGCCATGATCTGGACGCGGTGATGCCGGACCGGCCTATCGCGATACGCTCGATGGATCATCACACCGTCTGGGCCAACACGGCGGCGCTGCGGGCGGCGGGGTTGCTGCACGGGGCGGCGATGCCGCATGGGCACGAAGTGGTGATGGGGGCGGACGGATTGGCGTCGGGAGAGTTGCGCGAGTTCGAGGCCTTCGATGCGGTGCTGGCGCTGGCCGGCGTGTCGCGGATGTATCTGGGCATCGCGCGCGGGGCCGAACCGGCCGATTGGCCTACGGATATCGAACGCGGCATCGACAAGGATCATCTGGCGCGCGGAATGGCGCATTGCGCCGCGCAGGGGATCACCACCCTCATCAGCATGGATGGCAACCGCTACACCTTGCAACTGCTGGCCGAACTGCGCGCCGAGGGGCGGCTGACGCAGCGGGTCAAGGTGCCCTTCCACTTCAAGCCGGGAATGCCGCTTGCCGAACTGGACCGCGCCGACGCGATGCGGGCGGAATTCGACGACGACTGGATCACCTCGGGCTTCGTCAAGCTGTTCATGGACGGCGTGGTGGACAGCCGGACGGCGGCGATGCTGGATGACTATCCGGGATATCCCGGAGAGCGCGGTGATCTGCTGTTTTCTCCCCGTGACTTCGCGGCGGTGGCGGTCGAGATCGACCGGCGGGGGCTGCAGATTGCCGTCCATGCCATCGGCGACGCAGCGGTGCGCAACACGATCGACGGGTATGAGGCGGCGCGCGTCGCCAACGGTCCGCGCGACAGCCGACACCGGATCGAGCATATCGAGTTGATCGCGCGACCCGACATCGCGCGTATCGCCGGGTTGGGGATCACCGCGAGCGTCCAGCCGCCGCACCCGCCGGGGGCCATGGATTTTGCGCTCGTCGGGCTGAACTGCCTTGCGCGTGACCGGTGGCCGGACGGGTATCTGTGGAAAACCTTCGCCGACCACGGGGCGGCGGTCTGCTTTGCCTCGGATTGGCCGGTGACGGATGTGTCGGTCCTGCGCGGGTTGCAGGCCAGCCAGACACGCCGGCCCTATGGTCCGGATTGCACCGATGAGAGGTTGGGCCTGATGGAAAGCCTGCGCGCCTATACGACCGGGGGGGCGTGGGCTGCGCATCTGGACAGCGTCACGGGCTGCCTGCGCGAGGGTCTGGCCGGTGATCTGGTCTTGCTAGGCGGCGACATCGAGTCGGTTTCCGCAGAAGGAATCGCCGATCTGGGAATCGCCCTGACGGTTTGTGGGGGGCGGATCACCCATCAAGCCGCTGAAATCGCCTGAGTCTGTGGATGGATTGGTGGATCGTTTCGCCCCACTGCGGGCACGGGCTGCGCAAAATCCCAGCGTTTGCAGGGGCTGACAAGAAAATGTCATGTGGAACGCTTTTTTCTCTTGCGGGTTTCGGCACGCGGGCCTAAACACCGCTTCACCGAAACGGACGTGATGCGGAAACGCGGAACGGAAGGGCCGGAAGCGCCGATGAAACGGTGCGATGAAAATTCTGGAGGCATGACGGCAGATACGCCCGAGGTTCGGGTGTGCTGTGCGTTTTGTGTCCGCGCTCTTTGAAATTTTGAATGACTGAAGGGATATGTGGGCGGTTTGGGCGCATCGGCGTTTGACTGTTTGCATATCGGCCAGGTAGGGGAGATACTGCGAGGTATCCGACCGATGATCC
>JAIYDJ010000101.1 GCA_027487575.1 Rhodobacter sp. | reverse complement strand
TGTTGAAACGCGCCAAACTCGGGCGGCTGGCACGGGCCGTGATGGCGCAATGAATCCTATTGCAGCACGATCCCGATCACGACCGCCGCCAGACCCAGCGCCGAAACCCCCAGCGCGACCACGTTCAGCGTGACGACATGCTGCAGTTCGGTGCGCATCGCTGCATCATCGAGCCCCCGCGCCTTGGCCCTGACTGCCTTCAGGATACACCAGAACAGTCCCGCAATTCCGGCAACCGTCAGGGCCGCCCCGGTCCAGATCAACCATTCCATGCCTGCCTCCCGATCTTCGGGGATGTGGCTAGCCGCATCCGGCCCGGCCTGCAAGCCCGGCCGGACCCGCTACTGACAGACAGCCGGAACCCCGCATCGCTGCACCCCGCGCTTGAACCTTCCCCCCGCCGCACGGTAGGAAGACCCCCGAACCCAGATGTTTTGAACCCAGATACCCCGAGGCCCAGATGTCCGATCCGACCGACGCCTATTCCGTGACCGCAGACGAGTTGCGCCAGTTCATTGAACGCTATGAACAGCTCGAATCGGAAAAGAAGGACGTGACCGAACAGCAGAAGGAAGTCATGGCCGAGGCCAAGGGGCGCGGCTATGACACGCGGGTGATGCGCAAGGTCATCGCCTTGCGCAAAAGGAAGCCCGACGAGATTGCCGAGGAAGAGGCGATCATGGAGATGTACAAGACCGCCCTTGGCATGGGCTGACCTGCAACGGTCGGGGGAAATGTCCGGGTCCGGAATGTCCCCCGCTATGCCGAAAGGAATGTCACTCCGGGCATCGCCATGATCCGCGCCACGTCCTGATCATAGCTTTCGGTCAGATCTGCCACGGTTTCCTCGGTCCAGCCCGGCAGTTCGACCTCCATCTCGATCCGGTCGGGCAGGGCGAACTTGTCGAGGAAGGCCGACACCACCTTGCGGCGCATCGCCGGGGTGGTGACGGGATGGCTCGCCAGATAGGCGTTCAACCGCGTCAATCCTTCGGCCGACATGATCTGCGCCAAGAGTTCGTCGCGATCCTCCAGCACCGTGTCGGGCGCGTGGCCCGCGACCGCCTGAAGCACTTCGGGCCAGATCAGCGGGGTGTCCTCGTCGCACCAGATGGTCAGCGGGACACCGGGATTCACCTCCAGCACGCGGGCAATCACGTCAGACCAGCGCAGGTCCAGAATGTCGACCTTGCCGACGAACTGGTCATAGGTCTTGCCGCGCTTCTTGTCGCTGGCCTGCCGGGCGAACAGCGCGGGCAGGAAGGTGGCCGGATTGCGGATCGCCAGATGGAATTCCGCCTCGATCTCGGGGAAGATCTGCGAGAACGCGCGCACCCTGTCTGCCGCCGCAGGATAAAGCGCGCCTTCCAGCACCCAGGGCGGCAGCGACAGGAAACTGTCCCATGACAGGATCAGCCGTTCGGCCTGATCTTCGTCCATGATCTGATCCAGAACCAGCGCCTGCGTGTCCCGGCTTGCCGGGTGACCCTTCAGCGAGATCACCGTATCGCGCAGCAGGTTGCGATAGCGGTTCGGGCCGGGCACCACGATGCCCTGCTCGGCAAGGACACCGCGATTCTTCAACAGGCAGCGGAGCAGGCGTTCTTCGTCGGTGCATATCGCGCCAAGGTGATAGACGATGCGCATGGGAAGGGGGGGCCTGCCTTGTCAGTGTGTCGATTGGGCGGACTATACGGGCTTTTGTGGACAGGGAAACCGGTTTCCTGCTAAGACCCCCGCATGCTGACCCAGCAAAACAGTCGGAAAACCCTGCGACTGCCCGTCGATGGCTGGTCGCTGCTTGCGCTGGCCATCGCTGCTGTCGTGGTGGCCCCGATGCTGGCAGTGGTCTGGATCGCATTGCACCCGACGCAGAACATCTGGCCGCATCTGGTGGATACGGTGCTGCCGCGCTACCTCGGCAACACGCTTTTGCTGATGGGCGGGGTTGGGGTGCTGACGGCGGCGGTGGGCACCGGGGCGGCCTGGCTGGCGGCGATGTACCGCTTTCCGGGCAGCCGCTGGCTTGATTATGCGCTGCTCTTTCCGCTGGCGATCCCGGCCTACATCGGTGCTTACGCGCTGGTCGATTTTCTCGACTATTCCGGCCCCTTGCAGGTGGGCCTTCGGGCGGCGTTCGGCTGGACCACATCACGCGACTATCTGTTTCCCGAAGTGCGTTCGGCCGGGTTCGCCATCGTGGTGCTGGCGGCGGCGCTGTACCCTTATGTCTACCTGCTGGCCCGCGCTGCGTTCCGCGAACAGTCGGGATGTTCCTACGAGGTGGCCCGCGCGCTCGGCTCCGGTCCGGTTGCGCTGTTCCGCCGGGTGGGCCTGCCGCTGGCCCGCCCCGCCATTGCAGCGGGGGTGGCGCTGGCGCTGATGGAGACGGTGGCGGATTATGGCACCGTGCAGCATTTCGGCATCCAGACCCTGACGACCGGCGTCTTTTCAACCTGGCTTGACGGCAACAATCCGGGCGGGGCGGCGCAGATTGCCGGGGTCATCCTGACGCTGATCCTGATCCTGGTCGCGACCGAACGGATCAGCCGCCGCAATGCCCGGTTTCACCGGCTGTCGCGCTCGTCACGGCCCATCGCACCGACAGTCCTGACCGGGGCTGCGGGGTGGACCGCCACGGCGCTGTGCCTGCTGCCCTTCGCGCTGGGGTTCGTGTTTCCGGTCGCGGTCATGGCAGGCCACGCACTGCGCCACCCCGAGTTCTGGGCCTCGGCCGGGCTTTTGCGGGCGGCGGGCAACACGTTGATGGTGGGCGGGATCGCCGCCGGCGTCACCGTGGGGGCGGCGCTGCTGCTGGTCTACGGGGTGCGGATGGCGGGGCGGTCGCTGGCGCGTCTGGTGCTGCCGGTCACCACGCTGGGCTATGCGGCGCCTGGTGCGGTGCTGGCGGTGGGCATCCTGATCCCGCTGGCGGCATTGGACCACCGATTGGCCGATGGGGTGCTGGCGCTGACCGGGTACGAGCCGGGGCTGATCCTGACCGGCACGGTGGCGGCGCTGATCCTTGCCTATGCGGTGCGGTTCTTCGGCATCGCGCAAGGCGCGGTCGATGCGGCTTTCGGGCGGATATCGCCCTCCCTGCCGATGGCCTCGCGCAGCCTTGGCCGGTCGGCGCGGGGCACGCTGGGCGCGGTCTATCTGCCGCTGATGCGCGGGTCGGTGACGACGGCGCTGCTGGTGGTGTTCGTCGATTGCGTCAAGGAACTGCCCGCGACGCTGCTCTTGCGCCCGTTCAACTTCAACACCCTCTCCACCCGCCTGTTCGAACTGGTGAGCCTTGAACGTCTGGGCGAAGCCGCCCCCGCCGCCCTGCTGGTCAGTGCCGTGGGCCTTGCCGCCGTGGCGCTGCTGGCGCGCAGCAACCGCGCCTGACCCCTTGCACCGGCCGCCAACCTTGGCTATTGCGACCGCGTTGCCCCTATAGCTCAGCTGGTAGAGCGTCTGATTTGTAATCAGAGGGTCGGGAGTTCGAGTCTCTCTGGGGGCACCAGTTCAGCTTGATTCTAGGTTCGCCGGGCCGGAAGGTCGGCATGGGCTTGCAGACAGGGCACAACACGGCGCTTGGCTTGCAGGGGCAGGACGGCCTGCTACACCCGCACTTGCCGAAGGGACACCATGCGCCAAGCGTGCTACGCAGCGCGTATTCTCTCGAAGCACCCCTCGCGGGGTATCCCAGCCGCCGAATTTCCGTCTGCAGGGGCAGCACGCAAGCTGCCGGAGCGCCATTACCGCAAAGACTCCAGGGTCTTTCTTATCAATTCTTTGTAGGTGGATCGGCTTTCAGTTTCGCAAGAAATTCTGCCGTCGCAGTCGTTAAGCCCGAAGCGACTTGCCACGCGTGAAAAAGTTCTTCGTGAAGTTCTTCCATGTCCGCAATCATCGCGTCGCGGCCTTCGTCGGTCTGTATCTTGAAGTCGTGCCTTTCATAGAAACCATGATTGAGACGATTTCTTGCCTTTAGTGCCGATCCGAAACGTTCTCCCAAGTGTTCGTCGAACGCAACCTTGCCCTTTAAATGGCCAAGCAAACGGCCAAGCGTGTGCGCTTGGATTTCGTACAAAGCTTTCTGAGCATTTTTCGGATTGGGGGTCAAATGCCAGCCCCGCTCGAGACCAATCACGGAAAACAACAGAGTTACAAGTTCAGTTTCAAAAAGCTGCGCTGCTTCTGCGGTGATACCGAACTTGGCGTACAGTTCGTGGCGCGATGCCATTCAGAACCTTCAGGATATGCTATACCGCGATAACTTTAAGGTAAATGGCAGCCCGTAGGGGAGTTGAACCCCTCTTCCCAGGTTGAAAACCTGGTGTCCTAACCGATAGACGAACGGGCCACGCTTGGCAGTGGGCGGGGTTTAATCGGCTGTGCGGCGCTGTGCAAGAGGGAAAATCGACTAACTTCGCGCGGCGTCTTCCAGACGCAACTGAACGCGGGCGCGGCCCTGCCAGTGGTTGATCTCCAGCCGCCCGGCGAAGTGGAAGCGCTGGTGCCCGGCGTTCAGCAGGGCCGGGCCAAGGGGCGTGTCGAGCGCGCCAAAGCACATCGCCTCGATCCGTGCGCCCGCATCGCCAAAGGTCAGGCGCAGGTGCGTCTCGCCGACCCGGCGGGCGCTTACTGCCTGATCTGCAAAGGCGAAACGGGGCGCGGGGGCACTGGCGCCGAACGGGCCCGCCTGTTCGATCTGTTCGATCAGCGCCGGGGTCGCGGCTCCGGGCATCAGCAGGCTGTCGATCCGCAGCGCCTCGCGCGGTTCCGACCCTGACCCCTGCCGGGCCAGCAATTCGCCCAAACGGGCCATCGCGGGCTCGATCAGACTTCGTGCCACGGTCAGGCCCGCCGCCATCTTGTGCCCGCCGCCCTTGATCAGCAGCCCCTCTGCCGCCAGCCGCTGCACCGCCGCCCCAAGGTCCACCCCCGTGACCGACCGGGCCGAGCCCTTGCCGATGTCACCGTCAAGCCCGATCACCACCGCCGGGCGGTGCGACGCCTCCTTCAGGCGGGCGGCCACGATGCCCACCACGCCCGGATGCCAGCCGTCCCCCGCCGCCCAGACCAGCGGGCCGTCCATCCCCCGCGTCTCGGCCTGCGCCAAGGCGTCCTCGCGCACCCGCGCCTCGATGTCGCGGCGTTCGGTGTTGAGCTGGTCCAGCCGTTCGGCAAGCGCCACCGCCTCGTGCGGGTCGTCGGTGGCCAAGAGCCGCGCGCCAAGGTCGGCAGCCCCGATCCGCCCCCCGGCATTGACGCGCGGACCCAGCAGGAACCCCAGCGCATAGGGGGTGGGGGCCTGATCCATCCGCGCCACATCGGCCAGCGCGCGCAGGCCCACGCGTTCGCGCCGCGCCATCACCCGCAGGCCCTGCCGCACGAAGGCGCGGTTGACGCCGATCAGGGGGGCCACATCCGCCACCGTCGCCAGCGCCACAAGGTCCAGCATCGCCATGAGGTCGGGGCCCTGCACGCCTTTGGCGCGCAATAGCCGGTTCGCCTCGACCAGCAGAAGGAACACCACGGCGGCCGCGCACAGATGCGCCAGGCTGCCATCCTCGTCCTGCCGGTTGGGGTTCACCACGGCCACGGCCGCAGGCAGGGTGTCGGACCCGAGGTGATGGTCCAGCACGACCACGTCGCAGCCCGCCGCCGCGATCGGCTCGTGGCTGAGCGTTCCGCAGTCGACGCAGAGGATCAGGTCATGCGCCGCGCCAAGCGCGGCCATCGCGGGCACGTTGGGGCCATAACCTTCGTCGATCCGGTCGGGAATGTAGAGCGTGGCCTTTGCCCCCATCGCGCGCAGCCAGACGATCAGCAGCGCGGCAGACGCGCCGCCGTCCACGTCATAATCGGCAAACACGGCGATCCGCTCACGCCGGTCCAGCGCCTGCAGGAAACGGGCGGCGGCACGGTCCATGTCGCGCAGGCGCAGCGGGTCGGGCAGCAGGTCGCGCAGTTGCGGCGCAAGGAAGCCCGCGGCCTCCCCCGTGGTCACCCCGCGTCCCGCAAGGCCGAGGCACAGGGGCAGAGGCAGGCGGGTGTCCTGCGCCATGGCTTCGGCAAGCCGTTCCACCGCTTCCCCCGGTCCGACCCAGCGCCGCCCGGTCAGCGACGCCTCGACGTTCAGAAAGGCGCGGGTCATGTCGTGAGGGGTCAGCGGACCGGGCTGCGGTAGGACATCCGCCGCACCGAACCGGTCTTGGACCGCATCAGCAGGGTTTCGGTCGTCACCCAGCCCGGCTCGCGCTTGATCCCGGCGAGAATCGAGCCCGATGTCACCCCGGTTGCCGCAAAGATCACGTCGGCGCGCACCAGGTCGTCGCGCTGATAGATGCGGTTCAGATCGGTGATGCCAGCCCGCAGCGCGCGGGCGCGTTCGTCGTCGTTGCGAAACAGCAGTTGGCCGTAAATCTGCCCGCCCATGCATTTCAGCGCCGCCGCCGCCAGCACGCCTTCCGGCGCGCCGCCCGAGCCCATGTACATGTCGATCCCGGTAATCCCGGCTTCGGCGCAATGGATGATCCCGGCGACGTCGCCGTCGGTGATCAGCCGGATTGCGGCACCAGTGGCGCGGATTTCCTCGATCATCGCCTCGTGGCGCGGCCGTTCCAGCACGCAGACGGTGATATCTGACGCCGATCCGCCCTTGGCCTTTGCCAGCGCATGCACCCGTTCCGCCGGCGACATCGCCATCGTCACGGTGTCGACCGCATAGCCCGGCCCGATCGCCAGCTTTTCCATGTAGACGTCGGGCGCGTGCAGCAGCGTGCCGCGCGGGGCCATGGCGATGACGGTCAGCGCGTTCGGCATGTCCTTGGCGGTCAGAGTCGTGCCTTCCAGCGGGTCAAGGGCAATATCCACCGCCGGGCCGTTGCCCGTTCCGACCTCTTCACCGATGAACAGCATCGGGGCCTCGTCACGCTCGCCTTCACCGATCACCACGACGCCCGCGATGTCGAGAAGGTTCAACTGGTCGCGCATGGCATTCACCGCGGCCTGATCCGCGGCCTTTTCATCGCCGCGCCCGATCAGCGCGGCACTGGCCAGGGCTGCCGCCTCGGACACCCGGGCAAGGCCGAGGGACAGGAGACGATCCTGAAATTGCGATGCGTCGGTCATCAAATGCTCCTGTCCTCGATGCGGGCTTATGAGCCATAGCGCGCGGCACGGGGCAGCGGCAAGCGTGGTGTCGCTAACGGATCAAACCTCTTCGATGCGCAGGGCCACGGGGTCGCCCACCAAAACACCGGTGCCTCCGAACAGGCCCATGGCATGGGCGATGTCGTCGCGCGTTGCCTTGTGCGTCACGATCAGCACCGGCGCGTTCACGCCCTCGTGCCCGTATTGGCGCATCTGGTCGATGGACACGCCCGCCTCGCCCAGACAGGTGGCGATCTTGGCCAGCGCGCCGGGTTTGTCCAGCAGCATCATCCGCAGGTAATAAGGGGCGGGGGTGGCGGTGCGGGCGGCAACCGGGCGGGTCAGTGTGGCGGCGGGCTGGCCGAACACCGGCAAACGCACGCCGCGCGCAAGGTCGATCACGTCGGCCATCACGGCGCTGGCGGTTGGTCCCATGCCGGCCCCCGGACCGCGCAGCACGATCTGGCCCACCTGATCGCCCTCCAGCACGACCATGTTGGTGCCGCCCTGCAACTGGCCCAGCGGGCTGTCGGCGGGCACCAGGCAAGGCGTCATCCGCTGTTCCAGCCCCCGGCCGGTCATCTGCGCCACGCCCAGAAGCTTGATCCGGTACCCCATGTCGCGGGCAAGCCGGATATCGTCAAGCGAGACGTTCTGGATGCCTTCCAGTTCCACCGCGTCGAAACTGACCTCGGTGCCAAAGGCGATGGCGGCCAGCAGCGACAGCTTGTGCCCGGCGTCGATGCCGCCGACGTCAAGGTTCGGGTCGGCCTCCAGATAGCCCAGATCGGCGCATTCCTGAAACAGCACGTTGTAGCCCTGTCCGGTCGCTTCCATCCGGGTCAGGATGTAGTTGCAGGTGCCGTTCATCACGCCCATGACGCGGCGCATCCGGTTGGCGGCCAGCCCTTCGGTCAGTGCCTTGATCACCGGGATGCCGCCCGCAACCGCCGCCTCGAACCGGATCGACCGTCCCGCCGCTTCTGCGGCCAGCGCCAGCGCCTGCCCGTGGTGCGCCAGAAGCGCCTTGTTGGCGGTGACCACATCATGCCCCGCCGCAATCGCCGCCTCGGTCGCGGCCCGCGCCGGTCCTTCGTGCCCGCCCATCACTTCGACGAAAACGTCGATATCGCTGCGTCTGGCCAGTGCCACCGGGTCCGCCTCGAAGGCATAGCCCGAAAGATCACGCCCGCGGTCCCTTGTCTTGTCGCGTGCAGACACCGCCACGATCTGCACCGCCCGGCCGGCCCGCGCGGCAATCAGCGCGGCATGGTCCTGCACGATACCCACCACCCCCATGCCGACGGTACCCAGACCCGCAATTCCAAGACGCAAGGGGGATGACATTGGTAACTCCTCGGGGTCAGACCGTTCGCCCGCCTGTTATCGGTTTCGGGGGGCCTTAGCAACGCGGCTAGGGGGCCGTCCGCCGCCGCAACGCCGCCGCCTCAGCCACCAGCGCCGCCCCACGCGCCTCGGCCACCGGGGCGGGGGCCGCCAGAAGCTGGTCCAGCGGCAACAGTGCAGGGGCCGGGCCTGCGACGTCGCGCGAGGCCGAAGTGACTTCGGGAAAGTCGGTGCAGGCTGCCAGCAACAGGGCAAAGAACACGGGGCGGTACATGGCAAGTCTCCTGACGCCCGGACACCCTAACGGCCCCGACCCCGACCGGCCACCCCCCGGTTTCTTCTCTGCGCAAATATCCTCCGGGGGTGTGGGGGTGGAAAACCCCCACCGACGCCGGCCGTCAGTGCGCCGGTTTGATGAAGGTTCCGTTGCGCAGCTCCTTCATCGCCTGCTGCAACTCGGCTTGGGTGTTCATCACGATGGGACCATGCCAGGCGACCGGCTCCTGGATCGGTGCCCCGGCCACCAGCAAGAACCGCACCCCGTCGGGCCCTGCGGTCACCTCCACCTCGTCGCCCGCGCCGAACTGCACCAGGGTCCGGTTGCCCGACAGGTCGCGGATGTTGACCTCCTGGCCCGCCACTTCCTTTTCGAGCAGCACGCCGCGCGGCCGGTCCGCGTCGCGGAACGAGGCTGCGCCATCGAACACATAGGCAAAGGCGCGGCGGCGGGTGTCGATGGCAAAGCGTTTGCGACGCCCTTCGGGGACGAAGATGTCAAGGTACAAGGGGTCTGCCGCGATCCCGTCCACAGGACCGGTCTTGCCCCAGAACGAGCCGACGATGACCTTCACCACCGTCCCGTCATCCTCCAGAATCTCGGGGATGTCGCGGCCCTTGACGTCCTGATAGCGCGGCGCGGTCATCTTCAGGCTGGCGGGCAGGTTGGCCCACAGCTGAAACCCGTGCATCTGGCCCTTGGCGTTGCCCAGCGGCATTTCCTGATGCAGGATGCCCGACCCGGCTGTCATCCACTGCACGTCGCCACCCCGCAGCGTTCCCCGGTTGCCCAGACTGTCGCCATGCTCGACCGCCCCGGCCAGCACATAGGTGATCGTCTCGATCCCCCGGTGCGGATGCCACGGAAACCCCTTGAGGTAGTCGCGCGGGCTTTCGTTGCGAAAATCGTCGAACAGCAGGAACGGGTCCATTTGTTCGGGGTTCTGAAAGCCGAAGGCGCGGTGCAGGTGGACGCCGGCCCCTTCCATGGTCGGTTGGGCGCGGCTGGTTGTGGTCACGGGGCGGATCGACATGGCGTCTCCTATCTGCATGGATGCCTTGCAAATAGGGGTCGCGTCGGGGCCCGGCAAGCCGCCAATCCGGACCGCCTGCTGTGCGCCGCTGCACAACAACAGGCTGCCCGCACGGGATCAGGAACAGGCGACGCCTTCCATGCAGATGCGCGGTACAAAGCGGGGGCGCGTCACGATGAACTGCGTCAGGTTCAGGTCGGAAATGCCGACGTTGAAGGCCGGTGTGTATTCCACGGCGACTTCGACGATCACAACGTAGTCGCCGTCCGCCATTTCGGGGATGCGTTCCTCGTAATCCTGGAGCGTGCTCGTTGTCAGCGGTGTCATCGCGTTGTGCGGCGAGCGGGACCAGTGAACTTCGTTGCGGTCGTCGGCTTCGTCGAAATAGACCGACGTGACACGCATCGACACGTTCTGGTCGCGGTCCACCAGACGCTCCATGATCGTGTCCATCCCGGTCAGATAGGCCGAATTGATCGTGCGCTGTTCGCGGCTGATCATGTCGGACACGACATAGGTTGCCTTCTGCACGGTGTTGATCGACCGGAATGCATCCCAGTAGACGAACAACCCGACATAGGCCCACAGCATGAAGGGCAGGATCAGGACGGCCTCGACCATCAGATTGCCCCGGTCTTCCCGGCCGAACCGGCGCAGCGCGTTGATCAGCAGCTTCATTCCGGCCTCCTCAGCTGGGTTCGGTGACGAATGCGGTTTCAGAAATCAGTCCGACACCGCCCAGCGCGTCCTGCGGCAGGTCCAGCCCGAATCCGGTGGTCGGGAACAGAAGGTCCTGCACGATGCAGACGCGCACCAGCATGACGTCCTGCTGTTGGCCAATCTGCAGGGTCAGAACGGGCTGGATCTCTTCCTCGCGGTCAACGCAGGTGATCGGGGTCGATGGCATGGCCCAGGTCGCGGTGCTGACGCGCTGCATCTCGATCATGATGTTGTCGGCGCAGTTCGGAAAGACGATGGTCTTGTCGCAGATCTCGCTTTTCAGCAGATCTGCGGTCGGGTTGGGAAAATGGCCCAGCCGCAGGCTGCGCATCGTGCGGTCCACCGACTGTTCCAGCAGGGTGGAGCGGACCATGATCATGCCGCTTTCGAAGCTTGCCATGAAGATCGTCAGCAACAGCGGAATCAGGATGACGAACTCCATGCTGGCCGTGCCATCCTCGCGGCGGAAGGCCTTCAGGCTCCGGGACAGGAACGCGGTCATTGGGTCAACCTCAACTGACTGATGTTGCTGGCGATGGCGCGGAAGGCCGTGCTGATCTGCAGGCCGGTCGCGCTGAAGTAGTGCGAAGTCGACGACGCGCATTTCGAGATTTCGGCCGCCCCCGCCGTCGGTGCCTCGAAGGCGATGCCATAGACGATGACGCCGTTGTTCTTTGCGAGGGTGCAGGCCGACTGCAACTGGCTGTCCATGGTCGCCACCGGCGTCTGGCTGCGGAACAGGGCGATGGTGTCGCGGTAGGACTGCTGGCGCAGCGAGCTGTTGCCGCCCAGACCGCGTCCGTACAGGTGCCAGGCCACATAGCTGAGGCGCATCTGGCTCCAGACCTGCGGCCATGTCTGCTGGACTACACCGCTCCCCGAATTCCACGGCGTTGATCGCCATTCGTTGCGGTGGGGCACGAAATACTTGTTGGTGCTGCCGGTGTAGTCGGGGTGATGCGCCGAATAGTTGCCGTCACCCGTGCTGCGGTACAGGTTCGACATTCCGGACCGGTAGTTCGCGTTGAC
This sequence comes from Rhodobacter sp., assembly GCA_027487575.1. GTDB lineage: Bacteria > Pseudomonadota > Alphaproteobacteria > Rhodobacterales > Rhodobacteraceae > JAIYDJ01. The sequence goes on along the minus strand of JAIYDJ010000101.1, from coordinate 512 downwards.
CCGTTCTTCGGCGAAATGCGACCCGTCGGTCATCAGGACGATGATCTTCATCGAGTCTTCGTCGGTGAAGTCAAAAGGGCGGCCCGCGAAATAGTTCGGCACGTCGCCTGCAGTGATGAACTCCTGGAACATCGGCCGGGCTGCTGGGTCCATCAGCGCCATGCCCCATTTCATCCCGGCGTTGATGGATGTGGCCCCGACGCCGGTCAACCCGTTGATGTAGCCGTGCAACTGGGTGATGCTGTAGGACGGCAGGCGCACGATGTTGCCGGATGTGGCCGTGCTGTTGGTGGGTGGGCACCAGCGGTTGCCGGCATTGGGCAGGGCATGATCCGCATTGGTCGGGTGGATCACGGTCGTGCTGGTGGGCGAGGTCGCGGATGTGCCCGTCCCGCCTGCGCCGCTGGTGCTGGAATAGGTGTCGGCATGCGCCGTCATCGGCATGGAGGTGGTGCGCGAAATGCCGAAGGTGGTGTAGACGCTGGCAGGCAGGTCGACGCAGGTGACACCTG
>JAIYDJ010000046.1 GCA_027487575.1 Rhodobacter sp. | reverse complement strand
GGTCCACGTCATCGCCATGCGCTGTGCTGCGGAACAGGGTCTGGACGCGGGGTTCCCAGTCGTCGGGCTCTTTGCCCTTCGGCGGTTCCAGCGTTCCCTCGTAGATCAGCCCCATGTCCCGCAAGGTCTGAATGGCTGCCTCGATCTGCCCGGTGCCGTAAAGCGCCTTTTCCGAGGAATAGACGTCCATCCTCACACCCAGCAGGGCAAGGTCGCCCTTGATTTCCGTCATCATCATCTCGGACGCAAGGGCGCGGATGTCGGCCAGCCAATCCTGTTCGGGCTTATCGAGAAGGCTGTCCCCATAGCGGACTTTCAGGGCCTCGCCCACCGGGATCAGATAGTCGCCGGGATACAGACCCTCGCGGATCGCCGGCTCCAGCCCATGCGCCTCGCGGTAGCGTTCGAAGGCCGACCGCGCCAGGACATCGACCTGCGCTCCACCGTCGTTGATGTAGTATTCGCGGGTGACCTGCCATCCGGCAAAGGACAGAAGGCGGGCCAGCGCATCGCCCACCACCGCACCGCGCACATGGCCCACATGCATCGGGCCGGTGGGGTTGGCCGAGACGAACTCGACGTTGACCTTCAGGTTGCGACCCAGCGATGAGCGGCCGAAGTCCGGGCCGTGCTGCAACGCTGACTTGACCACGTCCTGCCAGACCGCCGGCGACAGCCGCAGGTTCAGAAAACCCGGACCGGCCGCTTCAACCCCGGTCACGCGCGGATCGGCGGACAGGTGGCGTGCCAGCGCGTCGGCAATCGCGCGGGGGTGCTGACCTGCGGGTTTGGCCAGCACCATCGCGGCGTTGGTTGCCATGTCGCCATGTGCCGGATCGCGCGGCGGCTCTACCGTGACCGCCGTCAGGTCAAGGCCCGCAGGCAGTGCGCCGTCGGCCACCATCGCATCGACCGCGGCCACGACCAGCGCCCGGATATCGGCAAAGAGGTTCATATGATCAAATCCTGTCCCATCGCAGCGGGAATGCCCGATCCGGTGGGACAGGTCAAGGATCGGCGGGCGTCAGCCCTGCCCGGCGCGCCAGTCGGCCAGTGCGGGGTTGTCTTCCGGCGTGGAGGACGGGACGGAACCGGCGGGAACCGTCACCGGCCGGTTGCGAAAGTAGTGGGTTTCGCGCGCCCCGAAGTAAAAGGCCACCACTGCACCCAGAAGCCACCACAGCGGTTCGGGCACCGCATTCAGCCCGATCATCCGCGCCGCAAAGCGGGCGGGATCGACCATGGCATAGACGAACAGCCCGATGGTGCCGAAGGCCAGCAGCGGGCGTGGCAGGCGGTTGATGCCGTTCACGGCGCGGTCGAACCAGCCGGTTGCGGGGTTTACGAATTCCGCCCCCAACTGGTTCAGCGCGGCCATCTGCGCCTCGGCCGAAAGTTCCATGCGCTTGGTGGCCGAGGGCACAAGGGTTTCCGCCAGCCCGCGCGCCGCGTCGCCAAGCGCCGTCACGGCAGCGGGACCGCCAACCAGTTTGTCGATCACGCCCATTTTGCCACCCGCGCCCGGTGCTGCGCCTCGGTCAGGTGATAGCGCGGCGCGATGAATTCTTCCGCCCGCGCGATCCAGCCGCCTTTGCCCCCGTCGCGGCGGCGGGCAAACTTGCGGCTGGCGGGACGGGAATCCGCCAGTGCGTAATAGTAGTTCCGCCGGGCGATGCCGTAGGCGTCGGCCAGATGGGCCGGGGCCGCATCGGCTGCCGCCTGAGCCGCGCGGATCGTCTGCGGCCCGACCGCGCCATCCGGATCGCAGGGATAGCCCATGTCGGTCAGCAGGCGCTGCAGCACCTTGATCGCGTTGTTCCCGGCATTGACGTACATATCGAACACCGAGGCGTGCAGGCTGTCGGGCAGGGCCGCGAGGCCGGGACGGCGGAAGTAATGCTCGATATAGATCTCCACCGCCTGCGCCCGTGTCAGGCGGCGCACGTCATCGACGTCGATCCGGGTATCGCCCGTTACGTCAAGGCCAAGACGCCGCAGGGTGCCGATCGTCACCCCATGGTTCGTCGCCCCACCCGGATCATCGGGGTCATTCACGAAACCGCCCTCGCGGGCGACGATATCTGCGGCAATCTTCGATACGGTTGTCATCGGCTTCCCCGGCAAGCATTGCGCCCCCCGGTGTCACCCTCTTCGAAAATGTTAAGCAAACCCTAGCGGGTGCGGGCGCGCGGTTGCCGCAGTCGGTTACCGCCAAGCTCCGGCAGCACGCGGACGCGCGGCACATGCGGACAAATCAACTGCCCGAGTCATCGCTTTTTTGATAGACGCCCTGTTCCTTCAGCGCATCCATGACTTCCTTCGGCATGTAGGTTTCGTCGTGCCGGGCCAGGATTTCGGTGGCAACAAAGGTGTCGCCCTCCATCTGGCCGGTTCCGACCATTCCCTGACCTTCACCGAACAGGTCCGGCAACACGCCGGTAAACCGCACCGGGACGGTCACGTTGGTGTCGGTCACCCGGAACTCGATCGTCTCTGACTGGCCGCGCTGGACCGAGCCTTCCTCGACCAGACCGCCCAGACGGAACACCTCGCCGGGTTTCGGCGGCTCTGACAGGACCTGGCTGGGCGAGCGGAAGAAGTTTATGCCGTCTCGCATTCCATAGCCGATCAGCCCCGTCGCCCCGAACATCGCCAGAAAGGCCAGCAGGATGATCTGGATGCGCCGCTGTTTTTTCAGACCCTTCAGACCCGCCATGTGTCCCTCCTACGGGAACAGCGGCGCCAGCATCAGCCCCGCCACTTCGTCAAACCCCAGCATCAGGTTGGCGTTCTGCAAGGCCTGACCGGACGATCCCTTGGTCAGATTGTCCAGCACAGAAACCACGACAGCCCGTCCCGCGATCCGATCACCGATCACCCCGATATGGCAGAAGTTGGAGCCTGCGATGTCGCGTGTCGAGGGGAGTGTGCCGAAAGGTAGCACCTCGATGAAGGGTTCGGGCGCATAGGCGTCGAACAGCGTCCGGTGGATCGTCGCCGGATCGCCCTGCACATAGGTGGTGGCAAGGATGCCCCGGTTCATCGGCAGAAGGTGGGGAGTGAATTGCACCTGAACCGGCCGCCCGGCCAGCGCGCTGAATTCCTGATCGAACTCGCCCAGATGCCGGTGCTTGCCCCCGGCGGAATAGGTGTGGGTGCCGCCCGACAATTCGGCATGCAGCAGGTTCTCCTTGGCCGACCGCCCTGCCCCGCTGACCCCGGCCTTGAGGTCGATCAGGATACTGTCCAGGTCGATCACCCCCGCCGAGATCAGCGGGCGCAACGCATACTGCCCGGCGGCGGCATTGCACCCGGTGCCCGCCACCAGCCGCGCCTTGCGGATCGGATCGCGGTAGAATTCGGTCAGCCCGTAAACCGCCTCTGCCTGCAGCGCAGGCTGCATGTGCGGCTGGCCATACCATTTCGCATATTCCGTCGGGTCGCGCAGGCGGAAATCGGCAGACAGATCCACCACCCGCAGAAACGGTGGCAGGGCGGCGATGACTGCCTGAGTGGTGCCATGCGGCAGGGCGCAGAATGCAAGGTCGACGTTGGAAAAGTCGATATCCTCGATCTTTTGCAGGACGGGCAGATCAAGGTGGCGCAGGAAGGGGAAGACCTCTGCCATCATCTGCCCGGCCTTGCGGTCGGCCGACAGGGCCGTGATGCGCATGTTCGGATGTGTGGCGATCAGACGGACAAGCTCGGCTCCGGTATATCCCGAAGCTCCGAGAATGGCGATTTTGGCGATCATCTGGGCCTCCACGACTGCGCCCCCTGAATGCCGCCGGATCGGTGCGGATGCAAGGGCCATGCTGCCGTGCCCAAAGCGCGGAACCGCAAGCCGCCGCACCAAAACGGAACGAATCGTCGCGGCCCGCGTTGCCCGAACGGACATTGAAGGATCATGCCATGACAAGAGAGCCGAAGACCGAAGTCGTCAGCCAGGACGCGGTAGACCGCGCACTGGACGCCTATCGACAGTCGGGCGGCCGGCATGAAGGGATGCGCGAGTCGCTGCGTGCGGCCTTGGCCGACGGGACCTTCAAGATCGGCGACGAGGTCATCGGCCCGGATGGCGGCGTGGCCGGTGTCATCATCGAGATCCATGACGACGAGGCGGTGATCTCATGGGAGACGCGGGGAAAATCCTCGGAGCCGGTGGACACACTCGAACATGTGGAGCCGGAAACGCGAGAATGACACCGGGCGGCGTGGCCGGTCAGGCCGCTTCGAACGTGACCGGTTTGCGCAGAAACTGGGTCGCGCGGTCTGACACGGCCCGCGGCGCGCCCGTGGTCAGGAACTTCGCCTCGGTGCCCGGCCCCAGCATTTCCGGGCGCCGCACCAGATAGTCGGCCAGGCTTTCCGCCACCAGATCAGCCTGGCTGAACACCCTGACATCCGGCCCCAGCGCCTGCGCAAAGACGTGCTGCATCAGCGGATAGTGCGTGCAACCCAGAACCGCCGCCTGCGGATGCGGCATCCGGCGCTTCAGCGCCTCGACATGCGCGCGCACCAGCGTTTCCGCCAGCATTTCATCCCCGGCCTCGATCGCATCGACCACGCCGCCGCAGGGCTGCGCCTCGACATCCACCCCGATGGCGCGGAAAGCCAGTTCCCGCTGGAACGCACGGGATGCGACAGTTGCGGGGGTTGCGAAAAGCGCCACATGCTTCACGGCGACCTCACGAGGTGGCGAATTGTCGCCCCACTGCCGTTCGGTCAGCGCCTCGATCAGCGGGACGAACACGCCCAGCACGCGCTTGTGCGACGGCACCCAGGTTTCCTGCATCCGTTTCAGCGCAGCGGCAGAGGCCGTGTTGCAAGCAAGGATCACCAGATCGCAGCCTTCTTCCCACAGCCGTTCGGTCGCGGCGCAAGTCAGGGCAAAGATATCATCCGGGGTCCGCACGCCGTAGGGGGCATGGGCATTGTCGCCGAGATAGACGAACGGCACATCCGGCAACCTGCGCGAAACCGCGTCCAGAACGGTCAGCCCGCCCAGACCGCTGTCGAATACCCCTACCGCCATCGCCTACCTCGACTTGTACTTTTCCTCGAACTCGAACCCGTAGTCATAGGACCGCAAAGGCGTGGGCGAAAGCTGATAGGTGGCGCGGCGCAGAAAATCCATCATGGCGTTGGGATCGGACTTCAGCGGTTCCAACTGGGCAGATGCGATGGGCTCACCCACGACGACGCGCACAGGTTCGTCGATCCGGGACTTGAACTCCTTGATCAGCAGGCCCAGCCGCAGCGTGCTGGAAGCGTGCGATGCAAGTTGGAACAGACGCGAATTGTGACCTTCGAAGAACACCGGCACGACGGTCGCATCGGATTTGGCGATCATCTTGGCGGTGAAATTGCGCCAGCCGGGGTCCATCGGGGGTGAAAAGAACTTGGCGGAAGTGGACACCGTGCCGCCGGGAAACACCCCTATAGCGCCGCCGTCGCCCAGATATTTCAACGACTTGGCGCGGGTTTCGATGTTCAGCCGTGTGGCTTCGCGGGTATTTTCGAAGGAAATCGGCAACACGACCCGGTTCAGTTCCTCGGCCCGGCGAAACACCGAGTTGGCCAGAATGCGGAAATCCCCGCGCACCTTGTCCAGAAGGTGCCCCATCATCAGGCCATCCAGAATGCCGTAGGGATGGTTGGCGATCACCACCAGCGGCCCGTTGGCCGGAATGTTGGTCAGCGACCCGCCCGTGACTTCCAGCGACAGACCATAGCGTTGCACCAGAACGTCCCAGAAATTCGCTCCGCGCGCGATGTCCTGCTCGTACCCCTTTGCGCGCCGGATCAGCGACAGGCGGCCCGTCACATTCTCCATCACCCGGATCATGGCGCGTCCACCCCTTGTTCGGGCGGAAGAGGCATAGCTGATATCCCGGGTCACATCGTTTTTGCGCATTCAGGGGTCCTCTTCTGGTGAGTCCGTCATATCCGTAATCGACCAATCTGGCCAGACAAGATGACGGCACGATGACACTCGCACAATCCGCAGTCCGCGGGCCCGCACAACTGCCGGATGTCGCCGGGGCTTTCGCATCTGCGGCAATGCGGACTGCAAAGAATTCACCCCACCGTCCGGATTGCGTGATAGGGTCGCGCGGGGGCGCGGGTGGATCACATCATGGACTGGGACAAATTGCGGATTTTCCATGCGGTTGCCGACAAGGGCAGCCTCACGCATGCCGGTGAAGTGCTGCACCTGTCGCAATCCGCCGTCAGCCGCCAGATTCGCGCTCTGGAAGAAAGTCTTTCGGTCACGCTGTTTCACCGCCACGCGCGCGGGTTGATCCTGACAGAACCCGGAGAGTTGCTGTTCGATGCGACCCAACAGATGGTCAAGCGCCTGGATGCCACGGCAGCGCGCATCCGGGATGCCGAAGACGAGGTTTTCGGCGAATTGCGGGTGACGACGACCACCGGCTTTGGCACCCTGTGGCTCGCACCGCGCCTCGCCAGTCTTTACAAGAAGTACCCCAGCCTGAAGATCGACCTGATGCTGGAAGAACGCGTGCTGGACCTGCCGATGCGCGAGGCCGACGTTGCCATCAGGATGAAGGAACCCTCGCAGGCCGATCTGATCCGGCGCAGGCTGATGAACATCCGGATGCGGCTTTACGCGACGCCAGAGTATCTGGCCGAACATGGCACGCCTGCCAGCATGGACGATTTCACCCAGCACCGGCTGATCTGCCAGCATGCAGGCACGGCGCAGGTCGCGGCGGGGGCCAATCTGGTGGCCGACCTGATGTCGCACGACATTCCTTCCACCCTGACCGTCAACAACTATTTCGGGGTGCTGCAGGGGGTTCTGAACCATCTGGGGATCGGGGTTCTGCCTGACTACATCACCGAAGATTTTCCGCATCTTGTGCGGGTTTTGCCCGAAGTCGAAAGCGGCGAGGTGCCGGTGTTTCTTGCCTATCCAGAGGAATTGCGGCACTCAAAACGGGTTGCGGCGTTCCGCGATTTCGTGACCGAGGAGATCTTCGCCTACCGCAAACGGCAGCAAAGCTGAGCCATGCATCCAGCGCATGGCTGGCATTCCCCTGCCGCGCAGGGTTCAGGCTTGATGTGAATAGCCTGCCCCCCTATTTTCTGGATTGAACGGTGCGGGCAGCGTTGTCCGTATCTTTCATACCTCCCTGTTGGACTTGGGCCGAGCTTCTGCTCGGCCTTTTTTTTCAAATTCGCCCGAAACCCATGGATTGCCCGTCAGTTGGGCGGCCCGTCGCGCTGTCTGATCAGGAAAGCGGCATCCGCCGCAGAGGCGGCAAGGGCAATGGCCCGGTCGTAGGCCGCGTGTGCGGCAGCGGTCTGACCAGCGCGGCTCAACAGATCGGCCTGTGCCGCGTGGAACGGTGCATAGTCTGCAAGAACGGGTTGCAACGCCGCCACCGCCGCCATCGCGTCGGACAGCGCCCCGGTTTCCGCCAGCGCAACCGCCCGGTTCAGATGGACGATGGGCGTCGGTTCGAAATCGAGCAGTCGGGTGTAAAGTGCCGCGATCTGCGGCCAGTCGGGGATCGGATCGACCGTGTGGCAGGCGGCAATGGCGGCCTTGATCTGATAGGGGCCGGGATTGCGCCGCGCCATCGCCCGGTCGATCAGCCTGTGCCCTTCCTCGATGGCCGCATGGTTCCACAAGGTCCGGTCCTGCAAGGTCAGCGCCACGGTCATCCCGTCTGGCCCGATCCGGGCTTTCGCGCGCGACTGGGTCAGGATCAACAGCGCCAGGCATCCCTCGATCTCGGGATCTTCGGGGCGCAGGCGGTCCAGCAGGCGTGCCAGAAAGATGGCTTCGGCGCACAGGTCGCCCTCTGCCGTCGGCCCGGCGGTGTAGCCTGCGTTGTAAATCAGGTAGACGACCGCCAGCACCGACTGCAGCCGGTCGGACCAATCCTCGGGGCCGGGAACGGCAAAGGGGATGCGCGCGGCGGCGATCTTGGCCTTGGCGCGGCTCAGACGTTGACCCATCGTGGTGTCGGCATCCAGAAAGGCGCTGGCAATCTGGGGCGTCGAAAGCCCGGCGATGCTGCGCAGCGTCAGGGCCACGCGCGATTTGGGGTCCAGCGCGGGATGGCAGCAGGTGAAGATCAGGCGCAGGCGGTCATCTGTGATCATCTCGGGGTCCGGGTCTGCGGCTTCTTCGGGCAGAAGGCGGGCAAACTCGGCGCCAACCCGCGTTTCCCGCGTCCCGCTGCGCAACCGGTCGATCGCCTTGCGCAGCGCCACCTTCAGCAGCCAGCCCTGCGGCGACGACGGCAGCCCCGCCCTGCCCCAGTGTGACAGCGCCGAAATGGTCGCATCCTGCAGGGCATCCTCGGCCAGTTGAAAATTGCGCAACCGGGAAATCAGCGCAGCCAGAAGCCGCCCCCGATCCTGCCGCAGCACCGCGTCCAGCGCGCGGGTGACGGCAATTGCATCGGAGGCGGCCATTGTTCAGTTGCCGGCCGGGTTGTAGTCCATCAGCGGGCGCACCTCGACGGTGCCGTAGCCCGCCGAGGGGATCATGGCGGCATACTTCAACGCCGCATCCAGATCGGGCACGTCGATCACATAGTATCCGCCCAGATGTTCCTTGGTGGTCGCGAACGGCCCGTCCATGGTTTCAACCTTGCCGCCGCGCAGGCGAAGGGACGTGGCGGTTTCAACGCCTTGCAACCCCTCGCCGCTGCACAGCACGCCGTCGCCCTGCATCCGGGCACTGGCCGCCGCGTAACCCGCCATCATTTCCCCGAAGGCCGGGGTTCCGAACGCCGGTTCCGCTTCGGGGGCACCATAGATCAACAGCATGTATTTCATCGGGATTTTCCTTTGTCCTCGGGTCACTTGTGTTTTTAAACGACCCCGCCCGTCCGCGACCGGCGGGGCAATGGCGTCAGCGCAAAAAGAGGTTCGCGCCGATGCAGATCATCGCGTTCAGCGTCGCAAGAATGTTGGTGCCATTGCCGACATAGCGCAGCGGATGCCCCGCATTGCCGGGCTTCAGCCCGAAGGGATGCGCGATGCGGCCGATCAGCAGCAGGGCACCCGAAACGTGCAGATAGATCGCCGGAGCCTGCATCCCTTCGGCAAGGATCATCAGGATCAGGACAAAGCACGTCCATTCGACGAAGTTGCCATGCTGGCGCACGCGTTGCAGAAGCAGCATGTTGCCCGCATCGCCAAACGATATGCCGACCGCGCTGCGCACGGAACTGACGCGGAACCAAAGCACCAGAAAGATCGCAGCCAAAGGCAGGGCATAGAGCGGGGTAACGGTAAAAATCATCTTCTTTCCTTCATGTTTCGGGTTTCGTGACCCAAGGACGCTGGCACTTTGCCGATTTCGACAAGGGCCGGAAAAAAATCTTCGGTTTGGCCGAAAAAAGATTCCCCCTGTGGCGGCGGGTCTTTCGAAGCGCCCCGCCTTGTCCTATGACGCAGCCAGTCGCGCCGCTGGGAGAGTGCCCTTGTCAGAACCCGCCATCACCCCCGAACTGGTCGCAGCCCACGGGTTGAAGCCCGACGAATACCAGCGACTGCTGGGGATCATCGGGCGCGAGCCGACATTCACTGAACTGGGAATCTTTTCGGCCATGTGGAACGAGCACTGTTCCTACAAGTCGTCGAAGAAATGGCTGCGCACCCTGCCCACCACCGGGCCTCAGGTCATCTGCGGGCCGGGCGAGAATGCGGGAGTGGTGGATATCGGCGACGGGCAGGCCGTCATCTTCAAGATGGAAAGCCACAACCACCCGTCCTACATCGAGCCCTATCAGGGTGCCGCGACGGGCGTGGGGGGCATTCTGCGTGACGTGTTCACCATGGGCGCGCGACCGATCGCGGCCATGAACGCGCTGTCGTTCGGGCTGCCGTCGCATCCCAAGACCCGGCATCTGGTCAAAGGCGTGGTCGAAGGCGTGGGCGGCTATGGCAACGCGTTCGGCGTGCCCACGGTGGGCGGCGAAGTACGGTTCCACCGCAGCTATAACGGCAACTGTCTGGTGAATGCATTTGCGGCTGGCCTCGCCGATGCCGACAAGATCTTCTACTCGGTCGCCTCGGGGGTCGGGATGCCCGTGGTCTACCTCGGTGCCAAGACCGGGCGGGATGGCGTTGGAGGGGCCACGATGGCCAGTGCCGCATTCGATGACACCATCGAGGAAAAGCGACCCACGGTGCAGGTCGGCGACCCGTTCACCGAAAAGCGCCTGCTGGAGGCCTGTCTGGAACTGATGGCCTCGGGTGCCGTGATCTCCATTCAGGACATGGGGGCGGCGGGGCTGACCTGTTCCGCGGTCGAGATGGGCGACAAGGGCGGCCTGGGCATCAGGCTGCAACTGGATGACGTGCCGCAGCGCGAAACCCGGATGCCCGCCTACGAGATGATGCTGTCGGAATCGCAGGAACGGATGCTGATGGTTCTGAAGCCGGAACTGGAGGCCGAGGCGCGGGCGATCTTTGCCAAATGGGACCTCGACTTTGCCATCGTGGGCGAAACGATTGCCGAAGACCGGTTCCTGATCCTGCACGGCAATGACATCAAGGCCGACCTGCCCTTGTCGAAACTGTCGTCCAGCGCCCCGGAATACGACCGTCCTTGGGTTGCGACGCCGATGGCCGAACCCCTGGGCGAGGTGCCGGACATCGCGCCGATCGCGGGCCTGCGCGCGCTGATCGGCAGCCCGTCCTATGCGCACAAGGCCTGGGTGTGGGAGCAGTACGATTCGATGGTCGGGGCCGATACGGTCCGCGCACCGGGGATGGGGGCGGGCGTCGTGCGGGTGCATGGCACGGAAAAGGCGCTGGCCTTCACGTCGGATGTCACGCCGCGCTATGTCAAGGCCAACCCGGTTGAGGGCGGCAAGCAGGCGGTGGCCGAAGCCTATCGCAACCTGATTTCGGTCGGCGCGCGGCCCTTGGCCACCACCGACAACCTGAACTTCGGCAATCCCGAAAAGCCCGAGATCATGGGGCAACTGGTGGGCGCGGTGCAGGGCATCGGTGCTGCCTGCCTCGCGCTCGACATGCCGATCGTGTCGGGCAATGTCAGCCTTTACAACGAAACCGACGGAGTGGGCATCCTGCCCACGCCGACCATCGGCGCGGTGGGCCTGCTGGCTGACCTAAACGACCTGATTGCAGGCCAACCCTCGGCGGGGGATCTTGCAGTGCTGATCGGGGCGACGGAAGGGCATCTGGGTCAGTCCGCCCTTCTGTCCGAGGCGTTCGGGATCGAGGCGGGCGATGCGCCCTTCGTCGATCTGCAGGCAGAGCGGCGGAATGGCGACTTCGTGCTGGCCAACCGGGCGCTGATCGGGGCGTGCTGCGATCTGTCGGACGGCGGGCTGGCACTGGCTGCCTTCGAGATGGCCGAAGGCGCCGGTCTGGGTGTCACGCTGGACGACGGCGACACCGCCATCCTGTTCGGCGAGGATCAGGCGCGCTATCTCGTCGCCTGCGCGGCCTTCGAAGCCGGGTTTCTGGTGCAGGCCGGGAAAGAGGCGGGCGTTCCGGTGGCGGTCGTCGGCCGGTTTGGCGGCGACCTTGTGCGGTTCGGCGGCGATTCGGCTGGGCTTGCCGATTTGTCGACGCTCTACCGCAGCGCGTTTGAACGGGCCGTCGGGTGATGCTGCGCCCTGCGGTGGCGGACGATGTCGGATTTGTCCGCGCCCTGGTACAGCGGCCGGAAAACGCGCCCTTTCTGACCGACGAGGATGAGGCCGCGCTGATGGCCTACCTGACCGACCCCGCCGCGCGCCTGTTAATCTGGGGGCAAGATGCCCCACGCGGCTTTGCGCTGTTCTGCGATCTCGGCGATCCTTCGGGGTCGGTGCAACTGATGCGGCTGGCATTGGACCAACCCGGCCGGGGCGAGGGCGCGGGGTTCATCCGGGCGCTGGTGGACCACGCCTTTGGCGCGCTGCAGGCCCAGAGGCTTTGGCTCGACGCGTCGGGCGAAAATCCGCGAGCACAACGTGTCTATGCCCGCGCCGGATTCACGCTGGAAGGGCGGTTGCGCCAGCACGAATACCGCGCAGCCATCGGGCGGGTTGTCGACGTGCTGCTGTACGGCATGCTGCGGGACGAATGGCAGGCCCTGCCCCGCTGACCGCGATCCGGGCTTGCGACCGGGCCATCCGGGACCTACATTCGCAACGAAGAACGAAGGACCGACCCCATGGCGATGGAAGCCCGCGACATCGAAAACCTGATCCGGGAAAGCTTCCCGCAAGCGAAAATCACGATCACCGACCTTGCCGGCGACGGCAACCATTGGGCGGCCGAGGTGATCGACGCCAGCTTCAAGGGGATGAACCGGGTGCAGCAGCAGCGTGCGGTCTATGCCAGCCTGAAGGGCAAGATGGACGGCGCACATGGCGAGTTGCACGCGTTGGCCCTGACAACGAAGGCACCGGAGTGATGGCGGGATCGTTGGGGCAACTCGGGATGGCCGCGATGGGGCTGGTCGGTCTGGTCAGCGTGATCCGGGCGCGACGGGCACGGAAAGCGAACCGCGACGACCCGCCGGAAGAATCCGTGGCGGACAGGAAGCTGGCCGAACGGATGGACATGGAACGTCGCATGGCGGCCTATCTGGCATCGCGGGACAAGAACGGCTGATGAAGCCGCCGCTTGCCGGCTGGATGATGGAGCAGGCGCCGTGGATCGGGCCATGGATGATCGGTCTGATCGTCGCAGGACTGGGCCTCAGGTTCTTGGCAGCCTGGCCACTTTGGAGATACGGACCCCGATACTGGCGGGTCGAACGCCGGATGCGTGACCGGGCATGGAAGAAGGAAATCAAGGAATGACTGCAGTCGACACGATCAAGACCACCATTGAAAAGAACGACGTGGTGCTGTTCATGAAGGGCACCAAGATGATGCCGCAGTGCGGGTTTTCTTCCCGCGTGGCGGGCGTGCTGAACTACATGGGCGTGGAGTTTGCCGATGTGAACGTTCTGGCCGATGCCGAAATCCGTCAGGGGATCAAGGACTTTTCCGACTGGCCGACCATCCCGCAGCTTTACGTCAAGGGCGAGTTCGTCGGTGGCTGCGACATCGTCACCGAGATGACGCTGTCGGGCGAGTTGGACCAGTTGTTCGAAGCCAAGGGCGTGACCTATGACAAGGCCGCCGCCGAAAAGATCCGCGAAGCCAACGCGTGATAATCGGGTGGGCGGGGTGGCGCGGGCCGCCCCGTCAGATGCGGCAGTTGGTCAGCACGGGGTCCGTGGTGCCCCGTTCACCGTCGCGGTAGCTCAGCGTCCCGGTCCCGTCGAGCGCCCAGATGTGGTATGACCCATCCGACGGCCAGGAATACTGCAGCCCCTGTGCCACCGGGAACGAAATCAGCGTCTCGTTGCCGTTGCCGGTGGGGTTGATGGTGATCACATCATTGTCATTCTCGCGCCCATAGGTGACGGCCAGACGTTTGCCGCCATCGCAGGTGTAGGTGATCGTGCCGGGCGGAGGCGGGATCGCCGGGCCTTCGGGGGCAGGCGTTGTTAGGGTGCAGGCGGCCAGCAGCGGCAGAAGGGCAAGACGGCGGATCATGACCGCTCTTCGATCCGGTCGGCCAAGGCTTCGGCGCGGGCAGCGATTTCTGCCAGTGTTTCCGCGACCTGCGGCGGTATGACCGGGATTTCAACCCTTTCGCGCGGCGGGGCGGGGCGCGCCTCGATCTCGGCCAGCTTTTCGCGCAGCTTGCGCAATTCGTCTTCGGTTCCGGCGGCCTTGTCGGCGATCAGCAGGCCCGCCATCAACAGCATCCGCGCCTCGGGGATGCGGCCCATCTGTTCGACAATCGGCTTGGCCTCGTTGTCCAGAAGCTGCGCCGCGGCCCGCAGGAAATGCTCTTCCCCCGGCTGACAGGCGACGTGAAAGGTCCGTCCACCGATCTGGACTTCAAGTTCGGGCATCGGCGGCTCCTTCTTCGGCAATCAGCGGGTCCAACGCGGCTAGAATATCTTCCAGTTCAGCCACTTCGGCCCCGCGCGTGGCGCGCAGCGCCTCCATCTCGACTTCCATGGTGCGGTTGATCAGGGCGGGATCGGCGACCTGCGCCTCGGCCGCTTCGCGCAAACTGCGCAACTGGCCACCCTGCTTAACCATCGTGCGGTGCGCGCGGCTGAGTTCCAGCCCCTGCGCATCCAACTGGCGCATCAGTTCGGCAATCTGTTCTTCCAGCGCGCCGCGCAGCTTGGCTTCCTTGTCGCGCACGACCTTCAGTCGTTCGGCAAGTTGTGCGTTGGCCATGCGCTCTTCGTCCAGCGCCTCGGTCAGACGGGCAACCTCGTTCGGACCGGCGGCTGCCGCCGGCACGGGCGCGTCTCCTTGAACCGGCGTCACAGGGCTGATGGGCGCCGGCACGCGGTCCAGCCCCTTGGCAATCCGTTCCATCGCAGCGGTGATCCGCCGCTCCAGTTCCGCGATGTCCTGCATCCCCTGCCCTTCCGGCGCTGCCTTGCCCCTGCCCCGCACCCAAAGTGCGAATCGTGACAGGGTGCGTCAAGCGCTATCTTAGCGCAAGGGGGGCGCCAACACCGCCCCCTTTGCCGCCAAGGCCTTGCGGGGTGTGCTTGATCTTGCCTACGGGGATGCTATGCAGGCCTTCATCCCCCAGAAGCAGGACCACGCCCTTGGACATTCAGACCCTTCGCGCCCGCCATCCGGACCACTGGATGCAGGCCGCCGCAATCCGCGTTCTGACGCTCGACGCCGTCGCAGCCGCCAATTCGGGGCATTCGGGGATGCCGATGGGCATGGCCGATGTGGCCACCGTTTTGTTCGACCGGCACCTGAAATTCGACCCCGCCACCCCCCTCTGGCCCGACCGCGACCGATTCATCCTGTCGGCCGGACATGGGTCGATGCTGCTGTATTCGATCCTGCACCTGATCGGCAGCGCCGAGTTTCCCATCGAGGAAATCCGGAACTTCCGCCAGTGGGGGTCGCGGACGGCCGGGCATCCCGAGAACTTTCTGGCGCAGGCGATCGAGACGACCACCGGGCCGCTGGGCCAGGGTCTGGCAAACGCCGTGGGCTTTGCCATCGCCGAAGAATCGATGCGCGCGCATTGGGGCGCCAAGGTTGTCGATCACCACACCTGGGTGATCGCGGGCGACGGCTGCCTGATGGAAGGCATCAGCCAGGAGGCGATTGCGCTGGCGGGCAAGCAGCAGTTGTCGCGACTGATCGTGCTGTGGGATGACAACGGCATCACCATCGACGGCAAGGTGTCGCTGTCCGACGTGACCGATCAGCAGGCCCGCTTCGCGGCCAGCGGCTGGGATGTATTTTCCTGCGACGGGCACGACCCCGTGGACATCGACCGCGCGCTGAAGGCCGCCAAGGCCAGCCCGCGCCCGGCGCTGGTCGCCTGCAAGACGCATATCGCGCTGGGGTCTTCTGCGCAGGACACGTCCAAAGGCCATGGCGCGCTGACGGACAAGCAGCTGATCGCGGACACCCGGGCGGCCTATGGCTGGACGCACGGCCCGTTCGACATTCCCGCCGACATCAAGGCGGCGTGGGAGGCGAAGGGCGCGCGCGGGGCTGCGGCACATGCGGCCTGGGCCGAACGGCTGGCGGCGCTGCCCGCCGGACGGCGTGCGGCGTTCGACCGGGTGATGGCGGGCGAAGTTCCGGCCAAACTGGCAGGGGCGCTGCGGGCGTTCAAGAAGCAGGCCGCGCTGGATGCGCCAAAGCTGGCAACCCGCGCGTCGTCTGAAAAGGTCCTGTCTGTCATCAATCCGATCATGACCGAAACAATCGGCGGTTCCGCCGACCTGACCGGATCGAACAACACGAAGACCGCCGACATGGGTGTGTTCAGCCCCGAAGACCGCAAGGGCCGCTACGTTTACTACGGCATCCGCGAGCATGGCATGGCCGCCGCGATGAACGGCATGGCGCTGCATGGCGGGGTGCGGCCCTATGGCGGCACGTTCATGTGCTTTACCGACTACGCCCGTCCGTCGATGCGGCTGTCCGCCCTGATGGGCGTGCCGGTGGTCTATGTGATGACCCATGACAGCATCGGTCTGGGCGAGGATGGCCCGACGCACCAGCCGGTCGAGCATCTGGCGATCAGCCGCGCAACGCCGAACACCTATGTGATCCGCCCGGCCGATCTGGTGGAAACCGCAGAAGCCTGGGAAGTCGCCCTGAACTCCAAGTCCACCCCGACGGTGCTGGCGCTCAGCCGGCAGAACCTGCCTGCAGTGCGCACGGTGCACACCAACGAAAACAAGGTGGCGCGCGGGGCTTACGTTCTGGCGGAAGCGGTCGCAAAGCGGCAGGTGATCCTGATCGCGACCGGGTCAGAAGTGGAGATCGCGATGAAGGCCCGCGACCTGCTGGAAGCGGACGGAATAGGAACCCGGGTCGTTTCGATGCCCTGCTGGGAGTTGTTCGAAGAACAGGACCCGATCTACCGCCGCCGCGTTCTGCCACCCGGCCCGGTGCGCATCGCCATTGAGGCAGGCATCCGCTTTGGCTGGGATCGCTGGTTGTTCGGCGAAGGCGGGCGGCGTGAAAAATCGGGCTTCATCGGGATGCACGGCTTTGGCGCCTCGGCCCCGATCGACCGCCTCTACTGTGAATTCGGGATCACGGCAGAGGCGACGGTTGCCAAGGCCAAGGTGCTGCTGGGCTGACCCTAACGCCCGACCCCGTCCACGGGAGGCTGGTCGGGCAGACCATCTTCGTTGATGTCGTCCAGGTCTTCGTCCTCTTCGTCGTCAAGAAGATCGTCGCTGCTGTCGGGCCAGTCGGATGTGATGTCGGCGTCGGCCGTCGACACGTTCAGTTCATCCTCTTCCGGCAGATCGTCCAGTGGCAGGACCCCACCCTGTTCTGAAGCGTCGCCGTCCGACAGGTGGATGTCGTTGCGTTCATCTTCGTCATCGGGATAGGTCTCTTCATCGCCTTGATCGCGCAGCGTCGGGAACTCTCCCAGATTGCGTTGCAAGCTCGCTTCTTCGACAATCGTTTCATAGGGATCGACGGTCGGGACCGGGACCTCTTCCATCGCCAGAAGCGCGCGCGCGTCGTCGATGAACAGATCGAGTTCGCCCTCGGGACTGCCCGCATCCCGCCACATCTGTTCGGCCCGAGAACGGGTGCGCTGTTCGAGCGCGTCAAACTCTGACTGGTTCATGGCGGTATCCCTGATGCTGTTGCACCGGGAAACGTGCCACGGCTCCTGCGGTTCCGTCAGCCTGCGCTGCGCTTGGCGGTCAGCGCCGCATAAAGCGGCATGATCCCCTTGGTGGCGACCGGTATCAGCAGCAACCCAAGGGCCAGACCGAAGATGCCGTCGAAGAAGGCCGTGATCGCCCAGGTGCCGAAACCGGTCAGGCTTTCGGGAAGCGCATGCGCGCCAGCTTCGGCCAGATGGTGGATTTGGTCATAAAGCCACGGCCAGCCCAGCACTTCCATCCCGTGCACAACGATGTTGCCACCCACCCACAGCATCGCCGCCGTGCCGACCGTCGACAGGATCGCCATCAGCTTCGGCATGCCCAGCACCAGCCCGCGGCCAAGCGCCCGGGTCGGCGCGAAGCGGCCGTTGGCGGCCATGAACAGCCCGGCGTCGTCCATCTTGACGATCAGCGCGACCGAGCCATAAACGACCAGCGTGATCAGGGTCCCCACGATTGCCAGCGTGATCGCCTCGAACCAGAACGAGCTTTCGGGGATGGCGGCCAGCGATATGGTCATGATCTCGGCCGACAGGATGAAATCGGTCTTGATGGCACCCGCGACCCGTTCTTCCTCCAGATGGGCGGGGTCCTTTGGATCAAGATCGGCTGCAACCACTTCGTCCGCATGGGGAAACAGCTTGTGATATACCTTTTCAGCCCCCTCGAAACACAGATAGGCCCCGCCCACCATCAGCAGTGGCGTCAGCAGCCAGGGCGCGAAGTTGGCCAGCAGCAGCGCGGCCGGAAGCAGGATGATCAGCTTGTTCTTCAGCGATCCCTTGGCGATGCGCCAGATGATCGGCAGTTCGCGGTCGGCGTCAAAGCCGGTCACGTATTTCGGCGTCACCGCCGCATCGTCGATGACCACGCCCGCCGCCTTGGCACCCGCCTTGGCCGCCGCACCGGCGATGTCGTCGACCGAGGCTGCGGCCACCTTGGCAATCGCCGCGACGTCGTCCAGTAGTGCCAGAAGCCCGCTCATGCCCGTCTCCGTTGCGCTTTGGACCAATCTAGACGCTGCCGGGGTGTGGACAAGGCCAAAGGCTGTTTGTCGGCAAAGCTTCATCAATCCGACGCGGCGCTGTCGCGCGGGACGGTCTAGCTGACCAAAAGGAGAGCGGGATGCGACAGGATATCGAAAGCGCGCTGGTCTGGGACGAAGGGCAGGTCAGCCCGCATCTGGGGGTCCGGTTCAATCAGGCCGGGCAGTTCCTTCCGGAACACGGCAATACGGTCGTGGCACAGGTGGTGCCGGGTTCGCCCACCGAAGCCGCGCTCATCCTTCTGCGCGCCGCCTTGCTCGACCTGCCCGATGCCGGTCATTTCGCGTTCACCGAGGTTGCCAGCTATCACATGACGGTCTTTGAAGGGGTGATCGAATCCCGCCGTGCGGCAGAGTTCTGGCCCGAAGGATTGCCGACCGACCTGTCGATCGACGAGGCGACCGCGGCGATGATGGACCGGCTGGCAGGATGGCAAGTCCCGCCCGCCTTCGAAATGCGGATCACGGCGGTGACGCCGTTCGGCTTGCGTCTGACAGGAGCCACACCAGCGGACGAGGCGGCAGCCCGCGCTTGGCGCGACGGGCTGAGTTGGACGCTGCGCCTGCGTCGGCCGCAGCACGACCGCTATGAATTCCACACAACGCTGGCCTATGCGAAGGCCCCGCTGGAGGCCGCCGCACTGCCCGCGCTGCGCCGGGCGATGGCCGACCTGACCGCGCAGATGCAGGCCAGCGTTCCGGTTCTGCATCTGGCGCGCCCGGCGTTCTGCCGGTTTGCCGACATGAACGCCTTTCCGGCGGTTCTTGTGCTCTAGCGGGTTCAAAGCCGCACTTTGATCGGCTACGGTCACGGCGAACCGCCGCTGGAGGGCCCTTGTCGGATCGTGCCGCCCTGATCTTCGCGTTTCTGGTGCTCGGCATTGCCGGGGCCGATCTGATGTTCAACGGCGGACAGGCCGTGTTCTTCCTGCTGCTGAAACTCGCCGATTTCGTGGAGTATCTGGCGTTCTGGCGTTAGCCGCGCCACTATGCGCAGGAATTTAGGGCGGCAGGCCATTCGGGGCCGCTGAGTCGCCACATGCAGGACAGGAGCTTTCCATGACCGTCAAAGTTGCCATCAACGGGTTCGGCCGAATCGGCCGCAACGTGCTGCGCGCGATCATCGAATCGGGGCGCACCGATATCGAGGTGGTCGCGATCAACGATCTGGGCCCGGTCGAGACCAACGCCCATCTGCTGCGGTTCGACTCGGTGCATGGCCGGTTTCCAGGCACGGTGACCACCACGGCCACGACCATCGACGCAGGCCGCGGGCCGATCGAGGTGACGGCGATCCGCAATCCGGCCGAACTGCCATGGAAGCATGTCGATATCGTCATGGAATGCACCGGCATCTTCACCGACAAGGAAAAGGCGGTGGTCCACCTCGAAAACGGCGCGTCGCGCGTGCTGGTGTCTGCGCCCTCGACCGGTGCCGACAAGACCATCGTCTACGGCGTCAACCATGACACGCTGACCGCCGCCGACCTGATCGTGTCGAACGCGTCCTGCACCACCAACTGCCTGTCGCCGGTGGCGCAGGTGCTGCATCAGGCCGTGGGCATCACCCGCGGCTTCATGACAACGATCCACAGCTATACCGGCGACCAGCCTACGCTGGACACGATGCACAAGGACCTGTACCGCGCCCGCGCCGCCGCGCTGTCGATGATCCCGACTTCGACCGGGGCGGCCAAAGCCGTGGGTCTGGTGCTGCCCGAGTTGAAGGGCAAGCTGGACGGCGTGGCGATCCGGGTGCCGACGCCCAACGTCTCGGTCGTCGATCTGGTGTTCGAAGCGTCTCGGGCGACGTCGGTCGAAGAGATCAACGAGGCGATCCGCACGGCCGCCAACGGGCGGCTGAAGGGCATTCTCGGCTTTACCGACCAGCCCAACGTCAGCGCGGATTTCAATCACGACCCGCATTCCTCGATCTTCCACATGGACCAGACCAAGGTGATGGAGGGTTCGATGGTGCGCATCCTGACCTGGTACGACAACGAATGGGGCTTCTCGAACCGGATGGCCGATACCGCCGTGGCGATGGGCAAGCTGATCTGAACCGGTGCGGGGTGCCTTCAGGCACCCCGTTCATTTCTGGCGAAGCCATGCGTCGGGCGCATGGCGTTGCAGCATCCTCAGGCGTTGTTTGCAGGTGCAGCATCCGCCATATCCTTCTCATGCGAACGGGAACAGCCATTCGGGCCGACCATCGCAGTTGAAAAGGAAACGACCGTGAAAACCTTCATCGCCACCCTGCGCGAGGCCGCCCGCAAACAGGCGCTTTATGTGCGGACCCGCAACGAGATTGCCGCGCTGCCGCGTGCCGTCGCCCTTGACCTCGGGATTTACCCGGAAGATGCCGACCGGATCGCGCGTCAGGCCGTCTGGGGCTGATCCCGAAGCGGCACTCGACTCAAAGGGGGCTGTTCGGCCCCCTTTTTCATGCCGGTTTCATGCCCGCCGCAAACCGCGCCGCATTGGCGCGATAGCCCTGCGCCGACAGCAGCAACCGCGCCCGTGCCGCATCATCCAGTTGCCGCACGATCTTGCCGGGGCTTCCCATCACGAGACTGCCCTCGGGGATGATCTTGTTTTCGGTGATCAGGGCACTGGCCCCGATCAGACAGCCGTCGCCGATCACCGCACCGTTCAGCAGCGTCGCGCCCATGCCGATCAGGCTTCCGCTGCCGATCACGCAGCCATGCAGCATGGCCTTGTGCCCGATGGTGCAATCCGCGCCGATCACCAGCGGCGATCCCATGTCGGTGTGCAGCACCGAGTTTTCCTGCACGTTCGACCCCGGCCCCACCGTGATGCATTCGTTGTCGCCGCGCAGAACCGCGCCGAACCAGATATTGGCCCCCGCCTCGACCACCACATTGCCGACCAGCACGGCGGTCGGGGCAATCCATGCATCCGGATGGATTTGCGGGCTGATGCCGTCCAGCGAATAGATCATCGTGCCTCGAACTCCCGGTTCAGGTTTCGGACGAAATCCGACAGCATGGGCTGCCGCGTGCGGCGCAACCTTTCCGCCTGAAGAATGGTCTTCAAGTCGTTGAAACAACTATCAAGATCGGCATTTATCAGCACATAGTCATACTCTGCCCAATGGCTGATCTCGTCGCGTGACCGCGCCATGCGGCCCGCGATGACGTCGGCGCTGTCGGCACCGCGAGCCCGCAGTCTGGCATCCAGATCGGCGATCGACGGCGGCAGGATGAACACCGACACCACATCATTGCCAAGCGCGGAATTGCGGATCTGCTGTCCGCCCTGCCAGTCGATGTCGAACAGCGTGTCCTGCCCCGCCTCCATGGCCGCCGCGACCGGGGCGCGGGGCGAGCCATAGAGGTTGCCGAACACCTCGGCATGTTCCAGCATGTCACCCGCCGCAACCATGCCTTCGAAACTGTCACGGCTGCGGAAATGATAGTGCTGGCCGTCCACCTCGCCCGCGCGGGGCGGGCGGGTTGTGGCCGACACGGAAAACCGCAGGGTATCGTCCCACTGCATCAGCCGCCGGGCCAGCGTCGACTTGCCCGCCCCGGACGGCGACGACAGGATCAGCAAGAGGCCACGGCGCTGCATCGTCATTCCACGTTCTGAACCTGTTCGCGCATCTGATCTATGACCGTCTTGAGGTCAAGCCCGATGCGGGTCAGCGCCCTTGCCTGCGATTTGGCGCACAAGGTATTGGCCTCGCGCATGAATTCCTGCGTCAGAAAATCGAATTTGCGCCCCACGGGGCCCGCTTCGGCCAACAGCGCGCGGGCGGCTTGGGTATGGGCGGCCAACCGATCAAGCTCTTCGGTCACGTCCTGGCGGACGGCCATCAGCGCCAGTTCCTGCGCAAGGCGCGCCGGGTCCGCCGCCTCGGCACTTGCCATGATGCGCGCCACGCCGTCGCGCAGCGTCTGCGCCGCGACGTCGCGCCGTGCCGCCGCTTCGATAGCGCCTTCGGCCGTCAGGCGCGTGATGCTGTCCAGTTGTGCGCCGATCACGGCCGCCAGTGCGGCACCTTCCGCAGCGCGGGCTGCCGTGAAATCCGACAGGAGTGCGGGCAGGTCGTTCAGCAGCGCAGCCCGCAGCGCCGTGGTGTCTGCCTCCACGGCCCCCGCCTCCATCACGCCGCGCACCGCCAGAACATCCGCCGCTGTGCCTTGTGCCAGCGTAACCCCGGCCTGCAGAGCCGCCCGTTCCACCTGCGACAGGGCTGCAAGCACCCCGGCCAGTGCCGCGGCATTGATCGACAGGGCCTCGGCCTCGGCCGCTTCGCGCGAAACCTTCAGCGTCAGATTGACGTTGCCGCGCTGCAAGGCCCGCCCCAGTTCGGCCCGGATCGCCGACTCCAGCCCGTCGATCCAGTCAGGCACCCTGATCCGCAGATCAAGCCCCTTGCCGTTGACCGACCGGATGTCCCACGCCCAGGCATAGCCGCAACCCTGTCCCTTTGCCGCCGCGAACCCGGTCATCGAGATGGTCATGCAGTCCCCCCGGAACGCGAGTGTTTACCATTTGCAGAGATTCTGCGCCAAAATCCACGACGAAACGTGTACGTTAAACTTCGGGTAACGCAAGTTGCCGCAAGATTAACCGAGTCCTGCCGGAGGATGACCTGCGCCGGGGCCGCCGGTCTTGCTGCAGGGTGGACAGGGCACAGGGGAAACAGATGGGGTTTTCTGCCACAGGGCGGGGCGGCAGGGCCAGCGGCAGCGGGCCGGGCGGATCACGCTTTGCCATCCTTGCCGAAGTCCGCGCCTATTGGGAGGGATTGCGATCCGGCTCCGCCCTGCCGCGCCGCGACCAGATCGACCCGCGCGGCATCGCCGGCGCCCTGTCGCAGGTGTTCCTTGTGGAACGGATTGCCCCCGGCATTGCGCGTTTTCGGCTTGCGGGCATGGGCTTGCAGGACCTGATGGGAATGGACGTGCGGGGCATGCCGCTGTCTGCCGTGTTCGACCCCGTTTCGCGCGGCAGGCTTGGCCCCGCGCTGGAAACCCTGTTCTGCGAACAGTCGGCGCTGGATCTGTGGCTTGAGGCCGAACGGGGGCTTGGCCGCCCGATGCTGGAGGCGCGGATGCTGCTGCTGCCGATTGTCAGTTCGCGCGGGGTGACCGATCTGGCGCTGGGCTGTCTTGCGCCCGAAGGCGAGATCGGCCGCACGCCGCGCCGGTTTGCGATTTCGGCACTGCTAAGCGAGACGCTGGTCGTGGCCGGGGCGGTCCCTGCCCCGGTTCCGGGTTTTGCCGAACCGCCCGAAGTCTTCGATCCACCGCGCCCGCCGCGCGGAAAGCCGCACCTGCGGCTGGTCAAGTCGGGCGACTGACGCGCCCGACGATTTTTGCACCTAAAGGGCGACGCGCCGATCCAGACTGCGCTGCGACGACAGTTCTTCCGCAACCAGAAACGCAAGTTCCAGTGCCTGACTCGCGTTCAGACGCGGATCGCAGGCGGTATGATACCTGCTCGACAGGTCTTCATCCGTCACGGCGCGCAGGCCACCGGTGCATTCGGTCACGTCCTTGCCGGTCATCTCGAAATGCACGCCGCCGGGGATCGTGCCCTCGGCCTTGTGGATGTCAAAGAACTCGCGGACCTCGCGCAGAACCGAGTCGAAGGCGCGGGTCTTGTAGCCCGACGGCGACTTGATGGTGTTGCCGTGCATCGGGTCGCAGGACCACACGACCTTTGCCCCCTCGGCCTGCACGGCCCGGATCAGACGCGGCAGGTTTTCACCAACCTTGCCCGCCCCGAACCGCGCGATCAGCGTCAGGCGGCCCGGCTCGTTGTCGGGGTTCAGCTTGGCCATCAGCACCTTCAGATCCTCGACCGAGGTGGACGGACCGCATTTCAGGCCGATCGGGTTCAAAACTCCGCGGCAGAACTCGACATGCGCCCCATCGGTTTGCCGCGTGCGGTCGCCGATCCAGATCATGTGACCGGACCCCGCCACGTTCTGCCCGGTCAGGCTGTCCACCCGGCACAGCGCCTCTTCGTATTCCAGCAGCAATGCCTCGTGGCTGGTGTAAAAATCCACCGTGGCGAGCGAATGCGCCGTGTCCGAGTTGATCCCGGCCGCGTTCATGAAATCCAGCGCGTCGGAAATGCGGTTGGACACCTCGCGGTACCGCTCGGCCTTGTCATGCTCGGCAAAGCCCAGCGTCCAGGAATGCACCCGGTGGATATCGGCAAACCCCCCTGTCGAAAACGCGCGCAGCAGGTTCAGCGTGGCCGCCGCCTGCGTGTAGGCCTGCAGCATCCGCGACGGGTCGGGCTGGCGGGCTTCTGGCGTGGTGTCGAAGCCATTGATGATGTCGCCCCGGTAGCTGGGGTATTCCACGCCGCCGATCACTTCGGTCGGGGCCGAGCGGGGCTTGGCGAACTGGCCCGCCATCCGGCCCACCTTGATCACCGGCACCTTGGCCGCATAGGTCAGCACGACCGCCATCTGCAGCATCACCCGAAACGTGTCACGGATGTTGTCGGCGCTGAATTCCGCAAAGGATTCGGCACAGTCGCCGCCCTGCAGCAGGAAGGCCTTGCCCTCGCCTGCCTGCGCCAGCGCCTTCTTCAGCCGCCGCGCCTCGCCTGCAAAAACCAGAGGCGGATACTTGGCCAGCTGCACCTCGACGGCATGCAGGGCTGATGTATCGGGATAATCGGGCATCTGCACGCGCGGCTTTGCGCGCCAGTCCGATTTCATCCATGCCTTGGTCATAGCAGGCTCTCCTCGTTAGCGGTACCGCAGGCGTATAAGGAAAAGGCGGTGGCTTGCAAAGGGCGAAAGCCGACAAGTTGTGTCGGATCACCCTTGCGAGAGGTCGGATTTCCTGTTTCGATACGCCAATTCCGACACCAACAGGTCGCAACATGTACACCCCACCGCGCAAAGCCACCCAAGTCGCCAAGAAGGCGACGCCTCGGCGCTTTGTGTTCCTGCTGCTGGACCGTTTCACGATGATCAACTTCGCCGGGGCGATCGAACCCTTGCGGCTGGTGAACCATGTGTCGGGCGAACAGCTTTACACCTGGGCGCTGGCGGGCGAAGGCGGGGTGGAAAAGACCTGTTCGAATGGGGCAACCTTCCGTCTGGACATGGGTCTGGACGAGGTCGAACGCGATGACACGATCCTGGTCTGCGGCGGCATCGACATCCAGCACACGACCACCAAGGCGGTCATCTCGTGGCTCCGGCGCGAGTCCCGGCGCGGGGTGGCGATCGGCGGGTTGTGCACCGGGGCCTATTCGCTGGCCAAGGCGGGGCTCTTGGACGGCAAGAAGGCGACGATCCACTGGGAAAACCAGGACGGGTTTCTCGAGGAATTCCAGGAGGTCAAGCTGACCAAATCGGTCTTCGTGATGGACGGCAACCGCTGGTCCACCGCCGGGGGGATCAGTTCGATCGACCTGATGCTGAAGATCATCGCGGCGGATCACGACGAGGACATGGCCAACACCGTGGCCGACCTGATGATCTATTCCACCATCCGCACCGATCAGGACACCCAGCGCCTGTCGATCCCGACCCGCATCGGCGTTCGGCATCCCAAGCTGTCCCAGGTCATCCAGATGATGGAAAACAACATCGAAGACCCGATGAGCCCCGCCGATCTGGCCGAGGAAGTCGGCATGTCGACCCGGCAACTGGAACGTCTGTTCCGCCGCTATCTGAACCGCAGCCCGAAACGGTACTACATGGAACTGCGGCTGCAAAAGGCACGCAACCTGCTGATGCAGACCGAACTTTCAGTGATCAACGTCGCACTGGCCTGCGGCTTTGCCTCGCCCAGCCATTTCTCGAAATGCTACCGCAGCCACTACAACACCACCCCCTACCGCGAACGCGGCGCACAGGGCACCACCGGTGTGGGTGTGGGCGTGCGCCTGTCGATCTGAGGTCAGTACCCGTCGTTGCAGAACGCGGCGGTGATCTCGCAGCCGGTGGTCAACGCATCGCACTGCTGCAAGGCCGTTTCGATGGCGGTGGCGGAAGACAGATCATAGCCATAGCCATAGTAAAGCTCCCGCCCGACGGCGAGCGCGCCGCACTGCTGAAACACCACCAAGGTATCGCAATCCTCGGCACCGCATTGCAGGTAGGCCTCGGTTTCGGCCAGCATCGAGGTTTCAAAGTTCCAGGACGTCCCGGACAGACCGGTGGATGGAGAAAAGGCGATTGCGGCATAAAGCCCTTCAGCAAGCAACGACCCCGGCGTCAGCATGGCAATCGCGCACGCAACGGATAAAGCAGGCAAACTGCGCATGAAGTGTCCTTTCGCAACGCATCCGCCAATTTTCAGAGTCAGCGAGGAAAGGTCAAGCCGCCCGGCTTGTCGCAATCGGAAATCGCGTGCTAGCGTCTTGCAAACAAGGTGGAAGAGGGACATGCGCGCGATCCTGTCATCTGTTTTGCTGATCCTGACCCTGGCGTGGCACACATCCGCGCAGGCCGAACGGTTGTCGCTGGTGATCGGGAACGACACCTACGAGAGTCTTCCCGTGCTGCAGAAAGCCCGCAACGATGCCACGTCGATCGCAGGCGCGCTGCAGGGTCTGGGTTTTGTGGTGACGGCGCTGACCGATGCCGACCGGCGTACCATGACGCGCGCGCTGTCGGACCTCGCGTCGGCGATATCGCCGGGGGATGAGGTGCTGTTCTACTTTGCCGGTCACGGGGTCGAAATCGCGGGGCGCAACTATCTGCTGCCGTCCGACGCCCCCGCCGCCCGCCCCGGAGACGAGGCGTTTCTGACCGCCGAAAGCGTGGCGGTGGATGACATTCTGGCAACACTGCAGTCACGCGGGGCAAAGGTCACCGTCCTGATCCTTGATGCGTGCCGCAACAACCCCTTTCCGCGCGACGGCACCCGGTCGGCCGGGGGCGCGCAGGGGCTGGCACCGATTGCCGCCCCCGAAGGCGCGTTCATCCTGTTTTCGGCGGGCACCGGGCAGACCGCACTGGATGCGCTCGGCCCGCAGGACGCCGACGCAAATTCGGTGTTCACCCGGGCGCTGCTGCCCTTGCTGGCAGCGCCCGGCGTGCCGGTGCAGGACATCGCCCGCGCCCTGAAAGCCGAAGTCGAGGCGACGGCGGCCCGTGTGAACCACAAGCAACGCCCGGCCTACTATGATGAATTGACCGGTGATTTCGTTCTGAATGGCGGGGCCGCCCGCAGCGCCGTCGCGCTGGACGGTGCCCCCGCCCCCACCCCGGCGCTGGTGCCGCGCGCCGATCCATGCGATGCGGCGGCGCGCGACTGGCAGGCGGTGTCTGGGCTTGCGGATGCCGGTCTGATGCGGTCCTTCGCCAGCACGCACGCGGCCTGCGACGTGTTCGCCCGCGCCGCAGAACAGCGCGCCCAGGAATTGGGCGTTGCTGCAGGGGCCGCAGCCCCGGTGATGACACAACCCGAAGCCCCCGAACCTGCACCGGCCCCGCCGCCGGTCCAACCGACCTGGGCCATCAAGATGGGCGTGTCGGACGGCCACATGAATGCGCGGTCCGGTCCGGGAACCATGCACGCCATCCTGTTTCAGGTTCAGCAGGGCACGGGCGGGCTGACGGTCAGCGATTGCCGCAAGGCCGATCCGGGCGGTGGCAAGTCGGACTGGTGTCTGGTGACCGTCAACGGACGACAAGGCTGGATCGCCAAATCCGGGCTGGTGCCCGAGTGAAGGCCGTCCTGCTGGCGCTGATGCTGCTGATCCATCCCGTCGCCGCCGATCCGCTGCCCGAAGGATTTGTTCGTCTGTCCGATCTGGCCCCTGGCATCGCGCAGGACATCCGCTATGCCCGTGCCTTCAACTTCACCGGGGCCCCGGTGCCTGGCTATGACGCCGCCGAGTGCATCCTGACGACACGCACCGCCACGGTCCTGATCGCGGTCGAGGCGCGGCTGGCGGCCGACGGCTATGGTCTGATCGTGTTCGACTGCTATCGCCCGCAACGCGCCGTCGCGCATTTTGTCGACTGGGCCGAGGGGCCGCAGACCGATGCGGCGGGGTCAGGTTTCTTTCCGGGCCTTACCCGCGCCGACCTGTTTCCGATGGGCTTCATCGCGGAAAACTCCAGCCATTCTCTGGGCGTCACCGTCGACGCAGGCCTGCGCCGGATCGGCGATCCGGTGCTGCGCCCCAAAGCGATGAAGGGCGATTGTGCGGCACCCTTCCCTCAGCGCGCCCGCGAAAGCACGCTGGACATGGGCACCGGTTTCGACTGTTTCTCGCCCCTCTCAGGGGTTGGCGCCGCAGTCGGGGCCGCTACGACGGCCAACCGTGACCGTCTGACCGCTGCCATGCGGGCCGAGGGGTTTCGGGGTTATGACGCCGAATGGTGGCATTTTCGCAATGCCGCCGACCCCGCCCGCAAACCGCAGGACTTTCCGGTGCGGTGATTACGGTGCCGGGGCCATCCGGTACACCGCGCCGTTGCCGACCGACAGGAACCAGATCGACCCGTCCGGGGCTTCGGTCACATCGCGGACCCGCGCGGTTTCCGCCGCCTCGATCCGTTCCTCGGCATAGCCCGCCTCGGGGTCCAGCCGCGCGATGTAGTCGAATTTCAGACTGCCGGTGAACATATCGCCCGCCCATTCGTCCACCTGCGACCCGGAGTAGAACATCAGCCCCGACGGCGCGATCGAGGGGTCCCAGAAATGCACGGGCTGCTCCATGCCCGGGGCTTCGGTCCCCACACCGATCGGATCACCGTTGTAATCGACCCCGTGGCTGATCACCGGCCAGCCGTAGTTGCGTCCCGCCTCGACCCGGTTTAACTCGTCTCCGCCCTTCGCACCGTGGTCCACGACCCACAACGCGCCATCAGGCCCCAGTGCCGCCCCCTGAAGATTGCGGTGACCGATGGAAAACACCCCCTCGCGCCATCCGTCGCGACGGGCGGCGGGCGTGCCGTCACGGTTCAGATGGATGACCTTCCCTTCGATCCTGGCGGGGTCCTGCGCGTCCATCCCCGCCGGGCCGGTGCCGCGTTCGCCCGTGGTCACGAAGATCGTCCCGTCTGCCGCCTCCACCACGCGTGACCCGTAGTGTTTGGCTGCACCCGCACGCGGATCGCCGGAATAGACGGTCGTGAACCCTTCCAGCGTCCGGCCATCCTCTGACAGCCGCCCCTTGCCGACCGCGGTGGCCGACCCGCGCACGCCCGCCTCGGAATAGGTCAGCCACACCTCGCGCGACGTGGCAAAGTCGCGGGGGATCATCACGTCCAGCAACCCACCCTGCCCGCGCGCATGAACCTCCGGCGCACCGTCCACCGGTGCCGCCACTCCGTCGGTGATCAGGTTCAGCCGCCCGGCGCGTTCTGTCACCAGATAACTTCCGTCCGGCAGGAACCCGATGCCCCAGGGTTCGTCAAGCCCCACAGCCATCGGGGTGATCTGCATCGGCCCTGCGGCGGTCTGCACAACCGATTGGGCCGCAACGATCTGCGGCAGGGCAAGGCATGTGGCTAACATCAGGGCACGCATGGGAGTCTCCGGACTGTTCGTTGCCGTTCACGTGAGGTCTGAACCCCGCGCCGCCAAGGGACCACACGCAAAGTTCAACGCCAGATTGTTGCGGCAAGGCCGCCGGTGAAGATGCTTTTCTTTTGTGAAGGCGCAGTTTAGGTTCCTGCGCAGGATTGCGATCCAACATGGGAGACTACAATGAAAAAACTGCTGCTGGCCTCCGTGGCCACTGTTTCCTTCGGCGCTGCGGCCGCTGCCGAGGACATCAAGCTGGGAATTCTGATCGGCTTCACCGGCCCGATTGAATCGCTGACCGCCTCGATGGCGGCGGCTGCCGAAAATGCGATTGCCGAAGTCAACGCCTCGGGCCTGCTGCTGGGCGGATCGACCGTTTCGTCAGTCCGTGGCGACACCACCTGCGCCATCGACACCGCCGCGGCCACAGCCGCAGCCGAGCGTATGATCACCGCGGATAAGGTCAACGCCATCGTCGGCGGCGACTGTTCGGGCGTGACCAGCGCCATCCTGCAGAACGTCGCGCGCCCGAACGGCATCGTGATGATCTCGCCCTCGGCCACCTCGCCGGCACTGTCGACCGCCGAAGATGACGGCCTGTTCTTCCGCACCGCGCCGTCCGACGCCCGCGAAGGCGAAGTCGCCGCCGACATCATGATCGAACGTGGCGTGAAGTCGGTCGCCGTGACCTATACCAACAACGACTACGGCAAGGGTCTGTCCGAAGCCATTGTCAACGCCTTCAAGGCGAAGGGTGGTGAAGTGACCATCGTCGCCGCGCACGAAGACGGCAAGGCCGACTATTCGGCCGAAGTCGGTGCTTTGGCAGCGGCGGGCGGCGAGTTGCTGGTCGTTGCGGGATACCTTGACCAGGGCGGTCTGGGCATCATCAAGGCAGCGCTGGACACCGGCGCGTTCGACAAGTTCGAACTGCCCGGCGGCATGATCGGTGACAGCCTGGCCCCCGCCGTCGGCCCCGGCCTGAACGGCTCGTTCGGTCAGGTCGCCGGCGCGGACACTGCCTCGCCCGGCATGATGGCGCTGGCCGAGATCGGCAAGGCCAACGGCTTTGACGTGAATTCGCCCTACACCACCGAAAGCTATGACGCCGCCGCGCTGATCATGCTGGCGATGCAGGCCGCCAAGTCGTCGAAGTCCACCGACTTCGCCGGCAAGGTGATGGACGTCGCCAACGCTCCGGGCGAGCAGATCTTCCCGGGCGAATTGGCCAAGGGCCTGCAGATCCTCGCCGACGGTGGCGACATCGACTATGTCGGCGGTTCGAACGTCGAACTGGTCGGCAACGGTGAATCCGCAGGCAACTACAAGGAAATCGAGGTCATCGACGGCGTGCAGACGACCGTCGGCTTCCGTTGATCTGTTAGACTGACACGAATCGGCACGGCCCGGGGTTGACCCGGGCCGTTGCCTTTGACAAAGCCCCTGCGCCGCACCTGCGGAAAATGACAGGGGCGCGACAGGGGATACGGGAATGATCGAGGTCGTGGACCTACACCGGCATTTCGGCGGCTTCCATGCCGTCGACGGGGCTTCCTTGCGGATCGAAACCGGCTCGATCACCGGATTGATCGGTCCGAACGGGGCCGGAAAGACGACGCTGTTCAACGTCATCGCCGGACGCCTGCCGCCCACCTCGGGCCGTGTGGTGATGGATGGCGAGGATATCACCGGCCTGCCGCCCCACACGCTGTTTTCCAAGGGCCTGCTGCGCACGTTCCAGATCGCGCATGAATTCGGGTCAATGACAGTGCGCGAGAACCTGATGATGGTTCCGGCGGGTCAGGCGGGCGAAACGCTTTGGTCGGCCTGGTTCAACCGCCGCGCGGTCGCGACAGAAGAAGCCCGCATCCGCGCCAAGGCCGACGAGGTTCTGGACTTTCTGACGATCAGCCATCTGGCCGACCAGAAGGCGAGCCAGATTTCCGGCGGGCAGAAGAAGCTGCTGGAACTCGGCCGCACGATGATGGTCGACGCCAAGATCGTGTTTCTCGATGAGGTCGGCGCAGGCGTGAACCGCACCCTTCTGAACACCATCGGCGATGCGATCGTCCGGCTGAACAAGGAACGCGGCTACACGTTCTGTGTGATCGAACACGACATGGATTTCATCGCCCGCCTCTGCG
Organism: Rhodobacter sp.; assembly: GCA_027487575.1. Lineage (GTDB taxonomy): Bacteria > Pseudomonadota > Alphaproteobacteria > Rhodobacterales > Rhodobacteraceae > JAIYDJ01. The sequence continues at coordinate 21,682 of JAIYDJ010000046.1, read as the reverse complement.
ACCCGGTGATCGTGATGGCCGAGGGCCGCGTTCTCGCCCAAGGCACCCCCGATCAGGTGCGCGCCGACGAACGGGTGATCGAGGCCTATCTGGGCACCGGGTTGAAGAACAAGGTCAAGGAGGGCGCGGCGTGAATGACCCCTTCCTGATCGGGGATGCGATGACCGGAGGCTATGGGCCGGTCGACATCCTGCATGACTGCACCATCGCGGTTGAAAAAGGCCAGATCGCGGTCATCGTCGGCCCGAACGGCGCTGGCAAGTCCACCGCAATGAAGGCGGTGTTCGGCATGCTGAAGCTGCGCGGCGGGCGGGTTATGCTGGATGGCGAGGATATTACGCAGCTTTCCCCGCAGGCCCGCGTCGCAAAGGGCATGGCCTTCGTGCCGCAGACGCACAACATCTTTACCTCGATGACCGTGCAGGAAAACCTTGAGATGGGGGCCTTCCTGCGCCGCGACGACATCAACACCACGATGGAACAGGTTTTCCACCTGTTCCCGATCCTGAAGGACAAGCGGCGGCAGGCGGCAGGCGAGCTTTCCGGTGGCCAGCGCCAGCAGGTCGCCGTCGGTCGCGCGCTGATGACCCAGCCGAAGGTCCTGATGCTCGACGAACCCACCGCAGGCGTCAGCCCCATCGTGATGGACGAGCTTTTCGACCGCATCATCGAGGTCGCGCGCACCGGCATTTCGATCCTGATGGTGGAACAGAACGCGCGCCAAGCCCTGACCATCGCCGACAAGGGCTATGTGCTGGTCCAAGGCGCCAACCGTTTCACCGACACCGGAGCGGCGCTGATGGCCGACCCGGAAGTCCGCCGTAGCTTCCTAGGGGGTTAAGGGGATGCGTGCGATAATCTTTTGCGGCCTATTGGCAACTGCGGCTGCTCCGGCTGATGCCGAGGAAACGAAGTCTCAGGGCATGAACTGCGAAATTACCTTAGAATGCTCTCAAGATGGGAAATGCGACGTCAAGTCACAAAGCGTGGAGTTTAAGTCCACCCCCAAGGACGTGGAGCATCACGGCGAAGGAACCTATGAAATTTCTTATCTGGGGAACACGACGGTTGCACGGATGCTGACGCAATACGGCCCGATGATTTGGGCTGTCGAAGGCGAAGCCAAAACCGAAACGCTTCAAACGCTTACGTCGATCGGAATGCAAACCGAGATGGAAGGTTCGAACGATTTATCATTCGTGACATGGTCAAGTGTCGAACTTGGCGAAAGGCCCAGTGGGAAAGTCCGTTTCATGCAATGTGAGGCCAAATGATGGATTTCCTGAACGGCCTGATCACCTTCCTCAACTTCGTCTTCGTCCCCGGCCTCGCCTACGGCAGCCAGCTGGCGCTCGGCGCGCTTGGTGTCACGCTGATCTACGGCATCCTGCGGTTCTCCAACTTTGCCCACGGCGACACGATGGCCTTCGGCACCATGGTGACGATCCTGTTCACCTGGCTGTTCCAGGGCTGGGGGATCAACCTTGGCGTGTTGCCCACCGCCCTTCTGGCCCTGCCCATCGGGATCGCAGCGACGGCGCTGTTCGTGCTGCTGACCGACCGGGTCGTGTACCGGTTCTACCGCCGCCAGAAGGCCGCCTCGACCATCCTCGTCATCGTCTCGCTCGGCGTGATGTTCGTGACCAACGGCATCGTACGCCTGATCATCGGGGTGGATGACCAGAACTTTGCCGACGGCGGGCGGTTCGTGATTTCGGCGGGCGATTTCAAGACGATGACCGGCCTTTCCGAAGGCTTGGCCATCAAGTCGAGCCAGGCGCTGACCGTCATCACCGCGCTGATCGTCGTGGCCTTCCTGTTCTGGTTCCTGCAGAAGACCCGCACCGGCAAGTCGATGCGCGCCTTTTCCGACAACGAGGATCTGGCCCTGCTGTCGGGCATCAACCCCGACCGGGTGGTGCAGGTGACGTGGATACTGGCGGCGGCGCTGGCCACCATTGCGGGCGGCCTCTACGGCCTCGACAAGTCGTTCAAACCCTACACCTATTACCTGCTGCTGCTGCCGATCTTCGCTTCTGCCATCGTCGGCGGCCTAGGCTCGCCCTTGGGAGCGATCGCAGGCGGCTATGTGATCGCCTTTTCCGAAGTGACGGTGACCTATGCCTGGAAGAAGGTGCTGGGCTACTGGCTGCCGGAAAACCTGGCACCCGACAGCCTCGTGCAACTGCTGTCCACCGACTACAAGTTCGCGGTCAGCTTCACCATCCTGATCATCGTGCTCTTGTTCCTGCCCACGGGCCTCTTCAAGGGGAAATCGGTATGACCCGCAATCTGGGACTGTTCGCCGGAGTCGCCCTGCTGTTCATCCTGACAGGCACGCTGCAAAGCTGGAACCTGTCGCTGTCGATCCTCAACATGTGCCTGCTGTCGGCCGTCATGGCGATGGGCGTCAACATGCAGTGGGGCTATGCCGGCCTCTTCAACACCGGGGTGATGGGGTTCGCGGCGCTTGGCGGGCTGGCCGTCGTGCTGATCTCGGCACCGGCCGTCCCTGCGGGCTGGGCGGCGGGGGGGCCGGGCATCCTCTTGGCGCTGGTGGTCGGCGCACTGGCGATCGGGCTTGCCGTTCTTGTCTACAAACGCATGGTGCCGGGCAGATTGCGCACCGCAACCATGCTGGCAGTGCTGATCGGCGGGTTCGTCCTGTACCGCTACCTGTTCGATCCCGCCGCGATGGCGGTCGAGTCGAACGACCCCGCCGCCGCCGGGAACATCGGCGGTCTTGCCCTGCCCTCGCTGCTGGCATGGCCCGTCGGGGCGGCGCTGGCGGCCCTGGCCGCCTGGGCCATCGGCAAGATCGCCCTAGGATTGCGATCGGACTATCTGGCCATCGCGACGCTGGGGATCGCCGAGATCATCGTGGCGGTGATGCGCAACGAAGACTGGATCGCCCGCGGGGTCAAGAACCTGACCGGCCTGCCCCGTCCCTGGCCGGTGCCCTACGAGGTTGACCTGCAGCAGACCCCGGCTTTCCTGAACTGGGTTTCCGGTCTTGGGGTCGATCCGGTAACCACCAGTTCCATCGTGGTCAAGCTGATGTACGCGGTCCTGTTCGGCCTCGTGCTGGCGCTGGTGATCTGGGCGTCGGAACGCGCGCTCAATTCGCCCTGGGGCCGGATGATGCGCGCGATCCGCGACAACGAGGTTGCGGCCGAGGCGATGGGCAAGGATGTCACCCGCCGCCATCTGCATGTCTTCATCCTCGGATCGGCGGTGATCGGCATCGCGGGGGCCATGATGACCTCGATGGAGGGGCAGCTGACCCCCGGCACCTACAACCCCTTGCGGTTCACCTTCCTGATCTGGGTGATGGTCATCGTGGGCGGGTCCGGCAACAACTGGGGCTCGATCCTTGGCGCGCTGCTGATCGGCTGGCTGTGGCTGATCGTCGAAACCGTAGGTCCGGGCGTGATGGGCATGATCACCGCAGGCATGGCCGATGGCGCGCTGAAGACGCATCTGGTGGATTCGGCCCAGCACATGCGCCTGCTGACACTGGGGGTGATCCTGCTTCTGGTCCTGCGGTTCAGCCCACGCGGCCTGATCCCCGAGAAGTGATCAGTAGAAGCCCGGCGCGGAAAGGAAAAAGCCTTTCCGCGCCAGCCGCTCCAGCACCTGCGGCAGGGATGCGGCGCTGTCTTCCAGACAGTTCTGCCGCAGGAACCAGACCAGAAACTTCTCATGCGGCCAGTCGCGCTGCGTCGCGGCTTCGATCGCGGCGGCCATCTGCCGCCCATCGGTCAGGGTGACCGCGTTCTGCCAGAAATCGGTCTGGCCCCCCAGCACCACCGGCTTACGGTGCAGGAACGCCTCGAACCCCACGGCCGAGGTCACTGTCAGCACACAGTCCGCCGCTGCCAGCACATCATGGATCGAGGCATGCGTCAGATGCACCCCCGCCTTGGGCGCATGGTAGCGGGACAGAACCTCCATCTCGTCCAGCGTCTGGTTCGGATGCGGTTTGATGTAAAGTGGCCGACGCCCCTTGGCGGCAATCGCGGCCTCGATCATGTCGACCACCGTCAGGTGATGCCGATGATAGCGCGGCGGGTTGAAATCCTGCGCAAAGAACGCAAGGCACCCCGGCTCCACCGGCTCTGCCCCCCGGTCCGCCTGCGCAAACTTCGTCATGTTGGCGTCGACAAACTTCGCGACCAGTTGCGCGTGAAAGGCACGGGCCCAGTCGCCGCTCATCGGACGCGGATCGAACCTGCGCAACCGCTGCAGGCTGTTGTTGCGCGACCCGATCTCGTCGAAATACCAGTAGCCATGCAGATAGGTCGGCACCGAATGCACCGCGTTCGGCGCATAGACCGGTCTGTCATCCATGAAAACGTGCAGATGGCGCGGATTTGCCACCGCCAGATCCTGCCCGCGCCCCGAAAATTCGACGATCTCGATCCCCCACCCCGCCGCCGCCGCATGCTCCGCCAGCGCGCCGAGCAGCCGGAAATAGCCTTTGCCCAGGCCCGTCGCCAGCCGGTCGCGCGCATGAAAATACAGGGTGTCCGGCACGGCATCCAACCGCCGTGCCGTCAGCCAGTCCACGGGCCTCTGTGCCCCGAAAACACCGCCTTGCGACACGCCTGCCTTCATTTTCTGTCCAAAAATATCCCGCGTAGGGGTCTGGGGGAGTGCGAAACTCCCCCAGCCTGTCCGCAATCCTACCGGAACAGGACCAGCGCCCCCGGACTCCACGCGATGCGCGTCCGCGTGCCAAGGTCCAGCACCGGCCGCCCGAACACATTGCGCATCGACAGCCGCATCGGAACTTCGGTCCCGTCCAGCTTGACATCGTAATAGGTCATGTCGCCGTAATAGACGACTTCGGCCACCGTCCCCATCGTCTCGCGGTCGGTGGCAGTCTGGCCATCGAACAGGATGGTCAGCGTCTCGGGCCGGAAACCGACCATCGCCCCCGCCTTGTCGGCCCCCGCCGCCGCGCACTGTTCGGTGGTCAGCGTCATGGCCCCGAACCCCTGCGCCTCGACCTCGACCATGCCGCCTGCCTCGGACACGATCCGCGCCGGAAGGAAGTTCATCGTCCCGATGAAATCCGCGACCTTCTTTGAATTGGGGCGGCGGTACAGGGTTTCGGGGTCGGCCAGTTGGGCGATCTCGCCTTCGAACATGACGGCGATCCGGTCGGACATGACCAGCGCCTCTTCCTGATCATGGGTGACCAGGATGAAAGTGATCCCGACCTGCCGCTGCAGGCGGATCAACTCGACCTGCATCTGTTCGCGCATCTTCTTGTCGAGTGCGGACAGCGGTTCGTCCAGCAGTAGCACCTTCGGCTTCAGGATCAACGCGCGCGCAAGGGCCACGCGCTGCCGCTGCCCGCCCGACAGGGCATGCGCGGCCCGCGCGCCGTAGCCCTTCAGCCCGACCATTTCCAGTGCCTCGGCCACAGCGCGAGCCTTCTGGTCTTTCGACATCGGGTCCTTGCGCAGACCGAAGCCCACGTTCTGTTCGACCGTCAGATGCGGAAAGATCGCATAGGACTGGAACACCATGTTGGTGGGCCGCACATTGGCCGGTACGCCCGCCATGTTCTTGCCGTCGATCATCACGGCACCCGAGGAAATCCCCTCGAACCCCGCGATGGTGCGCAGCAGCGTGGTCTTGCCACAGCCGGACGGGCCCAGCAGGGAAAAGAACTCCCCGGCCTTGATGGTCGCCGTGATTCCCCGCAGGGCATGGTAGTCGCCATAGTACTTATGGACGTCCTGAAACTCGATCATGTCAGGTCTGGGGTTCACAGGAAGCCTCCGGTATCTTTGGCGCCCGTCCGGGCAAGGCCGCGACGGCGGAAATATTCGGCAATCGACAGCAGCAGGATCGACACGCCCACAAGGATCGTTCCCAGCGCCAGCATCGCAGGCACCCGCGCCGGAAAGCGGAACTGGCCATAGATATAGGCCGACAGCGGCGTATCCGACCCGCCGAGGAAGTAGGCGATGATGAATTCGTCCAGACTGATGGTGAAACAGATCAGAAGCGACGACACGATCCCCGGCATCACCAGCGGCAGGATGATCAGCCGGAAGGTGGACACCGCGTTTTCACCCAAGTCATAGGCGGCCTCTTCCAGCGATTTGTCGAGGCTTTGGAACGCCGATGACAGGATCGCCACGGCAAAGGGCGTGCAGATCAGGATGTGGCCAAGGATGATCGTCCAGATCGACAGCGGAATGCCGATCCACAGCAGCACCACCAGCAGCGACATTGCCATGATCATCTCGGGCAACACCAGCGGCAGCATGATCAGCCCCAGAAGCCCGCTCTTGCCCGGAAAGCTGTAGCGTGTGCTGGCACGGGCGGCGAAGATGCCAAGCGTCGTCGCGAAGATCGCGGTGGAGCCGGAAATGATCAGCGAATTGCGCAGGGCCCGGAACAGCTGTTCATCCTCCCACATCGCGGCGAACCAGCCCGTGGTGAACCCGGTCAGCGGAAAGGCGATGACCCGGCTGTCGTTGAACGCGAACAGCGGCAGCAGGATGATCGGCGCGTAAAGGAATACAAGGTAGACAATCGCATAGACGCGCAGGCCCGATCCCTTGTTCATTTCGCGGCCCCCAGGAAGCGGCGGTTCAGCAACAGGAAGATCACGCTGACCACCGCCACGATGAACATCGCACTGACCGCCAGCGCCGACCCCAACGCCTTGTTGTCGAGTTTCAGAAGCTGCACCTCGATGACATTGGCGATCATCGGAAACTTGCCCGACCCGATCAGGTCCGGCGTCACATAGTCGCCGATGGTCGGGATGAACACGATCAGGACGGCTGCGATCACCCCCGACATCGACAGGGGCAGCGTCACCCGCCAGAAGGTGCGCAGCCGCGTCTCGCCCAGATCCTGCCCCGCCTCGAGGAAGGACCGGTCGATCTTCTCCAGCGCCACGAATATCGGCAGGATCGCGAACGGGGCATAGGCATGCGCCAGCGTCACGATCATCGCCCCCGTCGCGTTGGTCATGAACGACATCGGCCCGTCGGTGATGCCCAGCCCTTCCAGCCCCGAACTGAACACGCCGTTGTAGCCGAGGATCACCTTCCACAGGAACACCCGGATCAGATAGCTGGTCCAGAACGGGATGGTGATCAGGAACAGCCAGATCGACTTGCGTGATGGCGCGACGTGAAAGCTGACGAAATAGGCAATCGGATAGGCCACGACCACGGTCACCACCGTGACCGAGAACGAAACCGTCAGTGACCGCAGCATGATCGACCGGTAGATCGGGCTGGACCACACCTCGGCGTAGTTGGCCAGCGTGAAATTCCACTCGATCCCGCTCGCGCCCTTGGTCAGGATCGAATACAGCAGCACCGCCGTCAGCGGCCCGGCCAGCATCAGCACGGCATAAACCGCCGTCGGGCTGATCATCGCAAGCCCGCTGGCCGCCTCGGACCCGCGGAAACGGTTCAGAAATCCGTTCTGACTCATCAGGCCCCCTGTTCAGCAACCGTCAGCGGCTGGCGCGCTTTTGTTCATGTCTTGCACATGCCCCCGAACCTGAAAAGCCCCGATTGTCAGCCTGTCCCCGCTATCAGATGCGATTGCACGGTCCGACGGCGCAGGAACGGGCACCGATGCGCCCCTTCCGCCGCAACTTTGGGCAGGGGCGCCCGTCATACCGCCATGTCGGACGGCGGATTGTTCAGCAAACGGGCCAGCGTCGCCAGACCCGCCTCCAGATCGGGCATTGGCACCTGACCCGGCACGGCAATCCGCACGGCGTGCGGCACATGATCATGGATCAGGGCATACTGATCGGCCGACCGGATCAGAACTCCCGCCTCGCCCGCCATCCGCGCGAAACTCGACGCACGCCACCCCTGTGGCAGGCGCAGCCACAGAAACGGAATGCCCGGATGCCAGCACGGGTCGAACGGGGCCAGCCGTTCGGCGCAGCGCAGCACGCGGCGCGACATCTCTGCATTGACCGCTGCGCGCAGCGTGTCCGCCACCCCGGCCTGCAAAAGGTCAAGGCACAGCGCCGACAGCGGCAACGGCAGCGCAAAGAAATGGTGGGTGGCCGTCAGTCGCGCCGAGGCCCCACGATCCAAGGGGCAGACCACATAGCCGAACCTCAGCGCGGCCGATATCGACTTTGACAGGCTGCCGATGTACCAGGTCCGCTCGGGTGCCAGCGCACGCAGCGGCACCGCGCCCACGCCCGAAGGTGCATAGCATTCATCCTCGACGATCTGCAGGTTGTACCGCCGGGAAATTGCCACGATCTCGGCGCGGCGGGTCGGCCCCATGCTGGCAACGGTCGGGTTCTGCGCCTGCGGAGTCAGGCAGACCACCTGCGGATGATACCGCCTGCACGCCGCATCCAGCGCGTCCGGTATCACCCCCTCGTGGTCCATGGCCAGCCCGACCACCTCGGCCCGTGCCAGTCGCGCGGCATAGCGGAAGCCCGGATAGGCCAGCGCCTCGGTCAGCACCACGGGCCGCTCGCCGGTCAGCAGCGTATCGAACAGCATCCGGATCGCGTTCTGCCCGCCCCCGGTCAACAGAATCTGGTCGGGCGACAGCGGGCCAAGGGCGCGCCCCGCAAGCCAGTCGCACACAGCGCCCCGCAGCGGCGCTTCCTGATCCTGGCTGGTGTAGTTCAGCCAGTCCTGCGTCGGGTCCGAAGCCAGACGGCGCAAGGCGTTGCCAATGGCAGCAGTCTGTCCGACCTCGGGCAACCGGGGCGACCGCAGGTCCAGCGTTCCGTCGCCCGGCGCACGTTCGACCGAAAGCGACGGCTCGTTGCCGGCGAGAGGGGCACTGACGAACGTCCCTCGCCCCACCGTCGCCTGCAGCAGCCCGTCCTGCACGGCTGCCTGATAGGCCCGCGCCACGGTTCCGGGTGTAACCGACAACCGCCATGCCAGATCACGCACCGTCGGCAATTGTGCGCCCGGTGGCAGGACTCCGGACGCCACATCGGCCCGCAATGCCTCGGCCAGGGCGCGGTACTTCGGGCCGCTGTGGGCCGATAGATCAGGATTCCAGATTGTATTCATCACAATAAACCGCTGGCAGGGATCACCCGACTCATTGTATCTTTAAGTCAGCCGAAATGTAAACTTGTATCGCTACAATGTGGAGCGGATCATGCCCCTGACCCAGACCAGCCTGCCCGATTTCGACCAGCCCCGGCTGACCCTTGCGCGTGTCGGGTCGGGGTTGCTGGCAACGGTGATGCTGTGGGATTTCCGCTATCGCAGCCGCAACGGTCTGTCCCGCCTGACCCCGCACCAGTTGCGCGACATCGGCCTTGATCCGATGTCGGCCGCGGCAGAGGCATCCAAACCGTTCTGGCGAGACTGAATCCTTTCCTGAGGATCCCCAACTGGGCCGGGTCTTTCCCGGCCCTTTTTTTGGCCTGGCAAACGAAAAGGCCCGCATCGCTGCGGGCCTTCCTGTCGTTTCGCGCAAACCTTAGCGCTTGGAGAACTGGAAGCTGCGGCGGGCCTTGGCCTTGCCGTACTTCTTGCGTTCCACCACGCGGCTGTCGCGGGTCAGGAAGCCGGCCGCCTTGAGCGCACCGCGCAGGGACGGCTCATACAACTGCAGCGCCTTCGACACGCCATGCTTCACTGCACCGGCCTGCCCCGACAACCCGCCACCGGCGACAGTCGCCATCACATCGAACTGGCCTTCGACGCCAGCAACCGTGAAGGGCTGGCGCAGGATCATCTGCAGAACCGGGCGGGCGAAGTACTCGGCCATCGTCTTGCCGTTCACCACGACCTTGCCGGAACCGGGCTTGATCCACACACGGGCGACCGCGTTCTTGCGCTTGCCGGTGGCGTAGGACCGACCCAGCGCGTCACGGACGGCAACGCGCGGGGCAATGGCGGCGGCCACGGTTTCGGCAGCCGAGACGCCCGAAACGGCGGACTTCAGATCGTCCAGAGATTTGATGTCGGCCATGCTCATGCGCTCCGGGTGTTCTTCGGGTTCATCGACGCGAGGTCGAGAACAACAGGCTGCTGTGCTTCATGCGGATGCTCGGCGGATGCATAGACCCGCAGGTTGGTCATCTGCACGCGGCCCAGACGGTTGCGGGTGATCATCCGCTCGACGGCCTTGACCACGACCCGTTCGGGGTGGTTGCCTTCCAGCACCTGCCGCGCGGTGCGCTGCTTGATGCCGCCCGGGTGGCCGGTGTGCCAGTAATAGATCTTGTCGTTGCGCTTGTTGCCGGTCATCTGCACCTTGTCGGCGTTGATGACGATCACGTTGTCGCCCATGTCCATGTGCGGTGTGAAGGTCGGCTTGTTCTTGCCCCGCAGGATAGAGGCGACAATCGTCGCGAGGCGGCCCAGAACGATGCCTTCGGCGTCGATCAGGACCCACTTCTTTTCAATATCCGCAGGCGTTGCGGTAAAGGTTTTCATCGTCTTGCCCATCAGGTACGGCGGGGAACAGGCCCCCGGGTCTTGGATGGGGGTGTATCGCCGATACCACGGCCCGGGTCAAGGCCGATGGAAAAGATAAAACACATGCATTACAAACACTTGATCTTGGGGTAAATCGTTACCCCAACCTAGCGCAGGCGCGGCGGGCGGTCCGGGTCGCTTCCGGGGGCGATCGGGGCGGCGGCGGGTTGTTCCAGCGGTTCGGGCGGAAACTCGAACAGGATGCCCGACCGAACGATGCCGCGCGCGGCCTGATCGGTGCCGGTCAGGAAGGTCACGTCGATTTCGGCCGCATCCAGCCCGGTAAAGCCGATGGCCTGCGCGACCGCCTGGGCCAGGGGTACCTGCGCCTCGGGATGCGCGTCCAGAATGGCCAGGATGTGCCCGACCCGCCCGTCGTCATACCGCACGCCCGCAAGATAAGCCGCCCGCGCCAGCCCGGCGGCGCTGCCGAAGGTGAAGTTCAGCGCCTCGGTCAGCGCGGCCGGCAGATTGCGCGGGGTGAAGAAGCTTTCCGGCACGGCCTCCAATTCCTGCAAAGGCGGCGTTGCGACCATTTCCGCCAGCCAGTCCAGTGCGTCGGGAGGCAGCAGGATTTCGGACGGTGCTTCGGACCCGAAATTCAGCCCCAGCGACACCCCCTGCCCCGCCAGTTGCGCCACGATCACCCGGCCCGGCAACTCGGCATAGGCTAGCGGCGCGTCCCCTAGGGCCGCCATCCGGTCGGCGCTGTCGAACGCCAGCAGAACCGGCCCCGCTTCCAGATCGAAGACCCTCGGGTCGATCCGCGTGTCCTGCGGTTCGCGTTCCAGAAGCAGCATCAGGGGCGTGTCGGCCAGCAGCCGATAAAACCGCAGCGCAGCGGCCTCGTCGCCCGGTTCGGCCTGCATGGCGGCATGGGCGTGGTCAAGCGGTGTCATTCCTCATCCTCCCCTGTCCGGGCAAGGCCCGCGGGTCATATCCTGCCACGGGCCGCCTTCGGGGGCGAGGGTGGAAATCACCCTTGGCGGCGCACCAGGACACAGCAGCCACGGCCAACGCACGCGGAAATTTTGAGTGGCAAACGCGGCCCTTCCGACATAATGTTGCCCACAACATCGGTTAACCACAACACAATCCTTCGGCATCCGACCCGGTCGGCCAGTGCCTCAAGGAAACGCAAACCGGGCGTTAACAATAATCCGGTAGACCGGGCGGTGCCCCGGATCAGAGGCAGGACGGACTTGCGCCTTGCAAGTCTCTTTGGGGGCGGCGTGTTCGGGTTTTTCGGATGATCGAGTTCAACAATGTCAGCAAGTCCTTCTGGACCGGCAAGACCCGCAAGATCATACTCGACCGGGCCTCGTTCCGGGTCGAAATCGGAAACTCGCTGGGCATTCTTGCCCCGAACGGCACCGGCAAGACCACCATCATCAACATGATGGCAGGACTGGAACAGGCGGACGAAGGCCGGATAACCCGGACGTCGCGCATCTCCTTCCCGTTGGGCTTCATGGGCGGCATCGTCAACAAGCACACCGCCACCGAAAACGCCCGGTACATCGCGCGGCTTTACAGCCTCGATCCCGACTATGTCGAAAGCTTCTGCCGCTGGCTGACCAACATCAACGAGTATTTCGACATGCCGGTCGGCACCTATTCGTCAGGGATGCGGTCGCGGTTTTCGTTCTCGCTGATGCTGGCGCTGGAGTTCGACATCTATCTGATCGACGAAGGCATGCCCGCGACCACGGATGTCGAGTTCAACCGCAAGGCGGGGCAGGTCCTTCGGCAGCGGCTGGCGAATGCAACCGTGGTCGTGGTGTCACACCAGCCCGCCACGCTGGAAAAATTCTGCCGCTCTGCGGCCGTGCTGCGCAACGGCCAGCTTTACATGTTCGAAACCTTGGAAGAAGCGAAACAGCTTTATGACTATCAAACTCAAGGTTAGACGATTTCGCACCCGCCGTCCCGACCCGGTGGCGATAGCGGACCCCCTTCCGCGCAGCAGCCGGGTGGACAACAAGGCCTTCTTTCCAGCGCCGGATGACGGGTTCGGGGCAGGCCGTTTTGCCACGGCGCAGACCGTGGCAACGCCTGCTGCGAACGATGTCGCGCCGCCGCAGGGCATCTCTGCCGCGCAGGACATGGATGCGATCCGGCGCGAGGGGCTGACGGGGCGGCAGTTGCGCATGGCGCGCCGACTGGCCCAGAAGCATGGCCTTCCCGCCACGTCGGATTTCGACGCGGTCCGCCTTCTGCGCCGCGCGGGGATCGACCCGATGCAACGCTCGTCGGTACTGGAACTGGTTGCGGCCGATGACGACGATCCGGTGGCCGAGCCTTCGCGCGCCCTGACGGTTTCCCCCCCCGGCGACGGGGTTAAACTGCCCCAGACCGTCAAGCCGATGAAGGTCCCGTCCACCGAAGTGCGGGCGGAACAATCCCACATCGCCGAAGTCGCCCGCATCCAGCGCGACATGGCCAAGCGCCGCCGCCGCAAGATGCTGCTGCTGATGGCGCGGCTGTTCTTCTTTGTCGGTCTGCCCACGATGCTGGCCGGCTGGTACTATTACATGGTTGCGACCCCGCTTTACTCCAGCCGCACCGAATTCGTCATCCAGCAGGCCGAACCGGCCGCGGCAGCGGGGCTTGGCAGTCTGCTGGGCGGCACCAGCTTTGCCACGTCGCAAGACAGCATCGCGGTGCAGGGATATCTGCAATCCCCCGAAGCGATGGCGCGGCTGGACGCCGATCAGGGGTTCCGCGCCCATTTCTCGGACCCTTCGGTCGATCCGATCCAGCGGCTGGATGCCGACGGAACCAACACCGCCGCGTACAAGACCTACAAGCGCAACGTGAAGATCGCCTATGACCCGACCGAAGGCATCATCAAGATGGAGGTCAGCGCAACCACCCCCGAGGCGGCGGCGGAATTTTCGCGGGCGCTGATCGGCTATGCCGAGGAACAGGTCGATCAGCTGACCCAGCGCCTGCGCGAAGACCAGATGGCGGGCGCACGCGAAAGCTATGCCGACGCCGAGATCAAGATGCTGGAATCGCAGCGGCGGACGGTGGAACTGCAGGAGAAGTACAAGATCCTGTCATCCGAGGTCGAAGTCGGTCTGATCACCTCGCAGATCGGCGGGCTGGAAACCCAGTTGACGCAGGACCGCCTGTCGCTGGCGCAGATGGAAAGCAACCAGACCCCCAACGTTGCGCGGATGGAACCGCTGAAGCGCCGGATCGCCACGCTGGAGACCGAGATTTCCAGCCTGCGCGCCAAGCTGACCGAAGACGACGGCACGGGACAGTCCTTGGCCAAGGTGCAGTCCGAACTGCTGGTGGCGCAGGCCGACGTGACCACGCGGCAGATGATGCTGGCGCAGTCGCTGCAGGCGATGGAATCGGCGCGGGTCGAAGCAAACCGGCAAACGCGCTACCTGTCGATTTCGGTCAACCCGATCATGCCCGACGAACCAAGCTACCCGCGCGCTTTCGAGAACACGCTGGTGGTCATGCTGATCTTCCTCGGGATCTACCTGATGATCACCATGACGGTCGCGATCCTGAAAGAGCAGTTGACGGCCTGAATGCGAAAACCCGGCCGGACACGCCCAGATACGGGGCCTGTCCGGTCGTGCCTGTACCCAGAGTGCCGATCCCTTCGCCAGACGGGCTGGCGGTCAGACCGCCTGCCCCGCAGCCCATCCGCTCGACCAGGCCCACTGGAAGTTGTAGCCCCCAAGCCAACCCGTCACATCCACCACCTCGCCGATGAAATACAGACCCGGCACTCCACGGGCCTGCATCGTGCGGCCATCCAGCGCGTCCGTGTCCACGCCGCCCAGCGTGACCTCGGCGGTTCGGTAGCCTTCCGACCCGACCGGGGTCAGCGTCCAGCCGTTCAGCATCGCCGCCACGCGATCCATGACGCCGCCCGACAGCCCGGCCATCGGGCCGGTGGCACCCGCTGCCGCCTCCAGATGCCGGGTCAGACGTTCGGGCAGCACCTGCCCCAGCACCGTCCGCAGCGCAGCCCGCCCCGACGCCTGCCGCGCGGCACGCAGCCAGGCCCCAGCATCGCGCCCCGGCATCAGGTCCAGCACGATCCCTTGCCCTTCGCGCCAATAGCTGGAGGTTTGCAGCACGGCCGGCCCCGAAAGTCCGCGATGGGTGAACAGCAGCGCCTCGTCGAACCGCGCCTTGCCGCAGCCGACCCGGCCCGGCAGCGAGACCCCCGCCAAAGGCGCCATCCAGACCAGTTCCTGTTCTGCAAAGGTCAGCGGCACCAGTCCCGGACGCGTTTCGACCAGCGGCAGCCCGAACGTTTCGGCCAGTTGATACCCGAACCCGCTGGCCCCCATCTTCGGGATGGACTTGCCCCCTGTGGCCACCACCACCGCCGCCGCTTGCACAACGCCGCGCGCGGTTTCCACCTGAAACCCGTCGTTGCCCCGCCGGACCGCCCCCACGGCGCAGTTCAGCCAAAGATCGGCCCCCGCCCGTGCCATGTTATCCAGCAACATCCGCACAACCTGCGTGGCCGACCCGTCGCAAAACAGTTGTCCCAGCGTCTTTTCGTGCCACGCGATGCCCGCAGCCTCGATCCGCGCCACGAAATCCGCAGCGCTGTAACGGCGCAGCGCCGACAGCGCAAAGCGCGGATTCTTCGACAGAAACCGGTCCGGCGCGATGTTGAGGTTGGTGAAGTTGCACCGCCCCCCGCCCGAGATGCGGATCTTCTCTCCCGCCGCTTTGGCATGGTCGATCACCAGCACCCGCCGCCCCCGGCGTGCCGCCTCGATCGCGCAGAACATCCCCGCCGCGCCGGCCCCGATGATGACGACATCCACCCGATCCATGCCCCCGCATAGCCCGACCGGACTGCCCCGGCAATTCGCGAATTTCCTCTTGCGGCCCTTTGGACCCTTCGCTACACACCGCGCCAGTTGGGGCGTCGCCAAGCGGTAAGGCATCGGTTTTTGGTACCGACATTCCCAGGTTCGATCCCTGGCGCCCCAGCCAACTCTTCCGTGACAGGCCCGATGTGCCGACGTTGGCGGTGCGCCGAACGCCAGTGACTGCGGTTCGGCAGTCAGCCGTTCCCCTTGGCAGACGGGCAGAATTGCGTTCACCGGGCAGATTGCGGTTCACCCGGGCCGCGCAATCGGGCATAGCAGGGCAAACTCTGTCTTGAGGCTGCCCATGCACGATATCCGCGCGATCCGCGAAAACCCCGCCGCCTTTGACGCGGCGCTGGCCCGTCGCGGGCTGGCCCCCATGTCCGCCGACATCCTTAGCCAGGACGAGGATCGCCGGGGCATGATTCTGCTGGCGGAACAGAAGCAGGCCGAAATCAACCGGCTCAGCAAACTTGCAGGCACCGCCAAGGCCACCGGCGACATCGCCGGTTTCGAGTCGCTGCGCGCCGAGGTGAATGACCTAAAGGCGCTGGTCGGGACGCTGCCCGCGAAGGCTGCCGAGTACGACACGGCGCTGCGCGACCTGCTGATGACCATTCCCAACCTGCCGTTGGACGAAGTTCCCGATGGCGCGGACGAGGACGGCAATGTGGAGTTGCGCCGCTGGGGCACTCCGCGCCGGTTCGATTTTCAGCCGCTGGAGCATTTCGACATCCCCGGCGTCAAACCCGGCATGGATTTCGAAACGGCGGCCAAACTTTCCGGCGCGCGCTTTGTCGTGTTGCGCGGGGCGGTGATCCGGGTCCATCGCGCGCTGGCGCAGTTCATGCTGGACACCCACATCGACGAACACGGCCTGACCGAAACCTGGACGCCCGTTCTGGTCAAGGAAGACGCGATGTACGGCACCAACCAGTTGCCGAAGTTTGCCGAAGACAGCTATCAGACGACCAATGGCTGGTGGCTGATCCCGACATCGGAAGTCACTTTGACCAACTCTGTCGCAGGCGACATTCTCGATGGGGCGGTCCTGCCTCGGCGGATGACGGCGCATACCCAGTGTTTCCGCTCTGAAGCGGGGTCGGCCGGCAAGGACACCGCCGGAATGCTGCGTCAGCACCAGTTCGAAAAGGTGGAGATGGTCACGATCTGCACGCCGGAATCGGCGCTGGCCGAGCATGACCGGATGACCCGCTGCGCCGAAACCATTCTGGAACGGCTGGGCATCCCTTATCGCACCATCGTGCTTTGCACCGGCGACATGGGCTTTGGCGCGCAAAAGACGCATGATCTGGAAGCCTGGCTGCCCGGTCAGGGCCGCTACCGCGAAATCAGTTCCGTCTCGACCTGCGGCCAGTTCCAGGCCCGCCGGATGAACGCCCGCTACAAGACGCCGGGCGGCAAGCCGGACTTCGTGGCGACGCTGAACGGCTCGGGCCTGGCCGTCGGACGCTGCCTGATCGCGGTGCTGGAGAACGGACAGCAGGCGGACGGCTCGGTCGACCTGCCCACAGTCCTGCATCCTTATCTTGGTGGCAGGACGCGGATCGCGGCGGATGGGGCGCTGGCATAGCGCGGAACCAATCAGACCCCTCCGGGTTTGCCCCGGGTAACAAGTCGGAGTTTCACATGAACCGCATTTTTGCGCTTGTCCTGTTGCTATCCACGGTCGCCTTTGCGGTTGCGCCCTTCGTGACCCCATCCTTCACCGGCTACGAGCCCGGCCAGTTCCCTGTCGCGATTCCCGATCCTGCGATCCAGCCTGCGGGCTATGCCTTTTCGATCTGGAGTCTGATCTACGTCTGGCTGATTGTGCATGCCGGTTACGGCTTGTGGCAGCGCGTCGACGATCCGGCTTGGGCGGGGGTGCGGCTGCCGCTGATCGTGGCGGTGGTCTTGGGGTCGGTTTGGCTGGCCATCGCCGGGGCAAGCCCGGAATGGGCGACAGCGGTGATCTGGGTGATGGCGGTGTCGGCTGTCATCGCGTTCCTTGCCGCCCCGACCGAGCCGGACCCCTGGCTGCTGAGCGCGCCTCTGGCGATCTTCGCGGGCTGGCTGACGGCGGCCACGGCGGTGTCGACCGGGGTGCTGCTGGGCGGCTACGGTGTGTTCAGCGACACGAACGCCGCACTGGCGATGCTGGTGCTGGTTCTGGCCGTCGGGCTGGCCGTTCAGGCGACCAGACCGCGCATGCCGGTCTATGGGTTGACCGTGATCTGGGCGCTGATCGGCGTCACCGTTGCAAATGCCGGGCAGGACACCACGGTCGCAGTAGCGGCCGGGACGGGGATCGTTGTGGTGGCGATCGCACTGGTGCTGTTTCTGCAGCGACAGCGGGCCCGGGCGGTCTAGCGTTTCGGGCTGGTGCCCGCCTTGCCGTCCATGTGCTTGCGCAACCGGCTCGGGGTGTGAAATTTGCGGTCCTTGAACGGGTTCTTCGACGACTGGCTGCGAAAGAACAGGCGGATCGGCGTGCCCGGCATCTGAAAGTGGTCGCGCAACCCGTTGACCAGATAGCGCTTGTAGCTTTCCGGCAATTCATCAGGGCGCGAACACATGATGACAAAGCCCGGCGGCCTTGTCTTGACCTGGCTGATATAGCGCAAGCGGATACGGTGCCCGCCCGGTGCCGGTGGCGGATGCGCCTCGCACATCGCCCCCAGCCAGCCATTCAGCCGCGCCGTGGTGATCCGCCGGTTCCACACGTCATGCGCCTTGCGGATCGCATCGTGAAGCCGGTCCATCCCGCGCCCGGTCTTGGCCGAGATCGTCACCAGCGGCGCACCGCGCAACTGCGGCAACAACCGCTCGAACATTTCTTTCAGCTCGGCGAGCTTTTCCTGCTTTTCGCCCTCCAGGTCCCACTTGTTGACCGCCACCACCACCGCACGCCCTTCGGTCTCGGCATAGTCGGCGATCCGCAGGTCCTGCACCTCGAACGGAATCTCCACGTCCAGCAGTACGACGACGACCTCGGCGAACCGCACCGCGCGCAAGCCATCCGCGACTGACAGCTTTTCCAGCTTTTCGACCACACGGGCCTTCTTGCGCATTCCGGCGGTGTCGAAAATCCGGATCGGGGTTTCGAACCAGTCCGCCTTGACCGAAATCGCGTCACGGGTGATGCCGGGCTCCGGTCCGGTCAGCATCCGGTCATAGCCGAGGATGGTGTTGATCAGCGTCGATTTGCCCGCATTGGGCCGGCCGATCACCGCGATCTGCAAGGGCTTGGCCTGCGTCGGAAAATGCGAGGCCTCGTCCGCCTCGACTTCGGCCTCTTCTTCCGACAGGTCCACATCGACCAGCGGCGCGTTTTCGGCCTCGCGCGCGGCGAACTCGGCCTCGTAGGGTTTCAGCGCATCGTAAAGATCATCGATCCCCTCGCCATGTTCGGCAGAGAGCCGGATCGGTTCACCCAGACCCAGTGACCAGCCCTCCAGCGCGCCGGCGTCCCCGGCCTTGCCTTCGGCCTTGTTGACGCCAAGGATGACCCGCGCGCCCTTCTTGCGCAGGATGTCGGCAAACACCTCATCCGTCGGGGTCACACCCACGCGCCCGTCGATCAGGAACAGACTGACATCCGCCATGTCCACAGCGCGCTCGGTCAACCGCCGCATCCGGCCCTGCAGACTGTCGTCAGTCACCTCCTCCAACCCGGCGGTGTCGATCACGGTGAACCGCAGATCGAAAATCTTGCCATCACCCTCGCGCAGGTCGCGCGTGACGCCCGGCTGGTCATCGACCAGCGCCAGCTTGCGGCCGACAAGCCGGTTGAACAGGGTCGATTTGCCCACATTGGGGCGGCCTACGATGGCCAGAGTGAAGCTCATGTCAGAACAGTCCGGGAATAACCAAGCGCCTGCCTTACACGCACCCTGCCTTAACGGAAAGCGTGAAGTTGCCCGTTGCCGCCCATGACGTACAGAACACCGCCTGCCAGCGCGACGGAACTCGCCGCACCACCCGGAATCTCTGCGCCGCCGACGAGCGCGCCGCTGGTCGGATCGAACAGCCGCAACTGCCCGTCGGACGAGGCGACAACCAGCCGCCCCCCTGCCAGCACCGGGCCGAACTGCGCCACGATCCCCTTGCGCTTGGGCAGTTTGTCGGTGGTCCAGTAGGGCATGTCGACCGCCCAGATCACCTCGCCCGAACCCGCATCAAGGCGTACAAGCCGGTTTTCATCATTCACCACGAACACCGATCCCCCGACGACCAAGGCCGGGTTCAAGGCCCCTTCTCCGACGTTCCAGATCGTCTCGCCGGTCTGGGCATCCAGCGCCGCCGTGCGCCCGGCCGCCGTTCCGGCATAGATGACATTGCCCACCACCACCGGATCGCCGGTCAGGTCGCCGACGGCCTGCGCATAGGCGCGGCCAGACCGCTGTCCGGTCAGTCCCGCAACCCACACCCGCTCGCCCGTGTCGCGCCGGGCGGCGGTCAACTCGCCGCTGGCCTGCGGGAACAGCACCAGATCGCCCGCGACGGCCGGGGCCGATCCGTTGGCCATCCCGCTGGCAGACGGAACCCCCAGCGTGGTCCAGCGCACCCGGCCATTGCCCGCATCGATCGCCCAGGCCCCGCCATCGCGGCCCACGACATAGACCGTATCGCCCTCGACCATCGGCGCGCCGGTGATCGGGCTTTCAACCCGCTGCCGCCAGATCACGGCGCCCGACCCGGCGTCCAGCGCCACCAACTCGCCATATCCGGTCGCTGCATACACTCGCCGCCCGTCGGTCGCCAGCCCGCCGCCCGACACCCGACCACCCCGGTCGAACGCCGCGGTCAAATCCGCCGACCACTGCAGCGCGCCGCCCGTCGACACGGCACTGACCACCGATCCAGCGTCGATCGTGAAGACCCGCCCACCCGCCACGACCGGCGCGGCGGCGACGCGGTTTCCGCGCGAATTGCCCGATCCCACGCTGACGCTGAACACCCGCTGCGGCGCGCCGGACAGCACACCATGCCCCGAGGCGTGACGGGCATTGCCACCGCGCTGCGCCCAGTCGGCATTCGCCTGCGCTGCGGGAAGTCCGATCGGCACGGCCCGATTTTCAGGACGCAACGACATGGCCTGCGGTGCAGGCTCTCCCTCCACAGGGATCGAGTCTTCCAGCGGCGCGCGCACGGGAAACCGCTCGCCTTCCAGAATGACGTCCTTTTCGCAACCGGCGACCAGCGCCAGCAGCGCCGCGCCCGCAATTCCGACTTTCAAACGACCGGCCTTCATCTTCATGCGCACTCCAAGGCCTAACCGTCCTGCGACACCGGCAGCGGGTCGGCCTGCGGCACGTCCCCCCCCAGCGCAATGATCATCTCGCTGGCCCGGCGGCGCAATCCCGCGGGGGCTTCCTGATCGCGCAGCAGCGCGGTCAGGGCCGTGATCGCCTCGGGTCCCTTGGCCTCTTCGATCATCAGATAGGCCAGCTGCTCCAGCGCGAGGGTCCGGAAGGCCCGTCCCGGCGCGGTCAGGGGTTCCAGCGCCGCGCGACGTTCGGCCAAAGGCTGTTCCGTTCCCGCCAGAGTCACCCGACGCAAGACCGCCAGATCGCGGTACAACTGCGGCTGGCTCGCGTCGGCGGCCAGCGCGTCCAGCGCCTGCAGGGTGCCCGCGCGGTCCTGCACCGGGTCCGAGGCCAGCAGCAGTTGGCGGATCGCAATCTGGCCCCCGTCGGCCGGCAGGGCCTGCAGCGCCGCGCGGCGTTCTTCCGGGCCACCCAGGTCGAGGCTGTCGATCACCCCGTCGCCAAAGGCCTGCGCCCGCGCCATATCATGCGCCTTCTGCCATTCGTTCCAGCCCGCACCGCCGACGATTCCCAGAACGACGACGATGCCGATCCAGCCGTACTTGCGAAACGCCGCGAACAGGCGGTCCCGGCGGACCTCTTCGGTGACCTCGTCGATGAAACTGTCGGGACTGCTCACACGGGCTCTCCTGATTGCACGTCCGTCTTACAGGCAAACCCGCGCCCTTGCCAAGCCCCGGCCCGGTTCGACCGGCACCCGTCTGCCGCGGCCGGCGCCCGGGCGATTCCGCGCCGGGACAGACCGGTATCAAGCGGCTGACGCTGCACGCCCAACCGCGCGGGGCAGTTCTGTTCCGGAATTGGCGCGCCGATGTAGCGCGCCGTCATGCCATGGCCGCCAGATCGCCCGCAGGATCGTCTGGTCAGGCTTGACCACAACGGCAGGTGTGCCACGTCCAGTCAGGCCGCGACCTGTTCATCCTCGGCCGACTGGCGGTTCCACATGGCCGCATAGCGCCCGTCCTGGGCCAGCAGGGAGTCATGCGTGCCCTGTTCGGTCACGTGACCATCTTCCAGC
>JAIYDJ010000087.1 GCA_027487575.1 Rhodobacter sp. | reverse complement strand
TGGATGTTGCACGCGCTGATCCGGGCCAGAATGTCGGGCCAGACGTCAGCGTGCAGGCGTTTGTAGACTTCGATCTTGTCGGGTTTCCGTCCGACCATCCTTCCCATGCGTTGCATGACCTACCCCCTGTGATCCGATTGGCTGCCCGGGATGGTTTGCGCCGCGATCGCCCGATGGTCCCAGTCGATCCCCAAACCCGGTGCGTCGGACGGGTGGGCAGACCCCGCGCGAATATCCAGCCGGGACTGTGCAATCGGGTCAAGCTGAGGGATGTATTCCAGCATCCAGCTGTTCGGGATCGCGCAGACCAGACTGACATGCAGCTCCATCAGGAAATGCGGGCAGACGGCGACATTCATCGACTCGGCCATGTGCGCCACCTTCAGCCAGGGGGTGATGCCGCCCACCCTCGCGACGTCGACCTGCACGATGCTGCAGGCACCCGCACGCAGGTAATCGGCGAACTGGCCGGGGGAATACAGGCTTTCGCCCACCGCAATCGGCACCTCGCTGGCAGCGGCAAGGCGGGCATGTCCGGTCAGATCGTCGGCGGGCATCGGCTCTTCGAACCAGGTGATGCCGACATCGGCCAGCATGCGCGACCGCAACAGCGCTTCATGATAGTGGAACGCCTGATTGGCATCGACCATCAGGCGGAAATCATCCCCCATGGCGGCGCGCACCGCCGACAGCCGCGCCCGGTCCTGCGAAAGGTGCGGCTTGCCGACCTTGACCTTGGACCCGGCAAACCCCTGTTCCTTGACGCGGATCGCGTCTTCGACAAGGGCCTCCGCTTCGATGTGCAGCCATCCGCCTTCGGTCGAGTAAAGCGGGATTGATCGCTTTGCCCCGCCCGCCATGCGCCACAAGGGCAGGCCCGCGCGCTTGCAGCGCAAATCCCACAGGGCCGTGTCAATCGCCGCCAGCGCCAGCGAGGTGATCGCCCCCACCGCCGTGGCATGGGTGACGAACAGAAGGTCGCGCCAGATCGCCTCGATCTCTTCGGCCTCGCGCCCGATCAGGCGCGGCACCAGAGTTTCGCGCAGCAGGCTGATCACCGCAGGACCGCCCGTGCCGATGGTATAGCTGTAGCCGACCCCCACGGCACCGTCCGCATCGGTGATGGTGACAAGCGGGGTTTCCTGACTGACAAAGGACTGGATGGCATCGGTCCGCTTCACCAGCGGCACCAGATCGACCATGCAGATTTCGACGCGCGCGATCCTTGCCATGCTACCGCACCCTGACCGATTTCCCGGTCGCCGCATCGAACAGATGCGCGCGGTCCAGTGCCAGCCGGAAGGTCAGAACCTCGCCCGGGGCCGCGATGCGGGGACCGTACAGCTTGGCCTGCACTTCCTGACCGGCCAGCCGGGTGTAGATCAGGCTTTCCATGCCCAAAGGTTCCGCCAGATCGACCGTCAGCGCCACCTCGGCCCCCGGCCCGTCCTGCGACAACCCGTGACCCACGGGGGAAATGTCATCGGGCCGGATGCCCAACTGCACCGCCATTCCGTCATGCACGAAGTCCTTCAGGCGGTCAGGTACCGGAACCTCGGTGCCATCTGCCAGCCGCACGGTCTGGCCTGCAATGGTGCCGGGCAACAGGTTCATCGGCGGGCTGCCGATGAAGGTGGCGACAAAGGTGCTGACGGGGTGGTTGAACACCTCCATCGGGGTTCCGACCTGTTCGATTTGGCCGTCGCGCATCACGACGATGCGGTCGGCCAGCGTCATCGCCTCGACCTGGTCATGGGTGACGTAGACAACTGTGGTTTTCACCTTCTGGTGCAGCTTCTTGATCTCGGCCCGCATCTGGCCGCGCAGTTTGGCGTCAAGGTTGGACAGCGGTTCGTCGAACAGAAAGGCATCAGGGTTGCGCACGATGGCGCGGCCCATCGCCACGCGCTGACGCTGGCCGCCCGACAGTTCGGCCGGGGTGCGGTCCAGCAGAGGGGCCAGGCCCAGGATGTCCGCCGCTTCGGCCACCCGCCGGGTGATTTCGGCGGGCGATTGACCTGCGATCTTCAGGCCGAAGCCCAGATTGTCGCGCACGTTCATATGCGGGTAGAGGGCATAGTTCTGGAACACCATGCTGATGTTGCGCTTGCGGGGTGGCAGGTCGTTGACTACCTGACCCCCGATCCTGACCAGCCCGCCGGTGATATCCTCCAGCCCCGCGATCATCCGCAGAGTGGTGGATTTGCCGCAGCCCGACGGCCCGACCAGCACCACGAATTCCTGATGCGCGATGGTCAGGTCGATGCCGTGGACCACCCCGAGGGCACCGTACTTCTTGACCACTTTTTCCAGCGTGATTTCTGCCACAACTTATCCTTTCACGCCGCCGAAGGTCAGTCCGGCAATCAGGTGTTTCTGCACGATGAAGGTCAGGATCAGCGCGGGGATGATGATGACCACCGCCAATGCGCACATGCCTGCCCAGTCGATGGTGAATTGCGCGGTAAAGTCCAGAAGGCCCACCGGCAGGGTTTTTGAATCGGTGGATCGGGTCAACTGGCTGGCAAGCGCGAATTCGTTCCACGACGTCAGGAAGGCGAACACCCCCGCCGCCGCGATGCCCGATTTGGCCAGGGGAAACTCGATCTTCCAGAACGCCTGCCAGCGCGTGCAGCCGTCCACCTGCGCCGCTTCGGACAGGGCTTGCGGGATCTGGCGGAAGAAGCCGTCGATCAGCCAGATGGTGAAGGGCACGTTCAGCGACACATAGACGATGATCAGTCCCATCTTGGTATCGACCAGTCCCAACCTGCTCCACATCATGAAGACCGGCATCGACAGGGCGATGCCGGGCACCGCGCGAAACAGCATCAGGCCCAGGAAGATCCCACCCTTGAAGCGGAACCGGTAGCGGGCGAACGAATACCCCCCCGCAACCCCGATGATCAGCGCGATCACCGTCGAGGTCAGGGCGATGACCAGCGAGTTGGTGAAATAGCTGCCAACCGGGATGCCGACCTGTTCGGCGCCAAAGCCGAAGATCTTGCCGAAGTTGTCCAGCGTGATCTCTTCCGGAATCCAGACCGGGGGTTTTGCCAGAATCTCGCGGTTGGGGCGGAACGCCGACAGGACGACCCACAGGCCCGGCAGGCACATCACCAGCATCAGCACAAAGGTCGTCAGCCAGAGGGCGACCTTCTTTGCCTGCTTGGACGCGCGGCTTTCAACGGTCACGGTCATTCTGCACCCCCCATGTAGCGCCGCGCCGCGACAAGCTTGCGGTAGAAATACCAGGTGAACAGAACCGACAGGATCGTCGAGACATAGGCCATCGCATTGGCCTGCCCCATCTTCGCCTCGTCATAGCCCACCCGCGCGACAAGCGTCCAAAGCAGTTCCGTCCGCCCGGCGGGGCCGCCGTCGGTCATCACCGCAACCAGATCATAGGCGCGGGCGACGTCCAGACTGCGAATGGCCATGGCGATGTAGGCAAAGGGCATCAGGAAAGGCAAAGTGATGTGGCGAAACACCTGCCAGCTGTTGCAGCCGTCGACCTTGGCCGCCTCCAGCGGGTCGCGGGGCATTGCGAACAGGCCGGCCAGCAACAGGATGGCAAAGACCGATGTGCTCATCCACACTTCGGCAAGCGTGATCGAAAACATCGCAAGCTTCGCGTCCACCAGCCACGGGATCGCCTGATCCGTCAGGCCCAACGACTGCAGGGCATTGTTCACCACACCGATGTGATCGTTGAACAGGAACTTGAACTGGAAGCCCACAAGGATGGGCGAAAACATCATCGGAAACATCATGATGGTGCGCAGGCCGCGCTGACCCCAGGTGATCTTGTTGATCAAGAGGGCAATGCCCAGCCCGAGGGCAAACTCCACGTTGATGGCCACCGTCAGAAACGCGATGGTGCGCAGAAACGCCTCCCAGAAATCCCAGTCGCCAAAGATGCGGATGTAGTTCGTCAGGCCGATGAAATCGTAAAGCGTGTTCGGCTTGGTCAGCTTGTAGGGCGTCAGCGATGTCCACAGCGAAAAGATCAGCGGCAGCGCGACCACGAACAGCATGGTGGCCACCGCAGGCAGCAGCAGCAGGAACGGCGCCAGTTCGGTGCGTCGCGTGGTCAGGGCACGGATCATCGGGGAAGCCTTCGAAAAAGGGCGGCGCGGAGGGGTGAACCCCCGCGCCAGCCAGGGTCAGTTGTATCCGGCGTCCTTCATGATCTCGGCCGCGTCGGCCTGCGCCGCGTTCAGCGCCTCCTCAGCCGTCATGTCACCGACGATGGCCGCCTGCAGTTTGGGCCACAGCACGTTCGACACCTCGATCCACTCCGGGATCAGCGGCGGGGTGAAGGCATCTTCCGACATCGAAGCCTTGAAGGTGGTCATCGTGTCGGCCGAGAACGTGTTGCCGGCTGCGGTGAATTCGGCAATCGCGTCGTCCCAGACCTGCGTGCGGGTGGGCAACAGACCCTTGCGCGCTTCGACCATCTGGTTGTCATAGCTGGTCAGGAAGGTGACGAATGACGCGGCAGCCGCCTTGTTGTCGCAACCTTCGGTGACCGAGAAGCTGTGGCTGCCGGACCATCCGGTGCGCTTGCCGCCGGACCCCTTGGGCGCGCGGATCAGGCCGACATTGCCTGCGACCTTGGAGTTTGCCGGATCGTTGAAGTAGGACGACCAGCCGCCCCAATCGAGGTCCATCGCGATGGACCCCGAACCGAAGCCAAGCCCGGTGTCATCCCAGGTGTAATTCGGGACCCCGGCAGGAACGGCCTTGGCCTCGTAGAGGTCGACGAAGAACTGCAGCGATTCAACGCCTGCGGGCGAATTGAACGTCGGCACCCAGTTGTCGTCGAACATCGCGCCGCCATTGGCCACCAGCATTTCATAGAAACGCCCGGTGACCGCCTCGTCCTTGCCGACGAACTGGAAGCCGTAGAAATCGGGCGGGTTGGAAAAGAACATCGCCTGATCCTTGACCTGTGCCCAGGTTTCCGGCGGGGCCAGATCGTAACCGTATTTCTCCTTAAAGCCGGTCTTGTTCGCCTCGTCCTCGAACAGCGACTTCTGGTAGAAGAAGTTCGACACGTCAGAATGGCGCGGCAGTTGCACCAGACGGCCATCGACCGTCGAATGCTGAATCATCAGCGGGACGAAGGCGGCAAGGTCTTCAGCGGCGATCAGGGGGGTCAGGTCGGTATAGATCTCGCCATACTGCGGCGCGAAAGAGGTGTGGTTCGACCCGACGCACCAATCCAGAGTGCCCGCCGCGATGTCCTGCTTGATCTCCTTGTCCAGTTCGAAGTGGTTCTTCGAAGACACGATCTCGACCTTCGCGCCGGTTGCCGCCTCCCATTTCGGGATTTCGGCATAAAGCGGCTCGTACTGCGCGCCGCCGATCAGTTTGACCCGCAGGGTGTAGCCGTCATGCTTGCCATAGTCCTGTGCGAAGGCCGGAACGGCCATGGCAACAAGTGCAGTGCCCAGCACCAGGGTGGTCCTCAGTTTCATCGGTCTCTCCTCCCAAAGAGGGCGCTTTGCGCGCCCGGTGACGCATCAAGAGGCGGTCGCCCGCCTCTTGTCCTCTTGTCCGGTCAGACCTTTGCCCAGACCGAATTCCTGAATGATCGCTGTCCGGTCCTGACCCAGATTGGGGGCGGCGCGCGAATTGGTCAGGGGCACGCCATCGATCCGCAACGGACCGCGCAGGGTGTCAAGGCTGGCCGTTGCCCCGCTGATATGCTGCACCATCTGCAGCCGCTGAAAAGCGTCCGAGGCCATCAGCGCGGGCCAGTCCAGCACCTCGGCGCACCAGATGTCGGCGGGCTGCAGCAAGGCCAGCCAATGCGCCGTGCCGCAGGCCCTGACCCCCGCCGCGATGATCGTCTTGATGGCGTCGCGGTCGCGCATCGCCTGTCGCGGGTCGTCGAACCAACGCTCCAGTCCCGCAAGGCCCATCAGGCTTGCCAGCCGTTCCAGCGAGGGCGTCATGGCCAGCGCAAGCCAGCCATCGGCCGTCTGATAGACGCCGTAAGGCGCACCCAGATAGGCATGGGCCCCATTCACCGCCGAGCGTTGCGGCAGCCTGCCGCCATCGTTCAGATGCGTGGTCAGGACCTCGAACTGGAAATCCAGCAGCGCCTCCAGCAGCGAGGTCTGCACCAGCCCGCCCGTTCCCGTGCGCGCCTTGCGGACCAGTGCCGCCAGCACACCCTGCGCCAGCGCGTTGCCCGCCATCATGTCGGCTGCGGCCAGCCCCATCGGCATCGGCGGATCACCGGCCGACCCCGTCAGCCACAAAAGGCCGGACCGCGCCTGCGCAAGAAGGTCTTGCCCCGGCAGATCGACCCATTCGCCGTCTTCGCCGTACCCCGAGATCGAGCCATAGACGACGCCGGGGTTCAGGGCGCGCACGTCCGCATATCCAAAGCCCTGCCGTTCGATCACGCCGGGGCGAAAGTTCTGCAGCACCACATCGGCGCGGGTGACAAGGTCGCGCAGCATGGCGCGGTCGGCGTCATCGCGCAGATCGGCGGTGAAGCTTTCCTTGTTGCGGTTGATGGCGTGGAACAGGCTGTTGGTGCCGCCGATTTCGGTGTCGCTCAGATACAGCGTGCGGCACAGGTCGCCCTGACCGGGGCGTTCGATCTTGATCACCCGCGCGCCCAGATCGGCCAGCCTCAGGCTGCACAGCGGACCCGACAGGAACTGGCTGAAATCGATCACAAGGATGCCGTCCAGCGGTAGCGTCATGACCGGCTCTCGCGGTAGGCGGCGTCAAGCGCCGCTAGGGTTGCGGCTTCGGTCGCCTCACCGCGCAGGCAGGCATGGAGGATGTCGCCCGCACGGTCCTGCAGCGCCATGTAGCCTTCATAGCGTGGCCGCACCCAGGCGGTGTTCAGGGTTGCCCGCGTGTTGCGGAAGAAATTCCCGGTCAGGGCATTGCAGGTGTCATCGTCCCAGGCCGCCGCATGGCCGGGCTGACCGCCCGATGCAGTGTATAGCCCCTTCTGGCAGTCGGCGCCCGCGATCCAGAACGCATAGTCGACGGCCACTTCGGGGTGCTTGGTAAAGGCGGAAACGGCAATGCCGGTGCCCCCCAGAACCGTACCGCGCGGCGTGGGATCCGTGATGCCGGGGGCATCGTGGAACGCCAGCGGATAGGGGCAGAACCCTTGGCGCGAATAGTTGGTATAGCCATAGCCGAAGGGAGAATAGGCGGGCCCGTCCGCGTTGCGGCTCATCCATTCGTAAATGCCGATGGGGTCGAGGTTCAGGCAGCGCGGGTCCATCAGGCCCAGGATTTCGCGCATCAACCCCAGAACATGGGCTCCCTCTGCGGGGGCGACCAGATGGTCAGGACTGTCCGCCACGCCATAGCCGAGGTTGCGGGCAACGCCGAAGAAAGTCATCAGCGCGTTGATCGGGACCAAGGCAAAGCCAACCCGCCCGGCGCGGGCCAGATCCAACACCTCTGCCCAGACCTTCGGCGCATGGTCCAGCACGTCCGGCCTCAGGCAGGCGACGGGCGTGGCCGTATCGATCGCCAAAGACCATTGCCGCCCGGCAAAATTGTAGGACGGGTGCGACTGCCCGACCGACCCTGCGGCCAAGGCGGCCATCTCGGCGTCGCGCAACCCGTCCAGTGCCAGAAGGTTGCCCTGCTTGGCCACTTCGCCGACATGGGGGTGGTCGATCACCATCAGGTCATAGGTTTCGGCCATTTCGGAAATCGGACGATCCGCGAAGGCCTGCAACGACCGCTTTTCCCACGTGATCTCAACGCCCGGATGTGCCGCCGCATAGGCGGCAGAGGTTGCAACCATCGGGGCAAAGCCGCGCGCGTGGTCCCATGTCATGCCGCGCAACTTAACCACGGGCGGCCTCCTTTTCCGCCATCGCGGCGCGGGCCTGTTCGGCAAAAGGGGCAGGGTCGCGATAGAGTGCGGTCAGAAGATGTTCGGCATATAGCACCAGTTCGCCTTCGCCCTTGTAGACCGAATAGCTGACCCGCAGCTTGCCCATCGTTTCGTTGTGCACGACCTTCGAAAGGTTCTCGCGGATGGTGTAGATCGTGTCGCCGATGAACACCGGCTTGATGAACCGCAGCCGGTCATAGCCATAGCTAAACGAATTCAGACAGTTCGTGGCGGCCAGACCCAGCCCCAGCGAGAACACGAACGCCCCGGCCACCAACCGGCGGCCAAAAACGCCCTCCTCCACCGCGAAACGTTCATCCGAGACATAGGGATGATGGTCCATGACCAGCGAGTTGAAGGCCATCGACTCACCTTCGGCAATGGTGCGCCGGATCGACCGGATTTTATCGCCGATGGCGAAATCCTCGTAAAACCAGTTCTCGGCATTCCAAACGGGAATCGCGGCATGTGCCGCCGGAAGGCCCGGTAAACCCCTTGGATGTTTGCCGATTTCCGCCATGTCGTCCCCGTTCCCAATTGCCCGCCAAGATTTGCAGGCCCTGACGCAGAACATGACGCCCTACCTTTTACTTGTCAAAGACAATTTCATATGCGAAAGTTTTTAGCGAGGAGACACCCATGGAACACCCGCAGTATTTCGAGGATTACACCATCGGCGACAGTCGCCGCACGCTGGGCCGCACGATCACCGAAACCGATATCGTGGTGCATGCCGGCCATTCCGGGGACTTCTTCCCGCATCACATGGACGCCGAGTTCTGCCGCACCCAGCCCTTTGGAAAACCGATCGCGCATGGAACGATGACCTTCGCCATCGGCATCGGGCTGACGGCCACGCAGATCAATCCGCATGCGATGACCTATGGCTACGAACGATTGCGCTTTCCCAATCCGGTGTTCGCGGGCGACACCATCCGCACCACGGTGACCATCGGCCGCAAGGCCGATGACGCGAAACGGCCAGCGCATGGGCAGGTGGTGGAAATCTGCGAGACCGTGAACCAGCATGGCAAGACCGTAATGTATTGCGAACACATCCTGCTGGTCGCCAAGAGGGCCGAACCATGATCGAGGCCTATGTTCAGGATTGGCCCGCCCCCGGCAAACCCAAGCCCGTCATGCTTATCGGTGCAGGCGGGATCGTGCGCGATGCCCATTTGCCCGCCTATGCCAAAGCCGGTCTTCAGGTTCATGCCGTCACCGATCTGGACCCCAGGCGCAGCGCCGATCTTGCGCGCGATTTCAACATTCCGCAGGTCTTTCCCGGTGTTGCAGATGCGGCGAAAGCCCTTGGAACATCGGTCGTCTATGATGTGGCCGTGCCTCCGGATGCGATCACCCGGGTTTTGCCGGACTTGCCGGATGGTGCGGCGGTTCTGATCCAGAAACCGATGGGTGCCGATCTGGTGCAGGCCCGTGCCATCCGCCAGATGTGCCGCGACAAGGGCCTGAAGGCCGCCGTCAACTTTCAACTGCGGTTTTCGCCGATGATGATGGCGGCGCGGCAGGCGGTTGCGGGTGGCCTGATCGGCGATCCACTGGAGCTGGAGGTGCATCTGAACATCTTCACCCCGTGGCACCTGTTT
This sequence comes from Rhodobacter sp., assembly GCA_027487575.1. GTDB lineage: Bacteria > Pseudomonadota > Alphaproteobacteria > Rhodobacterales > Rhodobacteraceae > JAIYDJ01. Next base: position 79,897 of record JAIYDJ010000087.1, on the reverse strand, counting down.
CCGTTCCTGCGGCCAATGCCGCGGGTCGAACTGCTGGTGCATTCGATCCATTATCTGGACAGCATCCGCGCCGTGTTCGGCACGCCCAAGGGCGTGTTCGCCCGGTCCCTGCCCGATCCGCGCGCGCCCGGACTGGCGCAGACCCGCACCTCGGTGCTGATGGACTACGGCGATCTTCGGCGCGGCGTGATGAGCATCAACCACAACCATCAGGGCGGGCGGCGGTTTCAGTCGGCCTGGTTCCGCATCGAAGGCACGCAAGGCGCGATGATGGTCAAGCTGGGCGTTTGCTTTGACTATCCCAACGGCGAGGCCGATGAGCTGTGGTTCTGCCCCAATGGCGGCGCATGGCGTCAGGTGCCCCTGACCGGCAGCTGGTTCATCGAGGCCTTCATGGGCCCGATGCGCAATCTGCAACGCTTTGACTCGGGCGAGGATGCAGGGCTGTTTTCCGGGGTGGAGGATGCCTTCCAGACCATGGCGCTGGTCGAGGCCTGCTTTGCCGCGATGTCCGTGCCCGGCATTCCGCTGGAACAGGACTGAACCCGGTCAACTGCGCCGGAAATCCTTCTGCTGCCGGTGTTCCGCCACGCCGCCCCCCACGCTTTGGGTCAGGCGGGCGGCAGCCTCGATACTGGCCACGCAGCAATCCGAGAAGCTGATCGGATCGCCGAACCGTTCGATGTGCGGAACGGTCAAGGCGGCAATGGCGTGCCCGGTATGGCCGATGATCGGCGCCGAGATGTTCACCACGCCCTTGACCACGAAACTGTCGACGATCTCGTGGCCACGCATGCGGATTTCGGCCAGATCGGAGCGAAGCCGTTCTTCGGGAATCTCTTTCGGCAGCGGTGAGCGGGCCAGCATCGCCGACAGGGCATCTTCGGTCTGATATGCCATCATCACCCGCCCCGACGATGCCCGCCACACATCCACGCGCGTGCCCAGACGCACCGACATGACATGCCGGGCGGGCGGGTCGACCTGCCCGACGATCAGGACGGAATCCTCGGCCAGAACCGCAAGATGCACTGACTGGTTGATCCTCTGCGCCAAATCCCGCATCAGCGGTGCCGCAGCCGTGGTCAACCGCCGGATCAGCGGCGTGCGGTTCGAAATCTCGAACATCAGCGTGGTCAGGACATAGCGGTCGGTGCCGGGGTCGAAGGCGATATAGCTGCGCTCCTGCAACACGACCAGCATCCGGAAAATTTCCGATACGGAACGCCCCAGAGCGCGGGCGATTTCTGCCTGCGTCAGCCCGGCTTCGGCCCGTGACAGGTGTTCAAGGATATCAAGACCTTTTTCCAGCGCCGGAGCCGCATATTTGGGTGTTTTGCCGTCCATCATGCACTCAACGTTTCACCTATAAAAAACTCTAACGATTTCGGCCGGTCCGTCCATTGTTTTGATGCGCGGGGACTTGCGCTGCGCCGCGCCGTCGTGACCGGGCAACCGCCGGGGGGCAAGCTTTGCCGCCCGATTGACAAACCGGTGCCGAGCGGTCCTTCTGGCACAGGTTGCAGGCCCAGAAGGCGATGGTTTCGCCAAACATCACAGGAGCCGCCATGACCTCTGACGAGCTTTGCTATCTGTCCGCGCGCGACGTGCTGGCGCTGTTTCGTGAACGCAAACTGTCCCCGGTAGAATATCTCGATGCCATCCTCGCGCGCACGGACAGGGTGAACCCGGTGGTCAACGCCTATGCCGACACCTATTTCGATCAGGCGCGCGCCGCGGCAAGGCTGGCAGAGGCGGCCTATTCCCCGCGATCAGGCAGCGCGCGCGCGCTGGAAGGTCTGCCGGTGGCGGTCAAGGATGCCCAGAGGATTGCCGGAAAACGCACGACGCAAGGCTCTTTGGTCTTCAAGGATCATGTGGATACCGTCGCGGACCCGACGATCGAACGGTTGCAGGCTGCGGGGGCCATTCTTCACGCCCGCACGACGACACCGGAATTCTGCCTGTCGGGCACCTGCAACTCGCGCATGTGGGGCGTCACGCGCAACCCGTTCAATCCGGATTTCGGGCCGGGCGGATCGTCGGGGGGGTCTGCGGCCGCACTGGCGGCGGGCATGACGCCGGTTGCCACGGGCACCGACATCGGGGGGTCCATCCGCATTCCGGCCAGTGCCTGCGGTCTGGTCGGGTTCAAGCCGCCGCATGGCCGCAACCCAGATGGCCCGCCCGCCAACTTTGACCGTTACAACCACTGCGGTGTCCTGACGCGCACCGTGGGGGATACGGCGCTGCTGCAGAACGTGATTTCCGGCCCGCACCCGCGCGACCATGACAGCCTGCGGGACCGGGTTGATTTGCCGCTGGAGGCAAGCCCCCGGCCGCTGCGTGTCGCATGGTCGATGGACCTTGGCTATGTACCGATCAGCGCCGAGGTGCGCGCCAATACCCTGCGCGCGCTGGATGTTTTCGCACAGGACGGCTGTCAGGTGGATGAGGTGAGCGTCGGCTGGACCGACGCGGTGGATAGGGCGTCGATGCACTGGTACGGCGCGATGCATTTCGGGCGTCAGCCCCTGTGGGCTTTGGCGGAACACCGCCATCTTCTGACCGATTACGCACTGGCCATGGCGGAACTGGCGGCGCGGACAACTCCGGACGAGGTCGCACGGTCATGGGACGTGCAGCATCAGATGTATCAGACGGTCGGGGCCATTCTGGAAAGCTACGACATTCTGGTGTGCCCCACCCTTTCGATCGGCGCGGTGCGTGCCGACCATGATCCTGTCGGCAAGGCGTTTGTCGTCGATGGCCGCGCTGTCGACCCCGAATATGGCTGGGTCCTGACGCATCCCTTCAACATGCTGCACAACTGCCCGGTCATTTCGGTGCCCTCGGGTCGCGACCCGCATGGCGTGCCGACCGGCATCCAGATCATCGGGCGGACGTTCGACGATGCCGCCGTGATCGGTGCCGCCCTGCAGTACGAGGCTGCCGCGCCGGACATGTTCCTGCCGCGCGCCGGGCTTCCGACCTTTGCCGCCCCCGCGTGATCCGGCCGGGCGGGGCAATGGGCACCCCTGAACAGGAGCGATCACGGAAATGGCCTTCAAGACATGGCGACTGTCCGACCGCGTGTCGCTGATCCAGGAAACCGGGGTCGCCAGTTTCATGCGCTGCAACATCTGGCACGTGCGCGGGCGCGACTGCGACCTTGTCATCGACACAGGCATGGGTCTTGGCCCCTTGAAGGACTGGGTGCTGCGCGAAACCGACCGTCCGATCAAGGCCATCGTGACCCACTGCCATTTCGATCACTCGGGCAGCCTGCATGAATTCGACTGCAGGCTGGGCCACCCCGCAGAGGCGCATAACCTTGCGGCGCCGCAGAACAGGGCGGTGGTCTATTCCGGCGCCTGGACCGAGATCGAGATCGTAGACCCGCGTGCGCATCCGGACTTTGACCCGGCCACCTTCCGGATCACCCCGGCCCCGCTGACCGGGTATCTTGACGAAGGAGACGTGCTGGACCTGGGGGATTGTGCCTTTCAGGTGCTGCACACTCCGGGGCATTCGCCGGGGTCCATCGCGTTGTGGGACGCAAAGGCGCGGACCGTCTTTACCGGCGACGCGCTGTATGACGGGGATCTTCTGGACACTCTCTATCATTCCGACCCGGCCACCCTGCGCCGCACGCTGTCACGGTTGCAGGGGCTGGGGGCAGAGGTGTTTCATGGCGGGCACTATCCCTCCTTCGGCAAGGCCCGGATGACCGAACTGGTCGAGTCCTATGCGCGGGGCGAAAACACGCTGGTGGACGTGGTCGCTTGGTACCACGACATGCGGCGCGAAACGCCGGACATCTACGCCGATCAGGACTGGAGCGGCGTTCGCCTTGACTGACGCCCGTCCTTTGATGGGGTCCACGGCGTGAACCTCAGGCCGTCAGGGCAGCCTCGAATGCAAACCGTGGCCTGCTCGGGGCAAGGGCGGGTCGTCCCCGGATCATGTCGGCGGCCTTTTCGGCGATCATCATCACGGTGGCATTCAGGTTCGCGCTGATCACCGCAGGCATGACGGACGCGTCGATCACCCGCAGGTTTTCGATCCCGTGGACCTTCAGGTCCGGGCTGGTCACCGCCATCGCGTCGTGCCCCATGCGGCAGGTGCAGGACGGGTGGAACTCCGTCTCGGACATGGTGCGCACATAGTCAAGGATATCGGCATCCGACCTTACCCCGGCGTCCGGATAGATCGCAGCGCCCCGGAACGGTGCGAAGGCCGGTTGATCAACGATGTGGCGGGCCGCCTTGACGCCCTCGATCATTTCACGCCGGTCGTGGTCGGTGGTCAGGAAATCGAACTCGATCCTCGGGGCGATGGATGGATCAGTGCTGGAAAGACGCAACCGCCCGCGCGACGTCTGGCGCAACTGGCTGACATGGAGCTGAAATCCCTGCTTCAACTGAATCTTGTCACCGATATAGTCCACCGCAACCGGGCCGAAATGGAACTGGATGTTGGGCGATGGCACATTGCTGTTCGTGCGGATCAGACCGCCCGCCTCCCAGATGTTCGACGCGACCGGGCCTTTGCGCGTCAACAGCCATTCCGCGCCGGCGGCCAGCTTGGCCAGCGGGTTGGCCAGACGGGCGAGGGTCACCGGCTTGGTGCAATGCCATTGCAGCATCAGGTCGACATGGTCCTGCAGGTTCTGCCCTACCCCCGGCAGGGGGGTGCGCACCGCAATGCCATGCGCGCGCAATTCATCCTCGGGGCCAATGCCCGACAGCATCAGCATCTGCGGCGAGTTGATGGCACCACCGCACAGCAGCACCTCGCGCGCGGCGTGGACGCTGATGGTCTGGCCGCCCTTGGTATAGGTCAGGCCGGAGGCGCGGTTGCCTGCAATATCGATCCGCTGCACCATGGCGCCGGTCTCGATCGTCAGGTTCGGCCGGCGCGCGGCAGGGTGCAGATAGGCCACCGCCGCCGAACAGCGCCGCCCGTTCCACTTGGTGCTGTCATACCGGCCCAGCCCCTCGGGATTGAATCCGTTCAGATCGTCGGAACGCCCGAAGCCCGCCTCTGGCCCTGCCTCGACAAACGCATCGTAAAGGACGTTCGGACTGCGCCCGATGCTGACACCCAGAGGGCCGCTGTCGCCATGCCAGGGGTCGGCCCCCCGCTCGTTGCGCTCGGATTTGCGGAAGTAGGGCAGGCAGTGGGCATAGTCCCAGCCGGGCAGGCGGAAGTCCGACGCCCAGCGGTCATAATCCAACGGGTGCCCGCGCAGATAGACCATCGAGTTGATCGAGGACGACCCGCCCAGTACCCGCCCGCGCGGCACGGGGATGGCGCGCGCCGCCAGTTCCGCCTGCGGGGTCGAGGCATAGTTCCAGTTGATCCGCGCGTCCTTCCACACCTTGTAGACACCGGCAGGCATGTGGATGAACGGGTTCAGATCGCGCGGCCCAGCCTCAAGGATCAGCACGCGCACGTCCGGGTCTTCGGTCAGCCGGTTCGCCAGCACGCAGCCCGCCGACCCGGCCCCGGCGATGACATAGTCATATCCGGCCCGGCCTGCCGCCATCACAGATCGCCAAGCTGTTTCAGCACCAGCGCATGGAAATGGTGCAGCCCGTGTTCCGAGTTGTAGCTGCGGTCCTTGTCCACCATCAGGCGGCCCTGATTGTAGCCCCGCGAATGCAGGCCCCGCTGCACGCTTTCGACCAGACCGATGTCTTCGGGTTGCAGAACCTTGTCGATATAGTCGATCGCCTGCCGCTCGCCTTCGGTCGGGGTTGCATCGGCAAAGAAGAAATCGAAATGCTCCAGCGTGGTTTCCGGTCCGGTGGGCTGGATGTGTAGCACGGTGATGTTGGCCGAACCGGGAAAGACGTTGAAGGTCACGCTTGGCCACAGCCACCATGCGGCGAAGTTGCCTGCCGGGCCGTCGGGAATCTGGTAGGCCGCATTGTCCGACCGGCCCGGCGGCGAGATGTGGCTGGAGTAAAGGTCGTAGGTTTTGGTGTGGTAATTCTTGATGTCCACCAGATCGACAAAGGCCGGATGCGCGACCGAGCAGTGGTAGCATTCCAGAAAGTTGTCGACGACGTTCTTCCAGTTCGCCTTGATCTCGTAGGTCAGCCGGTGCGCGAATTTCAGGCCCGGAACGTCGGCGCAATAGCCCTTGATGTCATCGGCCAGACTGCCCGCCTCGGCGTGCAGCGGGGACGCGTCCGGATCAAGGTTGACGAAGATGAATCCGGCGTATTCTTCCAGCTTTACCTGTTTCAACGCGAATTCGTCCGCCTCGAACCCCTCGACCCGTTTCTGCCCGACGGCCGTCCGCAATTTGCCATCGGTATGATAGGTCCATGCGTGATAGGGGCAGGTGACCATTCTGGTCTGGCCGCAACCGTGCAGAAGTTCATGGGCGCGGTGCGAACAGACGTTGTAGAAGGCGCGCAGCACGTCGGCCTGCCCGCGCATGACCACGATGTTCTGATCGATGATCCGGACCGTCACATAGGCCCCGGCCTCTGCCACCTGGCTGGTATGGCAGACATAGTTCCAGGCCTTGAAGAAGATCGCCTCCTTCTCGCGGGCGAAGATGGCGGGATCGGTGTAGTATTCCTTCGGGATCGTGTAGGATTTCTCGGGGTCGGCATCAAAGCGGCCCAGATCGCAGACATGACGGGACACGACGTTCATCGGCGGCATCCTTTCCGGAGTATGTCCGCAAGACTAGGCCCGGCAACCGCATTCGCGCAATCCCCGGCGTCAACTTCCGCGTCAGCGCCGGCCCAGAACTTCGACCAGCCCCGCCCCGATGATGAACGCGGTTCCGACGAATTCGGGGGTCCCGAAGGTCTCGCCCGACAAAAGCGCCGCGCTGATCGCGCCGACCATGACTTCGGTCGTCAGAAGGATGCCGATTCGACCCGGGTCCAACCTTTGCGCCGCCCAGAGGATCAGGAAATTCGGCGGCACGAAAAAGACAAGCGCGGCCAGAATGATCCATGGCAAAGACGGCACAAGCGCGCCGGAATAGCCAAGCGGCAAATCCATCTGCAGCGCTAAGCCAAGCACCAGCGCCGATGAAATCACCCCGCCCAGCGAAAAGCTGAACACCGGCAGCGCGACCCCGCTGGACGGTCGGGCGTAGCTGTGCATGGTGCCTGCAGCCCAGAGCATGCCCGAAATCAGCGCCACCCAATCCCCCGCATTGCGCGGCATGGGCAGCCCGTCCGTTGCCCCCAGAAGGATCGCCATTCCCGACAGGCCCAGCACGATCGCCATGATCCGCGACAGGGTCAGCCGGGTGCCGAACAGCATCCGCGCGGCAAGCGTGCTCCACACCGGGGTCAGGTAGAACAACAGGATGGCATGCAGCACATCCGTCATCACCAGACTGACCGTATACAGCGAAAACGCCGTGCCCAGCAGCAGCCCCGCCGGGGCATGCCGTGCAAAGACAACCCACCGCGCGCGGCGCAAAAGGAACGGCAGGGGCGCCAGAAGCGAGACAAGGTTGAAGATCAGGGCCGTCCAGCCGCCGCCAACCCCTTGCGCATCCAGCCAGCGCAACGGCAGCCAGAACACGCCCCAGACGCTGCCGCACAATGCGACGGCAACCGAGGCAAGCAGGAGGCTGTGGGTTTGTGAACTGCTGAAAAGGCGCATGGTGTTTCTTCATCTGCCTTCCGGCCCGACAAGAAGTCTTGCCTGAACGCGACGCCGAAGTGATTTGCTTGACCGATGGGTATGTCGGCGCAATAGTCCATCAAAGTCAGTCCGAACAACAAGAAAAACGGGGAGATACCATGACCGATCCGACACGCAATCTGGCGTTGAATCGTCGCCGCTTTCTGACAACCGCCACCGCCGCCATCGCGATGCCCGCGATCATCGGCCGGGCGTCGGTTGCCACGGCGCAAACCTCGTTCGCGGGGGAAAGCCTGATCGCGGTGTCTTGGTCGGGCAACTATGAACAGGTGTTTCGCGAAACGGTCGTTGATCCGTTCAACGCGCAATACGGTACCAAGGCCGAAACCGTCGGCGGCTGGGATCAGATCACCTCGCAGATCGCGGCGGCCCCCGAAGACAACCCCCCCTTCGACGTGACCGTGGCCGAAGAATACATCTCGTCCACCGGTCTGGCCGGCGGGCAGTACCAGAAGACCGATCCCGCCAACATTCCGAACCTTGCAGCCGTCTATCCGTGGTTCTACGAAACCCGCCCCGACAAGGCCAAGGACTATGGCATTCCCTTCGGGGGCGGCACCTGCATGCTGATGGTGCGCAAGTCGCTGGAAATCGCCCCGACGTCGTGGAGCCTGCTGTGGGATGAACGGCTGGCGGGGAAGGTCACCTCGGATGCGGCGGCATGGTGGTGGACCCTGTCGGTTCCGGCAGTGATGAGCAAGATCAACCCCGGCCTTGACGAGATGTATGACATGGCCACCGCCGAGGCGCTGTTCGCCGAACTGGACAAGCTGAAGGTGGCCAAGTGGTATAGCGACGGGGCCGAGCAGGCCAACATCCTGAACCAGGAAGAGGCCGATGCGGCGATGACGTTCTCGTCGGATGCCTATACCTTCCTGACCGAGAACCCGGATGAATACGTGGCGGCCGTTCCGGAAGAGGGCGTATCCGCCTGGGCCGACTGGTACTTCAAGGTGCGCGGCACGCAGCACAGCGAACTGGCCGACCTCTTCATGAACTATCTGCTGGAGAAGGAAACGCAGGACCGCTTCCTTGCCAAGTCGATGATCTTCATGGCCCGCAAGGATGTGACGGTGCCCGCGCACTGGAACGGCTATCCGCAGTCCAACGACGATTACCACAGGATGTTCCAGATCCTGACGATGGACGGCTGGGACAAGATCAACGCCAATTATCAGGCGTTCGATGACCGCATGAAACAGACCGTCGCCCGCACCACGGGCTGAGCGTGACAGTTCCCGTGGCCCGCCGACCCGCGGGCCACCCCTTCCGGAGGACGCGCATGCATCTGACCCGTCGCAAGACTTTGCAAGGCCTTGCCGCATTGGCGGCACCGGCCTTGATCGGCCGGGCAAGGCCGGCCTCGGCCCAGTCCGCCTTCGCAGGCGAAGGGCTGGTCGTCGTATCGTGGTCCGGCAACCACGAACTGAGCTTTCGCGACCTCGTGATCGACCCCTTCAACGCGACCTACGGCACCAAGGTGGAAACCGTTGGCGGCTGGGACCAGATGGTGGCGCAGATCATGGCCGCACCCGCCGACAACCCGCCGTTCGACATCACGATCGCCGACGAATTCACCACGTCTACCGGGCTGGCCGAAGGGTTGTTTCTGGAAACCGACCGCGCGGCCTTGCCGGGTTTTGCCGCTGTCCATCCGTGGTTCGACGCCCTGCGTGGCGATGCGGCCCGATACGGCGTGCCGTTTGGCGGTGGATCGCTGTGGATGCTGACCTCGAAGGCCAGCGGCATTGCGCCCGACAGCTGGGCCAATTTCTGGGACCCCCGCGCCCTTGGCAAAACCACGATGGATGCCGCAGCCTTCTACTGGGACCTGTGCATCCCCGCCCTGTTGTCTTCGCGCAAGCCCGGCATCGACGAGGTGTTCGACACCCCCGCCGAGATGGAGCCGCTGTTCGTGGAACTGGAAAAGCTGCGCATGGCCAAGTGGTACAAGGATGGCGCCGAACTTGCCAACCTGATGCTGCAGGACGAGGCACAGGTTGCCACGATGTATTCCGGAGATGCCTATGGCTTCTTGAAAGAGTACGGCGACGAATTCACCGGGGCCGTGCCGAAAGAGGGTACAGCCTCCTACACCAACTGGTTCGTCAAGGTGCGGGGCACCCGGCATGGCGATCTGGCCGACCTGTTCCAGTCCTACCTGCTGGAACAGGAAACCCAGCAACGTTTCCTGAATGGCTCGACCGACTTCATGTCGCGGTCCGATCTGACGGCACCGGCGCATTGGGCCGATTACCCGATGACGAACGATGCAATGGCTGCGACTTTCAGCCTGTTCAGTCTGGCCGGATGGGACAAGTTCGGCGCGAACTGGGAAGCGCTGGATGCGCGGATGAAGCAGACCATCACGGTGACGACCAGCGGATGACAATCGCGGCGCTTGACCTGCAGAACGTGCGGCGCACCTATGGCAGGGTGGTCGCCGTCGACAATGTGTCGTTGACCGTGGCAAAGGGCGAATTCGTCACGCTTCTGGGCCCCTCGGGGTCGGGCAAGACGTCGACGCTGCGCCTTGTCGGCGGGTTTGATCAGTTGAACGGCGGTTCGATCCGGATCAACGGCGAGCGGATCGACCATCTGCCCGCCTATCAGCGCGACACTGCGACGATCTTTCAGTCAGGTGCGCTGTTCCCGCACAAGACCGTGGCCGAAAACGTTGCCTTCGGGTTGCGCATGCGCAAGGTTGACGCGTCTGAGACCGCTGACCGGGTGAAACAGTATCTGGGGATCGTGCGGCTGTCCGGCTTTGCCGACCGCTTTCCCGCGCAACTTTCTGGCGGGCAGAAACAAAGGGTGGCGCTGGCGCGGTCGCTGGCAGTGCGCCCGGCGATCCTGTTGTTTGACGAACCGCTGTCGGCGCTGGACCTGTCGCTGCGGTTGCAACTGCGCGCCGAGATCAAGAACCTGCACGACCAGTTGCAGTTCAGCGCGATCTACGTGACGCATGATCAGGGCGAGGCGATGGCGATGTCCAGCCGCGTGGCGGTGATGCGCAACGGGGCAATCGAACAGATCGACACACCTGAAAACATTTTTCATCAGCCGATAAACGAATTCGTCTACACCTTCATCGGGGAAAGCTGCTGCCTTGCGGTTCGTCTTGGCCCGCAGCCCACCGATGGCGCGGGCGGACGGATTGACCTGTCGCTGCAGGGCGATCACGCCCCCGGCGACGCGCGGCTGTACATTCGCCCGTCGCGTCTGCGCTTTGGCCCCGATGCGGCAGACCTGCCGAACCGGCTGAAAGCCCGGGTCGAATTCGTCGAGTTTCTGGGCGACATGAACCGCTATCATCTGCGTGCGGCCGGGTTGGAGCTGTTCGCCGATCATGCGGGGGCTGCGGTGCATCGGGCGGGGGACGTGGTGGATGTCGGCTGGCAAAGCCAGGACATGCGGGTGTTCCGGTGACGGGGGAAGACCGCGCCTTTACCGTAGCCCGTGCGGCGGTCATCCGGCGAAAACGCGCCGCGCCGTGGCTGTTGATGCTGCCCGCATTGATCATCGTCCTGATCTTCTTCGGCCTTCCGACCCTTTACATGGCGCGCATGAGCTTCAATCTGTCAGAGGGATCAAAGCTGTTCACTCCGGGCCTGTCCTGGGCGAATTACCAGACCGTCTTTTCGAACGAGGTTTTCGTCGGCGCGATCTGGACAACGCTGCAACTGGCCCTGATGGCCTCGGCAGCGACTCTGGTGATCGGCTATCTCTTTGCCCTGCTGGTCTGGCTGAAACCGGCGAAATGGCGGCTGATCTTCATCGGCCTCGCCCTTTGTCCGCTGCTGATTTCCGAGATTGCGATCATCTTCGGCTGGTGGATGTTCTTTCCCAAGAACGGGCTTCTCAGCTTTGCGCTGACGAGTTCGGGTCTGATCAGCGACAAGATCAGCCTGATGTATACCGAATTCGCGGCCTTTGTCGGGCTGGTCTATCTGACGCTGCCGTTCTGCTTTTTCATCCTGCTGTCGATCCTTGACGGCATCGACAAGCGGATGCTGGAAGCCGCCGCCGATCTTGGTGCCTCGCCCCTGACCATCTTCCGCGAGGTGTTGCTGCCGCTGACCCGCAACGGGATGCTCGTGGCATTCTCGCAGTGTTTCATCTTCACGATGGGCACCTACGCGACACCCTCCGCCCTTGGACCCGACACGTTGTGGACGATGGGATTTCTTGTGCAGGAACAGATGCTGGGCCGCAACAACTGGCCGCTCGCCTCGGCGCTGTCCATGGTGCTGGTGGTGCTGGTGGCGGTCATGATGGTTTTTACCCGCGCCCTTGCCACGCGGCGGGCCACCTTGCATGTCTGACGGCAGCACACCCCTGACGCGACGCAGTGTCGAACCGGTGGTGTTCCGGGTGCTGACGCTGGCATTCACGATCTTCATCGTGGCCTATGTGCTGATCCCGATCGTGGTCACACTGGTGATGTCGTTCAACGAGGCCGCCCAGATCCGCTTTCCGATCAAGGTCTGGTCGCTGGGTTGGTACGGCGATTTCATCGCCAGCCCGCAATGGACGGATGCGTTGAAAAACAGTTTCATCATCGCGGTCGGAACGGCCGTGATCTCGACCACGGCGGGCATCCTCGCGGCCTGGGCGTTCGAGAGGTACGACTTTGCTTTCAAGAATGTTCTCTACATCCTGATCATGATGCCGCTGTTCATGCCGGGTGTGGTGCTGGGTCTGGGGGTTGCCATCGCGTTCGGCGGGTTGGAAATCGGCGGCGTTTCGATCTACGGCTCGCGCGGGCTGGTGATGGTGGCGCATTCGCTCTGGGCGATGCCGCTGGTGTTCATGCTGATGGAGGCCACCTTTCGCACCATCGACAACCGCGTGGTCGAGGCTGCGAACGACCTTGGCGCGCCGCCGGTAAGGACATTCTTCGAGGTGGTGATCCCGATGGTATCCACCGGGGTGATCTCTTCCGTGCTGTTCGCCTTCGTGATCTCGCTGAATGAATTCGTCATGGCGCTGTTCCTGACGGACCGGGATACGCAGACGTTGCCGGTTTTGATGTGGCTGAGCCTGCGGTCTGCCGGAACGCCCCGGCTGGCGGTGGCGTCTGTCATTCTGGCGCTGACGGTCTTTGCCTGTCTGTCGCTGATCATGCTGTGGTACATCCGGCAACTTCGAAAGGTTTCGCGTTGAAGATCAAGGCAATGGTTGCGGCATCGCTGGGCGGCCCCGAGGTGCTTGCGGCGCAGGACGTCGACCTTGTCTGGCCGCAAGGCCCGCAAGACGTGCTGGTGACCCTGCACGCCGCGTCGCTGAACCCGGCTGATATCTTCTTTCGCCAGTTGGGCGGGTATCTGACGTCGGACAGCCCGTTCGTTCTGGGTCATGACGGCATGGGTGTGGTCGCCGCAGTCGGGGCCGGGGTCACCGGTTTGCGCCCCGGCGACCGGGTCTGCTTTTGCAACGGGGGCATCGGCGGAACCATGGGCACCTATGCCGAGGCTGCGGTGGTTCCGGCAGCGCAACTGGCGCTGGTTCCCGACGGGGTGGACGACCTGACCGCCGCCGCGTTGCCGCTCGTTGCGATCACGGCATGGGAATCGATCCATGACCGCGCGGCGTTACAGGCAGGGGAGTTTGCCCTGATCCATGGCGGGGCAGGGGGCACGGGGCATGTGGCGGTGCAACTGGCCGCCCTGCGCGGGGCGCGGGTGGCGGCAACGGTCAGTTCTGCCGAAAAGGCCCGCATCGCGCACGACATGGGGGCCGAAGTCACCTTCAACTATCGCGAAACCGACTTTGCCGTGGCGGCGCTGGGATGGTCGGGTGGCCTGCATGTGGCGTTTGACAATGCGGGTGCTGAAACCCTGCAGCAGACCTACCGCGCCATGGCCCCTTACGGCCGCATCGTCACCCTGATGGGCCTGCCCGGCGATGATGCAGACCTGACCGCATACAACCTGAACCTGACGCTGCACAACGTGATGATGCTGACACCGATGTGGAAGGGGTTGTCGGCCCGACTTGCGGAACAGGCGGCGATCCTGCGTCAGGCGCTTGGGCTGGTGGCGGCAGGCAAGCTGACGATCCTGCACGCGGGCACCTTTGCCCTGACCAACGTCGCCGCCGCCCATGCGTTTCTGGAAAGCGGCAAGGCGATCGGCAAGGTGACCTTGCAGATCACCTGACACCTATCCCCGCTGGGCTTGCGTGAACCCGGTGATGACGTTGGCAACGTTCAACCCAAGCGCATCGATGGCATAGCCGCCTTCCATGACGAACTGGGTGGGCAGGTCCAGCCCAGCGAGGCGGCGACCGATGTCAAGGTAATCGGGGCTTTTCAGGGTAAATCCTCCTACGGGATCGGCCTCGAACGTATCAACGCCCAGCGACACCACCAGCACATCCGGCGCATAGGCGCGGATCCGGTCCAGTGCGATCTGCAGGGCGGGGCCCCAATCCGCATAGCCGGTGCCGCGCGGCATGGGCAGGTTCAGCGTATAGCCCTTACCCGCACCTTCCCCAACTTCCGTGTCATAGCCCATCAGGAACGGATATTCGTCCTGCGGTCGGCAGTGCAGCGAGATGAAGAACACATCGGACCGCTGGTAGAAGATGCGCTGCGTTCCGTTGCCGTGGTGATAGTCGATGTCCAGCAACGCCACCCGCCGCGCGCCCCCGTTCAGATGCGCCTGAGCGGCGATGGCGGCATTGTTGAGGTAGCAATAACCTCCGGCCAGGTCCTGCGAGGCGTGATGTCCCGCTGGACGGCAGACCGAAAACACCGCGCGCTCGCCCGCCTGCATCAGATCGACCCCGGTCAGGGCAATGTCCTTGGCCGCGTTGATCGCCCTCCACGTTCCGGCGATGAAGGGCACGCAGACATCGAAGGTGTAGCAACTCAGCATCGAATGCACGGATCCGTTGGGCACCTGATCCATGCCGCGCATGCCAAAGGTGTAGGCGGTGGCAAAGCGACCGGGGCCGAACTCCGCCTCCCACATCGGATAGCAGCGTTGCAGAAAGCTGACGAAGGCCGGATCGTGAACCTGATGCACGACGTCCAGCCCGTGCGGATTGGGCGCGACGACGTCGGTGAAGCCCGCTTGCGTCAGCGCGCCCATGATCACGTCCATCCGTTCGGGACACTCCATCATCGGGATCATTTCGTCATAGCGCATTTCCTTGGCGCCGGCGTGGCCGCGATGGTCTTCGGAATAGATCAGCTTCATCAGGTTTTCCTTGTGGTGCTGTCAGCGTGGCCGGGCATTTTCCAGCAAGGCGAGGCGCAGGGTTTCGCGGTCCGCGCTGTAGTCGCGGGTGATCGCAGCCGAGCGTTGCCGGGTGGCCCAGTCCGGATCGGCCAGCAAGGGCGCGTCCTGTGCGGCGGGCAGGCTTCGCCCCCGGACCAGATCGGCCGCGCGTTCGGCCATGACCAGCGTCGGCGCGTTCAGATCGCCCGCCGTGGCCTGTGGCAGGACAGAGCTGTCGACAACGCGCAGGCCTTCGACGCCCTTGAACTTCATCGTGCGCGGGTCCACCACGGCGGCATCGTCCGTTCCCATCTGGCAGGTGCCGCAGGGGTGGTAGGCGCTTTCCAGTTTCGCCTTCAGGAAGGCGTCGATGTCGGCGTCGGTCTGACACGCGGCACCCGGGGCAAGCTCGGCCCCGCGATAGCGCGCAAAGGCCGGTTGGGCGAAAATCTCGCGCGTCAGGCGCACACAGGCGCGCATTTCCAGCCAGTCGTCGGGATGCGTCATGTAGTTGAACTGCACGCGTGGCAGATCTTGCGGCGCGGAGCTGCGCAGTTTCACCCAGCCCCGGCTTTTCGACCGCTTGGTGCCGACATGCACCTGAAAGCCGTGGCCGGTGGCCATCGACTTGCCGTCATAAGAGATCGCCAGCGGCAGAAAGTGAAACTGGATGTCGGGATAGACGATCCCCGCGCGGCTGCGGATATGGCCGCCGGATTCGAAATGGTTGGTCGCCCCCAGCCCCTTGCGCGTCAGCAGCCACTGCGCGCCCAGCATCGCCTTTCGAAGCGGGGTCATTTGCGCGTAAAGGGTGATCGGCTGGCGGCATTCCATCTGCAGATAGATCTCCATGTGATCCATCAGGTTGCCGCCTACCTGTACGCAATCGGCAACCACGGCGATGCCATGGTCGGCCAACTCTTGCGCCGGGCCAAGGCCGGACCGTTTCAGGATGACAGGCGACATGATCGACCCCGCGCTGAGGATCACATCGCGCCCTGCCTGCGCCCGCACGGGCCGACCGTCCTGCGAAAACAGCACGCCGGTGACCCGACCACCCTCGACAATCAGCCGGTCCACCAGCGCATGGGGGATCACCCGCACATTGCCGCGCCGAACGGCAGGGTGCAGATACCCCACGGCCGCACTCGACCGCTCTCCCCCGCCGACGTTCATCTCCATCGGGCCAAAGCCCTCGTGCTGGCGGCTGTTCATGTTGTCGCTGACGGCATAACCCGCCTGTCGGCCTGCGTCGACAAAGGCCTGGAACAGCGGATTGTGCGCGTCCCCGCGTCGCACGGAAATCGGCCCGTCCGTGCCGCGCAACGCGCCACCCCCGGTCACGTTCTCTAGACGCTGGAAGTATGGCAGCACATTGGCCCAGCTCCAGCCTTCGGCACCCAACGCCCCCCACAGTTCATAATCCATCGGATTGCCGCGCACCCAGCACATCCCGTTGATCGACGACGACCCGCCCAGCCCCTTGCCGCGCGGCAGGTTCACCACCCGCCCGTCAAGGCCCGGCTCGGGTTCTGTCGACATGCCCCAGTTGAACCTTCGGGTGTTCATCGGAATGGTCAGGGCGGCAGGCATCCTGACGAAGATGGACCGGTCGCTGCCACCCGCCTCCAGCACCAGAATGCGGGCGCGCGGGTCTTCGCCCAGACGCGCGGCCATCACACATCCGGCCGATCCGGCCCCGATGATCACATAATCATAGGTCCCCGCATCTTCCGTGCCGCCGGGTGTCTGCGTGTCATTCATCGTTCCGGCCAGCCGATCAATCGATCATCACATAGAATTTCAGCATCGGCTCGGTCTGCCTCCAATACCCGCGAAAGCCTTTCGGCACCAGAAAGGCGTCGCCCTTGCGATAGGTTTCCTCGAAGTCGTCGCCCTCAAGCGTGACCGAGCCTTCAAGCACGATCATGAATTCGTCGCAGGGATAATCCTCGTAGAAATCGGTATAGGGTTCGGCCCGCCAGATCCCCGACCGGACGCCGGGGGTTTCCCGCCGGAAGTAGATGTGATCCTGCCCCAGCGCATCGCCTGCGATCAGCCGGGCGGTTTCCAGAGGCACATTCGCGCTTTCCATCCAGCCCGCCGGACCGGTCGCAGAGAATTTTATCGGGTTCTTCATCGGCTTGGCATCCAGTTTCGTTGCTTGGCCCATTGTCCTGGCTGCCATCACCGTAGAAAACACCGCTTTGACAGCAAAACGAACAAATATAGCGTAAGGTAACCTTTGGTTACCATGGTGAACCCGATGCTGCCCCTCACGGCCTTGCGGGCCTTCGATCTTGTCGCGCGTCATGGCGGGTTTGCTAACGCGGCGGCGGCGCTGAACGTGACGCGGCCCGCGATCAGCAAACAGATACGGCATCTGGAACAACTGGTCGGCTGTGCGTTGGTCATCCGGGGTCGCCCGCACGCCACCCTGACCGAAACCGGACGACAACTGGCTGCCGGCCTGTCGCAGGGGTTCGATCTGATCAGCGCCACGTACCAGCACATCAGTGACGGTCGCGACGGCACGAATGCGTTGCGCATCCTGGTCGACCGCGACTTTGCCTCGTCCTGGCTGGCCCACCACATCGGCAGCTTTCTTGTCGAAAATCCCGGCGTCGCGCTGGAAATCGTGGCCGAACGCAACGGCCGCCTGCGGATGGACGAGAATTTCAGCTTTCGTATTTTTTACGGACCCGAGGGCAGCTTCCGGTCGAACGACCTGACCGAAGACACCCTGTGCGACTGGATCGACCTGCCGCTGTGCACGCCCGAATATGCCCTGCGCCATGTGACCGACGGCAGGTTGCGCAGTACGGCGCGCTTTCTGATCGACCGCAACTATGACCTCCGCAAGGACTGGTTCGCCTTCAGCGGGGTCGCAGACCCCGGACCCGAGGTGCAGGTTTCGAAATTCAATGACACGTCGATGTGCCTGTCGGCGGCGTTGTCCGGATCGGGCATCACGATCGGTGACAGCTTCATGGCGCTGGACGCGCTGCAAAGCGGACGCCTTGTCGCTCCGTTCCGGCTGGGCCTGCGCAGCGCCCAACGCTATGCGATCTGCCGCGCCGTGCGGCGCAATCCGACAAGAAACGAAGCCCGGTTTCTGGCCTGGCTGGTGGGGGCGATTGCCCTGTACCGTGTCCGCGTCGAAGGGATTCTTGTGGATCACGGGGTGACCATCGTTTCGGCGTAGCCCGTTACCAGTGCTGCGTTCCGGGCCCGCCCTTGATCTGTCCATCCAGATTGGACGTCACCCAACCGCCGTAAAAGCTGCCCGGTTGCGGCATGACACGCAGATCGCCAACCCATGCCTCGTCCATCAGGGCGGCATAAAAGGCCACATGCGCCGACAAGGCGGCAAAACCGGCGGTGGGGCTGTCATAGGCCCAGGCGGCGCGGGGGGCTGTTGCCGATCCCGCCAGCACATCGAAGTAGCGCGCGACGCCCTTCCACTCGCACAGGCTGCTGCCCTTGGCCGGGCGCAGGGTGGCGTGAATGTCCTGCAATGGCAGGTAGTAGGTCGGCGCATGGTGTGTCTCGAGCACGCGCAGGGCGCGGGTCGTTTCGGCCACCCGCACGCCGCCAAGCCACAGGATGATGCTCTGCGGCACCGGTTCCAGCGCCGGGGGGCGCGGGTACGACTGGACGTTTTCGCGCGGCAGATCGGTCATGCGGCAGGCTCCGGGATGGCAGGTTCAGCGTCCCCTTGATGTAAGGCGACAAAGCGGCCGGTCCAGCCGAAGGTCGGGGCATGGCCCTCACCGGTGCCCGCATCACACCGCCCGCCGCTGTCTTCAACCGATGCCAGCATTTTGCGCAAGCGGGCGTCTGCTGTACCGCGTTCAGCACAGGTGACCCGGCAATCTGAAAGGGAGGCAAACGGCAGGGGATAGGCAAAACTTCAAAAATATGATTTTTCCTTATCCACAGGCGTGACCGAGTCGAGATCACACACCCTTTCTGTCCAAGCGAGGAGTGACGATGAGCATCGAAATCATTGACGCAAGCCGCCGGACATTGTTCAACCCTGAGATGATCTATCAGGGCGCCACCTGTTGTATCGCGATCCATTGGGCGCCGGTTGGCGAACTCAGCAAAAGGGTCGAATGACCCTCAGGCGGCAGGTGACAGAAATGCAGGGACCCATCGGCATGTTGGAGGAGAACGCGGAACTGCGCCGCCGCCTGCACGCCGTGGAACGGCAGCTTCAGGACGCGCTGTCATCAAGACCGCTGGAGAACGACAAGGTGGTTTCCGAGCTTCGCTACCGGCGTCTTTTCGAAGCAGCACAGGACGGGATTCTGATCGTCGACCTTGAAACCCGCAAGATCATCGACGCCAATCCGTTCATGATCGCCTTGCTTGGATACCCGCTTGCCGATCTTGTCGGTATGGAGGTTTTCCAGCTTGGATTGTTCACCGAAGCCCAGGCCCGCCAGACCATGCTTGAAACGCTGATCGCGTCAGGGCAGGTGCGCTATGAAAACCTGCCGCTGCAAACCGCGGACGGCGTGACGCGTGACGTCGAGGTTGTGGCAAACCGGTACGAAGAAGACTTCCGGACGGTGATCCAGTTCAACATCCGCGATGTCACCCGTCGCCGGAAGGTCGAGGCGGAATCGCGCGCGCATCAGCACTTCCTCGGCAGGATCATCGATGTGCTGCCGGGCGTTCTTTACATCTATGATCTGGACGAAAACCGGACCGTCTATGTGAATAACACCTTCGAGGGGTCGTACAGTTCCGACGAGATTGCGCAAATGGGGCCGGATGCGGCGCAAAGGCTGATGCACCCCGATGATCAGCCGCGGTTCAAGGATCACCTCGCGGGTGTCCGCCGGTTGAAGCCCGGAGAAACGGCGTCGCTTGAATACCGGATGAAGGACAAGTCGGAAAACTGGCGCTGGTACATGAGCACCGACACCGTCTTTCTGCGGGACGAAAACGGGGGCGCACGCCAGGCCATCGGCGTCGCGCTGGACATCACGCAGCGCAAGCACGGGGAACTGGCGCTGGCGGAAAGCGAAAACCGGTTTCGTTTTGCCCTTGCGGGGTCGCCGATCACCGTTTTTGAACAGGATCCTGATCTGCGCTACACGTGGATCTGCAATCCGGCGCTGGGGCATGACGCCGGTTTCGTCCTGGGCAAGACCGATGCCGATCTCATGGATGGGGCCGTCGCTCCGCATCTGATCAGCCTGAAGAAAAGGGTGCTGGCGACCGGTCAGTCCGCAAGCCAGGAAGTGACCGTCGCAGCGCCCGGTCAGGACCCCAGTCACTTCCATCTGACGGTCCGGCCGCGCCGAAATGCCGAAGGCCGGATCGAAGGCATCCTGTCGACCGCGTATGACATCACCGAACGAAAACGGGCCGACGCGGCGCTGCAGGAAAGCGAACATCGCTATCGCACCGCCATCGAGACTACCAGCGCCGTGACCTGGTCCTGCCCGCCTTCGGGGTTTCAGGACAAACCGCAGCCGTCATGGCAGGCCTTCACCGGTCTGTCCGCGACCGAGACGCTGGGCGATGGCTGGCTCCGTGCCGTGCATCCGGACGACGCCGGTGCCGCGACTGCCCGGTGGACCGATGCCGTTTCCCGCAATGTCCCGTTCAACAGCGAACATCGCATCCGCCGCCATGACGGGGCATGGCGCTGGATGCGCGTGCAGGCCGTTCCGATCCATCGGGACGGGGTCATTCTCGAATGGTTCGGGATGTGCGTCGACATCTCTGCGCGCAAACACGCCGAAGCCGCGCTGCGCGACAGCGAAACGCGGCTCAAGGGCATTCTCAATCAGTCTCCCGCCGGGATCGTGCAGACCGATGCCGATGGCCGCATCGTGTTCTTCAACAGCCGCTGGTGCGAGATGCTGGGTTACAGCGAGCCTGAAATGCGCGGAATGAACGTGGTCGACCTGACCCATCCCACCAGCGTGGCGGCAACCCTGGCCGCGGTGGACAGGCTGGCCAAAGGCGGACCGGACTTTCAGATCGAGAAGAACTATCGCCGCAAGGACGGCGTGATGGTCCGCTGCAGCAGCAACGTCTCGGCATTGCGCGACGCGGACGGCACCTATCGCGGTCTGCTTGCCGTCGTGCTGGACATGACGGAACGTCTGGATGCCGAGGACCGCCTGCGCGAAAGTGATCGTCAGCAAAAGCTGTTGCTGGTGTTGAGCGACCGGCTTCGCACTGCCCGCGATGTGACGACGGCCGTTTCCGTCGCTGCCGAACTGTTTGCGCGCCACTGCGGGCTGCCTCTTGCCCAGTACCTGATCATCGACCCGGACGGCGACCAGTTTCATGCCTTGGGCCGGTACAGCGACGGGTGGCTGCCCGCGGCCCTGCCGGACACCGGCCGCCTGTCGGACCATGGACCGTTCGGGGTGCCGCAAGGGGGGGCAGAGTTTTTCGATGACCCCGCCCACCTGCCCGACGCGCGCGCCGATGCCCTGACCGCCTTCGGGATACACTCGGGATCGGCGGTTCCGCTGTGGCGCGATGGCCGTCTGGTGGCGCTGTTCACCACGGCAAGCCCCGAACCGCGCCGCTGGACCGAGGTGGAAAAGGCGTTGCAACACGAGGTTGCCGAACGCACCTGGGCGGCGGTCGAACGCGCCCGCGCCGAAGACCGCCTGCAGATTGCGCATGACACCTTCCGAAACCTGATCGACCGTTCACCGTTCGGCACCTATCTGGTCGACGCCGACTTCCGCATGATCCAGATCAGCGAAGGCGCAATCAAGGGGTTTCACGGTGTAAAACCGCTGATCGGACGCGATTTCAGCGAGGTCATTCATGCCATCTGGCCGGAGGAAGTGGCGCAGGACATCGTCTCGCGGTTCCGCCACACGCTGGCGACGGGCGATCCCCACAAGGCGCAACTGATCGAACGTCGTGCCGAGGTCGATGCGACCGAAGCCTACGACTGGAAGATCGAGCGTGTGATCCTGCCGGACGGCCGCCCCGGAGTGGTGTGCCATTTCTACGATTTCTCGGAAAAACAGCGGCAGGAAGAACACATCAAGCTGCTGATGGGCGAGGTCAACCATCGCGCGAAGAACATGCTGTCGCTGGTGCAGGCGATTGCCCGGCGCACCGTGACGACGCAGCCCGAGGATTTCATCGCACGGTTCGGACAGCGCATCAGCGCCCTGTCTGCCGGTCAGGACCTGCTGGTGAAAAGCGAATGGCGGGCCGTGCAGCTTGCCGAGCTTGTCCGCTCGCAACTCGCGCACTTCGGCGATGACCACGAGGCACGCATCACGATCAGCGGACCTCCGGTCAAGATAACGGCCGCGGGATCGCAGACACTTGGTCTGGCCCTGCACGAACTTGCCACCAATGCCGCCAAGTACGGGTCGCTGTCGAACGCCATCGGTCGCGTGAACATCGGCTGGCACTTGCAGCCGGGAGATGCGGGTCAGACGCAGTTCGTGATGTCTTGGATCGAAAGCGGAGGCCCGACGGTCGTTCCACCCACGCGCCGCGGGTTCGGTTCGACCATCATCGACGGCATGCTGCGGATGAGCCTCGGCTGCGACGCGCACATCGACTTTCACCCGACCGGACTTGTCTGGGGGCTGAGTTGCGCGGCGGACGGATTGATCGAAAGCGCCGCGGTGCCGATGGGTCGGTCGAATGGCGATCATGCCGCCGCGACAGCCAGCCTTGGAACCGGGCGCCGCATTCTGGTGGTCGAGGATGATCCCCTGATCGCGATGGATTTTGCCCAGACACTGTCGGACGCGGGCTATGTTGTGGTCGGCCCGGCCAACTCGGTTTCCCAGGCCCTTGCGCTGCTTGGACAAATCGGGTGCGATGCCGCCGTGGTGGACACAAACCTGGGCACCGAGACATCCGAACCCGTCGCGCGCGAGCTGTTGCGGCGGGGAACGCCCTTTGTCGCCACATCCGGCTATTCGCGCGAACAGCAACCTCTCATCCTGCAATCGGCCCCTTTGCTGGGCAAACCGGTCGGTCCCGAGATGCTGGTTGCCGAAATTGCCCGCTGTCTGGATCAGGCGCAAGGCGTGACCCCCGGCCGGTGAAAGCCCGGCCTGCCGGACCATTCAGACCCGTTTCTGGGGCACCAGCGATTCAAGCCAGCGGAACAGCAGCACGATCACCCCGGCAATCGCCATGTAGACCACAGCCAGCAGCAGCAACGGTTCATAGACGATGAAGGTGTCCTGACGCACACGCGAGGACACCGCGTAGATGTCCACCACCGTGATGGTGGCGACCAGCGGGGTTGCCTTCAGCGTCAGCACCGTCTCGCCCCCAAGGGTCGGCAGGACGCGGTGGAACGCCTGCGGCAGCCAGATCCGCCGGAAGATGGTCAGGCGCGGCATGCCCATCGCCTTCGCCGCCTCCAGTTGGCCATAGGGCACGCCCTTGAAGGCCCCGCGCATCACTTCGCCGGAATACCCGGCCACCGACATCGTCAGCGCCAGCACGGCATAGGGCCAGGCCTGCCGCAGGATCGGCCACAGGTCGGATTGGCGGATCCACGGGATCGACGGGAACAGCGAGCCGATCCCGTAGTACAGAAGCCACAGTTGCAGCAGCAGCGGCGTGCCCCTGATCAGCCCGCAGAAACCGGCAGCGGGCTGCGCCAGCCACCACGGCCCTGCGGCCTGCGCTAAGCCAAGCGGAATTGCCAGAAGCATGCCCAGCACCATGGTCACGACCAAAAGCCAGCCCGTGGTCCAGATGCCCCGCACGATCAGCGCCTGATATTTCGGGTCTGCAAGCCACGTCCAGTTCAGTGCCATCGCGCACCACAAGACCAGAAGCCCCGCAATCACGGCCATCACGATGCGGCGTGGCACCCAGAACCCGCGCATCAGCGCCCCTCCTGACGGACCTGGCCGCGCCGTGCCCAAGCCTCGATCCGGTTGAACATCAGGGTCGAGAGGATCGACACGACAAGGTACAGAACACCCGCCGCCATGAAGAAGGTGAAGAAGGCCTTGGTCGTGCTGGCCGCCTGACGGGTTACCAGTGTCAGTTCGGCAAAGCCCACCACGGCAAGCAGTGCCGTGTCCTTGGTGGCGATGAGCCACAGGTTCGCAAGGCCGGGCACCGCCGCGGCAAGCATCTGCGGAAAGGTCACCCGCCAGGCCAGTGTCAGGGGCGGCATGCCCATGGCGCGGGCGGCCTCGATCTGGCCGGGCGGCACCGAAAGGATCGCCCCGCGCAGGATTTCTGTTGCATAGGCCCCCTGTACGACGCCCAGCACGGCGATCCCGGCGACAAAGCCGGAAATCTGCACACGCTCGAAGCCCCAGGCAAGCAGCAGCGTGTTCAGCGACGACGTGACGGCGAAATACAGGATCAGGATCAACACCAGTTCGGGCACCGCGCGCACGATGGTCGTGTAAATCCCCAGAAGGTCGCGGGTCACCGGCCCGCCGTAAAGCTTGCCATAGGCACCGCAGATGCCGATCAGAAGGCCAAGGCCGAAGGCCCCCACGGCAATCATCAGGGACCTGCCAAGCCCCACCGCCAACGCAGCCCCCCAGCCCGGTGGTGACCAGGCCAGAAGATCAAGCGTTGCCGCAACGCTCATGCCCCGCACCCGGGGCGCGTCGGCGCGGCGCGGGCTGCCGACCCCTTCCGCAGACGGGAAGGGGTCGGGTCAGCACTATGCACCACGGTCTGCGCGAGGCGAACCAACGGTCTGCGTGCCATTCCCTGCCGTGCGGGACGGATGGAATTGGAAAGGCCCGCCGGCGTGGCACCCCAGCGGGTCACTTTGTCAGCCGCCGTAGATCGACGACGCAAAGTAGTTTGCCGTGATCGAATCATAGGTCCCGTCGGCGATCACCTTGGCAATCGCGGCGTTGATCTTGGCCACCAGTTCGGTGTCTTCCTTGCGCACACCGGCACCCACGCCAAGCCCGAGGATCGCCGGGTCATCCGCGACCGACCCCTTCAGATCACAGCAGGCCGCACCGGCTTCGGACGCCAGAAACGCGTCCATCGCAATGCTGTCGGCTTGGATCGCGTCGATCCGCCCGGCGGCAAGGTCCTGGTTCGCCTCGTCCTGCGTCTGGTAGATTTTCACTTCGGCGGCGGTCGGCGCGAAGTATTTCTCGACATAGTCGGCATGAACGGTGGACGCCTGCACGCCGATGATCTTGCCCGCCAGCCCTTCGGGCGTCGGCGGCATGTCGACACCCTTGGCCCCGATGATCACGGTGGGGGTGTTGTAGTACTTGTCCGAAAAGCTGATCGTCTTCATCCGTTCCTCGGTGATCGACATCGAGGCCATGATGACGTCGATCTGCCCCGAGGTCAGCGACGGAATGATGCCGTCCCACGCGACCGGAGTGATGACGCACTGCATCTCACCCGCCGCGCACATGGCGTTGATGAAATCCACTTCCCAGCCGACCCAGTTGCCGCTGGCATCGGGGCTGGCGAAGGGTGGATAGGCCTCGGCGGCAATGCCGATCTTCACTTCCTGGGCTGCGACGGGCGTTGCCAGCAGCAGGGCTGCGGCGATCAGGGATCTGAAGTTCATGGATGTCTCCTTGGCTTGGTTGTTCCGTTTTGTTCAGGCGACGGATTTGAGAAACTGCTTCAGCCTTTCGGACCTTGGCGCACCAAACAACTGGTCTGGCGGACCTTCTTCCTCGATCTGGCCGTTGTGAAGATAGATCACGTGGCTGGCGACCTCGCGCGCGAATTTCATCTCGTGCGTGACAAGGATCATCGTCCGCCCTTCGTCGGCAAGGCCGCGGATGACCTGCAGCACCTCGCCCACCAGTTCGGGGTCAAGGGCGCTGGTCGGTTCGTCGAACAGCATGGCCTTGGGTTCCATGCACAGCGCCCGCGCGATGGCCGCGCGCTGCTGCTGGCCGCCCGACATGAAGGCGGGATAGGCCCCTTCCTTTTCCGCCAGCCCGACGCGGGCCAGAAGCTTGCGCGCGCGTTCCACCGCCACGTCCTTCGGGCATTTCTGGACATGGACCGGCACCTCGATCAGGTTTTCCAGCACGGTGCGGTGGGTCCACAGGTTGAACGACTGGAACACCATGCCCAGCGATTGCCGGATGCGGTCAAGCTGCCTGCGGTCCGATGGCGCACCGTCCGGGCGCATCGCCACAGGCTCGCCCGCGACATGGATGGTGCCCGAGGTCGGGGTTTCCAGAAAGTTGATGCAGCGCAACATGGTCGATTTGCCGGACCCGGAGCCGCCGATGATCGCCACGACGTCACCTTCGCGGGCGGTCAGGGACACACCCTTCAGAACCTTGTGCGTGCCGAAGCTCTTGTGCAGGTCGGTGACCTGAATGGCCTCGGGCCGTCGATCGCCATCTTTCGCCATGCGCCCCCCGTTCCGGTCATCTGAACGCGCAATTTCTGCAAGCGCAAGTCTTTCCTGCGTGAAGGCCGTCCGCCCGTGCAGCTTGACGCCGGGCTGCACCCGTTCAGGCAAACGGGCGGGAGTTCTGCATCCGAAGGACTGACGGCAACCGCAACGCGGATCGGAGCCATGGGTTGCGGGGCCGGGCACCGAAGCGCGCGAATTGCAGGATTTCGCCGCAGACCGTTGCGGCATGCCTTGCATCAGGGCGGGATGTGGCTAGCAATGCAAAGCCCAGCATCGAAAGGCCCGCCATGCGCTCGTTTCGCTTTACCCATGCCATCACGCGCAAGCCTGCCAAGTCCATCCTTCAAGGACTGCGCGCCGTCGACACCGGAAATCCCGACCTCGCGCGGATGCAAAGCCACCACGCAGACTATGTCACCGTCCTGCGCGAAACCGGGGCCGCCGTGATCGAACTGGACCCGCTGGAGGCGTTTCCCGATTCCGTCTTTGTGGAAGACACCGCTTTGTGCCTGCCAGAAGGTGCCATCATCATGCGTCCCGGCGCGCCTTCGCGTCTGGGCGAGGCCGCAGAAATGGAGCCGCATCTGCGCGCACTGTATCAGGATGTCCGGCGGATCGACGGCCCCGAAAGTTTCATCGAAGGCGGGGACATTTTGGTGACCGAGACAGAAATCCTCGTCGGCCGCTCTGCCCGCACCAACGCAGGCGGCGTAGCAGAACTGATCCGCAAAGTCGCCGACTGGCCCCTTGCCGTGCGCGAAGTGCACACCCCGCCCGGAGTTCTGCACTTCAAGACCGACTGTTCGCTGCTGGACGGCGAAACGATCCTGTCTACGAAAAGGCTCCACGCCTCGGGGTGTTTCAACGGTTACCGGGTGATCCACACCGCCGAGGGTGAAGAAGCCTCGGCCAATGCCATCAGGTTCAACGATCTGGTGCTGATGGCGTCGGGCTTTGACCGCACAAGGGATGCCTTGCTGAACGCCGGGTTTGACGTGCGCGAAATCGGCAATTCGGAATGTGCCAAGCTGGACGGCGGCATGTCCTGCCTGTCGCTGCGGTTCACGCCGAAGGCCGCGTAACCCGTGACGGCACGGGAAAGGGCCACCGGCCCTTTGCCCTGCCGCCACATTCTCCAGCCCCCTAGATTGCCACGCAATCCGCGAAATACTGCAACGCGCCGTCCTCGCCCTTCTGCTGCACCAAGCCGTGGATGTCGGTTTCGAAGCCGGGACAGGCGCGCGCAAATTCGCGGTTGAACTTGAGATAATCCACGATCTTGCGGTTGAACACCTCGCCCGGGATCAGCAGGGGAATGCCCGGCGGATAGGGGGTGACAAGGCTGGTGGTGATGCGGCCTTCCAGATCGTCGATCGGCACCCTCTGCGTGGTGCGCCGGGCGATGTGGGAATAGGCGTCGCTGGGCTTCATTGCCGGGGTCAGGTCGCTGAGGTAGATTTCGGTCGACAGGATGGCCACGTCATGCCTGGCGTATTGCGTGTGCACGTGCTGACACAGGTCGCGCAGCCCCATGGTTTCATAGCGCGGATGCTTGGTGCAGAATTCGGGCATGGACCGCCACATCGGCTGATTCTTGGCATGGTCGTCCTTGAACTGTTGCAGGGCGGTCAGCAGCGTGTTCCAGCGTCCCTTGGTGATGCCGATCGTGAACATGATGAAAAAGCTGTAAAGCCCGGTCTTTTCGACCACCACGCCATGCTCGGCAAGGTATTTTGTGACGATCGAGGCAGGGATGCCTGTAGTTTCGAACCGGCCGTCGAGGTTGAGGCCGGGTGTGATGATCGTCGCCTTGATCGGGTCCAGCATGTTGAAACCGGGCGCCATGTCGCCGAACCCGTGCCAACTCTCCTCGCCGTCCGACAGTTGAGCCCCATCGGCGTCGGTGCGTTTCAGAACCCAGTCCTTGGTGCGCCCGATGCCCTCTTCCGCCAGATTGTCCGGCCCCCAGACCTTGAACCACCAGTCGTCGTCGCCGTATTCCTCGTCGACCTTGCGCATGGCGCGGCGGAAATCCAGCGCCTCCTCGATGCTTTCCTCGACCAGCGCCGTCCCGCCCGGAGGTTCCATCATCGCCGCCGCCACATCGCAACTTGCGATGATGCTGTACTGCGGGCTGGTCGAGGTGTGCATCAGATACGCCTCGTTGAACAGATGGCGGTCCAGCGCCGTGTCCTGGCTGTCCTGCACCAGAACATGGCTCGCCTGGCTGATCCCGGCGAGCAGTTTGTGCAGCGACTGCGTGGCGTAGGTGACCGCATGTTTGGGCCGCGTGCGCTTGCGCCCCATGGAATGGAAATTGCCGTAGAAGGGATGGAACGACGCGTGCGGCAGCCAGGCCTCGTCGAAATGCAGGTTCTCGACATAGCCGT
The DNA here is from genome assembly GCA_027487575.1 of Rhodobacter sp. Lineage (GTDB taxonomy): Bacteria > Pseudomonadota > Alphaproteobacteria > Rhodobacterales > Rhodobacteraceae > JAIYDJ01. The sequence continues at coordinate 51,236 of JAIYDJ010000087.1, read as the reverse complement.
CGAGCAGGTTCTTGATCGTCTCGGTGTTGTAAAGCACGCCATCGTAGGTGGATTGCGTCAGCGTCATCACGCGCGGCTTGACGGTATCGGCATCCACCCCGGCCAGCAGCGGGTTGGCCCGGATCTTCGCCTTGATCGCCTCGACTTCGAAGGCGCTTTGCTGGATCGGACCGATGATGCCCCAATGGTTGCGCGTGGGCTTCAGGAATACCGGGATCGCACCGGTCATGATGATGCTGTGCAGGATGGATTTGTGGCAGTTGCGGTCCACCACCACCACGTCACCGGGGGCCACCGTATGGTGCCAGACGATCTTGTTGGACGTCGAGGTTCCGTTGGTCACGAAAAAGCAGTGGTCGGCGTTGAAGATGCGGGCCGCATTGCGTTCCGACGCGCCGATGGCACCGTTGTGATCCAGCAACTGGCCCAGTTCCTCGACCGAGTTGCAGACGTCGGCGCGCAGCATGTTCTCGCCGTAGAACTGGTGATACATCTGCCCGATCGGGCTTTTCAGGAACGCCACACCGCCGGAATGCCCCGGACAGTGCCAGGAATAGGACCCGTCCTCGGCGTAATCCAGAAGCGCCTTGAAGAACGGCGGCTGGATACCTTCCAGATAGGTCTTGGCCTCGCGGATGATGTGGCGCGCCACGAATTCCGGCGTATCCTCGAACATGTGGATGAAGCCGTGCAACTCGCGCAGGATGTCATTGGGCAGGTGGCGGCTGGTCTTGGTCTCGCCATAGACATAGATCGGCACGTCTTCGTTCTTGCGGCGCACCTCGGTGATGAAGTTGCGCAGGTTGACCACGGCGGGGTCTATGTCCGGACCGGGGCTGAACTCTTCGTCGTCGATCGACAGCACGAAGGCGCTGGCGCGGGACTGCTGCTGGGCGAATTTCGACAGATCGCCATAGCTGGTGACGCCCAGCACTTCAAAGCCTTCCGTCTCGATGGCTTCTGCCATGGCCCGGATGCCAAGCCCCGACGAATTCTCAGAGCGGAAGTCTTCGTCGATGATGACGATGGGGAAGCGGAATTTCATGGGTATCCCCTTGATCGGTCCGGGGCGGCAACAACGAAGCCGGTCTGCTTGCGTCGTCGGACCACGGAAATCTGGTTGCGCCGTTCAGGTGCTTGTTTCCGCTGCGGGCGATGCCGTCAAGGGCGGGGTGGGCATTGGGCGCCACCATGCTGTTCTTTCCGGGACGAACAGCTTCACCGGCAGGTTCAGGTCGGCAGCCGAACCAGTGCGCCGCGCGCGCCGATCACATGGCGGGCCAGTCTTGCGCCGTCAGCCAAGGCTTCCGGCAGGGGGCGGCCGTGCAGACAGGCCGCAAGAAACCCCGCGTTGAAGCTGTCACCGGCGGCGGTCGTATCGATGACCTGTTCGGCCTTCGGCGGCTGATACCGGATTTCCTGTCCGGCCTGCCGCAGCACGATTTCCCCCGCGCCATTCTTGACCACTACCATTCCTGCACCCGCATCGGCATAGCGGCGCGCGGTGGCTTCGGGGGTTGCGTCGCCGCAATGCAGCGCCTCTTCGTCGAACGAGGGCAGCACGATGTCCATTCCATCCGCGGCCTTCAGCACCTCGCGCCGCATGGTGTCGACGTCGGGCCAAAGGCGCGGCCGCATGTTGGGATCGAAGGCGAGAAGGGTGCCGCTTGCCTGCGCGGCGGAAAGGGCGGCCAGCAGGCGCACCCGGTCCGCAGGGGGCAGGATGGCCAGCGTGATTCCCGAGACATAGGCAAGGTCCGCGCCTTTCAGCGCCCGCTGCAACGCGCCCTCATCCTCGGCAAGGCGGCGGGCCGCCGATGCGGAACGCCAGTAGGAAAAGCTGCGTTCGGCCCCCGACAGCGAGATCATGTAAAGCCCGACCGTGCCGCCCGCGATCTGGCGGACATGGGTGGTGCCGATGCCTTCGTCGGCCAGGAAGGCTGCCAGTCGGGCGGACATCGGATCGTCGCCGACGGCAGTCAGATAATCGACCTGCCAGTCCCCCGGCAGGATGCGGCGCAGATACCAAGCCGTGTTGAACGTGTCGCCGGCAAAGCCCATGACAAAGCGGCCATCCGCTTCCGGGGCCATTTCGACCATGCATTCCCCGATGCAGACCACCCGCAAGGTCAGTCTTCCTGATCGAAATAGGTGCTGTAAGACGCCCGGATCTGCACGATCTGGTCGATGATGCGCAAAAGGTGCACGCGGATCGCCGCGGTTGCCGCATGCACGTCCCGTGATCGGATCGCGCCCAGAATCTCGCGGTGTTCGCGGTAGGCGCGCTCGGATGCAAAGGACAGCGAAAGATAGCGCACCCGGTCCATATGCGCCTTGTTTTCGCGGATGATGTCCCAGACATACCCGTGCCCGGCGCGTTCGCTTATCTCGCGGTGAAACTGGTCGTCCAGCCGATGGAACCGCTCCGCGTCGCGGGGCGAGACGGTTCCGGCCTGTTCGTCCAGAATGGCGGCCAGGGCGTCGAAATCCGGCTCGGTCAGTCGTTCGCACGCCGCCCGCACGGTTTCCAGCTCGATCGCGGTCCGCACGAACCGCGCCTGCATCACCGACCGTTCCGAGATCAGCGAAACCGTCGTTGCGCGCTGCGGGCGGATGGTCAGGAAACCCAGCTTGGACAGCCGGTAAAAGGCGTCGCGCACCGGCTGGCGCGATACGCCCAAGGCCTGCGCGACGTCGACTTCGGAAACCTTCATGCCGGGTGCAAGGACAAGCGTCAGGATCTGCCGGTTCAGTTCCTCGAACACGGCATCCGAAACCGAGGGCCGTTGTATCCGCTCCAGCGCCAGCATCCCACTTTGCACCGCGAACTCTCCCAGCGTGCTGCATCAGGACTTACGCTACGCGGGGTGGTCCTGAAGTGCAACTAGAATATCACTTGACTAGTATGTCATCATTCGGTCATGGTCGCAGGGCAAGAGGGAGGGGCGGACCTTGGCTTTGGACGATGACAGGTTGTTTCCGGCAGAGCCTGCCGTTCGGAACGTGGCGCGCCGTCTGTATGACGCCGTCCGGTCCCTGCCGATCGTCAGCCCCCATGGCCACACCGACCCGCGCTGGTTTGCCGAAGACCTGCCCTTTCCCGATCCGGCACAGCTTTTCGTGACCCCCGATCACTACGTCTTCCGGATGCTGTGTTCGCAGGGCATCGCACTGGAAGACCTTGGGGTGCCGCGCGTCGATGGCGGGCCGGTCCAGACTGATCCGCGCGCCATCTGGCGCATCTTTGCCGCGCATTATCACCTGTTCCGGGGCACACCTTCGCGGTTGTGGCTGGACCACGCGTTTTCCACCGTCTTCGGCTGGCACGACCGGCTTTGCGTGGCCAATGCCGATGCCGCCTATGACCATATCGCGGACTGCCTGACCCGACCCGAATTCCGCCCGCGTGCGCTGTTCCGGCAGTTCAACATCGAGGTGATTGCCACCACAGAAAGCCCGCTGGACGATCTGCTCTGGCACCGCACGATCCGCGACAGCGGCTGGACTGGGCGAGTCGTGACGACCTACCGTCCCGACGCCGTCATCGACCCCGAGATTGCCGGCTTTGCCCGCAACATCGAACTCTTCGGCGACCTGACCGGTGAACCGGCGACCGGTTGGCAGGGATACCTGCGCGCGCACCGGACCCGGCGCACCTTCTTTCGCGGTTTCGGTGCCACCGCCACCGATCATGGCCACGCGACGGCGCGCACCGAAAACCTGTCGCAGGCCGATGCGGCGGCGCTGTTCGACCTCGCCCTGCAGGGCCGGTGCACGCCGGAACAGGCCGATGCCTTTCGGGGCCACATGCTGACGGAAATGGCGCGGATGAGCCTTGATGACGGGATGGTCATGCAGATACATCCGGGGTCTTCGCGCAACCATTCGCCACAGGTGATGGCGCGGTTCGGGCGCGACAAGGGCTTCGATATCCCCACCCGCACCGACTATGTCCGGGCGCTGAAGCCGATGCTGGACGCGGTCGGGATGGAACCCGGCCTGTCGGTGATCCTGTTCACGCTTGATGAATCCGCCTACGCGCGCGAACTGGCGCCCCTGGCCGGGGCCTATCCGTCGCTGAAGCTGGGACCGCCGTGGTGGTTCCATGATTCACCCGAAGGCATGTTGCGGTTCCGCCAGATGGCGACCGAAACCGCCGGTTTCTACAACACCGCCGGGTTCAATGACGACACCCGCGCCTTCTGTTCGATTCCGGCCCGTCACGACGTTGCGCGCCGGGTGGACTGTGCATTCCTTGCCTCGCTGATCAGCCAAGGCCAGTTGGACGAGGATGAGGCATTCGAGGTCGCACATGACCTTGCCTACCGGTTGGCGAAACAGGCCTACCGACTCTGAAGCTGAACCATGGGAGGACTATCAATGACCTACTTCAAGACCCTGACGGCCGCCTTGCTGGCTTCGGCCACGATGGCCACCGGTGCCTTTGCGGAATGCGAGGTGACGCTACGTTCGTCCGACACCCACCCCGACGGCTATCCGACCGTCGCCGCCGTGCAGAAGATGGGCGAAATGCTCAAGGAACGCTCGGGCGGGCGCATCTGCATCGAGGTGTTCCACTCGGCGCAACTGGGCGAGGAAAAGGACACGATCGAGCAGACCAAGTTCGGTGTGATCGACATGAACCGCGTGTCGATGGGGCCGTTCAACAACATCATCGAGGAAACCAAGGTCGTCTCGCTGCCCTTCATCTTCCGGGGCACCGACCACATGCACCGCGTGATGGACGGCCCGGTCGGAGATGAGATCCTTGCCGCATTCGAGCCGCACGGCTTCATCGGTCTGGCCTATTTCGACAGCGGTTCGCGCAGCTTCTACAATTCGAAGAAGCCGATCACCTCGGTGGCCGACATGGCCGGCATGAAGGTGCGCGTGATGCAGTCGGATGTCTTTGTCGACATGATGGCCGCGCTGGGCGCCAACGCGACGCCGATGCCTTACGGCGAGGTGTATTCTGCCCTGCAGACCGGGGTGATCGACGGGGCCGAAAACAACTGGCCTTCGTTTGAATCCTCGGGGCATTTCGAGGTGGCAGGCTACTACACGCTGAACCAGCACCTGATCGTGCCCGAGGTTTTGGTGATGTCCAAGGTTACCTGGGACAAGTTGTCACCCGAAGATCAGGCGCTGATCCGGCAGGCGGGCAAGGATGCCATGCCGATCAACCGCGATCTGTGGGCTGCGCGCGAAAAGCTGTCCGAGGAAAAGGTCCGGGCGGCGGGCGTGCAGATCATCGACGACATCGACAAGACCCCGTTCATCGAGGCGATGGTCCCGGTCTACGAAAAGCACGCCAACACGCCCAAACTGCAGGATCTGGTGACCCGAATCCAGGCGACCGAGTGAACTGAAGGCGGGGGGGCATCCGTCCCCCCGCAAACCCAGGAGCTATGCCGTGCAATCCATGATGAAATCCGTAGCGCGCGGCCTTGCCGCGCTGTCCGATCTTGCGCTGTGGCTGGCGGGTTTGGCGATGGTCGCGATGACCCTGATCGTCGGGGCGCAGGTGTTTTTCCGGTATGCGCTGAATTCCTCGCTGGTCTGGAGCGAGCCGGTGTCGGTTCTGCTGATGGGCTGGTTCATCTTTCTGGGCAGCGCCGTGGGCACCCGCGAGGGGTTTCATCTGAGTTTCGACCTGCTCAGCAGTCTGGTGTCGCCCCAGGTCCGCCTGGCGATGGAAAGCCTGTCGGATGCCATCGTGCTGGTGTTCGGGGCGGCGATGGCCTTCTACGGCTGGCAGCTTGGCGCCGCCGCCTGGGGGGCGAGGATGCCCGCCCTGGGACTGCCCGACGGGATCAGCATGGTGCCCGTAGTTCTGGGCGGCGGGCTGGTGGTGCTGTTCTCGCTGGAACGCCTGCTGCGGCGGTTCGCCGGGCTTGACACCGCCAGCACATCCGTCGCCCACCAGAAAACCAGCGAGGTCTGAGCCATGGAGATGTGGATACTTTTCGGGTCCTTCACCCTGCTGCTGCTGATCGGCACGCCGGTGGCCTATTGTCTGGGGGCGGCGTCGCTGCTGACGGTGCTGTATATGGACCTGCCGCCGATCATCGTGTTCCAGCGGATGAATTCCGGGGTCAGCGTGTTTTCCCTGATGGCGATTCCGCTGTTCATCTTTGCCGGCGACCTGATGGTGCGCGGCGGGATTGCCACGCGCATCGTGGCCTTTGCGGGTTCGATGATCGGGCATGTCCGCGGCGGGCTGGGGCAGGTGAACATCGCCGCTTCGACCCTGTTCGGCGGCATTTCGGGATCGGCGGTGGCCGAGGCGGCCGCGGTCGGCGGTATCATGATCCCGCAGATGAAGGCGCGCGGCTATGATGCGGATTACGCGGTCAACATCACGGCGATGGCCTCGCTGATCGCGATCCTGATCCCGCCGTCGCACAATCTGATCATCTATTCGATCTCGGCGGGCGGGTCGATCTCGATTGCCGACCTGTTCACGGCCGGCATCCTGCCCGGATTTCTGCTGGCCGGCTCGCTGATGGTTGCGGCCTGGATCGTGGCGCGCAAGCGCGGCTACCCGACCGAGGCCTTTCCCGGCTGGGCGATGGTTGCCCATCTGGGGGCGGTGGCCATTCCGGGCATCCTGCTGATCGCGATCATCTTCGGCGGCGTGCGGTCGGGCATTTTCACCGCGACGGAAAGTTCGTGCGTCGCGGTGCTTTATGCCATCGCCGTCACCTATTTCGTCTATCGCGAACTGGACCTGAAGGCGTTTCTGGCGGCAACGGCGGGGGCGGTGCGCACAACGGCGATGGTGCTGCTGATCATCGGCACGGCATCGGCGTTTTCCTGGCTGATGGCCTTTCATCAGGTGCCCGCCGCCCTGATCGAGTGGATGAAGACGATCTCGGACAACCCGATCGTGATCCTGCTGATCATCAACATCATCCTGCTGCTGCTCGGCACCTTCATGGACATGGGCCCCACGATCATCATCACCACGCCGATCTTTCTGCCGATCGCGCAGGCGTACGGGATCGACCCGGTGCAGTTCGGCATCATCATGATCCTGAACTGCGGGATTGGTCTGAACACGCCGCCCGTGGGCGCGGTGCAGTTCGTCGCCTGCGCCGTGGGCAAGATCAGCGTGGCAGAATCGATGCGCACGATCTGGCCCTTCTATGGTGCGGGGTTCGCGGTGCTGATGCTGGTCACCTATGTGCCTGCCGTCTCTCTCTGGCTGCCCGCGCTGTTCCGGTGACCGCGATGCCCCATCCCGTCATCACGACCGGCCCCGGAGTGACCCGTCAGGTGCTGGCCGATCATCCCGACCTGATGGTCGTCGCCTTCCGGTTTGCAACGGGAGGCGAGGGGGCGCTGCACAGCCACCCCCATGTGCAGGCCACCTATGTCGCCGCCGGCCGGTTTGCCTTCACCGTCGCCGGCGTTGAAACCGATGTCGGACCCGGCGACAGTTTCGTCATCCCCGGCGGGGCCGTCCACGGTTGCCGCTGCCTTGAGGCCGGTCTGCTGATCGACAGCTTCACCCCACGCCGCGACGATTTTCTCTAGAAAGGCCCGCCCATGCTGACTGTCACAACCCGCCCTGCCATCTCGCCAACCGAGGCGAAGGCCATGGACACCGCCGCCCTGCGCGCATCCTTTCTGGGCGAAGGACTGTTCGCCCCCGGCGAAATCCGCCTGATCTACAGCCACTACGACCGGATGATCGTCGGCGGCGCAGCCCCGGCCAAAGGGGCGCTTGTTCTGGATGAGGTCAGGGAATGCGGGACGCGCTCGATCCTCGACCGTCGGGAAATGGGGATCGTTAGCGTCGGGGGTTCGGGCACCGTCTCGATTGCGGATCACCAGTACCGGATGGAAAAGGGCGATGTCCTGTACCTGGGCCGGGGTCTTGGACCCGTGACCTTCACCGGCAAGGATGCCCGGTTCTACATTACCTCCGCCCCCGCCCATGCAAGCCTGCCCGCACGGCTGGTCCGGATCGGGGATGCAAAGTCCTTCACCACCGGTGCGGCGGAAAGCGCCAACCACCGCACGATCTTTCAGTTCATCCACCCCGAGGTGATGGAAAGCTGCCAACTGGTCCTGGGCTACACGCGGTTTCACGGCGGCTCGGTCTGGAACACCATGCCCGCCCACCTGCACGACCGCCGGATGGAGGCGTATTTCTACTTCGACCTCGCCCCCGATGCCCGCGTGTTCCACATGATGGGAGAGCCGCAGGAGACCCGCCACCTTGTCATCGCCAACGAAGAGGCCGTGCTCTCGCCACCTTGGTCGATCCACTGCGGGGCCGGGACCGGCCGCTATACCTTCGTTTGGGCGATGGCCGGTGACAACGTCGATTACAAGGACGTCGAAATCGTGGGAATGGGGGACCTGCGGTGAACCCCTTCTCGCTGCAGGGCCGCCACGCTCTGGTGACGGGCGCGAATACCGGCATCGGTCAGGCCATCGCCGTGGCGCTGGCACAGGCGGGGGCGCGGGTCACCCTGGCCGCACGCCGCGACTGCGCCGAAACGCTGGCCCTGATTCCCGGTGCCAGCGCGATCCGGCTGGACTTCACCGATCCGATGGCCGCCCGCGATACCTTTGCGGGCGCTGACTATGACATCCTGATCAACAATGCAGGCACGATCCGCCGCGCCGACAGTCTGGACTTCACCGAAGCCGATTGGGACGCGGTGATGGACGTCAACCTCAAGGCCGTCTTCTTCACCGCGCAGGCTTTCGCCAAGGCCCTGGCGCAGCGCAAAGCCCCCGGCGCAGTTGTCAACATCGCCTCTCTTCTGGCGTTGCAGGGGGGCATCAGGGTGCCGTCCTACACGGCGGCCAAGCATGGCGTCGCGGGGCTGACCAAGATTCTGGCCAACGAATGGGCTGCGATGGGCATCAATGTGAACGCCATCGCACCGGGCTATATCGAGACGAACAACACCGAAGCCCTGCGCGCCGATCCCGACCGGAGCGAGGCCATCCTTGCCCGCATCCCGGCCGGGCGGTGGGGTCGCCCCGAAGACATCGCCGGGACGGCTGTCTTTCTCGCCTCCCCCGCCGCCGCCTACATCCATGGCGCGATCCTGAATGTCGACGGGGGCTGGCTTGCGCGCTGATCCCCCCCGCCTGACCCGCACGCCCGGACCGCTTCCCGGGATCGGCATCGTGCATCTGGGCCTCGGGGCTTTCTTCCGGGCCCACGGTGCTATCTATGTCGCCGATGCGATGGCCGCCTCGGGCGGGGACTGGGGCATTCTAGGCGTGAGTTTGCGCAACCCCGGCATCCGGGATGCGCTGGCGCCGCAGGGCGGCATGTATACCGCGCTGGAACTGGCCCCCGAGGGTCCAAAGGCGCGGGTCATCGACGCGGTGCAGCGCGTTCTGGTTGCCCCCGAAGACCCGCAGGCGGTGCTGGACGCGATGGCCGATGCTGCCGTGCGGATCGTGTCGCTGACGGTGACGGAAAAGGGCTACTGCCACGAACCGGCCACCGGGCGGCTGAACCTTGACCATCCCGACATCCGCCATGATCTGGCGCATCCGCTGCCCGTCTCGGCCCCGGGGTATCTGGTCCGCGCGCTGCAGCGGCGTCGCGCGGCCGGGCTTTTGCCCTTTACCGTTCTGACCTGCGACAACCTGCCGGGAAACGGTCCTTTGCTGCGCGGTCTGGTGCTGGACCTTGCCCGGCGGATAGACCCCGCGCTGGCCGACTGGATCGACACGCATGGCCGTTTTCCCGCGACGATGGTGGACCGCATCGTGCCCGCCACCACGCCCGAAGATCTGGCCCGCGCCAGTGCCCTGACCGGCCAACATGATGCGGCACCCGTGGTGCACGAACCATTCCGCCAATGGGTGATCGAGGATGATTTCGTCGGCGGCCAGCGCCCCGATCTGGGGGCCGTGGGGGCGCAGATGGTGCAGGATGTAGCCCCGTTCGAGTTGATGAAGCTTCGGATGCTGAACGGCACCCATTCGTCGCTGGCCTATCTGGGCTACCTCGGCGGGCATCAGACGATTGCCGATTGCATGGCCGACCCGGCTTACCGCGCACTGGTGCGGCGGCTTTGGGCGCAAGAGATCATCCCCGCTCTGACCCCCCCGCCGGGTATCGACCTGTCCGCCTATGCCGCAGCGCTGGAAGACCGCTTTGCCAACCCCGCCATCCGGCACCGCACCTGGCAGATCGCGATGGACGGCAGCCAGAAACTGCCCCAGCGGATACTGGGCACGCTGGAGGCGAACCTTGCGGCCGGGCGATCCAGCCCCGGCCTGATGCTGGCGATTGCGGCCTGGATGGCCTACGTCGGCGGCACCGATGAACAGGGCAAGCCGATCGACGTGCGCGACCCGTTGGCCGCCCGCCTTCGTGACCTGTCGAACGGCCCGCCCGAAACGCGGGTTGCGGCCTTGCTGTCGGTGCGCGAGGTCTTTCCGCAATCCCTCGCCTCGGCCATCGCTCCGGGCGTGACCCAAGCATTCCTTACCCTGCAAGCCAAAGGCGCCCGCCGCGCCGTGAGTGAGATGACATGATCGAAAGCTGGCGCTGGTACGGCGACCTTGACCGCATCACCCTGCCCGAAATCGCCCAGACCGGTGCAACCGGCATCGTGACCGCCTTGCACGAAATCCCCTACGGCGAGGTCTGGCCTGAACCTGACATCGCCGCGCGAAAGGCCCGGATCGAGGCGGCGGGCTTTCATTGGGTCGTCGTCGAAAGTCTGCCGATCCACGAACGCATCAAGCGCGGCGAGGGCGATCTTGCGCCCCTGTTCGCCAACTACCGCCAAAGCATGGCAAACCTTGCGGCAAACGGCATCCACACGATCTGCTACAATTTCATGCCGCTTCTGGACTGGACGCGGACCGATCTGGCCGCCCCCGTCGCGCGCGGCGGCACCTGCCTGCGGTTTTCCGCGCCCCGCATGGCGGCGTTCGAGCTTTTCATGCTGGGCCGGGCAGAGGCCGAGGCTGACTATTCGCCCCAGGCGCTGCAGGCCGCCGCGATCTGGCATCAACAGGCGACCGAGGCCGAACGCGCGGCGCTGCTGGCCGCGATCATGGCAGGCCTTCCCGGCGCATTCGACCGATATGACGTTCCGGGGCTGCGCCGTGCGCTGAAAGGCTATGAGGGGATCAACCGCGATGCGCTGCGAGCCAACTACCGGCGGTTCCTGCAGGAAGTCGTTCCCGCTGCCGAAGACCTTGGCATGCGGCTTTGCGTGCATCCCGACGATCCGCCCCGCGACATCCTGGGTCTGCCGCGCATCGTGTCGAGCGCAGCCGATCTGGACTGGGTGCTGTCGGCGGTGGACAGCCCGGCCAACGGGATCACGCTGTGTTCGGGGTCGCTTGGGGCCAATCCGGCCAATGATGTGCCCGCCATCGCGCGGGCCACGGCCTCGCGCATCCACTTTGCCCATCTGCGCAACGTCCGGCGCGATCCCGACGGCAGTTTCGAGGAGGCCGCACACCTTGATGGCGACACCGACATGGTCGCGCTGATCGCTGCTCTGCTGGCCGAAGAGGCGCGGCGCAGCGCGACAGGCCGCGCCGATGCGGTGATCCCCTTCCGGCCGGACCACGGACACGAGATCCTTTCGGACATCGGACGCGGTACGGTGCCGGGCTATCCGCTGATCGGGCGGCTGCGCGGTCTGGCCGAATTGCGTGGCGTCGTGCGTGCCCTGTCGCATCCGGCAACCCGCCACGCGTGAAGGGGTGGTCCGCAGGCCGTCCGGGGCCGCGCGTTCAGTTCACGACCTTGAACACCGGCACGAAGGACGCGGGCGCAAGGGATTCGGCCGTGCCGATGGTGTCGATGTTCTGAAGCGTCAGCGTGACGATCCTTGGCCCGGCGTGTGGAATGGTCAGCTTGCCCTCGATCGCACGCACCGCAAGTTCCACCGCAAGCCTGCCTTGCAGGACCGCAAAGTCGGTCGGCGCGGCCAGAATGCGACCGCGCTTGATCCCGCGGTGGACGCCGTGGCTGACATAGGTCGACACGATGCCGACCCTGTCCGTCAGCCCGCGCGCCCGCAGAACGGACACCGCCGCCTCTGCCATCGGCCCGCTGCCGACCAGATAGTCGATGTCCGGCAACGTATCCAGCACGTCCTCGACCAGAAGCACCTGCTGTTCCAGCCCGGTGTCGCCAAAGCGGGTCGCGACGATTTCTGCCGAACTCTGGGCCATGGCCTCTTGAAACCCGCGTTCCACGAACTGCACCCAGCCTGCGCCCTTCGGTCCGGGAAACCAGGCCAGGCGCACCGGGGGGCTGCCCCTGGGATGGCGCAGCGCAATCGCGCGACCCGCCGCGGCCCCCATCTCGCGCCACGCGACACTGGCTTTGGCAGTCACACCCGCGTCCGCCATGTCGTTGACGGCGGCGATGACGGGCATCTGGCGGGATATCGCGACCACGCTTGGCGTCAGACCCTCGTAGGAAACCGGCCCGAGGATCAGCGCATCCATCTGCCGCTTCCCGCAGGCCTTCACCTGTTCGATCTGGCGGGCGAGGTTGGGATAGCCGCCCGCCTCGTACAGGTCGAACGACACGCCAAGCCGGTTGGCCTCTTCGACCATGCCGAAATTGACGCTGAGCCAATAGGCGTCCTTCAGATGCGGATAGATGACGCACAGCCGCCAGGGCCGCGCGGCATGCTCCAGCGGTTGGTAGGCCACAGCCTCGGTCGGGCTGTCGTCGTCGAAGGGCACGGTGGGCACCTGCAAGTCCCAGGTTTCGGCCCCGGCATCGGTACTGGCACCGTGCCCGAAAAGCGCGATCAGCCCGGCAACGACGAAGGGCCGCAGAAAATGCATGTGTTTCCTCGCGTCCTCGGTATTCTCGGGCCATTCAGATGCAGGGTGCATGAAAGATGCCGCACAAGTCCAGCCTGTCGCGCGCAAGCCTTGGCGGGATGCTTCTGATGGCCTTTCTGGTCATCGCCGGATTGCCGACCGTGACCGGCATGCTGGGCTGGTTCGAGTTGCAGAAGGTGGCGCGCAATCAGGCCAAGGTCGTCACCGAGGCGATCCCGGCGATTTCCGAAGTGCGCGGCTTCACGCAGGAAAGCAGCCGGATCGTGGCCGTCGCCCCCGAATTGGCGGCGGTCACCACCGAAGTGGCGCGGCGGGAACGGGCGGCCTACCTTTTTGCGCAGGTCGATGCCCTGACGGCGCGGGTGGCCCGCTATGAAGGCACCGGCAATCTTGCGCCCGACGGCCTGCAGCAGGCCGAAGCCGATGTGCGGGGCAGCATCAATCAACTGGACAGGCTGGTGCAGACCCGCATCATCGCGACCTCCGCCCAGGCGGCCCGGCTGCGGACCGGGCTCGCGGCGCTGACCGAACTTCTGGAAATCGCGGACACGTTGGTCGCCAATGCGCAGATGGGCACGGCGGCCGCGATTTCAAACCTGTATGATCTGGAAAGCACCGGCCCCGACACGGAAGCACGGCTTGATTCCCTGGACCGGTTGATCGAGGTCGATCTGTTCCAGCAGGGCCTGATGTCCGAAATGCGGTCGCAGATCGCCGAAGTTGGGCTTTTGCTGAACCGGATTCCGACGGTGCAGGACCAGGCCGAGCTGTCGCAGGTTCAGGCCGAGATGGAGGCGCGCATCGACATCGTCACGCGGCGCATCCTGGCGGTGAACGACCTGATTCGCGCCGAACGCGCCCTGTCGTTGTTGCAGATGATCCGGCCGAGCTCCGCGCCTCCGCCCGAGGCCGAGGACATGTTCAATCTGACACGCGGCATTCTTGACCTGAACCAGTTGATCACGCAGGCGCAAGGCAAGGTCAGCACGGCCGTCGGGCGGTTGGACAGCGAGGCGCAGGCGCTGGCCGATCTGATCACCCGCCGCGCCATTCAGGCGGGCGACGGGGCCACCGCGGCGATACGGGCAACGCAGCAGCTTTATGCATGGGGTTCTGTTGCGGCGTTGCTGATTTCACTGGCGGTGGTGTGGTTCTACGTGCGGGGCAACATCACACGCCGGCTGGAGGCGCTGTCCGCCACCTTGACCCGACTGGCAAATGGCGAAACGGTCGAACGGATCGTGCCGCAGGGCGTGGACGAAATCGCCCGGATGGAAGCGGCGGCCGAGGTGTTCCGGCTGCAGGGCATCGAAAACCACGCCCTTGCCGCCGAGAGGGATCAGAACCTTGTCGAGTTGCAGCGTCACCGGCTGGAACTGCAACTGCTGGTGGCCGAACAGACGACGCAGTTGCGCGGCGAGGTCAGCGCCCATGCCGAAGCCCGCAAACGGGCAGAAGCCGCCGACCGCGCCAAATCCGAGTTTCTGGCGATGATGAGCCACGAAATCCGTACACCGATGAACGGCGTTCTGGGCCTCTTGCGCAGTCTGGGCCACGAAGGATTGACCCCGCGTCAGCAGCGCCAGTTGCAGGCGGCGCATGCATCGGGCGAAGGTCTGATGACGATCCTGAACGACATCCTCGACTATTCCAAGGTGGAAGCCGGCACCACGCGTCTGACGGAAGTCGCCTTTTCGCCCGGTACGCTGGTGCGCGACATTGCCGTGCTGATGACCCCCAGCGCGCAGGAAAAGGGGCTGGTGCTGGACCTTGAACTGCCCGCCGATCTGCCCCCGGCGATCCGCGGCGACATGGGCAAGCTGCGTCAGATCCTGTTCAACCTTGTCTCCAACGCCGTGAAATTCACCGACAAGGGGCGCGTCCGGCTGACGGTCTGGGTTACCGGTGACGGCCCGCAATTGACCTTCATCGTCAAGGACAGTGGCAAGGGCATTTCAAAAGGCGCACAGGACCGGGTGTTCGGGGTGTTCGAACAGGAAGATGCGCACACCGCGCGGCAATATGGCGGCACCGGGTTGGGCCTTGCGATCTGCAGGCGCTTTGCCGATGCGATGGGGGCCAGACTGACGGTTCAAAGCGACACCGGGCAGGGGGCCACATTCACGCTGGTGGCCACGTTCTCCCCTGCCACCGCAGCCGATCTGCCGCCCGAGCCTGCCCGGACCGCGGCCCATCCCTTGGGGCGCAGGTTGCAGGTGCTGGCGGTCGAAGACAATGAAATCAACCAGATGGTGATCAGGACCTATCTGGAAGACATGGGCCACAGCGCGACGATTGCCGCCACCGCCGAAGCCGCGCTCGACGCCCTGCAGGTTTCAGGGTTCGACGTGATCCTGATGGACGTCAACCTGCCGGGTCTTTCCGGTACCGCAGCGACCAGAATGATCCGGGTCATCGCAAACCGGCAGATCGCGACCTTGCCGATCATCGGAATATCGGCCCATGTGCAGGAAGCGGACATTCTGGAGAATCTCGGCGCTGGGATGTCGGCGGTGCTGGCCAAACCGTTGTCGCCCGAGGCGTTGCAGACCGCCCTGCGCGATCATGTCCCGCAAAGGCACGTCGTATTCACGCTGGCGCAGGACCTGGGACCAGACCGCGCCGCCGCACTGGCCCGGATGTTTCTGGACAGTCTGCCCAAAGGCCTGGCCGCCCTCGGGGCCGCTGTTCAGATTGCGGACCACGCGGCCATCGCACAGCTTGCGCATCAGATGAAGGGTGCCGCCGGCAATTTTGATCTGGCACCTCTTTCAGCGCGGCTTGACCGCATCGAGGGTCTTGCCCAGCAGGGCGCGTCAATGGCGCTTGACCGCTGCCTGCAGGGCTTGCCGGACATCGTTGATCAGGCCCGTCAGGCGGTAGAGGCTGCCTTGGGCACATTGGACGCCCGCCTCAGTCAAGCAGCGCAGTGAACACATAGCCCTCGCCGTGCGACGTCGTGAAGATGCGCGGTGCCTTGGGGTCATCGCCCAGTTTGGAGCGCAGACGTTGCACCAGAACGTCGATCGTGCGGGTGTTGGTGCCGTCCTGCCGATGGGTGATCGCCGCGATCAGACGGTCGCGGTCCATCACCGTGCCGGGATTGAACACGAAAACCCGCAGCAGTTCGTATTCGGCGCGCGTCAGCACGATCGGATCTCCGGCGGCATTGGTGACCTGACGTGACCCGACATCAAAGGTGAAGCCGTTGAAATGCAGCACCCGGCGCGTCAGGGCGCGCATCGCGGCGGTCCGCCGCAACAGGTTCTTGACCCGTGCCAGCAACTCGCGCCGGTTGAACGGTTTGCAGACATAATCGTCGGCCCCCAGTTCAAGCCCCACGATGCGGTCGACATCATCGGTGCGGCCCGAAAGCAGGATGATGCCGATCTCGGACCGCGCGCGCTGCTCGCGGGTGATCTCCAGCCCGTCCTTGCCAGCCAGGTTTATGTCGGCGATCAGCAGGTCGACCGTCCCCTGCGCCAGAAGCTTTTCCGCCTTCTCGGCCGTGTCGAAATCCGAGACGCGGTAGCCAAACGATTCGAGATAGTCGGCAAGCGCGGTGCGCGTCACCGGCTCGTCCTCGACGATCACGATATGGGCGGGTCGTGGCGACATCGATCCCCGATGGTGAGTTTCCTCCTGTTAACAATTTTTTACAAAGAATGCGAGTCCGTTCACGCCGCGGGTCTGACGCGTTCACAACCCGGGCCTAGCCTAGGGTCGCAGGGAAGATTTGAATTTTCCGCCAAACGCCGCGCTTCAGCGCGCAACAGCAACAGGGAACCACCATGAAACACGCAAGAATGATGCTTGGCAGCGCTGCGGCACTTGCCTTGTTTGCGGCCGCGGCGAGCGCTGCGGACTCGACTGATCCGATCATGATCCCGCTGCACAACTGGTCCAGCCAGATCGTGGTCAGCCATGTCGTGGGTGAAGTCTTCACCTCGATGGGCAACAGCGTGGAATACGTGACGACCGACAGCCAGGCGGTCTACGAGTCGATCCGTCTGGGTGATGTCTCGCTTGAGATGGAGGTGTGGGAAGGCGCGTTCGGCGCGTCGTTCGACGCGGCCGTGGCCAAGGGCGGCATCCATGCCGCAGGCGCGCACAACGCCGTGACGCGGGAAGACTGGTGGTATCCGTCCTGGACCAAGGAGGCCTGCCCCGGACTGCCGGACTGGAAGGCGCTGAACGACTGCGCCGCCCTGTTCGTCACGCCCGAATCCGGCGGCAAGGGCCGGTTCCTGGGCGGCCCGGTGGATTGGCTGAAGCATGATCAGGAAAAGGTCGACGCGCTGGGCATGAACTTTGTCGTGGTGAACGCAGGGTCAGCGGCCGCGATCTGGGCGGAAATCGGGGCGGCCGAAAAGACCAAGACGCCCGTCGTGGTGTTCAACTGGACCCCGAACTTTGCCGAGGCGGTCTGGCCCGGCGAGTTTGTCGAGTTTCCGACATGGGAAGCGGGCTGCAACGAAGACCCCAAGGTCGGCATGTTCCCCGACAAGATCTATGACTGCGGCAACCCGGCCACCGGCTATATGAAGATCGCCGCATGGGACGGCATGAAGGACAAATGGCCAGCCGCCTACACCACCTTGACGAAAGTCAGCCTGACCAACGCCCAGATCGCCGAGATGGCCAAACTGGTCGACATCGACGGGATGGAGCCTGAAGATGCCGCGAAAACCTGGATGGACGCGAACCCCGATGTCTGGAAGGCGTGGCTGAACTGAAGCCACCTCTTCCGCAACCGATGGCCCATCCGGCACAGCGCCGGGTGGGCCTGCCTGTTTGGAACAAGGGGCACCGCGTGCGCGAAACCGTCATCTCCTGCCGCAACGTCAGCAAGATCTTCGGGCCGGACCCGGTCCGGCACCTGGCAGAGCTGAAAGTGAATCCGCAGGCCCCTCTGAACGGGCATGTCCACGCTGTCCGCGAGGTGGATCTGGATATTGAGCGCGGGGAAATGCTGGTGGTCATGGGCCTGTCGGGGTCGGGCAAATCCACGCTGGTGCGCTGCCTGTCGCGCCTGGTCGAGATCACGGGGGGACATGTGACGGTGGAAGGGCAGGACATCGCAACCCTGTCGGACGCCGGACTGATAGACCTGCGCCGCCGCAAGATGGGCATGGTGTTTCAAGGCTTCGGCCTGCTGCCGCACCGCACCGTGCTGGACAATGTGGCCTTTCCGCTGGAAATGCGCGGGCAGGACCGCAAGACCCGCTATGCCCGCGCCCGCGACATGCTGACCCTTGTCGGGCTGACCGGGCGCGAAGGCTATTTCCCGCGCGAGTTGTCCGGGGGCCAGCAACAGCGCGTCGGTATCGCCCGGTCGCTGGCGGTCGAACCCGACATCTGGTTTCTGGATGAACCCTTTTCCGCGCTGGACCCGTTGATCCGGCGCGAGATGCAGGATGAATTCCTGCGGTTGAAGGGGCTTCTGAACAAGACCGTCATCTTCATCACCCACGATTTCGACGAGGCCCTGCGTCTGGCCGACCGCATCGCGATCATGAAGGATGGCCGGATCGTGCAGTGCGACACCCCCGACCGGATCGTGCTGCATCCCGCGACAGACTATGTCGCCCGCTTCACCGCCGAGATCGACCGCGCCCGCGTGGTGCGCGCGGGCAGTCTGGTGCGGCCGCTGGACGAACCGCCCGAGGGCGCGGCATGGGCTGCCACCCGCACGATCCGCGATCTGGCGCGCGATCTGGTCGCGGACAGCCGCAAGGTGATACCGGTGGCGGATGCCGCCGGTGCCGTCATCGGCGGGTTGAACCGGCAAGAGGCGCTGGACGTGCTTCTGGGAGTCGCGGGCTGATGCCGCCATCGGCGCACGCAGGCCGGGTGGGCCAGATGCTGCTTGCCCTGGCGGTGTGCATGGCAATGGGCAAGGCCCTGTTGCCGCCGGGCCTGATACGGCCGCCGGACTGGCTGATCCTGCCCTTTGCCGACTGGATCAATGCCGCCTTCTTCTTTCTGCAGAATGATCTTGGCCTGATGGCTGTGACCCGCGCGTTTTCCGATGTCGTGGACTGGCTGCTTTCTGTCACGGCGAACCTGCTTTACGGCAAAAGCCGCTGGCCGAACCTTGGCCCCATCCCGTGGATCGTCGTGGCCGCCACCGCCTTCATGGCGGGCTATGCGCTGAAGGGCTGGCGGCTGGCTGCGCTTGCCGGTGGGACCTTCGTCTGGATCGCGCTGATGGGTCAGTGGAAATGGGCGATGGAGACGCTGTCGGTCATTCTGGTGGCCGCGCCCTTTTCCGTGGCTCTGGGGCTGGGCACCGGGGTTCTGGCCTGGCGGTCGCCGTGGTTTGACCGGGTCCTGAACCCGGTTCTGAACATCGCGCAATCCCTGCCGCATTTTGCCTACATGATCCCGGTGGTGGTATTCATCGGCGTCGGTCCCAAGGCCGGGGCCATCGTGACGATCATCTTTTCCGTCCCGCCGATGATCCGCATGACCCTTCTCGGATTGAAGATGGTCCCCGAAGAGGTGATCGAGGCCGGAAAGATGTCAGGTGCGACGCGCTGGCAGCTGCTGACCCGCGTGCGGATTCCCACGGCGCGGTCCCAGATCCTGATCGGGGTCAATCAGGTCATCATGCAGTGTCTGGCCATGGTGGTTCTGGCCAGTTTCATCGGCATGCCGGGGCTGGGGCAAAAGCTGCTGCAACTGCTGCAGTCCCTGAAGATCGGGTTGTCGGTGGAAATCGGCGTGACCATCGTCTTGCTGGCGGTGACGCTGGACCGCCTGTCGAAGGCCTGGGCGCTGCGCCTGCCCGAACATGCCGAACCAAGCCCGCACTGGCTTGGGCGCAACCGACTGCTGGTGATCTGGCTTGCGCTTTGCGTCCTTGGCGTCGTGCTGGCGCATTTCGTGCCCTACTTCCTTGAAGTCGAACGCAAGCAGGCGCTGTCGGTGGCCGGGCCGATCGATGCGCTGATGGATCGGTTCATCCGGCTGATCGCACCGGTGACGGCATGGCTGCGCTGGTTTCTGATCACCTGGGTGCTGATCCCGACGCGCGACGCCTATCTGTGGATGCCGTTCTCGGCGGTCCTGCTCCTGCTGGCGGCCGTCGGATGGGCCATCGGGGGGGTGCGGTCGGCGGCCGTCTGCGTGGCATATTTCGGGCTGATCGCCCTGTCGGGATGGTGGGACCGGGCGATGATCACCGTCTATACGGTGACCGTATCGGTGCTGATCGCGGCGCTGATCGGTTTGCCGCTGGGCATCTGGGCCGCCCGCAGGCCGGTACGTGCCGAACGTGTCCTGCTGATCTGCGACACCGCGCAGACGTTTCCCAGCTTCATCTACCTCATCCCCGTGATCATGCTGTTCGGCGTCAGTGACGTGGCGGTGGTGGCGGCGGTTGTGGTCTTTGCCGCCGTGCCCATCGTGCGCTATACAATCGAGGGGCTGTGCAGCGTTCCCCCCGAACTGATCGAGGCTGCGGACATGAGCGGTGCGACACGCAGGCAGACCCTGTGGCATGTGCGCCTGCCGATGGCGCTGCCCACCATGCTGGTCGGGGCCAACCAGTCGGTGATGTTTTCGCTGTTCATGGTGATCATCGCGGCGTTCATCGGCACGCAGGATCTTGGTCAGGAAATGCAGCGCGCCCTGTCGACGACCGACGTCGGCAAGGGGGTGGTTCTGGGTCTGGCGGTGGCATTCATGGGGTTGATGACGGATCATCTGATCACCCGCTGGTCCGAGGCGCGCAAACGCGCGCTGGGTCTTTGAACGCACACAGGCGAGCCCATCACCCCGCGTGCTGGCCCGCCAGATCGGAAATCGCCTGCCTGACCGCAGCGAACACTCCCGGATGGCTCAGGGCATGGCCGCTCGCCTCGACCATCCGGATGCGGGCTGCGGGCCAGCGTTCGGCCAGCGCGTGCGAGGTGGCAGGCGGGCACAGCAGATCATAGCGCGCCTGCACGATCATGCCCGGAATATGGGCCATCCGGGATACACCTGCCATCAGCGCCCCTTCGGGCATGAAGCAGTTTTGCGAAAAGTAGTGCGCCTCCATGAACGGCGTTGCGGGCAGCGGACCACCTGTGTCCGGGGCCGCGCGCGTCAAGGCCGGCTCCAGATGCGACAGGGCCCGTTCTGTCCGATACCAGGCCAGTGCGGCCGGACGATGCACGGCGGGATCGGGGTGCAGGATGCGGGCCCAATAGCTTTCCAGCGCGGTTGCGCGTTCGGGTTCGGGCAAGGCGCCAAGGAAATCCTGATAAAGTTCCGGGTGGAACTGCCGCAGCGCCGGGCCGAATGCCCAGTCCAACTCGCCCCGCGTGCCCAGAAACGTGGCCCTCAGCACGATGCCCGTGACCCGTTCGGGATGCGCCTGCGCATAGGCAAGCGCAAGCGTTGCCCCCCAGGACCCCCCGACCACCATCCAGCGCGCAAGCCCCAGATGGCAGCGGAGCGTTTCAAGATCTGCAACAAGATGGCCCGTCGTGTTGGCCGTCCTGTCCCGGTGCGGCAGGCTGCGCCCCGACCCCCGCTGATCGACGAGGATGGCGTACATCCGGGTCAGATCGAACAGCGCCAGTTGGTCCGGCTGACAACCGCTGCCCGGTCCGCCATGCAACAGCACCACGGGAAGCCCCGCGGGGTCGCCATGGCAGGACAGCCAGAGGCTGTGCCCGTCCCCGACCGGCAGATGATACCCGGCAGTGGCGTCAGGTGGCGTCATTCGGGCGTGCCACCGGAAAAGGTGCGGTACAGGAACGCATTCTGCGCGGACCCGGCCTCTGTCTCGGCCAGCGCAAAGATGCGTGCGTGCATCGGCGACAGGGCGCAGGCCGGATCGGTGTTGCCCGCATCGCCGGTCAGCGCGAAGGCCTGGCACCGGCAGCCGCCGAAATCCTCTTCCTTGTGCGCGCAACTGCGGCACGGCTCGGGCATCCAATCGGTGCCGCGATACCGGTTGAACGCGGCGGAATGGGCCCAGATCCAGTCCAGCGAATGGTCGCGCACGGAATCGAACGACAGGCCGGTGATCGTCTCGGCGGCGTGGCAGGGCAGGACCTTGCCCGCGGGCGAGATGTTGAAGAACTGCCGACCCCATCCCCCCATGCACTGTTTGGGGCGTTCGGCATAGTAATCGGGGATCACGTGGTCGATGACCAGAACACCCTTCAGCCTTTGCTGCTCTGCCGCGACCAGACGGCTCGTTTCATCAAGTTGCGCGAGGGTCGGCATCAGCGCCTGCCGGTTCTTCAGCGCCCAACCGTAGTACTGCACATGCGCCACCTCCAGCCGGTCCGCGTCCAGCGCGACCGCCATGTCGATGATGTCGGGCAACTGGTGCAGGTTCTGGCGGTGCATCACGGCATTCACGGTCAGCGGCAGGTCCAGGTCCCGGGTCCAGCGCGCCACCTCCAGCTTTTTCGCATGGCCATTGCGGAAACCGCCGACGCGGTCAGCCACCAGCGGCTCTGCGCCCTGAAAACTGATCTGAACGTGGTTCAGCCCCGCATCCGCCAAGGCCGCCAGCCTGTCGCGGGGCAACATGACGGCAGAGGTGATCAGGTTGGAATACAGACCAACCTCGGTTGCGCGGGCCACCAGTGCAACCAGATCCTTTCGTACGGTCGGCTCGCCGCCCGAGAAATGGATCTGCAACACGCCGATCCCGGCCAACTCGCCGATGACGCGCAACCATTCCTCTGTCGCAAGCTCTTTCGATGCGGCCTCAAGCTCCAGCGGATTGGAACAGTAGGGGCATTGCAGCGGGCACCGGTGGGTCAGTTCCGCCAGAACCGCCAGTGGAATGCCATAGGGCCTACGCCCGGACTCGCCGGGGCGGGTGACGAGTTGAAACCCGTCGTCGCGCGGCGGTTGATCATCAGGCATAGGGCGGCTCCGTCACGGTCTGCAGATAGGCCTTGTCGGCCAGATCCTGCAAGAGAGCGATGCTGTCCGTCAGGATCAGGGCCGCGTCGGCGAGATAAAGCTGCGCCAGTTCGTCCACGATGTCGCACACGCGCCGCGCACCATCGACGCGTTGCAGCACGGCGACGGCCGTGTCGTCGGGCAGCAGCACCCGCTCGGGCACCAGAATCACCCACCGGTCGCGGGTCTTGTCATGCCGCAGCTTCACATGCCGGGGCAGCCGGGGAATGCTTTGGGCCGTGATCTGCGGCTTGCGCGGGCGGCCCTCGCCGTCCATCACATCCCCTCGGGCCGGAAGGCGCCGGGCGGGATCATGCCCGTGACATAGGCATGGTAAAGCGCGTCCAGTTGCACCCACAGCACGTTGGTCTTGAAGGTCAGCGCATCGCACACCGCCTGCCGCGCCTCGGGAGTGGTCGCATGGTCGCGCACATAGCCAAGGGCAAAGTTCGCATCGCGCGGGGCCTGTTCCAGACGGCGCTGGAAATAGGTCATCACGCCCGGCTGGATGAAATCATAGTGCCGCAGCATGCCCGCGATCCGTTCTTCGTGCAGGTTGGGCGCGAAGAGTTCGGTCAGGGACGAGGCGATCGCCTCCAGCGGGGTCTTGTCGCGCACGAAATGCACATAGGCATCCACCGCAAAGCGCGTGGCGGGCAGAATGCCGGCGGTCGATTCCACATAGGCGCGGTCAAGCCCAAGCCCGTCGGTCAGCTTCAGCCATCGCTCGATGCCGCCCTCGGTATCGAAATTTCCGTCGTGATCCTCGATGCGGTGCCGCCATTCAAGCCGGATCTGCCTGTTCCGGAACCGCGAGAGGACAACGGCATCCTTCAGGGGGATCGAACTTTGATAGTAGAACCGGTTCAGGGCCCAGGCCTGAACCTGCCCCTTGTTCAGTTTTCCACCATGCAGCATGTGATGAAACGGATGCAGGTTGTGGTACCGGGTCGCCCCGATGTGGCGCAACCGCCGTTCCAGCGCGTCGGCGCTGTCCAGCGGGGCGTCGTCGTGTTCCGGATCGCCGGGCGTCATGCCGTGAACTCCATGCGGGCGGAAGGCACGCACCAACCGGCGGCTTCCGCCTGTTGCCGCTCTGCCGATGCGGGGTCGTGGACCGGGTTCGAGTTGTTGATGTGGATAAAGACCCGGCGCCCGATGTCCAGATGGGCCAGTCCTGCGATCACCCCGTCGGGGCCGGACATCGACATGTGCCCCATGCGCTGGCCGGTCTTCAGGCTCAGACCGGCGCGGATCATCTCGTCGTCCGACCACAGCGTCCCGTCGAAGAACAGCAGGTCCGCCCCGGCGATCCGTTCCTCGACCGCGGGCGTGATCGCGGCACATCCGGCGATGATGCAGGCCCGCGCACCACTGTGCACATCGGTGATCGTCAGGCCGATGGTGTCGCCCGAAGGCGTTGCGACCCCGGCCGCCCTTTCAAGATAAAGCGCCACCTTGCCCGGAACGTCAAAGGCGTCAATCTGCAAGCCAGACCGGGAACCATCCGGCAGCAGCGGGAAAAACGGCTGATCCAACGTCAGGGCGATCCGGGGCACGCGGGCCGGGTCAAGCACGTCGAAAACGCTGTTCTGCGCAAGTGTGGACAAGGTCTTTGGATGGGCGAGGATCGAGAAACCCGCACCTTCGCGCAGCGACAGAAGGCCAGCGATGGCGTCGACTTCGGCGCTGGTCAGGATGATCCCGGCAATCGGACTGTCCCGCAGCCTGCCGGGGCGCGGGGCGAGGGCGTCGGTGGTGATGATCTGCTGGCGCACGTCCGGCGAGGCGTTGACGAGGAACCAGTTCACCCCATCGTCGGCGCTGACCGCCAACGACATCTGGCCGTTTGCCGCCAGATCGCCCGCCCGCACCGCCCGGCATTGATCGCAGGCGCAGTTCCATTGCGGCAGGCCGCCGCCTGCTGCGGAGCCAAGAACGATCACACGCAGCATGATCTGCGTTCCGTCCTCCGCAGCAGGCACGTCATCACTTCTGCTTTGCGCAGGCGTACATGTTGATTTCCATGCCAACGGGCACTTCGACAATCGTGGGTTTGGTCCAGGCCATGTGAGTCTCCTTACTTGGGTGAATGGGGCACGTCGCCGAACCCGCATTCACAGCTACGAGGCCCCATCCTCGCGTATTCGGGCAGGGGGGGCAATCCCGGACGCGGCGGTGTGGCCTACCCCGGTTCTTTGCCGCCCACATCCCTGAGAAGCGGATGTTATTGACCGTGCCCTTGGTCTAGGATGGCCGCCGAACAGTGTGGAGACCGGACATGGAACTTATCGCAAAAGCCACCGCCGTGGTCGGAGGAGCCGTGGCGCTGCTGCGTCGCATCGGGGCGCCGACCCATCAGGCCGTTGGCGCGACACCGCAGATTCCGGATGCGCGCAAACAGGGGATCATGACCCTGAAGATGCCGATCGCCATGGGCTGGAAAGATGGCCACCTTCCCACCTGCGCGCCCGGTCTGCGGGTCAATGCCTTCGCCACCGGGTTGGAGCATCCGCGCTGGATCGAGGTTCTGCCCAACGGCGACGTGCTGGTGGCAGAATCGAAAGAACAGTCCGGCCCGCCCAAGACATTGATGGACCACGCAGCCCAGGCCACGATGCGGCGGGCCAAGGCCATCGGCGACAGCGCGAACCGGGTGACGGTGTTTCGCGATGCGGACGGCGACGGCACCGCCGAGATCCGCGAAGTGTTTGTCGAGAACCAGAACCAGCCCTTTGGCATGGCGCTGATCGGGACCCGCTTCTATCTGGGCAACACCGACGGGATCGTGGTGTTCGACTATGACGAGGCGACACGGTCGCTGTCGGGGGCGGGCAAGCGTCTGGTGGAGTTCAAGGCGCACGGGCACTGGACGCGCAGCCTGCTGGCAAACGCCGATGGCACGAAGATCTATGCCGGGGTGGGGTCGCTGTCGAACATCGGCGATCAGGGAATGGAGGCCGAACAGGGGCGCGCAGCGATCTGGGAACTGGATGTGGAAACCGGTAAGGCCCGCATCTTTGCATCCGGCCTGCGCAACGCCGTGGGGATGGCGTGGGAACCGACGACGGGCGTGCTTTGGACCGTGGTCAACGAACGCGACGGGTTGGGAGACGAGACACCGCCCGATTACCTGACATCGGTGAAGGACGGCGGATTTTACGGCTGGCCCTATTGCTATTGGGGGGCCACCGTGGACGACCGGGTGCCGCAGGACGCCGCAATGGTCGCCAAGGCCCTGACGCCGGACTATGCCCTTGGCGGTCACACGGCCTCGCTGGGCCTGTGCTGGATGCCGGAAGGCACCTTGCCCGGCTTCGGCGAGGGCATGGTGATCGGGCAGCATGGCTCATGGAACCGCTCGCGGCTCAGCGGTTACAAGTTGATCTTCGTGCCGTTCCGCAACGGCGCGCCCGACGGTGCCCCCCGCGACATCCTCAGCGGGTTTTTGTCCGAAGACGAAAAGATCGCCTATGGCCGTCCGGTTGGCGTGACCATCGGGCCGGACCGGAAATCGCTTTTGATGGCGGATGACGTGGGCGATGTCATCTGGCGCGTTTCTGCCGGTTGAACAAGCCGGCCGGTGCGCGGGCACGGCGCACGACGGCATCCGCAGCGATGTGGTGAAACAGCAGACCGCCGCCATGGCAGTCAGGGGCCGGCGCAACCGCGTCGGCCGCCCGCCGGAAGAATTACCCCGCGATGCGCGATGGCGAACAGGCAAGGGGGTGCCAAAGCGACGCTCTGGCACCCCCGTCCGATGATCGCGGCCTTACTTGCCCCAGATCGCCGCGTAAGCCTCGCGATAGCCGTTGTCCGGGTCGAACGCATTGCCGGTGGTGTTGGCCAGACCTTCCTCGGTCACCAGCGCCGGGGCGGTGATGTAGCCCGAGCAGGCCTCGCCCGAAATGGCGCGGTTCAACTCGTCCACCAGTTGCCAGCCCTGCAGGTTCAGGGGTTCCGCCACCGTCACGGCCTGATACTGGCCGCTGCGGATGCGCTGGAACGCGGCTTCCGATCCGTCACCCGCCGACCCGGCCTTCGGTGCGCCCTTGCCGTCGATTCCGGCTGCGGCCAGCGACGGGCCCATGAAGTCGAAATACAGATCGTTGATCGCCAGCGAATGCGTCCACGATGCACCGTACTTCTGCAGCAGCGTGGTCGTCAGCGGGCCCATCCGGGTCGAGGTTTCGGCAATCGGCGTATCGACATACTCAAGTACCGTGCCGCCGCCCTCTTCGATGGCCTTCTTCATCCGGTCGGCCTTGTCGATCGCGATCTGATAGGTGCTGTCGGTAAAGATCACCACGCCCGGTTTGCCACCGGCATCGGCCAGCGCCCATTTCGCCGCCACATCCGACACCTGCATCGCGTCGGTCGAGACGTTGGCAAAGATGCCGCCCGGCGCGTCGCAGCCGATTTTCGGGCCGGAATGCCACGATACCATCGGGATGCCTGCCGCCGTGACTCCTTCCAGCGCCGCCTGCTGTTCGGCGGCGTCAAACCCGTTGATCACCAGACCAGCGCGGCCAAGCGCAAGCGCCTGCCCGACAGCGGCCGAGCGGCTTTGCACCGAACCGGCACCGTCCAGCACCTTGACCGTCCAGCCGATCTTGGCGGCGGCCTCTTCGATGCCGGTGGTGACACCCAGCACGCCACCGTTCTTCATGTCGCTGGCGAGCACGACAATGGTCTTGCCCTCAACCGCTTTCGGGCCGGTTGTCGGGCCGTCGAAAGCGTCCTGCGCAAAGGCCGCAAGCCCCGTTGCGGCCAGAAGGGTCCCCGCAAGCAGTCCGTTCAAAAGAGTCCGTTTCAGCATGGTATCCTCCCGATTGTGCTGATCATTTTGATTTCGCGCCCTTCTTCCGCTGCGCGTATCCGGCGATGCCGATCGCGATCAGCAACGTGGTTCCGTTGAACATCGGCTCCACCCAGAAACTGCCGCCGAACTGCTGGATGCCCGATATGCCGACCGCAAGGATCATCACCCCGACGATGGTCCCCCAGACGTTGACCCGGCCGGGCTTGATGGTGGTGGAGCCGAGGAAGGCCCCGACAAGGGCCGGCAGCAGGAATTCCAGTCCGACCGACGCCTGCCCGATCCGCAGCTTCGAGGCCAGAAGCACCCCCGCAAGTGCCGTCAGCGCACCCGAGGCCACGAATGCCCCGATCACGAACTTCCGCGTCGGGATGCCGTTCAACTCGGCCGCGCGCTGGTTCGCGCCGATGGCATACAGATAGCGGCCCGTCGGGGTGTAATCGAGGATCACCCACAGCGCGACCGTGATGGCCAATACGTAGTAGGCGGTGATCGGCAGTCCGAAGACGAAGGTCCCGTTGATGGCGTAAAAGGCGTCCGGCAGGCTTCCCACCATCTGGCGGCCGCCGGTGTGCCAAAGCGCCAGCGCATACAGCACCGTCCCGGTGCCCAGCGTCGCGATGAAGCTGTCGATCCGCGCCACTTCGACAAGCAACCCGTTCAGCGCACCGGTGATCACCCCAAGGCCCAGCACGACGACAACGGCCAACGGCCATGGAAACCCGTAAAGGGTTTGCAGGCTGATCGCCAGGATGTGCCACAGCACGATCCCGTAGCCGACGGTCAGATCGATGCGTCCCGCCACCATCGGGATCATCGCCGCAAGCGCAAGAAGCGCGATGATCGCCTTGTCGCTGAGGATCGAGCGCAGGTTCAGCACGGTCGGAAAGGTGTTGGGCAGCAAAAGCGAGAACAGCACGATCAGGCCCACCATCAGGATCACCAGCCCATAGGTCGGGGCCAGACGCAGCGCCTTGCCAACGGGCGACAGGCCGCGCAGTTCGTCCTTGGTCGGTTCGACGGCGTTCGATTCAATTCCGGGCATGGCGGGTCCTCATGCGGCTTCACCGGCCGATGCGGCCTGGATCAGCGATTCTGTGGAAAGGGCGGCGCCGGTCAGTTCGGCCACGGGCAAACCCCGGCTGAAGACGATGGCGCGATGGCATATCGCGGCGATTTCCTCGAAATCGGTGGACACGACCAGAACGCCCATGCCCCCGGCCAGCGCCTGATACAGCAGGTGATAGATCTCCGCCTTTGCCCCGACATCGACACCTGCCGTCGGGTCTTCGGTAATCAGCAACCTGCGGCCGGAATCGAGCCAGCGCCCGACCACCACCTTCTGCTGGTTGCCGCCCGACAGCGCCTCGATCGCCAGCGTCGGATCGTTGGGCGACAGGCCGACGCGGGTTCCTATCTCATGGGCCATCGCCTCTTCGCGGCGCGATGACAGCAGGGAAAGCATCCTGCGCCCCGTGGCCGAAGGGTTCAGGAACGCGTTTTCACGGATCGCAAGCCCCGGTGCCACGCTTTCGCCGATCCGGTCGCGCGCAACCAGACCGATCCCGGACCGCATCGCTGTCTGGCTGGATCTCAGGTCGGGGGCGCGGCCATCCAGACTGACGCGCCCGGCATGGGGGATGGCACCAAACAGGGCACGGCCGATATCCTCGTGGCCCGCACCGCGCAACCCGGCCAGCCCCAGCAGTTCACCGCGCCGGATGTCGAAGCTGACAGGGCCGACGGCCGGGGTGGCCAGACCTTCGACCTTCAGGATGGCCGGGCCGTCCAGCACAGGGGGGCGGGCAATCTCGCGCGCCTTGTGACCAACGATCAGGCTGACCAGATCTTCGGGCGTTGTCTGGCCGATCGGGCGCAGGCCGACCATCTGGCCATCGCGCAGCACTGCGACGCGGTCGGCGATGCGGAATATCTCGTCCAGCCGGTGGCTGACATAGATCATCCCGACACCGCGCGCCTTCAGCGGACGCAGCGCCACGAACAGCCGCTCGACCTCGTCGGCGGGCAGGCTGGCGGTCGGTTCGTCCAGCACCAGAAAGTCGCTGCTGGCCGCCAGCGCGCGGGCAATCGCCACAAGGGATTTCTGCGTGCGCGTGAGGCTGGAAACCCGCGCGGTGGCGGGAAAATCCGCCTCGACGAGGGTCAGCGCCGCATCGGCGGCAGCTTCGGTCCCGGCCCAGTCGATCCGGCGGCCGCTCCGGACATAGCCAAGCGCCAGCGCGATGTTTTCCGCGACGCTCATCCATTCGATCAGGCCAAGGTCCTGATGGATGAACGCCACCTTCTGGCCCCCGGTCTTGCCCGCCTCGTGGATGTAGGGCACGCCGTCAATCCGCACGTCTCCCTCGTCAGGGCGATGGATGCCGCCCAGCACCTTGATCAAGGTGGACTTTCCGGCCCCGTTCTCACCAAGAAGCGCCACGATCTCGCCCCGGCCCACCGTCAGGGAAACCCCTTTCAGCGCCTGCGTGCCGCCGAAGGATTTCACGATGCGGTCGAACGACAGGCCGTCGGTTGACGGTGGCATGGCAGATCCTCCCCGGGGCGATGCCGTGTCCGATCTGATCTGCGTCAGGTTTACCGGCATCTGGCCAAACGATGATCTGGCGGTCGTCTTCTGTCAAGAAAAAAAGTTATCGATAACATTGATCACCGGTCTGGCCGTTGCGACGGGCAGGACAGGCCCGGACAGGTCCCTTCCGGCGCTTCCAGCGCGCGGCCGGGTCCTGCTGACTTTTCTGAATTTCGGTGCGCCACCAGCCCGGCGCAAGGAACGTCATGCCCGGCCGATCTTGCCGAACATCATCCAGTCATGGCCACTGCACGCCCCGCCTGTTCAGGGTCACGGAATAGATGCTGGTCGTCGCGGTGATGAAAAGCTGATGCTTGGCCCGCCCGCCGAAACACAGGTTCGACACCAGTTCCGGCACAAGGATCTTGCCCAGCAGTCGCCCGTCGGGCGCGATGCAATGCACCCCGTCTGCGGCGGATGACCAAAGGTTGCCATCCGCATCCACCCTGATCCCGTCGGCGCAACCGGGGCTGATGGTGTGAAACACCCGCCCGTTGACCGGCCATCCGTCCACCATGTCATAAACCCGGATCGACTGCGGATCATCGCTGTGCATCCGACCGGTGTCCGCGACGTAGAGCCGGCTTTCATCGGGGCTGAAGGCCAATCCGTTGGGACAGGCCATGTCCCGGATCACGGCCGCGACCTTGCCCGAAGGGGCCACACGATAGACTTGACACGGCAGTTCCTGCGGGGCCTTGTACCCTTCGTAGTCGGTCATGATCCCATAATGCGGGTCGCTGAACCAGATGCTGCCGTCGCCCGTGGCCACGACATCGTTCGGGCTGTTCAGCGGCTTGCCGTCATACCCGTCGGCCAGCGTGGTGATCGTGCCGTCCCATTCGGTCCGGGTTACGCGCCGCGTCCCGTGTTCACAACTGATCAACCGGCCCTGCCGGTCGCGGGTGTGGCCGTTGGCATAGTTCGACGGGCTGCGGAACGTGGTCACTCCGTCGGGCGTCCAGCGCAATATCCGGTTGCCGGGGATATCGGAAAACAGCAGGCACCCCATATCGCCGAACCAGACCGGCCCCTCGACCCAGTCGAATCCGGTCGCAAGGCGCTTGACGGGCGCGTTTCCCAGAACGAAGGCCGCGAACGCCGGATCGTGGATTTCAAAGAATGACATGACAGGCACCTCTGTTTCGCCTAGTTGGTATCGTTAACAACTCCACGCGTCAAATCCAGAGGCCATTCATGCACATCACGCATCCGACCGAAAGGCTTACCGACCGAGCCCTTCTGGCGCTGCTGCAGGCCGCCGCCGACACGGCACAGGCGATGGGCCAGCCGCAATGCATCGTGATCGTCGATCCGTCCGCCGTCGACCTCGCTGTCCTGCGGATGGCAGGGTCGCGAGTGCTGTCGATGCGCTCGGCACGGGCGAAGGCGCAGACGGCGGCCTCGACGGGCAGGCCTTCGGATGCGCTGTCCGAGGCCGTCCGGCCCGCGATAGCGGCGGCAACGGATGGGGCGATGACCGGCCTGCCCGGTGGACTGCCGATCTGGCGGGGCGGTGTCCTGCTTGGCGGGATCGGCATCGGATCGGGAACCGGCGCGCAGGATGTCGAAGTGGCGCAGGCGGCCCTTGCGGCCATTGGTGCCACGGCAATCCCCTAGGCCGAAAAGACGATCTGCGCCTTCATCGCCTGCGACCGGTCGCTGGCCAGACGGAAAGCGGTTTCGGCCTGATCCAGACCGACCGTATGGGTGATCAGCGGTGTCACGTCGATCAGGCCCCGTTGCATCAGACCCACGCCCACCGCGAATTCCGGATGGAACCGGAACGACCCGCGCAGGTCCAGCTCCTTGGCGGTGATGGCCATCATCGGAAGGGTCATGTCGCCGCCCAGCCCCAGTTGCAGGATCACCCCGCGCGGACGCAAGGCTGCGATGCCCCCCGCAAGGGCTGCGGCCACCCCGGTGCATTCGTAAAGCACATCGAAATAGCCCTTGTCCGCCCCATATTCCGCCAGCGCCCCGGGCGTCGCGGCGGTGTTGATCGTGCGGTCAGCGCCCACGCGCCGGGCCAGCGCCAACGTGAAATCCGACAGGTCGGTCGCCACGATCTCTGCCGCCCCGGCGCGCCGCGCGGCAAGGATCGACAGCGCGCCGATCGGCCCGCATCCGGTGACCAGCACCCTCTTGCCCAGCATGTTGCCCGCGCGCTTCGTGGCGTGCAGCGTCACGGCCAGCGGTTCGGCCATTGCGGCCTGACCGGGGGTCAATCCGGTTGCATCGACGCACTGGCTGCCATCGGCCACCAGAGTCTCGCGGAACGCCCCCTGGATATGCGGAAAGGGCATGGCGCTGCCGTAGAACCGCATGTTCAGGCACTGGTTCGCCATGCCTTCCAGACAGAACTTGCACGCTCCGCAGGGCCTGCTGGGCGACACCGCCACCAGTTGTCCGCGCCGGAACCCCGTGTCACCCGGATCGTCCACATAGGCGGAAACCTCGTGTCCCAGAATCATCGGTTCGCGCAGCCGCACCGCCCCAAAGCCGCCGTGGTTGTAGTAGTGCAGGTCCGACCCGCACACCCCGCCCGTTGCCAGCCGCAGGCGCACCTGACCGGGGCCGGGGGTTTCGTCGGGCCGATCCTCGATCCGCAGGTCCTTTGCGGCATGAATGACGATCGCCCGCATCAGGCGACCGGCGTCAGCAGGGGTTGCCCCGCGAAATGCGCGGTCAGGTTGTCGCGCAACAGTTTGCCCATCGCCTGCCGCGTCTCGAACGTGCCGCTGGCGTGATGGGGCTGCAACAGCACGTTCTTCAGGGCCAGGAAGCGCGGGTTCAGCTTTGGCTCGCCTTCGAACACATCCAGCGCGGCAGAGCCGAGCGCCCCGGTTTCCAGCGCCGTCAGAAGGGCCTCTTCGTCGATGTTCGCGGCCCGGCTGATGTTGATCAGCATGCCCTGCGGCCCCAGCGCCGCGATGGCCGCAGCCCCCACGATATGGCGCGTGGCAGGCGACGCCGCGAGCGTCACGAACAGGAAATCCGACCGCGCGGCCAGTGCGACCGGATCGGCGATGAACTCCCAATCCTTTGCCGCTTCCTTGGGGGACGATGCGGAATAGGCGATCTGCATGTCAAAGGCCGCCAGACGCCGCGCCACCGCAAGCCCGATCCGGCCAAGGCCCAGAATGCCCGCCCGCTGACCCCAGACCTTGCGTTGCAGCGGATACTGCCCCTTTGCGGCCCAGGACCCGTCGCGCACCCAGGTTTCCGCGCCGATCATGCCGCGCGACTGCATCAGCATCATCGCGACCCCCAGATCGGCCACATCGTTGGTCAGCACATCGGGCGTGTTGGTCACCCGGATGCCGCGCGCCCGGGCCGCGACCAGATCGACCGCGTCATAGCCCACGCCGTAGACGCTGATCACCTCCAGCCGCGGGCAGGCCGCGATCATCGCGGCATTGGCCCCCAGATCGCCCCGCGTGGCGATTCCCCGGATATCCGGCCCGACTGTCGCCAAAAAGGTCGCCTTGTCGGGCGCGTCGAAGTATCGGTGCATCTGGAATGCCGCATCCAGGGGAATCTGATCCCAGTCCGGGTAGGAGCCCACTTGCAGGATATGGGGTTTGGTCATGGTCGTTCCGATCCCGGTTGACAAATCTGGTGTCTTGACACCGCATGTTAACGATAACATAAACAGGCGCCATGCCTGTTGTCGAGAGTGAAGTGAAAGGAAACCGCTGTGCAATACCGGCTTTTCGATCTGACGGGGCGCAGGGCGCTCATCACGGGGTCTTCGCAGGGGATCGGCTTCGCGCTGGCCCAGGGTTTGGCGGCCGCCGGGGCAAAGGTTGTTCTGAACGGGCGCGACGCGGACAAACTGGCCGCTGCGGCGGCGCGGATCGAAGGGTCCGAAACGCTGATCTTCGATGCGACCGACCATGCTGCGGTCCGCACTGCCGTCGATGGCTTCGAGGCGCAGGGCAAGCCCATCGACATTCTGGTGAACAACGCCGGCATGCAACACCGCGGCCCGCTTGAGGATTTTCCACCCGAGGCGTTTGAGAGGCTGCTGCAGACCAACGTCGCATCGGTGTTCCACGTGGGACAGGCGGTCGCCCGCCACATGATCGCACGCGGACGCGGCCGGATCATCAACATCGCCAGCGTGCAGACCGCGCTCGCGCGCCCCTCCATCGCGCCCTATACGGCCACGAAGGGGGCGGTCGGCAACCTGACCAAGGGCATGGCCACCGACTGGGCGAAGTACGGGCTGAACTGCAACGCCATCGCGCCCGGCTATTTCGACACGCCGCTGAATGCGGCGCTGGTGGCGGACCCGGCGTTCTCGGCCTGGCTGGAAAAGCGTACTCCCGCCGGTCGCTGGGGCAATGTCGAGGAACTGCAGGGGGCCTGCATCTTCCTCGCGTCGGACGCGGCAAGCTTTGTCAACGGGCACATCCTGTATGTGGATGGCGGCATAACGGCGTCGCTGTGACCCTGCGGCTGGTGATCATGGGGGTGTCGGGCTGCGGCAAGTCCAGCGTGGGCGAGGCGCTGTCGCAGCGGCTTGGCATCCCCTACCGCGACGGCGATGATCTGCATCCGGTGGCCAATGTCGAAAAGATGCGGGCGGGCCAACCCCTGACCGATGAAGATCGCTGGCCCTGGCTTGACCGGGTTGCCGCCGTGCTGGCCACTCAAGCCCCGGTGATCGTCGGCTGTTCGGCGCTGCGGCATGCCTACCGCGACCGGCTTCGGGCCGGTGCGGGCGGTCGGCTGCAGTTTGTCCACTTGTCGGGCAGCCGAGACCTGATCGCCGGGCGGATGGCCTTGCGCACCGGCCACTACATGCCGCCCAGCCTGCTGGACAGCCAGTTCGCGGCACTGGAGCCGCCGGGGCCGGAAGAGGCGCTGACCATCCACATCGACCAGCCGCTGCCTGCCCTGATCGACGCCATCGCCACCCGCCTGCAAGGAGCCTGCGCATGACCGACACAATCGCCCTGATCGGTGCCGGAGCGATGGGCGGTGCCATCGGCGCGCGGCTGGTGGCGACCGGCACGCGGCTGACCGTATTTGATCTCGACCCCGCAAAGGTCGCCCCTCTGGTGGCGCTGGGGGCAACAGCCGCCGCATCCGCCGCCGAGGCCGCACGGCATGCGGCCGCCGTCATCCTTTCGCTGAACGCGCCCCATATCGTACGCGCCGCCGTCTTCGGTCCGGCCGGCGTTGCCGAAGGTGCGGCTCCGGGCACACTGGTCATCGACATGTCCTCGATTGATCCGCAGGCGACCCGGGCGCTGGCCGCCGATGCCGCGGCGATGGGCCTTTCATGGGTGGACAGCCCGCTGTCGGGCGGCATTCCCAAGGCCGCGACGGGCGAGTTGACCCTGATGCAGGGTGGTGCGCCCGCAGCGGTGGCCGCAGCACAAGGCATCCTTGCAAAGGTCGCATCGAACCAGACCCGCATGGGCGGCCCCGGCGCGGGCCAGACCACCAAGCTGATCAATCAGGTGCTGTGCGGGCTTGGCTTTCTGGCCGTGGCCGAGGCGACGGCGCTGGCCGAGGCTGCGGGCGTGGAGGTCGCCATGATTCCGCAGGCCCTGCGGGGCGGCCGGGCCGACAGCGCGATCCTGCAGGAATACATGCCCCGCTTTGCCGCGCGCGACTATCGCCGCACCGGGCGGATCGACAACATGGTCAAGGACCTGAACGGCGCGGCCGACCTTGCCCGGCTGACCCATACGCCCATGCCGCTGACAGCACTTTGTGCCGAAATCCACCGGATGCTGACGGCGGCCGGGCTGGGTGGCGAGGATCAGGCTGCGCTGATGGAATTCTTCAAGGGACCGCAGAAGGAGCGTTTCGAATGATCACCCGCTATGCGCTGTTCGAGGGTCAGGTGCATCCCGGCCAGACCGAAGCCTTCCGCGCTGCCGTTCTTGCCGAAATCCTGCCGGTCTGGCGCCGCTTTCCCGGCGCGCTGGCCATCCATGTGACCTTTGCCGACGACCGTGACGCGGGCGCACCCGAGTATCCGCTGATCCTTGCCATCGACTGGCCGGACCGCGCCACCGTCGATGCCTTTCTGGATCATCCGATCCGCAAGGAAGGCCGCGCCGCGACCGAAGCCGTCCTTTCGCGGTTTTTCACCGGGCGAATTCACCACCATGTCACGACCGCACACAGCTTTGGCCCCGCCTGACCGCTGGCGGTTGCGCTGGATTTTTGCCCGCGCTGACGCTACCAACGCGGGATGATCAGCGCCCGCAAGTCCCCGACGATGGCCGATGTCGCCCGCCTTGCGGGGGTGTCGCCCATGACGGTCAGCCGCGCCTTCAAGACCGACAGTTCGGTCAGTGGCAGCACGAGGGATGCCATCCTGAAGGCCGCCGACGATCTGGGCTATGTGTTCGACAGCACGGCGGCCAGCCTGCGGTCGCAGAGAACCGATTTCATCGCCGTCACCATCCCGTCGATCAACAACGCCAACTTCGCCGAAACGGTACGCGGTCTGTCTGAAGGGCTGAAGGCGCGGGGCTTGCAGATTCTGCTGGGCTACACCGACTATGACATGGTCGAGGAGGAACGGCTGATCGAGCAGTTCCTGCGCCGCCGCCCCGAGGCCATCGTGGTGACCGGCGGCAGGCATACCCCGCGTGCCCGGCGGCTTTTGCAGAACGCGGGCATTCCGGTCATCGAAACCTGGGACCTGCCGGAAGACCCGATCGGCCATGTCATCGGCTTTTCCAATGCCGATGCCGTGCGCGGCATGGTCGATCATTTCGTGGCGCAGGGTCTGGTCCGCATCGCCTTCATCGGGGGCGACACAACGCGCGATACCAGGGGCGCGGACCGTCGCGTCGGGTTCATCGCGGCCATGCAGGCGCACGGGCTGGACGCGACCCGGCTGATCGCGGCCGGACCGCCGCCGATCTCGATGCGCGAAGGGGCCGGGGCGATGGGACATCTTCTGGACACGTTGCCGGACACTCAGGCGGTGATCTGCGTTTCGGACCTGTCGGCGTTCGGCGCGCTGACCGAATGCCAAAGGCGTGGCATCGACGTGCCGGGCAGGCTCTGGATCGCGGGGTTCGGCGACTACGAGATTGCGGGGATCGCCGTGCCGTCCCTGACGACGATCAACCCCTTCCCCCGCGACATCGGCGCGCGCACGGCAGAGTTGATCCTTGACGTTCTGGATGGGCGGCAGACTACGGCGGCCCGGATTTCCATTTCGCCGGAACTCCTGATCCGCCAGTCGACGGACTGAAACGCCGGGGCCGGGCATGCCCTATGCCATTGCCTATGCAGCGGGAAAGCCGTTGCTCGCGGCGCGCCTTCAGGTCCGTGCCTTTTCAAACGCATTCCACGCCTGTTCGAACCTTGCAAAGTCAAAGCCCGGCTCGCGGGCGGGGTCGATCACCAGCCTTTCCGTCGCCTGCATTTGCGCGATCGCCACCGGCAGGGCAGCCTGCACCTCTGGCGGGATCACCAGCGCACCATGCCGGTCCGCATGAATCAGATCGCCCTGCGCCACCGTCAGGCCGAACACGCTGACCTGCCCACCCAGGCTGCGGACGTGCACAAAGCCATGGCTGGGCCCGATGCTGCCGGCAACGACGGGAAATCCCGCTGACAGATCGCCGAGATCCCGCACCACGCCGTTGGTCAGGGCACCCGACATGCCGAATCCCTTGTGGATCGAAGTGTTCACCTCGCCCCAGAAGGCCCCGATGCAGCCGGGATGGTCGACATCCTCGATCACCGCGACCGACGGTTTCGGGGCATCGTGCATCGCGCGGTAATAGTCCATCCGGCGGGCGCGGATGACGTCGGGCGGCTCGGTGGGCGGGGCCAGCGCCGCGATCTGTGCGGTGACGGCATAGCCCACGATGACCTGCCCCGGTTCGGTGCACACCATCGTGCCACGGGTAAAATCTGAAAAGCCGCGCTTGCCCTGCACCACCTCGATGGCGTTGCACACGGTTGGAGTATCGACGCGGCGCAGCACGTCCAACAGGGTAGGGTCCATCATTCCTCCAGCCAGCGGCGCAGGGCCGCCGTGGTTTCAAGGGGTTTC
Organism: Rhodobacter sp.; assembly: GCA_027487575.1. Lineage (GTDB taxonomy): Bacteria > Pseudomonadota > Alphaproteobacteria > Rhodobacterales > Rhodobacteraceae > JAIYDJ01. The sequence continues at coordinate 13,052 of JAIYDJ010000087.1, read as the reverse complement.
TCCAGCGTCGGCAGGTGGCCTGCGCCGTCGATCACGACCAGCCGCGATTGTGGCATCAGGGCATGCATCAGGTCATGGCGGGACCGGGGGCAGAGGCGGTCCTGTTCGCCCATCAGCACCAGCGCAGGGCCCGGGTAGGCGGCCAGTGAGGCCGTCTGATCGGGGCGGGTGGCCAGCGCGCGGGATTGATCGGCAAACACCCCGGGGCCGAGCGACAGGGCCATGTCCATGCAAAGATCAAGGATTTCAGCACGATGCGGCGTGTCGGCAAGGTAAAGGGGCTTCATCTCGTCCCGGATCACCGCGGCCAGATTCCCTGCCAGAACCCGGGCGATCTGCGGTGTGCGGCGGGCCTGAACCGTGGGGGATTCGGCCAGCGGGTTGGTGTCCAGCAGCGCCAGACGGTCCACCCGGCCGGGCGCTTGCCGGACCACCTCCATCGCGACGATGCCGCCCATCGACAGGCCCGCCAGCGCAAAACGCGGGGGAGCGCCATGCAGGACGGCGGTCGCAAGGGCGTCGATGCTGTCTGCCCCGATGGGCAGGGCGTGTACGACATGTGGAAGTGCGTCGGCGGTCAGGCCCCACATCCGGGCGTCGCACATCATGCCGGGGATCAGGACCAGCGGTGTCATGGCACCCGGCGCGCGCCCTCTTTCAGCGTGGCAAGCTTGGCCCAGGCAATTTCGGGGTCCACCGCGCCGAAGCCTGCGAAGGTGCCAAAGCCACAGTCGGAACCGGCGATCACCCGGTCGCGCCCGACGATTTCCGTGAAGCGGTGCAACCGCTGCGCCACCAGATCGGGGTGTTCTACAAAGTTCGTCGTGGTGTCCACCGCTCCGGGCACCAGGATTTTATCGTCGGGTATCTGCGCCTTGCGGTCGCGGAACACGGTCCATTCGTGGCCGTGGCGCGGGTTTGCCGTTTCGAACAGGACATAGCGGGCGGGGACGGACATCAGCAGCGGAAACACCAGTGCCATGTCGATGTCGCAGACATGCGGGCCTTCGTAGTTGCCCCAGCAGATGTGCAGCCGGATGCGGTCCTGCGGCAGGCCGTGCAAGGCGTGGCGCAGCGCCTGAACATGGTTGTCGGCGACAGCCAGAAACTCATTGTCCGTCAGATGGTTGAACAGCATGTGGCGGCTCAGCGCCAGATCGGGGCAGTCAAGTTGCAGGTCCAGACCGGCGTCCAGGATGGTGCGGTATTCGTCGCGCATCGCATCCGCCAGCGCCTGCAGGTAATCCTCGCGGGTGGGGTAGTGGGCGTTCTGCAGGAACAGGCTGATGACCCCCGGCGAGGCTGCGTTCATGAAGCCGCGGGGCGCGCCGTGTTCGGCCATGGCGGCCTTCAGGTTGTTGATATCTTTTTGCAATTCGCCCTGCCCCCTGCTGGCCACCGGGCCTGTGCATTGCGGGCGGGCATATTTGGGGGTGCCGCCCTCGCGCGCAAGACGGTCGAGGAAGGTCGGGAACATCTTCAGATCGGCGGGGGCGTTGCGGGGGCTGTCGCCGGAAAACCCGGTGTAGCGGTCCTTCACATAGGTCGCATAGCTGATCTTCGAGGTTTCACCGTCACTTACGATGTCGATGCCCGCCGCCACCTGGCGGCGCACCACCTCGGACACGGCCTCGGTCATGCATTCGTCGAAGGCTGCGGGGTCGTGATCTTCGCCCCTTTCGCGAGCGAACAGGTGATCGACCACCGCCTGCGAGCGGGGCAACGAGCCGACATGGGTGGCAAGCAGGGTCATGAAACCTCCTGTCGGATCGGCGTCGGGCTCGCGTCAGATATCCGTCGGAATTCGGTCCCGACACGCACCATCATAGCAGATGCCCCGTCGGGCCTGCCGGATCGTCGGTGGCCACGACGCGGTAAAGGCTGCACTCTCCGGTCATCGAGGGCGCAAGGCTGTGTTCCAGACCCGGCGGGATCGCTGCCGTGTCGCCGGGGTTCAGCACGGTCGTGCCACCGCCCCAGGTCAGCCGCCAGTGGGCGCGCATTGGCATCAGCACCTCGTGGCGGGCGCAGGTGTACGGAGTGTCGGGGATCGAGTTGCGCGACAGGAACTCCACCTCGAATCCCGGACGGTCGCGCAGTTTTCCGGCGGCCCCGATGACCTTGGCCGGCTGGCGGTCGGACAACGCCATCAGATCCCAATAGCGGGCGACGTGGTTGGGGATCACATCGGCAGTGGTCGGTTCGGGGAAGGCGCGCAGTTCCTCGTCGGTCAACAGAGGCATGGGCGCGATGCCTTCCGGCAGGCTCTGGCCTTTCTTGCTGTCATAAAGCTTGCCGTTGCGGCCGAGGATCAGACCGTAATCCTTGGCATCGGTGATGACCTGCGGGGCCCAGACCACCCCACCCCCGGCATCATCGCCGCCGAGGATGGCCATGATCATTCCGTAATCGGTGCCGATGTTCTCGAACGCGCGGAAGATGCCGGTGGGGATGTTGAAGATGTCGCCCTCTTCGGCCACGAATTCGCCCGCCGTGCCCCAGCGGCCCCAGAAGAACCGCCAGCGGCCTTTCAGGACAAAGAACACTTCCGCCGTGCGGTGGGTGTGCAGGCTGTTCCGGCACCCCGGAGGCTGGCCTGCCGCGCCGATGTTGAAGCCGGGGGTGTCGACGATGTGGACATGCTGATCCGGGCTTTCCGACACGCCGCCGCCGCTGATGGTGAAATTCTCCTTGCGGTCACTGCCGGGGGTATGGGCGTCGATGAAGGCGGTCTTGCAGGGGCGCAGATCGCCATAGCGGACGATGCGGGTTTCCATTTCGGACTGCGAGAGGGTGGGCAAGGTGGACAGGGACAGGGCAGGCGGGGTCATAGGGCACCTCGGTGCAGCAGGATCTGTTTCCAGACCGCGGTTTCGTCGATCAGGGTGAATTCGCGGCGCAGGCCCCACGGGCCCCATTCGACATGGGTGATGCCCAGGACATGGACCGGCGCGCCGGTCGGCGGACCGAACGCACCCCAGCCGTCATGTTTGCCCCACAGGCTCCACCGGACAGCGGCGCGGGGGGGCATCATCGGGTCGTCGCGCCCGATGGTGTGGTGGATGGCAAAGACCGCGGCAGGGAAGGCGGCGCGCAGCGACATCCAGAACCGGTCCGCCTCGCCCGGCCCATGCGCGGTGACGCCCCCCGGATATTCCAGGTGCGCCGCGCGGTCGTAGGTGGCGGGAATGGCGGCGAAATCGGCCGCCATGATGCGGGTCAGAAGATCGGCCGCCTGAGCGCCCCAGGCGTTGTCGTTGCCGTGCCCCTTGTAGGGTCCGGGCAGGTCGGTTTCCGGGGTCAGCGGACGGGGGCAAGCCTCTGGCCCGCCCTCGCGGGCGATCTGGTCGCGGGCAAAGTCGCGCGGGTCCCACCCCATCTGCCGCACGATGGCGCCCTGGTCCCGGATCAGCCATTCATCGTCGATCTGGTTGTTGCGCGCATGGCAGTCGGCGATGATCCGGTAGGTCAGCCGCTTGCCCGTGGCCCGGCCGTAGGCCCCGTCGGCGCCATGGGTGGCGGTGGACAGCAGGCGGTGGGACGACAACATTCCGTCCTCGGGTGTTCCGCACCAGATCACATCCTCGCCCAGCAGGGTTCGGTCGGGAAACTCGGCCAGCGTCGCCATGGTGGCCCCGATGACGCGGTCGTTGCCCACGACCACCGACGCGGGCGAGCGCACCACGATCTGTGGTGCGTAGTAGCGGTGCAGCGTGGCGATGCCGCGATCCTCCCAGATCTCCTTGGTGATCCCGAGGATGTAGTCCGGGAAGTCGCGGAATTTCGCGTCGAAGCCTTTCATTCTGCGGCCACTCCGTAGGGGATGTTGCGCCCGCCATAGCGGCGGACGCGGATGTTGCATTGTTCGGCATGGCCCACGAATCCTTCCAGCATGCACAGCCGGCTGCCGTATTCCCCGATCATCGTGGCGGCGGCGTCCGTGGTGACGCGCTGATAGCTGTGGGTCTTCAGGAACTTGCCGACCCAAAGCCCGCCGGTATATCGCCCCGCCCGCCGTGTGGGCAGCGTGTGGTTGGTGCCGATGACCTTGTCGCCGTTGGCCACGTTGGTGCGCGGGCCAAGGAACAGCGCACCGTAGCTGTGCATGTGGGACAGGTACCAATCGTCGCGGTCGGTCATCACCTGCACGTGTTCGTAGGCCATCTCGTTGGCAAGCTGCAACATTTCGTCATGCGTATCGCAGACGATCACCTCGCCGTAGTCGCGCCACGAGACGGCGGCGGTGGCGGCGGTGGGCAGGATCAGCAGCAGGCGGTCGATTTCGGTCATAGTGTCTTCGGCCAGCTTGCGGCGGGTGGTGATCAGGCAGGCGGGAGAGTTGTAGCCGTGTTCCGCCTGTCCCAGAAGATCGGTCGCGCACATCTCGGCATCCACGGTGTCGTCCGCGATCACCATGGTTTCAGTGGGCCCGGCGAACAGGTCGATGCCGACGCGGCCGTAAAGCTGGCGCTTGGCCTCGGCCACATAGGCGTTGCCGGGGCCGACGATCATGTCGACGGGCCGGATCGTTTCGGTGCCGATGGCCATGGCGCCGACGGCCTGCATGCCGCCGAGGACGTAGATTTCATGCGCGCCGCCAAGGTGCATGGCCGCGACGATGGCGGGATGGGGTTCGCCGTTCACCGGAGGGGCAGAGGCCGCGATGCGGGGGACGCCCGCGACGGCGGCGGTCAGGACGGACATGTGGGCCGAGGCGACCATGGGGAACTTGCCGCCGGGCACATAGCAGCCCACGGACTGCACCGGGATGTTGCGGTGGCCGAGGATGACACCGGGCAGGGTTTCAACCTCGATATCCGTCATGCTGGCGCGCTGGGCCATGGCAAAGGTGCGGATCTGGGTCTGGGCAAAGCGGATGTCCTCCATGTCGCGCGGGGCGACGCGGGCCATCGCGGCCTCGATCTCGGACAGCGTCAGGCGGAAGGCGGGCGGGTCGTAGCGGTCGAACCTGATCGACAGGTCGCGCACGGCGGCGTCGCCCCGCGCGGTGATGTCGGCCAGCACGCCTTCGACGGTGGCGCGGACGGCGGCGTCATCTTCGGCACGTTCGGCCTCGGGTTTGCCGCGTTTGAGGTGGGTGATCGGCATGATGGTCTCCGGCAAGGGGTGGCGGGGGGGCGAACCCCGCCCTGCGCGTGTGGGTCGGGCGGGGCGTGACCCCGCCCGCCCGTCAGGGTTTGGGCGGGGTCTTCTCGCCCCGGTCATAGGCTTCCCAGCCATGGCCGCCGAAGGCGTCCACCCCGAGCTGCGCCATGACATGGGGAAAATCGACCATCACCCAATTGTCGGTGATCCGGCCGTCGACGACCTTCCAGAAGTCCATATACCGGATTTCGACCCGCTTTCCGGTGGGGGCGATCCCCATGAACTCGCCGACATGCGTCGCCTCCTGCCGGCCGAAGGCGGCCGCCCATTCGCCCATGTAAAGCCGGGCCTCGTCGACGCAGACCTTGTCCTTGAAGGCGGCCTGGAAGGGTTTCTGCCAGTTGTCCTGAAACTGCTGCAGACCATGCTTGGTGCCGCAGCCCTGGTTGCCGAACCAGTTGAAACTGGCGGCAAAGAATTCGCCGATGTCGGCGATGCGGTGGTCGTTCAATCCGTCGACCATGCCTTCGATCACCGCGCGGGTGGCGTCGGTTTTCGACATGTCGGTGTGCTTGGTCAGCACGGCTTGTTCGGGGCGTGAGCCTTTCATCGGGTGGTCTTTCTTGTTGGGCGGAAGACGGGGGGCCGGCCCCCCGCGCCCCCCGGGATATTTTTGGACGAAAAATGAAGCGGGCCATAAGCCCGGATCAGGCCGTCGCGCGGCAGGTGGCGGAACGCGGGGTGCCGGAAGGGGGAAGGGGTCATCCCTTGACCGCCCCCGCGGTGAGGCCCGAGACGATCTGGCGCTGGAACACCATCACCAGAAGGAAGAGCGGTGCCGTGATCGAGACGGCGGCGGCGACGGCGAGGACCTGATCCGTCGTCGTGGTTTCGCGGTTGAAGAAGCTGGCGATGGCGGGGACCATGGTCTGGTTCGAGGCATCGAGCAGAAGCGAGGTCACGAGGTAGTCGTTGTAGCCCAGAAGGAAGCTGAACAGGCCGGTGGTGATGACGCCGGGCCACATCACCGGCATGATGACCCAGCGGAAGGCCTGAAAATGGGTGCAGCCGTCGACGCGGGCGGCCTCGTCAAGTTCCGACGGGATCGACTGGAAGAAGCTGCGGAGCATCCAGATGGTGAAGGGCTGGTTGATCGCCACCAGCACGGCGATGACCGCCAGAGGCTGGCCGTAAAGGGTGGGGGCGTTGTCGCCCAGAACGGGCGCAAGCCATTCGGACGATGTGATGAAAAACGGCAGGTACCCCGTGACCAGCACCGAATGCGGCAGGGCGCGGAACACCAGCGCCGCGATCAGGATGCCGAAGGCGAGCGTGCTGCCCGCGCGGCTGAGCGCGTAGCCAGCAAAGGTGCCGACGGTCAGGGAGACCACGGTGACGCCCAGCGTGACGTAGACCGAGTTCACGAAGTTTTCCCAGAAGGCGCGTTCGACCCAGACGGTGCGGTAATGTTCGGTGGTGAAGCCGATCAGCGGCGTGATGCCGAGCCCGGTGTCGATCCGCAGGAGCGGCCCCATGATCCAGACCGCTGCCGCCAGCCAGAGCAGGACGAAGGCTGCGGTTCCGACGACCCAGCCGATCAGCGGGCGGCCCAGTCCGGCCACCATGCGCGGCAGAAGTCTGGTGGCCCCCCGGACCGTCAGCGCGAGGAAGACCGCGATGAACAGCAGGTCCGGCAGGCTGAGGCCCTTTCCGGCGGCCAGCGTCGCCGGGCCGATCAGCACGTCGGCCGGATTGGTGGCGAAGGCGTCGATCGGGGCCTTCACGCTCATCACCATGATCCAGACGATCGGGAAGGCAGCGATCAGGCACCACAGCCCCAGGAACAGGCCGGACCCGAGTTGCAGGCCGAAGGACTGGCGCAGCGCCTTTGGACCCGACATCAGCGTGACCCCCGGTGTTGCGCCCAGGTCCGGCGCAGGAGCGGGATCAGCAGGATCAGGATTCCCACCATCGTCAGCATCGACGAGGCGGCGGCGCGGCTGATCGAACGGTTGCCGGTGCTGTCGGGGATCAGGAAATCATAGGTCAGGTATTGCAGCGAGATCACATGCGCCTCGGCCCGGAAGCCCACAACCTCGTCGAACACCCGGTAGGCATCCATCAGGTGGATCAGCGTCACGAAGATGATCAGGGGCATCAGATGCGGCACGATCACATAGCGCAGCCGCTGCCAGCGCGAGGCGCCGTCGATCATCGCGGCCTCGAGCGCGTCGTGGTTCAGGGTCTGAAGGCCCGCATAAAGGATGATGAAGGCGAAGGGCGCGACGTGCCAGACGCGGTAGAACATCATCAGGATCTCGATCGTCCAGCCCTGCGAGAACATCGAGACCGGATGGCCCAGCATCCATTCCAGCCCGTTGTTCAACAGCCCGTCGGACACGAACAGCCAGCGGATCGCCAGCGCCCCGATCACCGGCGTGATGATGAACGGCAAAAGCGAGACGAAGATCACCGGACCGCGCAGCGTCCGCGCGGTGTTGTTGACCGCCAGCGCCACCCCCAGACCGACCAGCAGCACCAGCGGCAGCGTGACGAAGGTGAACATCAGGGTGAAGCGCAGGGCGCGCCAGAAGTCGATGGCCATCAGCGCGCGGTAGTCGAACGTGCTGATTGCGGCCCAGGCCTTGGCGGGTTCGATGATCGCCCGGTACGAACCGAAGCCCACGAACTGCGTCTGGGTGACGATGCGGCCCGCCTCGTCGAGTTTGGGAAGGGATTTGGTTTCCTGCGTGCAGTTCTGTGTCAGAAAACCGGGTGTGCAGGTTTCGACCGTCATCTGTTCGGTCACCGGGGTCGTCAGGTAGAAGCTTTGGCCGAAGACATACAGCAGGGGCGCTGCGATGAAGATCAGCATCATCACCAGGGACGGGGCCACGAAGGCGGCGAAGGTGCGGGTTTTCATGGCGGCTCCGGGGAAAGACGGGGGTGGCGGGTGCCACCCCCGGCAGGGGATTGTTACTTCAGCACGCCCGCTTCCTTGGCGGCGGCGGTGTAGTCCGCCTCGACCGCCGCCAGCGTGTCTGCCGCCGATTTCTCGCCGGTGAAGAAGGCCTGAAGCTGGTTGCCCAGCGCGCCGTGCATCAGGCCCTGCGTCGTGGTCGACGGATAGGACGGTGCGGAAGGCGTTGCCGTTGCGGTGGCGATGGCACCCCCGGCAAGACGGCCCGGCGTGTAGCCCGGGATCAGCCAGATCGCGTCGTCGCTGTGGGCGGTGACCATTTCGGTGTCGATGCCTTCCAGCGCCACCTGGAACGCGGCTTCGGCCTCGGCGTCGGTGATGTTGGCGGCGATCACGATGCCGTCCCACCACAGCGTGGTGGCCGGTGCGCCGCCTGCAACGGCGGCCGGTGCGGCGGCACCGTTGATCTTGCCGACGACCTGGCTTTCGGCGGGATCATCCATCGCGCCGCCCCGGCTGGCCCAGAGGTTGGCCATGGCGATCTTGCCCTGCTGGAACTGCTGCTGGACGAAGGTGCTGTCGGAGGTCAGGTACTCCGGGTGCATGTAGGCGGTCAGCGCCTTGAGCATCTCCAGTGTCTGGATGCCGGCCTCGTTGTTGATGGCGGGCGTGCCGTCGGCGTTCACCATGACCGGGTTCAGACCCATGTACATGTTCACGAATTCCTCGCCGAGGTTCCAGCCCGCCTTGAAGGTGCCGCCCAGCGGATATTCGACCTTGCCCGACGCCTTGATCGCCTCGGCGGCGGTCAGAACCTCGGCGTAGGTGGTGGGCACCGCAAGACCCAGTTCGGTGAAGATGTCCTCGCGGTACATCAGGTGCTGGGTGTTCACCATCATCGCGATGGCCATGATCTTGCCGTCGACCTTGATCAGCTGGTTCGGCTGCAGGTTCGCGCCGTATTTCGCGACAAGATCGTCCAGCGGGCGGATCAGGCCACCGTTGATCAGAGGCACGACGGTTTCGTTGGCCACACCGCCGATGTGATACAGCGACGGCGACGCGCCGAAGGCGGCGGCCTGCTTGGTCGCGAATTCCTGGTCGAGTTCGGCGGTGAAGTTGCCGCATTCGGCCATCGCGCCGGTTGCCGATTTCCACGCCTCGAAACCGGCGGTGAGGGATTTCAGCGGGGTGGTGTTCTCGAAGGCGCAGGCGGCCATCGCCGTTGTGCCCATCAGGGCGAAGACCCCGGCGAGGGCGAGTTTGCGAAGGTACATGGACAGTCTCCCGTGTTGCGGGTCGCGTGGGCCGCGCCCTTTGGTTATGGCTCAGGTCAGGCGGGTGCCTGTTTCGGTGTGGAACAGGTGGCAGGCAGAGGCTGGCACGGCGATGTGGACGGGGGCGCCGATGTCGATGCGGTAATCCTTGTGCGCCTTGACCGACACCAGCGCACCGCCCGCGCGGACGGCGACCATCGTGGCATCGCCCAGCAGTTCCATCGTGTAGACCGGGGCGCTGATCTGGCCCGCTTCGGCGACGCGGGCATCCTCGGCCCGGAACCCCAGCGTCATCGCGCCGTCCGGCCCGGACAGCCCGTCGATCTGCACATGTTCGGCGGTAAAGCGGCCTGCGGTCAGGGTGCCGGGCACAAGGTTCATGGCCGGTGTGCCGATGAAACCCGCAACGAAGGTGTTGGCGGGGCGGTCGTAGATTTCGGTCGGGCTGCCGACCTGCTGCACGATGCCCTTGCGCATCACCACCACACGGTCGGCCAGCGTCATCGCCTCGATCTGGTCGTGGGTGACGTAGATCGTGGTCACCTTCAATTCGTGCGACAGGTTCTTGATCTGCGCGCGGGTACTGACCCGCAGCTTGGCGTCGAGGTTCGACAGCGGTTCGTCCATCAGGAACACCGACGGCTGGCGGACGATGGCGCGCGCAAGGGCGACGCGCTGGCGCTGCCCGCCCGACAGTTCGCTGGGTTTGCGGTGCAGGAAATCGTCGAGTTCGACCATCGCACTGGCCCGCCGCACCCGCGCGTCATGTTCAGACGCCGCCACCTTGCGGACCTTCAGCGGGAAGCGGATGTTTTCATAGACGTTCATGTTGGGGTAAAGCGCGTAGGACTGGAACACCATGGCGATGTCGCGGTCCTTCGGGTCCAGATCGTTGACGCGGCGTCCGCCGATCAGGATGTCGCCTTCGGACACCTCTTCCAGTCCGGCGATCATCCGCATCGTCGTGGTCTTGCCACACCCCGAAGGACCCAGCAGCACCAGAAACTCGCGGTCGGGAATCGTCAGCGTGAAATCTTGCAGGCCGACAAAGCTGCCCCACCGTTTCGACACGGATCGAAGTTCGATCTCGGCCATTCGATCCCCTGTCATCCGGATGTTGCATTCGATTGCACTTACCATTTGACTGAAACCTGATTCGTGCAAGCCCCTTCTTGCATTCGTTTGCAAAAACCCGGTCTAGGGCGTCCGCGCCGACTTGCGAATGATCAGGGAACCATCGATCTGCAGCTTTCGGGGCATTCCGTCGCCTTCGATCTGCGCCATCAGGGCGTCGACCGTGGCATCGACCATGCGCCGCACGGGCTGGCGGATCGTGGTCAGGTCATAGGCGGGCCAGGACGCCAGCGGCACATCGTCATAGCCCACGACCGAAACGTCGCCGGGCAGGGAAAGACCCAGTTCGAACCGCAGCACATCCATAACGGCAAAGGCCATGTGGTCATTGCCGACAAACACCGCATCGGGGCGGTCAGGGCCACTGAACAGATCGCGCGCCACCGACGCCGCCGTTTCGCGGTTGTACATCCCGTCGATCATCGCAACCGGGGCCACGCCTGCCGCCCGCATCGCCTGCGAAAAGCCGGCCGCTCGGTCGCGCCCCGTGGACGACCCCTGCCAGCCCATCACATGCGCGATCCGGCGATGCCCGCCCGCCAGCAGGAATTCCGCCGCCCGCCGCCCGCCTGCCACGTTGTCCGACGTGACTTCGGACAGCCGGGCGTCATCCTGCCCGCGGTTGAACATCACGACCGGAATGCCCGCTGCAGCACAGCGCGTGGTCAGGTCGTTCGACATGGCGACCGACGCCGTGATGATGCCGTCAACCTGATAATCCATCAACTCGCCCACCACTTCGGCGATCTTGTCGGTGGTGTTGCCCGCCATGAACATCAGGATGTGATAGCCGCGTTCCTGCAGCGCCCGAGACAGCAGTTCCAGCGCGACCGGGTAGAACTGGTTGTCCAGATAGGCGACCACCAGCCCGATGATGCGGGTGCGCCCGGTGATCAGCCCGCGCGCCAGTGCGTTGGGCCGGTACCCCAGTTCCAGCGCCGCCGCGCGCACCCGTTCCACCGTCTTCTTCGAGGCGCTGGCCCCCGGCGTGAACACCCGGCTGACGGCGGACTGGCTGACCCCCGCCAGCGCCGCGACCTGCGCCGAAGTGACCTTGTCGTTCGCCATCCGCTACTCCGCCATCCGCTACTCCGCCGTCCAGCCGCCGTCGATCAGCAGGGCCGCCCCGGTCATCAAGGCCGAGGCGTCGGAGGCGAGAAACACCACCGGCCCCATGATGTCGGTCACTTCCCCGACCCGGCCCAGCTTGATCTTCGACAGAATCCACGCCCGGCGTTCGGGGTTGGACAGGGTCTGTTCAGCCAGCGGCGTGCGGATGAAGGTCGGGCACAGCGTGTTCACCCGGATGCCGTGCGGGCCCCATTCGATCGCCATGGCCTTGGTCATCCCTTCCAGCCCGTGTTTCGTCGCGGCATAGACCGCGCGGTCCGGCCCGGCCACATGGCCCATCTGCGACGAGATGTTGATCAGGCTGCCCGGCCGTCCGGCGGCGATCAGCCCGCGCGCCACCTCGCGCGTCAGGAAATAGGCCGCGCGCAGGTTCAGGGCCATCGCGGCGTCGTAATCGGCCGCCGATGTGTCAAGCGCGGGCGAATGCCGCGCAAGGCCCGCCGCGTTCACCAGCACATCGTACGGTCCTTCGCGCGTCAGGCCGGCGATGGCCTCCAGATCGGTGATGTCGGCCACCTGCGCATGGGCCTGCGCGCCGGTCGCGCGGATCGCATCGCGTGCCGCCTGCAGTTCCGCCTCGCGCCGCGCCACCAGCCAGACGTCCGCCCCGGCCCCGGCCAATGCCACCGCCGCCCCCAGCCCGATCCCCGAAGAGGCCCCGGTGACCAGCGCGCGCTTGCCGTCCAGACGGAAGGACGGGGTTCTGGGCAGGTCGATCATAGCAGCGCCTTTCCGGTGTCAGGATCGAACCCCGATCGGGCGCGGTTCATCTGCCGCATGCGCGCAAGCGGGTCGGTTCCAATCTGGCGATGTGCCTCCAGCAGGTCAACCAGCACCCAGTTCTCGCGGATGAGCCCCGCCTCCAGCCGCCAGAAATCCAGACTGCGCAGCGTGATCCGCGCGCCCGTCGCCGGAAGGCCCAGCCAGTTGCCCCCGATCAGCGTCATCGCCATGTTGGGCCAGCCTGTCACCGCTGCATAATTCCCCGCGCCAAAAAAGTGGTGCGTCGTGCCGGTTGTGTCCTGCCCCCGGTCGGGAAAGGCCGTCAGGAACGCCATCTGGTGCCAGCGCCGAAACCCTGCGATGCCGCGCGCCGTACCGATGCCCGCCGGGCCGTACCAGTTGCAGCGCGGATGCCAGAACCGCGCCATCTGCATGACCTCGGGGCCGCCCTGCGACGGGTGGCGGGTCATGTGCGCCAGCATGTCGGTCACAAGGTCAACCGCCGCCCGTCCCGGCGCATGGTCCGCCAGACCGTCCTGCGTCATCGGCCCGAAGGCCCGCACCTGCGCGCCCAGACCGGGGGCCATCGGCCAGACCCCGGCCAGCATCATCAGTTCGGGAATGTCCCAGACCGCCTGAACCTCGGCCACGCGCCCTTCTTCGATCCGGTAGAATTCATGATAGCGGAAGGCGGCCAGATGCCCTGTGGGCGGAATGTCCAGAAACGGTTGCAGGAAAGTGCCGCAGTAATGCCCGCAGGC
>JAIYDJ010000051.1 GCA_027487575.1 Rhodobacter sp. | reverse complement strand
TCACATCGGTGATCACCACATGCCGCGCGCCGACATGCCGCGCCACCGCCGCCGCCATGATGCCGATGGGCCCGGCCCCGGTGATCAGAACATCCTCTCCGATCAGATCGAACGACAGCGCGGTATGCACGGCATTGCCCAATGGATCGAGAATCGCCCCGATCTCGTCATCGATCGCATCGGGCAAGGCCACCACGTTGAAGGCAGGAAGCCGAAGATATTCGGCGAATGCCCCGGGTTCATTCACCCCGATGCCCCGCGTCGCCGGGTCCAGATGGAATTTTCCCGCGCGCGACTGGCGCGAAAGCTTGCCGATCAAGTGCCCCTCGCCCGAGCATCGTTGCCCCACCGAAAGCCCCGTCACCTGCGCGCCCACCGCCTCGATCACCCCGGCAAACTCGTGCCCTGTCACCAGTGGCACCGGCACAGTCCGCTGCGCCCAGTCGTCCCAGTTCCAGATGTGGATGTCGGTCCCGCAGATGCCGGTCTTGTTCACCCGGATCAGCACATCCTCCGGCCCGATGTCGGGCACCGCCCGGTCCTCCATCCACAGCCCGACCTCTGCCTTCGCCTTGACCAGTGCCTTCACCGCAACGCCCTCACTTCCTTGCCCGCCGCGCCGAACGCCTCCAGCGCGAAATCGAGATCGTCTGTTGTCAGCGCCGCGTTCATCTGGGTGCGGATTCGCGCGCCGTTGCGCGGCACCACGGGATAGAAGAAGGCCGACACCATCACCCCGCGCGCATCCAGCGCCGCCGCGAACTTCTGCGCCATCGGCGCCTCGCCCAGCATGACCGGGATGATCGGATGTTCGCCCGGCAGCACGCGGAACCCCATCGCCTCCAGCCCGTCGCGCCAGTAGGCCGCGTTGTGGAACAGCCGGTCGCGCAAGTCATCCGCGCCTTCGATGATGCCGAGCGCCGCCAGCGCCGCGCCCACCACCGCCGGCGGCAGCGCGTTGGAGAACAGATACGGCCGCGCCCGCTGCCGCAACAGGTCCACCACCGGCTGCGAGGCCGCCACATACCCCCCCAGCGCACCACCCAGCGCCTTGCCCAGCGTGCCCGTCAGAATGTCGACCGACACCCCCGCGTGCGCCGGTGTTCCCGCGCCCTTCGGGCCCATGAATCCGGTCGCGTGACAGTCGTCCACCATCACCATCGCGCCGTACTTCTCGGCCAGCGCCACGATCATCGGCAGGTTTGCCAGATACCCATCCATCGAAAACACGCCGTCCGTGGCAATCAGGATGAACCGCGCGCCCTCCTTCACCGCCGTGGCAAGCTGTACCTCGAGGTCGATCATGTCGCCGTTGGTGAAGCGGTAGCGCTTGGCCTTGCACAGCCGCACCCCGTCGATGATCGAGGCATGGTTCAGACTGTCCGAGATCACCGCGTCTTCCGGCCCCAGCAGCGGTTCGAACAGCCCGCCGTTGGCATCGAAGCACGACCCGAACAGGATCGCATCCTCCATTCCCAGAAACTGCGCCAGCCGCACCTCCAGCGCCCGGTGCAGGTCTTGCGTGCCGCAGATGAACCGCACAGAAGCCATGCCGAACCCGTGCCCGTCCATCGCGGCCTTCGCCGCCGCGATCAGCCGCGGGTCATCGGCGAGGCCGAGATAGTTGTTGGCGCACAGGTTCACCATCCGCCGCCCGCCGACCGTCACATGCGCGCCCTGCGCCCCGTCGATCAGCCGCTCGCGTTTGGTCAAGCCCTCGGCGTCGATCCCCGCCAAGGTTTCGCGCAGATGATCCAGAAAACGTGTGTCCGCCATGACATCCCCTCGCAGCCTGCCGAACCGTTCCGCCAGAATGCGGCCAAGTCAACCACGGGCGGCGATCCGGCGAAAATTATCCTTCGGCGCGGCTTACGTCCCGCAATAGGTGACGTGTGGCGGAAGGTCGTCCGGCGCGGGCATCCCGTACTTCTCGCGCCCCGCAAGCGTAGCGAACGGGTCGGTCACCGCCGCCAGAAGCGCATGGAAGGGCGTCATGTCACCGGAGGTTGCCGCAGTCAGCGCCTGTTCCACCAGATGATTGCGCGGTATGATCGCCGGGTTCGCGCGGGTCATCGCCTCGGACCAGTCTGCGCGGCGTCGCGCCTGCCAGCGCGGCATCCAATGGGTCAGCGCCGCCGCCAGCCCCGCATCCAGCGCGGCCGTTCCCAACCGCCGGAAGGTCAGCGTCCAGTCCGCGCCAACCGCCTCCATCGCCGCCAGAAGATCGTCGATCAATGCCTGATCCCCGGCGTCCTCGCCCTCCAGCGCCAGCTTGCGCCGCATGACCGCCAGCCATTCGGCCTGATACTGCGGCGCGATCCGGTCCAGCCGGTCATTGGCCACCGCGACCGCCCGTTCGCCGTCCGCATCGAAGAACGGCAGCAACGTCTCCGCCAGCCGCGCCAGATTCCAGCCCAGGATAAGCGGCTGGTTGGCATAGGAATAACGCCCCTGCCTGTCAATCGACGAAAAAACAGTGTCCGGCGCATAGGCGTCCATGAAGGCGCAGGGGCCATAGTCGATGGTTTCGCCCGACATCGCCATGTTGTCGGTGTTCATCACCCCGTGGATGAAGCCGAGCCCCATCCACTGCGCGATCAGCCGACACTGGCGCGCCATCACCGCATCGAACAGTCCCAGTGCATCGACCCCCGGATCGTGCCGCGCGATGGTGTAGTCCAAAAGCGCCCGCAACCCCGCCGCATCGCGTCGCGCGGCAAAGAACTGGTACGTGCCGACCCGGATGTGGCTTGCTGCAACCCGCGCCAGCACCGCACCGGGCAGCATGCCCTCTTCGCGCAGCACCCGCTCGCCCGTCGCCACCACCGCCAGCGCCCGCGTCGTCGGCACGCCGAGCGCGTGCATCGCCTCGCCCATCAGATACTCGCGCAGCATCGGCCCGACCGCCGCCTTGCCGTCGCCCCCGCGCGAAAATGGCGTGCGCCCCGACCCCTTCAGATGCAGGTCCCAGCGCCGCCCGTCCGGACCCCGGATTTCGCCCAGAAGATGCGCCCGCCCGTCGCCCAGTTGCGGCGAAAACCCGCCGAACTGGTGCCCGGCATAGGCCATGGCGATCGGGTCGGCCCCCGGCGGCACGGCCGCACCCGACAGCCATTCGGCCGCATGACCATCCAGCGCCAGCCCCAACCCGGCGGCCAGTCCGTCGTTCAGGATCAGCAATTCAGGGGCCGGAGCCACTGCAGGGTTCAACCGCAGATAGGCCCCCGGCAGATCGCGCGCATAGCTGTTGTCGAACCGGATGCCCATTCTCGTCTCCCATGCCGTGGCAGATATGGCGGGGCGAGGCGGCTGACACAACCCTTCGGCAGGCAGGACCGGACAAGTTGGTCGGGGCGAGAAGATTCGAACTTCCGACCTACGGTACCCAAAACCGTCGCGCTACCAGACTGCGCTACGCCCCGACCCATGTTCCCTACCCTGCCCGGTGCGGAATGAAAAGCCTAGTTGCAGGGCCAGGCCGCCTGATCCTGCGCGACGGCCGGATGGCGCAGCACCGATCCCGGGCCGATCCCCAGCGGGCGCGCCAACCCGCCGTTGATTTCCAGTACGAACTGCACCCCCGACCCGCCGTCGATCGGCGACTCGTCAAGCGGTACGGCATTTTCATGCACGCCCAGAACGACGCCCGCAGGGTCGATGAAGATCATGTCCAGCGGGATCAGCGTGTTCTTCATCCAGAATCCGGCGCGTTGCGGGGCGTCATAGACAAACAGCATCCCGGCCGAGGACGGCATCGACGGACGGTTCATCAGCCCGGTTGCCCGTTCCGCGCCGTCATCCGCCACCTCGACGGTAAACCGCGCCACACCTCCGCCACCGCGCAGTTCGGCAACCTCGGGGCGGCACTGCGCACCGGCGGCCACAGCCGTCAGAAGTGTTAGCCCGATTGTCGCGCCGACGATTCCCATGACACCACCTGTACCGCCATCCGGCCCCGTTTGCCATCGATGATGCGCAGACAGACGGCCTCGCCCGCCTGCAGATCGGCAAAACCCGACACGCGCAGGACCTCGACATGGATGAACACGTCCTCGGGCCGGCCAAACACATTGGCGAAACCGAACCCCTTGACCTTGTCGAACCACTTGATCCGCGCAGGCTCCAGCGGCAGGGACTGCAGGTCTTCCGATGTCGCCACGGCATCGGCTTCGGCCATCGGCAGGGCCAAACCGCGCGGCGGCTCGATGCTGATCACCTCGACGGCCTGATAGCCGCGCAGCGTCTGCTGGGCCCGCACGGTGATCAGGGCACCGTCCGCGACCGACCCCTGCCCGAAATTGCGCAGCACGTTGGCATGCAACAGGATGTCCGCTCCTGTGCCTTCGCCGACGATGAATCCGAACCCCTTTGCAGGATCGAACCATTTCACGTGGCCGTGCACGATCAGACTGGCCTGATCATCGTCATTCATCGGCAGCTCAATTCCCCAAAAGTGCTTGTGCCCGCGTCAAAAATCCCATCACCAGCCAAGTTGCAAGCATTTTAGCAGCGCATTCTCTGGGACTTCCATTCGCGAAGCGCGAACGGATGTGCGCAATTCGCAACGATTCAAGGGTAAAGCCGCTGTGCGACCCACTCCCCGGCCCGCCCACTTTTTTTCCAGCGAAACCGGTTGTGCAACCTGAAATCGCCGTCGGCCCAGAACTCCATTTCGACCGGAGAGATGCGATACCCCCCCCAGAAGGGCGGGCGCTGCGGGTTCAGACCCTGCTGCGCCGTGACCTTCGCGACCTCGGCCACCAGGGCCATGCGCGACCCCAGCGGCTTGGACTGGTCCGACGCCCAGGCCCCCAGCCGCGACTTGAGCGACCGGCTGGCGTAGTAGGCGTCCGCCTGCGGCCCGTCCTCGCGGGTGACGGTGCCGCGCACCCTGATCTGCCGGCGCAGCGACTTCCAGTGCAACACGAAGGCCGCCTTGCCCGCCCCGTCGATCTCGGCTGCCTTGGCCGAGGTGTAATTGGTGTAGAACACGAAGGCCCCGGTCCCGCCGCCGTCCGCCTCGATCTCTTTCAGCAACACCATCCGCACGTTCGGCATGCCTTCGCCGTCCACCGTGGCCAGCGCCATTGCGTTCGGATCGTTGACCTCGGCCGCCTCCGCCTCGGCCAGCCAGCGCCGCGCGATGACAAACGGGTCATCGCCCGCGAAAATACCCGTCCTGTCCATTCGTTCCACCCTCTGGCCGTCCTTGATGCACGCGATCCAATCGCCTACACGTCATCGTCAACACAAGTTGGACGAGGGCACCAAATGTCAACCGCAGGAACGACGGCCGGACTGATGGCGGGCAAGCGCGGGCTGATCATGGGCCTGGCCAATGACAAGTCCATCGCCTGGGGCATCGCCAAGGCACTGGCCGACCACGGCGCCGAACTCGCCTTCTCGTATCAGGGCGAGGCGCTGAAAAAGCGGGTCGAACCCCTGATGGCCTCGATCGGCGCCACCGTGATGGCCGAATGCGATGTCGCCGACGAAGGCTCGCTCGACGCGCTGTTCGCCCATCTGACGGCCACCTGGGGCACGCTCGATTTCGTGGTCCATGCGATCGGCTTTTCCGACAAGTCCGAACTGCGCGGGCGCTACGTCGACACCTCCGCTGCCAACTTCCGCATGACGATGGACATTTCGGTCTATTCCTTCACCGCCGTCTGCCAGCGCGCCTCTGCCATGATGGGGCCGGGCGGCAGCCTGCTGACGCTCACCTATTACGGCGCGGAAAAGGTCATGCCGCATTACAACGTCATGGGCGTCGCCAAGGCCGCACTCGAGGCGTCGGTGAAATACATCGCAGAAGACCTTGGCAAGGACGGCATCCGCGTCAACGCGATCAGCGCCGGCCCGATCAAGACGCTGGCGGCCAGCGGCATCGGCGACTTCCGCTACATCATGAAATGGAACGAGCTGAATTCGCCCCTGCGCCGCAACGTCACGCAGGAAGAGGTGGGCAAGGCCGCGCTCTATCTGCTCTCGGACCTCGGGTCGGGCACTACGGGGGAAAACCTGCATGTCGACGCGGGCTACCATGTGGTCGGCATGAAGGCGGTCGACGCCCCCGATATCGACGCGGTGACCGGGCGCAAGGACGCCGCACAGTGACTTCCACGACTGCGACCCCCATTTTCTGTCCCTAAATATCCCGGGGGTGCGGGGGCTGGCCCCCGCTTCGGCCCCGGCCAGAAGGAGCCACCCGATGAACGATCGCCTGCCGCACGAAAAGGGCTTCCACGTCTCATGGGACCAGATGCACCGCGACGCGCGCGCGCTGGCGTGGCGGCTTGACGGCAAAGGTCCGATGAACGGGGCCTGGAAGGCCGTGGTCGGCATCACGCGGGGCGGTCTGGTGCCCGCGATGATCGTCGCCCGCGAGCTTGACATCCGCGTCGTCGACACGATCAGCGTCAAAAGCTACAGCCATCAGGCGCAGATGCAGGCCCAGATCATCAAGGCACCGCAAGAAACGCTGATGGGCGACGGCACCGGCATCCTGATCGTCGACGATCTGGTCGATACGGGCAAGACGCTGGAACTCGTGCGCCGCCTCTACCCCATGGCCCATTTTGCCACCGTCTATGCCAAGCCGTCCGGCAAGCCCATGGTCGACAGCTACATCACCGAAGTCAGCCAGGACACCTGGATCTTCTTCCCCTGGGACATGGCGCTGCAATATGTCCAGCCCTATCGCGGCACCGACTGATCGATAGCCGCTCTGCGCAGGGGCTGCACGGCGGTGCAGCGGAAACCGACAAGGAATTTGCCATGCTCCACCCATTGAACCCCGCGATGGCCGCCACCGACGCCCCCCCGGTGATGGAGGCGCGGCGCTGGCTGTCCGGCGTCACGTTTCCGGCGGACCGTCCGCTGATCAACGTCAGCCAGGCCGCCCCTGTGGAAAGCCCCCCGCTCGGCCTGCGGCAGGCCCTGGCCGAGGCGGCGCTGAACGACCCCGCCGCGCATCTTTATGGCCCGGTTCTGGGTCTGCCCGCCCTGCGCGCCGAAGTGGCCGGCCAGTGGGCGGCGGCTTATGGCGGGCAGATCGGCGACGACCAGGTCGCGATCACGCAAGGCTGCAATCAGGCCTTCACCGCCGTCATGTCGACGCTGGCCGGTGCGGGCGATGAGGTGATCCTGCCCACGCCGTGGTATTTCAATCACAAGATGTGGCTCGACATGGCCGGGGTCACGACCCTGCCCTTGCCGACCGGCCCCGGCCTGATCCCCGATGCGCCGACCGCCGCCGCCCTGATCACGCCCCGGACCCGCGCCATCGTGCTGGTCTCCCCGAACAATCCCGGCGGTGCGGAATACCCGGCCGAAACGCTGGCCGCGTTCCGCGATCTGGCCCGCGCGCGCGGCCTTGCGCTGATCGTCGACGAAACCTACCGCGACTTCGACAGCCGGCCGGGCCGTCCGCATGAGCTGTTCACCGACCCGGACTGGCCGGACACCTTCATCCACCTCTACAGCTTTTCCAAGGCGTACCGGCTGACGGGCCACCGCGTCGGGGTGGTAATCGCCAGCGAAGCGCGGCTTGCCCAGATCGAGAAGTTCCTTGACACCGTGGCGATCTGCCCGTCGCAACTGGGCCAGATCGGCGCGCTGTGGGGACTGCGCAACCTCGCGCAGTGGGTTGCGGGCGAACGCGCCGAAATCCTGTCGCGCCGCACCGCGATGACCGATGGTTTTGCCGCGCTGCAGGGCTGGCGCCTTCTGGGGTGCGGGGCCTATTTCGCCTATGTCGAACATCCCTACGATCTGGCTTCCGACGAGGTGTGCAAGCGTCTGGTCACCGGTCAAAGCCTGCTGATGCTGCCGGGCACGATGTTCCAGCCCGCAGGATCGTCCGAAGGCAGACGCCAGATCCGCATTGCCTTTGCCAACGTCGATGCGACCGGTATCGCCGAAATGTTCAAACGCCTCAGGGCCTTCCAGCCCTGACCCGGCCGGGACGACGGGCGTGGGTCCCTCCCCTTGCCCCTGTGCCTGCGATCCCCTAAACACGTCGGCAACCAAACATCAGGCGGACCCATGGCCCAGGACGACGACACTCCGCGCAAGAAACGCACCGGCAAATCGCTGGGGCTGTGGATTCTGATGGGCCTTCTGATTGCCGGGCTCGGGGCGTTCGGGGTCAGCGATTTCGGCGGAACGGTGCGCAGCATCGGCAAGGTCGGGGATCGCAGCATCGACGCCGACACCTATGCGCGGGCACTGCGCCAGCGCATCACGCAACTGTCGCAGCAGTTCGGCCAGCCCCTGACCCTGTCGCAGGTTCAGGCCTTCGGGGTGGACGCGCAGGTTCTGCAATCCGTGCTGGATCAGGCGGCACTGGACAACGAGGCCGACCGCATCGGTCTGTCGGTCGGCGATGCGGTGGTGGCGGGCGAGCTTGCGAAGATCCAGTCGTTCCACGGCCTCGGCGGCAGCTTTGACCGCGAGATCTACCGGATGGCGCTGCAGAACAACGCCATGACCGAAAGCCGCTTCGAGGCCGATCTGCGCGCCGATCTGGCCCGTTCCGTGTTGCAGGGGGCCGTCGTGGGCGGGTTCACCGCGCCGCTGGCATTGACGGAAACCCTGTGGTCCTATGTGGGCGAACAGCGCGGCTTTACCCTGCTTCCCCTGTCGGAAAGCGACCTTGACGCGCCGATCGGCACGCCGACCGATGCGGACATGCAGGCCTTCTACACCACGAACATCGCAGACTTCACGCGCGGCGAGGCCAAACGCATCACCTATGTGGCACTGCTGCCCGATGCCCTTGCCGCCGCACAGACGGTTTCCGACGCCGATATTCAAGCCGCCTACGATGCGCGCGTCGCGGAATTCGTTGTGCCCGAACGCCGCCTTGTCGAACGTCTGGTCTACCCGTCCGCCGAAGACGCCGCCGCCGCAAAAGCCCGGCTCGATGCGGGCGAGACTTTCGAAACACTGGTGGCCGACCGGGGTCTTACCTTGGCGGACATCGACCTTGGCGATGTGTCGCTCGCAGACCTTGGCGCGGCGGGACCGGCGGTCTTTGCTCTGCCCGGGCCGGGTGTGGCCGGGCCGCTTGACACCGACCTTGGCCCGGCGCTGTTCCGCATGAACGCCGTCCTCGCCGCGCAGAACACCACGCTGGAAGAGGCGCGCCCCGATCTGCTGGCGGCGCTGCAGCTTGACGCCGCCCGCCGCGACATCTCGAACCGGGTCGAGGCGATTGACGATCTGTTGGCCGGCGGGGCGACACTGGAAGACCTTGCACGCGATGAGGGCATGACGCTGGTCAAGACCGATTACGTGCCGGGCGCCGCCGACAACGATCCAATCGCCGCCTATCAGGCCTTTGCGCAGGTGGCCGATGTGATCGCCGAGGGCGACTTCCCCGAAGCGATCCTGCTGGACGACGGCGGGCTGGTCGCCATGCGGCTGGACGAAACCGTGCCGCCGACTCCGATTCCGCTGGACAGGGTGCGCGACCGCGTGACCGCTGCCTACTCCGCGCAGGCCCTGACCGCCGCACTTTCGGCAAAGGCGATCGAGATCAAGGCGGCCGTCGAGGCCGGAGCGACGCTGGAAAGCCAGGGAACCGTCACGCAGTCGACCGGTATCGACCGTCAGGGCACGGTTCAGGGCGCCCCGGCCGATGTGATTGCCGCCGCCTTCGAGATGGCCCCGGGTGATCTGCGGGTCATCGAGGTGCCGGGTTTCACGGCGCTTCTGCGGCTTGACGCGGTCACTCCGGCCCCGGCAGAAGGCGAGAACGCCACGGCAATGCGCGAGGCGATCCGGGTGCAGACCGAACAGGGGCTTGCGCAGGACGCCTTCACCCTGTTCACCGGCGCGCTGGCCGCCGAAGCCGGGATCACGCTGGATCAGGGCGCAATTGCCGCCGTGAACGCCCAGATCAACTAGGACAGCGCGATGAAACTGGAACCGTCCTACGAGGCATTCGAGGCGGCCTGGGCGCGCGGCGAAAACCAGCTTGTCTATGTGCGGCTGGCCGCCGATCTCGACACTCCGGTGTCGCTGATGCTGAAACTCGGCGAGGCGCGGACGGACACGTTCATGCTGGAATCGGTGACGGGCGGCGAGGTGCGGGGCCGCTATTCCGTCGTGGGGCTCAAGCCCGATCTGATTTGGCAGTGTCACGGCGAACAGGCCCGGATCAACCGTCAGGCTCGGTTCGACCCGACCGCCTTCGTCACCGAAGCCGAAACCCCGCTGGTCAGCCTGCGCGCGCTGATCGCCGAAAGCCGGATCAATCTGCCCGAAGGCCTGCCCCCGATTGCCAGCGGTCTGTTCGGCTACCTTGGCTATGACATGATCCGGCTTGTCGAACACCTGCCCGACGTGAACGCCGATCCGCTGGGCCTGCCTGACGCCGTGCTGATGCGCCCCTCTGTGGTGGCGGTGCTGGACGGGGTGAAGGGCGAGGTCACGCTGGTGGCCCCCGCCTGGGCCGCTTCGGGTCTGTCCGCGCGGGCGGCCTTCGCGCAGGCGGCCGAACGGGTGATGGACGCCATGCGCGACCTGGACCGCGCCCCCCCCGCGATGCGCGATCTGGGCGAAGCCGCCCCGGTCGGCGCGGCACAGTCGAACTTCACCCACGATGGCTATCTGGCCGCCGTCGAACGCGCCAAGGATTACATCCGGGCCGGGGACATCTTTCAGGTCGTGCCCAGCCAGCGCTGGAAGCAAAGCTTTGAACTGCCGCCCTTTGCCCTCTACCGTTCCTTGCGGCGCACCAACCCGTCGCCTTTCATGTTCTTCTTCAACTTCGGCGGGTTTCAGGTCGTCGGTGCCTCGCCCGAGATTCTGGTGCGCCTGCGCGATGGCGAGGTGACGGTGCGCCCGATCGCCGGAACCCGCAAGCGCGGGGCGACCCCCGAAGAAGACCGTGCGCTGGAGGCCGACCTGCTGGCCGACGCCAAGGAACGGGCCGAGCATCTGATGCTGCTGGACCTTGGGCGCAACGACGTGGGCCGCGTGGCAAAGGTCGGCACCGTGCGCCCGACTGAACAGTTCATCATCGAACGCTACAGCCATGTCATGCACATTGTGTCCAACGTGGTGGGCCAGATCGCTGAGGGCGAAGACGCGCTGTCCGCGCTTCTGGCGGGGCTGCCCGCTGGCACCGTCTCTGGTGCGCCGAAGGTCCGCGCAATGCAGATCATCGACGAGCTGGAACCCGAAAAGCGCGGCGTCTATGGCGGCGGCATCGGATATTTCGCGGGCAACGGCGAGATGGACTTCTGCATCGCGCTGCGCACTGCGATCCTGAAGGACGGCCAGCTTTACACCCAGGCGGGCGGCGGCGTGGTCTATGACAGCGACCCCGAAGCCGAGTATCAGGAAACGGTCAACAAATCCCGCGCCCTGCGCCGCGCCGCCGAGGATGCGGGCCTGTTCGCGCGGC
Source organism: Rhodobacter sp. (assembly GCA_027487575.1). Taxonomy (GTDB): domain Bacteria; phylum Pseudomonadota; class Alphaproteobacteria; order Rhodobacterales; family Rhodobacteraceae; genus JAIYDJ01. Next base: position 28,368 of record JAIYDJ010000051.1, on the reverse strand, counting down.
GCGGCAACTAACCGCTGTCCATTTTCTGTCTACAAATATCCCACGGGGGTGTGGGGGTGTGAAACCCCCACTCCGACGCATGCCAAAAGCACCGCTTTACGGAACCGTCATCACCGCCGTCACCGGGGCCAGCGCGACCGAGGCCGCCCGCCCCTCAACCGCCCACTCCAGCAGCGCCGCAACCGTTTCGGGTCGCGTGTCGCCCAGCACGACCACCCGCCCCTCTTGCGCCGCCTTGAACGCCGCGCGATCAAGATAGCGCCGGATCACCGGCGCCTCCTCGCCCTCGGCATCCAGACGCCGGAAGATCATCGCCGAAGGCAGCGCCGCCCGCCGCGCCTCCTGGTCCGCCGCATTCAGGCCCGCATCGAAGGTCACGATCCCTCGCCCCTGTGCGGCGAGGATCGGCACGACCTGCGCCGCCAGCGGGCGGTTGCCCTGAAAGCCAGCCCCGGGCTGGTCCATCACGCCCACCGCCTCGGGAAGGACGCCGCCCATCGACTGGAACGACTGCTCCAGATCGGCGGGCGTCGCCCCTGCCGGGATGCCGGTGGCCAGCATCAGAACCTCCTGCCCCGCGCCGCGGTAGACCTGGGCCGCCTCTGACGCGCCAGGCGCCAGCGGATCGATCACGAATGTTACGGGAAAGGCAATCTCCGCCAAAGCGGCACGGTCCAGTTCCGCTTCGCCGGTGTCGCGCAGCAGGATGCTGAACAGGGGTTTGTCATCGGGATTCTCGAACGGCCGGGCAAACCGGCGCAGGGGTGGCAGGTCGTCGTCGGGCACGATCACCAGCGGATCGTCCTCGACCGGGGCGGTGCTGCCTTCGTCCGCCCCGATGCGGGGCAGACGCCCGACCGTCACACCTTCGGCAGCGGGCAACCCCGCGTCGGGCGTCAGCCGGGGTACCGGGGCCAAGGGTGCGGCAGGCTCTTCCGGCTCGGCCCCCGGATCGGGAAATGCGGGTTCCGGCGCATCGGGCAGCGCAACGGCGGCGTCGCCCGCACGTTCGGTGCTGTCCGGGGTTTGCGGAATGCTTTCCGGAACGACCGCTTCTGCCGTGGCTTGCGGAGCAGCCGTTTCAGGGGCGGCCGGGTCCGGCTGCGGCAGTGGCCGGGCGATCGGCAGATCGGGTGCTGTGTCGGGCCGGGGCAGCGAAACGGACGGAACCGCCGGGCCAACCCCGCCCTGCCCCGGATCAGGCGCGATCAGCGCCGGGGCAGGCTCTGCGGCAGGCGCGGGCGCGGGCATCAGAAGAGGCTCTTCGGGTGCTGCGGGGGGCGGGTCCAGCACTGCGCCGACGGCCGGATCGGGTGAAGGACCGGACACCGGCGCGACGTCCGGGGCCGTTTCTTTGGGCGCAGGGTCGCTGCCGGTCGTCAGGGCGGGCAGGTCCGGACCGCCCAAGGGGGGCGCTACGGCCGGCGCCGCGGGTGGTTCCGCCACGGCAACCACATCCGACTGCCCCACCACGGGCGGGCTTGCCGTGGCATCGGCTGGCAAGGTCGCAGGGACCGGCGCGGGCGTGGCGGAAGGCACCCCGGTCGTCTGCGCGTCCGGGGCAGGCACGGCGGGTTCCGGCATGGCCGCTTCGGGGGCAGGTCCTGTTTGCGCCGGCGTTGCCGGTGCCTTTGCCGCCTCTGACGCTTGCGGCGCGGTCACATCCGCGCCGGCCACCGGCACCGCAAAAGGATCGGGCGCGACCTGCGAGATCACAGCCAGCCCCATTCCGGCGACCACACCGCCCCAGACCACGCCTGCCAAGAACCCCCGGATCACCCACATCCTCCCCACACCCGGCGTCGCATCCCCATGACACCCCTTCTCCGCTGGTCCCATGTATAGACCGAACTGGGCCCGCCCTTCATCCCCTATCCGCCAAGGCCCCGCAAGATGTTGCTTCCGATCGGAAACCGGCACCAGCAGTGCCGCTCATGCCGAAAATGCTATGGCAGTCCCACCCAAAGTAAGGGGCCGCACAAGTAGAGTTTTCTCGGCAAGAGGAGCGAGGAGATGTCGAATGAGACAAGCAGATACTCCGGGGGCGCAGATCATCGCGATCCGGCGGCATGCTGAAGGGGTGCGCCGGTGATCTGTGACGGGAGCATGACGCAAGACATGCGTCGTTTTACAGATGACGGGCGCGGTGTGGTGGGATGGATGCGTCCCTGATCAGCCAGATTAAGGCCAAAGGTCGAGCCGTTGGAACGGCAAGCCATCCTTGCGACAGGGGTCGCCCCCAAAGGAAAAAACGTCGCTGGTGCCTCGCGGTTCCGCTTTGGTAGGGCCGGGTCAGGCTTCTTTGGCATTGTCCATGAAGCCGACCGGGATGCAGTCAAGCTTGGTGACTTTGGTCGTTCCTTGTGCTAAAAGTGCTTTAATTGCAGCACTTTACAAGTTGGAGTTTACCCATGCCGATCCAGGCCGTCACAACCACTTCGCCCTACACGATCTATACGCTGACTGGAAACGATGACCTGAATGTCGGGGTGGGGATCGTCCTGACCACGACGGGCGATCCCCTGTTTCCGACCTCGGGGGATACGATCATGGCCTTCTCGGGGCAGCACAAGATCACCATCGCGGGCACCGTGATCGGCTATGACGACTGCATCAACCTGCTGGGCGCGCAGGGGGCACAAACCGTTGAAATCGCGTCCACCGGCGTTCTGATGTCGGGCGTGGGCTCGACGGTCGTCGATGCCGATTGCGTCATCCTGGACGGAGCGAACTCGACGCTGGTGAACAACGGCAGGATGATCGCCAAGGGATCGGCGGTTCAGGCGATTGTGTTCGAGGGCGAAACAAAGACCATCACCAACAACGGGGTAATGACCTCGGATTCCTATGGAATCTGGAACAGATTCGGGTGGGGAACGCTGAATTTCACCAATTCCGGCGTCGTCGAATCAGATGTCCAGAGCTATCTGGGCGGCATTGCGACCGACAATGTCCGAAATTCTGGCAGCATGATCGGCAACGTGGAATTGGGCGGCGGCAACGACACCTACAACGGCGTCGGCGGCAGCGTGGCGGGGCAGATCCTGGGCGGATCGGGCAATGACCGCTTCGTGGTGGGCCTGTCGAACGAATACATCGATGGCGGCGAGGGGATCGACACGCTCGATCTGTCGGGCCTGACGCAGAAGATGACGGTGAACCTGACGACCCCGTCGCAGAACTCTGGCGCGGGCGTGAAGGGCGACACCTATCTGGGGATCGAGAACATCACCGGCACCGCCTACCGCGACACCCTGACCGGGAATGGCGAGGCGAACCGGCTGGCTGGAGGCGGGGCGTTCGACATCCTGGTCGGCAACGGCGGCAATGACACGCTGGTGGGCGGCAGCGGCGCGGATACGCTCACCGGGGGCAGCGGGGCCGACGTGTTCCTGTTCGAGACCTATGCCGACCGTTCGGACGTGATCACCGATTTCGCCAGCGGGGTCGATGTGGTGCAGGTCAATGCGGCGGCCTACGGGTTCGGCACGGCAACCGGGGCGATCAGCGCCGCGGCGTTTTCGTCGGGCACCACCGGGCTGGCGCAGGACGCGTCGGACCGCTTCATCTACAACACCACCAACGGGACGCTGTGGTTCGACCGTGACGGCACCGGCAAGGTGGCGACGGTGCTGCTTGCGGACTTTGCCGATGGCACGGTGTTCGTGGCGAGCGACATCCTGCTGGTCTGATGACCGATCCGGCTGTCGGTTCGACTGTCGCTCTGCTGCCCGCTGCCGGCGCACCGACCGGACGGCGGGCAGCGAACCGGCCCCTATGCCCGAAGATCCAGTAGCTTAAGACTGCATTCAGCAAACGTCGGGCCAGACCGGCTGTCTTGACATGCGCACCTATCCGGCGTCGGCTGCGGAGGCGCGCGAGGTCAGGGCACGCCCTATTCGGCTTTGGCTTTGCGGGGCCCGGTTTCTCGCAAGTCGATCCAGCCGCCCGGCGATCATGGCGACCTTCGCGTCCTCGGGATCGATTCCTGTCACGCGTGCTTCAAGCGGATCACGCCACGCGGGATATCACCGGTCGGCGCATCGCGTGAGAGGGACGTCGTCGTCACTGGTCACTCGGTCCGCATGGTCTCACCTCCAAAGTTCCGCTGCAGGAGCCAGCCGCATCAGCATGGTTTACACGGAGAGTAGGATCAGTGATACCTTCGCCGTCGCTCGTTCAATTTGGGCAAATCGGCGGGGTACCGGGCCAGCAAGCGGGTATTGCCGCGGGTACCACCGCAACGATCTTGAACTTAAGCTTAACGAAATCCAACGGTTGTGACCACTATGCTACTTCTGATCGACAACTATGACAGCTTTACCTGGAATCTCGTCCACTATCTGGGCGAGCTTGGGGCCGATGTGCGGGTCGTGCGCAATGACGCGCTGGATGTGCAGGGGGCGATGGCGCTGAATCCGCAGGCGATCGTGCTGTCGCCGGGGCCTTGCGACCCGTCGGCGGCGGGGATCTGCCTGCCCCTGACGCTCGCCGCCGCCGACGCACGCATTCCGCTGCTGGGTGTCTGCCTTGGCCACCAGACCATCGGTCAGGCCTTTGGCGGCACCGTGCAACGTTGCCACGAAATCGTGCACGGCAAGATGGGCATGATGCATCACGCAAGCCAGGGCGTGTTTGCGGGCCTGCCGTCGCCCTTCGCCGCCACCCGCTATCACAGCCTGATCGTCGACCGCGCCAGCCTTCCGGCCTGTCTTGAAGTCACGGCCTGGCTTGCGGACGGCACGATCATGGGGTTGCGCCATCGTGACCGGCTGATCGAAGGCGTGCAATTCCACCCCGAAAGCATCGCTTCGGAACACGGCCACCATCTGCTGCGCAATTTCCTTGACGCGGCGAAGGTCGCCGTGCCGGCATGAGCGATGTCCTGAAGCCCCTGATCGGAATCGCCGCATCGCGCCCCCTGACCCGCGACGAGGCCACTGCCGCCTTCACCGCCCTGTTCGAAGGCTCGGCCACCCCGGCGCAGATGGGCGGATTCCTGATGGCCCTGCGCACCCGGGGTGAAACGGTCGACGAGTATGCCGCCGCTGCCTCGGTAATGCGGGCCAAGTGCCACGCTGTCACCGCCCCGGCGGACGCCATGGATATCGTCGGAACCGGGGGCGACGGCAAAGGCACGCTGAACATCTCGACCGCGACCGCCTTTGTCGTGGCGGGGGCCGGCGTGCCGGTGGCCAAGCATGGCAACCGCAACCTGTCGTCGAAATCGGGGGCGGCGGATGTGCTGACCGAACTGGGACTGAACATCATGATCGGCCCCGACGTGGTGGAACGTTGCCTGTCGGCAGCCGGAATCGGGTTCATGATGGCCCCGATGCATCACCCCGCCATGCGCCATGTCGGCCCGGTGCGCGCCGAACTTGGTACAAGGACGATCTTCAACATCCTAGGGCCGCTGACCAATCCGGCGGGGGTGCGGCGGCAGTTGACCGGCGCGTTCTCCGCCGCACTGATTCGGCCGATGGCCGAAACGCTGCAGGCGCTTGGCAGCGAGAAGGCCTGGCTGGTGCATGGTGGCGACGGAACCGACGAAATCTCGATCAGCGAACCCACGGACGTCGTGGCGCTGGAGGGGGGGCAGTTGCGCGCCTTCACCCTGAACCCGTCGGACGCCGGGTTGCCGGTCCACCCGTTTGCCGCGATCATGGGGGGCTCTCCGGCCGAAAATGCGACGGCCTTCCGCGCGCTGATGGACGGCGAAACCGGGGCCTACCGCGACGCCGTGCTGTTCAACGCCGCCGCAGCACTGATGGTGGCCGACCGTGCCACGTCGCTGACCGAAGGTGTGGCGCTGGCGGCGCAAAGCATCGATTCGGGGTCGGCCCGCGCCAAGGTGGCGGCGCTGGCCAGCCTGACCAACGCCTGACCCCGATCCAAGTCTTCCCTTCCTTCCGCCGACCGGGTATTTCAGGACCATGACAACCATTCTCGACAGCATCAGGGACTACAAACTGGCGGACGTGGCCGCCCGCAAGGCGGCGCGCCCCTTGGCGCAAGTCGAAGAGGCGGCCCGCACCGCACCGGCCCCGCGCGGATTTGCGACCGCCCTGCGGGACGCGGCCAACGCCGGCTACGGCCTGATTGCCGAAATCAAGAAGGCCTCGCCGTCCAAGGGCCTGATCCGCGCCGATTTCGACGTTCCGGCCCTGGCGCGCGCTTATGCCGAAGGCGGGGCGACCTGTCTGTCGGTGCTGACCGACGGTCCGTCCTTTCAAGGCGACGACTCGTACCTGCTCGCCGCCTCCGACGCGGTCAAACTGCCGTGCCTGCGCAAGGATTTCCTGTATGACCCCTGGCAGGTCGTCGAATCCCGTGCCCTGCGTGCCGATTGCATCCTGATCATCCTGGCCTCGGTGTCCGATGCGCAGGCGGCGGAACTGGAGGCCACGGCGCGCGACTGGAAGATGGACGTGCTTGTCGAGGTACACGACCGCGCGGAACTGGAACGCGCGACACTGCTGAAATCGCCGCTGATCGGCATCAACAACCGCAACCTGCACACGTTCGAGGTGACACTCGACACCACGCGCGATCTGGCCCGCCGGGTGCCCGAAGACCGGCTGATCGTGTCGGAAAGCGGCCTCAACACCCCCGCCGACCTGGCCGACCTCGCCGCCTATGGCGCGCGCTGCTTTCTGATCGGGGAATCCCTGATGCGGCAGGCCGATGTCGCCGCCGCGACGCGCGCTATTCTGGCCCAGCCCCTGACGGCACAGGGCGGGCAATGACGCTGACGCACTTCGACAAGGACGGTCAGGCGCATATGGTCGACGTCTCGGCGAAACCGGTCACCGACCGGATCGCCACGGCCACCGGCGCGGTGCGCATGCTGCCTGCCACGCTGGCCCTTGTGCAGGCGGGGACGGCGAAAAAGGGCGATGTGCTGGGCACGGCACGTCTTGCCGGGATCATGGCCGCCAAGCGCACGGCAGACCTGATACCGCTTTGCCACCCGCTGCCGATCACCGCCGTGGTCTTGACCCTCGTTGCGGATGAGGCCCTGCCGGGCGTGCGTGTCGAGGCAACGGTAAAGACCGGCGGACAGACCGGGGTCGAGATGGAGGCGCTGACAGCGGTGTCGGTTGCTTGCCTGACGATCTATGACATGCTGAAGGCGGCCGAGAAATCCATGGTGATTGAAGGCATCTGCGTTACGCTGAAAGACGGTGGAAAATCCGGCCGTTACGAGGCGATCTGATGATCACGGTCGAAGAGGCGCTTCACCGTTGTCTGGCCCTTGCGACACCACTGCCGATTGAAGCCGTCCCTCTGCGCCAGGCTGCCGGGCGCTGGATGGCCACACCCGCCAACGCGCAGCGCGACCAGCCGCCCTTCGCCGCCTCGGCGATGGACGGTTATGCCGTGCAGGGCGACCCCGAGCCCGGCGCGCGGTTCACCGTGATCGGCGAGGCGGGTGCAGGACATGCCTTTGCGGGCAGCCTCGGCCCCGGTGAGGCCCTGCGCATCTTCACCGGCGCACCGGTTCCTGCCGGGGCAACGCGCGTTGTCATCCAGGAAGATGTCGACCGGCAAGGTCATGACATCACTATCAAATCCGGTGCCGACACCGCCCTGCACATCCGGCCCGCCGGGCAGGATTTCCGGGCGGGCGACAGCCTAGGCCCGCGCCTGTTGCGCCCGAACGACCTTGCACTCCTGGCTTCGATGAATGTGCCTGTCGTGCAGGCCACGCGCCGCCCCGTCGTGGCGATCATTGCCACGGGAGATGAACTGGTGATGCCCGGAGAGGCTCCTGACCCTGACCAGATCGTCGCTTCGAACAATTTCGCCATCGCAGCGCTGGTCGAGGCGTCCGGCGGAACGGCGCGGATGCTGCCCATCGCCCGCGACACGCTGGCCGATCTGACCACCGTGTTCGGTCTGGCCAGGGGGGCCGACCTGATTGTCACGATGGGCGGCGCCTCTGTCGGCGACCATGATCTTGTCGCAGCGGCGGCCGAGGCGCTGGGGATGGAACGCGCCTTCTGGCGCATCGCGATGCGTCCCGGCAAACCCCTGATGGCGGGGCGGCTTTTTGGCGCGCCGATGCTGGGCCTGCCCGGCAATCCGGTTTCGGCGATCGTCTGTGCGCATCTCTTTGTCCTTCCCATGGTGCGCGCGATGCTTGGCCATCCCCACCCCGCCCCGCAAAGCCGCCGCGCCGTTCTGGGCGCCGATACCGGTCCGACCGGGCCGCGCACCCATTACATGCGCGCGACGCTGACGACAGGCGATGGTCTGCCTGTGATCACCCCGGCAGACCGGCAGGATTCGTCGCTGCTGGGGGTTTTGGCCCAGGCCGACGCGCTGCTGATCCGCCCGCTGGGCGATGGGGCCCGCGCGGCGGGAGCGGTGGTCGACTACCTTTCGCTATAGTTGGTATATGTCAAAGCTCTTGACACAAACCGGGAACGCGGGCAGAACATTGTATCAACACCGGGCGTGGGTTCCCGGCTGGAACAATGGGTGGGTGCCCCTGATGCTGACGCGCAAGCAGTTGGAACTTCTGGATTTCATCAAACAGCGGCTGGATCGCGACGGCGTACCCCCCTCGTTTGACGAGATGAAGGAGGCGCTTGACCTGCGGTCGAAATCCGGCATTCACCGTCTGATCACGGCGCTGGAGGAACGGGGGTTCATCCGCCGTATGGCCCATCGCGCGCGTGCGCTGGAAATCCTGAAACTGCCCGAGGCGATGGAACGCCCCGGCTTCAGCCCGCGTGTCATCGACGGCGACCGCCCGCCGCTGCCCAGGAATGCCCTGGTCATCGAGCCGGTCCATGCGCTGGAAATCCCGATGATGGGCCGCATCGCTGCCGGCGTGCCGATCGAGGCCATAGCCCACGCGTCGCACAACGTGGCCGTGCCGGGATCGATGCTGTCGGGCAAGGGCCAGCACTACGCGCTGGAGGTCAAGGGCGACTCGATGATCGAGGCCGGGATCAACGACGGCGACATCGTGGTGATCCGCGAACAGTCCACCGCAGAGAATGGCGATATTGTCGTGGCGCTTGTGGAAGATGCCGAGGCCACGCTGAAACGCTTTCGCCGCAAGGGCGGGATGATCGCGCTGGAAGCGGCCAACCCGGCCTATGAGACGCGGCTTTTTCCCGACCATATGGTCAAGGTGCAGGGCCGTCTTGTCGGTTTGATCCGCAGCTACTGACCCGACGCGAGGCGCGCGCCTGCATCCGGCACGCGGGTCGGCTGCATCACGGCCCCCTGCCCGGCCCAGATCCGGGCAGCCCCGCGCGCCGGGGTGATCCGAACCGCGCCGTCTGCCACGTCAAGGGCCAGCGCCCCGCTGACCCGCAGGAAGGCCCGGTCGATCAGCAGGCACCCGCCCTTAACCGGCGCTTCGGCCACGTCCGCCAGTATGACGATCTGCACAGTGCGGCACGCCGCAGCGGCCCCGGACACAGCCTGCTTCCCCGTCAGGATCACGCCCCGCACACCGCCGGCTTCGAACTGACGCGCGCCTTTTGGCCCGGTGAATCCCGGCCGTTTCGCCGCCTCTGCCTGAACGGCGAGGTCGCCGTCATTCTCCAGCCAGGTTTCGGCGGCAAAGCCTGCCCCTTTCGCCGCCGACAGCGCCCGGCCCTCGGGGCCCATCAGTCCGGCCAGCGTTCCATCGGCGCTGATCAGCAGCAGCGGACGCGCGGCCTGCGTCCACAGCCCAAGCGCCAGCAGCACCGGCACCAGACCCACGAAGCGCCAGCGCCCGCGTGCCACGACACCGCACAGTGCCCCCAGCGTCAGGATCGGAATCACCCATGGTCCCGGCGCCCTGATCGGCGTCACCGCCCCGTCGAGGTCGGCAATCCGGTGTGCGACGAACAGGATCCAGCGGGATGCCTGTTCCATAACCCACAGCGGCAGTGATTCCAGCCCCAGAGGCACCAGCAGCGCCGCCATGGCGCCCGCCGCCATCACCAGACTCATCATCGGCACGGTCAGCAGATTGGCGAGCAGGCCATAATCGGTGAACCGGTTGAAATGCGCGGCGGCATAGGGCGCGGTGGCGACCCCCGCCAGCACCGACGACAGCACCAGCGTGAACAGCGGGATCATCCAGCGCGGCAGCCGTTCCCGCATCACCGCCCCGTCGAGCGCGCCAAACCCTGAAATCAGCGCCACCGTCGCGGCAAAGCTCATCTGAAAGCCGGGTTCGGCCAGACTTTCGGGCTGCCAAAGCAGGATGATCCCTCCCGCAATCGCCACGGACCGCAACGTCATGGCGCGCCGGTCCAGCAAGATTGCCCCCAGCATCACCGCCACCATGATGAACGCCCGTTCGGTGGCCACATTCGCGCCCGACAGCAGCAGATAGAACCCCGCCACGCCCAGCGAGATCACCGCGGCCACCTTGCGGCTGTCCAACCGCAGCGCAACCGGGGGCACCAGCGCCACGCCGTAGCGGACCAGACCGAAGGTGAATCCGATCAGGAACGCCATGTTCATCCCAGAAATCGCAAGAAGATGCGCAAGGTTGCTGTCGCGCAGCGCCTGCACCGTTTCTGCGTCGATGCCCGACCTGTCGCCCGTCATCGCGCCTGCCGCAAAGGCCCCGGCCTGGCTGGGCATCGCCGCCCGCATCCCGGCGCCCATCTCGCTGCGCAACCGGTTGATGACCTGCGTGCCCGCTGCCGCCTCCTGCCACAGCAGCACTGGCGTTCGCGTATAGCCGACCGCGCCCAGTCCGTCGAAAAATGCCATGCGGCGAAAGTCGAATCCCCCCGGTTCGGACGCGCCTTCCGGGGCGGAAAGATGGGCGGTCAGAATCACGACCTGCCCCGGAAAGAACCCTTCCGCATCATCCCCCTGCAGCGAGACGCGAACCCGGTCGGGGGTTCGGGCGGGGGATGTCCGCTCCAGCACGACGCGGTCCAGCGTCAGGCGCATCGCGTCGTTCTGTGATCGGTCGATGGCCACAACACGGCCCTGCACGGGGCCGTAATAGCGAAAATCGAGCACCGGTGCCGCCACGCCATGCGCCCGGATGCCCGCAGCCAGCCCCCCGGCGCAAACGAAGGCCAGCGCGATGGCCAACGGCTGAAACCGCTCCGCTCCCCAGATGCCAAAGGAAGCCGCGGCAAGAAGGGTTGCGCCGACACACAGATACGTCGTCAGTCCCGGCTCTGCCGGCAGGGCAAACCATGCCGCCACACCGAACGCGATGACCACCGGCACCAGCGGGAACAAGAGCCCCCGAACCCCGGCCAGCGCCGTCAGGGGTCGCCATGCGCCCACCCAAGCCCCCCACCTTGTCTTGCCCGCCGCAAATGCCTATTGCTGCGCCAAACCCTAGCCCGCTCTTGGTTTCCAGAAGGTTAACCGTTTCATGGCCTCTTCTTCGGTTGTTACCCGTTTCGCGCCCTCGCCCACTGGCTATCTGCACATCGGCGGCGGACGCACGGCGCTGTTCAACTGGCTTTATGCGCGCGGGCGCGGCGGCAAGTTCCTGCTGCGGATCGAGGACACCGACCGCGAACGGTCGACTCCGGAAGCCACGGCGGCAATCCTGCGCGGGCTGACCTGGCTCGGGCTCGATTGGGATGGCGAGGTGGTCAGCCAGTTCGACCGCAAGGATCGCCACGCCGAGGTGGCGCACGAAATGCTTGCGCGGGGGTCCGCCTACAAGTGCTTCAGCACGCAAGAGGAAATCGCAGCCTTCCGCGCCGCGTCGACCGACAGCTACGCCGTGTTCCGCAGCCCCTGGCGCGACGCCGATCCGGCCACCCACCCGGACGGCGCGCCTTACGTGATCCGGATGAAAGCGCCGCAGACGGGCGAAACCCTGATCCGGGACGAAGTGCAGGGCACCGTTACCGTGCGCAATGACACGCTGGACGACATGATTTGTTTACGCTCGGATGGCACACCGACCTACATGCTGGCGGTGGTCGTCGATGACCATGACATGGGCGTCACGCATGTGATCCGGGGGGATGACCATCTGAACAACGCGGGTCGCCAGCAGATGATCTATGACGCCATGGGCTGGGCAATTCCGGTCTGGGCGCACATTCCGCTGATCCACGGGTCGGACGGAAAGAAACTGTCCAAGCGGCACGGCGCGGTCGGCGTGGAAGAGTATCAGAGGATGGGCTACCCGGCGGCGGGGATGCGCAACTATCTGACCCGGCTTGGCTGGGCGCATCTGGATTCCGAAATCTTCACCACGGACCAGGCCCTGCAGATGTTCGACCTGACGGGCATCGGCCGCGCCCCGGCGAGACTTGATTTCAAGAAGCTGGAGAACACCTGCGGGCATCACATGGGAATGGCGGACGATGCTGCGCTGCTGCAGGAACTGCAGGCTTTCCTTGCTGTGTCGCAGCGCGATCCGCTGACCGGCGCACAAGAGGCGCTGTTTCTGAGGGGTGTTTACTGCGTAAAAGACCGCGCGAAAACATTCCCGGAACTTCTTGACAAGGCACAGTTTATGCTGGCTTCGCGCCCTGTTGTTCCGGACGCGGACTCCGCAAAGGCGCTTGATGCAGTATCCCGTGGTATACTGAAATCGTTGACGCCGCAGTTGCAAAATGCTTACTGGACGAAAGCGGATCTGGAAGCCATTCTGACCGCCGAGTCTGCAGCGCACGGGATAGGTTTCGGCAAACTGGCAGCACCCCTGCGGGCCGCGCTTGCGGGACGGACCGCGACGCCATCGGTGTATGACATGATGCTGGTGCTGGGCCGCGACGAGACGATCTTACGGCTGGAGGATGCGGCCTGACCGCTGCCGCCCCCCGGTTCTGGCCCCTCGGGGCGATGCGAACGTGACACGGCCCCGACCCGGCAAACCGGTATCGCGGGCACCTTTGGGGGATGAAAGATGCCTAACTCGACCAGATCCGCAACCCTGACGCTGGATGGCAAGACCTATGATCTGCCGGTCCATTCACCGACCATCGGGCCGGATGTCCTCGACATCCGCAAACTATACACCGACGCCGATGTGTTCACCTTCGACCCCGGATTCACCTCGACTGCTGCTTGCGAAAGCGCGATCACCTATATCGACGGCGACAAGGGCGAACTGCTGTACCGCGGCTACCCGATCGAGGAACTGGCCGAACAATCGTCTTTCCTTGAAGTCTGCTACCTGCTTCTTTACGCGGAACTGCCGACGGCCGCGCAGCTTGCCGATTTCGAATACCGCGTGACGCGGCACACCATGGTGCATGAACAGATGCACTACTTCTTCCGCGGCTTCCGCCGCGACGCGCATCCGATGGCCACGATGGTGGGCGTGGTCGGCGCGATGGCCGCCTTCTATCACGACAGCACCGACATCACCGATCCGTGGCAGCGCGAGGTTGCTGCAATCCGCATGATCGCCAAACTGCCGACGATCGCCGCGATGGCCTTCAAGTATTCGGTGGGGCAGCCCTTCGTGTATCCGAAGAACAGCCTCAGCTATTCGGCCAACTTCCTGCACATGTGCTTTTCGGTTCCGGCCGAGGAATACGTGGTCAATCCGGTTCTCGCCAAGGCGATGGACCGCATCATGATGCTGCACGCCGACCACGAACAGAACGCCTCGACCAGCACGGTGCGCCTTGCCGGGTCGTCGGGGGCGAACCCCTTTGCCTGCATCGCGGCCGGCATCGCCTGTCTGTGGGGGCCCGCGCATGGCGGCGCGAACCAGGCCGCTTTGGAACAGCTCCGCGAGATCGGCACGGTGGACCGCATTCCAAACTTCATCAAGCAGGCCAAGGACAAGACCTCGGGCATCAAGCTGATGGGCTTCGGCCACCGGGTCTACAAGAACTTCGATCCACGCGCGACGGTGATGAAGCAGTCCTGCGACGAGGTGCTGGACCTTCTGGGTGTGCACGACAACCCGCTGTTGCAAGTCGCCAAGGAGTTGGAGCGGGTCGCACTGGAAGATGACTATTTCATCTCGAAGAAGCTTTATCCCAACGTCGATTTCTACTCGGGCATCATTCTCGAGGCGATGGGCTTCCCCACCGCGATGTTCACCCCGATCTTCGCGCTGTCGCGCACGGTCGGCTGGATTTCGCAGTGGAAAGAGATGATTGCCGAAAAGAACCAGAAGATCGGCCGCCCGCGTCAGCTTTACATCGGCGAACCACGCCGGTCCTACGTCGGGGTGACGCAACGCTGATCCGAGGTCCGGCGCGGGCAGTCGGGACCCGCGCCGATCCGCACCCGGTTCCGGGTGAATCCATGCTGCGATGCGATGCCGCAGCGAGACGGGGCGCAATGCTGGCTTCGGTGCCTATATCTGGATGGTAACAGACTGACAGAGGCTATGATGACCCAAGGCCAGACCGACGTTGACCTGACCGCCCACCACATTCCGCGCACGCTGACCGACAAGATCGCGCACCGGACCGTGCGCTTCATGCGCATCTTTGCCGACGGGTTTTTCTCGAAACGCTATGGCCATCGCGCCGTGGTGCTTGAAACCGTGGCGGCGGTGCCGGGCATGGTCGGGGGATTGCTGCAGCACCTCAAGGCGCTGCGCCACATCCGCGATGATCAGGGCTGGATCCGCGAACTGCTGGACGAAGCCGAGAACGAGCGGATGCACCTAATGACCTTCATCGAGATCGCCCAGCCATCCCGGCTGGAACGCGCGATCATCATGCTGGGGCAGGCGATCTTCTACAATGCCTACTTCTTTCTGTATCTGTTCGCGCCCCGCGTCGCGCACCGCATCGTCGGTTATCTCGAGGAAGAGGCGGTGATCAGCTATACCCAGTACCTTGCCGAAATCGACGCCGGGCGGGTTGAAAACCTGCCGGCCCCGGAACTGGCCCAGAAATACTGGAACCTGCCTGCGGACGCCCGGTTGCGCGATGTGGTGCTGGTTATCCGCGCCGACGAAGCCGGACACCGCGATCGCAACCACGAGATGGCCAACGATCTGACCAGCGGCCATACCAGACCGTCACCCGCCGTTCAGCCGCGCCCGTCGAGCGTTGCCAACACCCGGTAGGTTTCCGGCCGGCGGTCCCGAAACAACCCCCAGGTGGCCCGCAGCCGGGCCACCGCATCCAGATCGACCGTTGCCGTGATGGCGCCTTCGGTCACCCTGTCAGCCTGCGCCAGAATGCTGCCATCCGGTCCTGCGATGAAACTCGACCCGTAGAACGTCAATTCCCGGCCTTCGGGGGCCGTCTCGACCCCGATCCGGTTCGAGGCGACGAGGGGCAGGATGTTCGCCGCCGCATGGCCCCGCATCGCCATCTCCCAATGGCGCTGACTGTCGAAATCGGGTTGGTCGGGTTCCGAACCGATCGCCGTCGGATACAACAGCATCTCGGCGCCCTGCAGGGCCATGGCACGTGCCGCCTCGGGAAACCACTGATCCCAGCAGATGCCGACGCCGATCCGGCCATGCGCGGTGTCCCAGACCCGATACCCCGTATCGCCGGGCGAGAAGTAGAACTTCTCTTCGTACCCCGGCCCCTGCGGAATGTGCGTCTTTCGATAGGTCCCCAGAACGCGCCCGTCCGCATCGATCATCGCCACCGAGTTGAAGAACGCCTGCCCGGCGCGTTCGAAGTACGAACAGGGCAGCACCACCCCCAACTCGCGCGCCAGGGCGGAAAACCGGGCGATCAGCGGGTGACCTTCGACGGGCTGCGCCAGGTCGAAATGCTCGGGGCGCTGGGTGATGCAGAAATAGGGCGTCGCGAACAGCTCCTGCACCAGAACGACCTGCGCGCCGCGGGCTGCCGCCTGGCGCACCACGGCCTCGGCCCGGTCGGCATTTGAAGGCAGGTCCCAGGTGCAGGCGAACTGGGTCGCGGCGAGGGTGATCATACGCATGATGCGGTCCTTTTGCGGAACAGCCGGGGGACTTCACGTCCCCCGGACCCCCTGTGGGATATTTCAGGACGGAAAATGAAGAAAGGGGGATCAGCGCCGCGCGGGCAAGGCAAACTGCCAGCGCGGCGGATCGGAAGGCACGGAAGAGTGAAGCCGTTCGGACGGATCGGTGCCGATGGTCCTGCGGCGGCGGTACAGAAACCAAAGGCCGAACCCGCGCCAGGTGCCGACGGCCGGGGCCTTCGGGTCGCAGGGAAACCGGTCACGCCAGCCATCCGGCAGGTGCAGCCCCAAGGTTTCGGCGCGGTCCAGCATCCAGACCAGCGGAATGTTCGACAGCGGCCGCGATCTTTGGCTGTTGCCCAACTGCCCGCCGATGTCGCCGTGCGCGCCACGGAACCACACCTGTTCGACGTTGCCCGGCCAGTTCTTCGGGCTTTGCCACAGCACCGGCTGATAGACCGCCCGTGTTTCGTCGCGCGCCAGCGCGTGGAAGCCGTGGCGCACGCCGGTGCCAAGATGCGGGTTGTGAAAGGCGTTGCGCTTGTCGGTCAGCATCCACAGGATCGGCAGCCGCAGGCCAAGCGCCTTGACCGTGTCGAACACGCCGACCATCTCGATCGGCGCATCCTGATGGCAGAACCGGCGCTGAAAGGCCCGCGCGGCCGTGCTGCCGGGATTTGTCCTGTAGTGGCGCCACGCGAGCAACACGCCCCGTTCTGTCGCATGTTCCCGCTTCACAAGTCCGACCTGATCGATCACGCCCGCCAGACTGCGCACCCCGTAGGCCCCGCGCGAATAGCCGAACAGGAAGATCCGGTCGCCGGGGCGGTAATGGCTGGCAAGCCAGCCATAGGCGCGGCGGATCTGGCGGCTGAGCCCCTTGCCCTGCGCCACGTTGACCACGCGGCGCCAGCCTTCCCACTGCAGGCCCTGTTCGTAATAGACAGTCCGCTGCGCGGATTGCCCGGCCTCGGTCAGCAGGCGAAAGATCAGTCCGGCGTTCGTCTCGCGGCCCGGTTCCAGCGATGACATCGTGCCGTCCAGGATGATCACATGATCGACGACTCCCCGCACCCGTCCCGGTCGCGGAGTGACGGCGACGTCGGATTGCACCTCGGCACGGCCATTCCAGAAGCGGTTCAGGCGGTCCTGCACGGTCGGCAACGCGTCCCCCTCCAAGGGCGGCCCGACTTGAACGGGCCATCCGCGCAGCATACCGCGAATGGCCTTTCCGGTGGATTTAATTCGTCGTTACAGCTTCAGCGACAGAACGGTCGCCAGAGCCAGGTCACCAAACCCGTTGAAGCGGCTGTTGGTGACGGTCGAATAGGACCCCATTCCCTGCCAGACCACGAAATCGCCTTCGGTCAGGTCATCGGGCAGCGCCACGTCGCCCGGCAGCCTGTCGACCGAATCGCAGGTCGGGCCGAACACGATCCGCCCTTCCAGCGCGCCGGTACGGCGGTTTCCATCGGGGTCGAGCACGGTGGTGCGGTCGATCACGCCGATCTGGCCGAATTCCAGCATCGCGCCGTAAAGCCCGTCGTTCAGGAACACGTGGTTGCCGTCGCGCACCGCCTTGACCCGCGCCGCCAGTGCAAAGCCGTCGCCGCACAGGGCGCGGCCCGGTTCGCAGACCAGCATGGGGCGGTCCGCTCCGAACGCCTCTACGGTCACGCGGCCGATGGTCTCGAAGATCGCCTCGAGGTCAGGAGAAACCCCGTTCAGGCGATGGCTGGGAAAACCGCCGCCGACGTTCAGGCGGGCGATGGACACACCGGCCGCGCGCGCGATGCCGGCCGCTTCGACGATGTAGCTGGCCCAGGCCTGCGGGTCGGTGCATTGCGTACCCGGATGGAAGGTGATCGAGGGGATGAACCCGGCCGCCGCGACGGTCCGCAGCAGATCGACCGCCACTTCCGCCGTCGCGCCGAACTTGGCCCCGAAATTGTACGCGGCCCCCGACACCGGCAGCTTGAAGCGCACCGAAATCTCGCAGCCGTCCACCGGGACCATCCCGATCAGCTTGGCCAGTTCGCTGGCCGAATCGACCGACCACGACTTGACGTTGCGGGCCACCGCATGCGCGATCTCGGCGCGGCTGCGGACCGGGTTGTGATAGTGAACGGCCGCATCGGGGGCCAGGCGGCGGATCAGGTCGATTTCGAATGGCGATGCACAATCAAAGCCGCGCAGACCGGCGGCGACGAGGTTTTCCACCACTTCCTCGGACGGGTTCGATTTGACCGCATAGGTCACCATGCCCGGAAAGCCGTCGATGAAGCGGCGCCCGGCGACCTGAACGGCCTCGGGCGAGAAGAACAGCACCGGGTTTTCCGGCTGCTGACTGCGCAGGTATTCGGTCGGGTTGGTCCATATTGTCTTGGACAGTCCCATCGGCGTGATCCTTTCTGCCAACAAGACGCAAGTCCCTTCCCGTTGCTCGGACGGTGGGCACCTGCGTGGTTTTACAACCAGGCCAGGTGCGTATGAGCCGCCCTTTTCCTGCAATCAGGATGGGGTGTATGCGTGACAGTTTCACCGATCAAAACTGTATATTTGTCGGAATTTCTCGTTATAATGACGAAAAGACAAGGCATATTGCATGGATGACCTCGACCGAACGATTCTGGGCCTGCTGGGGGCCGATGCGCGGATGTCGGTGGCGACTCTGGCCCGGCGGCTGAAGGTGGCGCGCAGCACCTTGCAGGCCCGGCTGGAGCGGCTCGAGACGTCCGGCATCATCGCGGGCTACACCCTGAAGCTGGGCGAGGAGGCCAAGGCGGGGCGGCTGCGCGCCTCGGTCCTGCTGACGATAGAGCCACGCGCGCAGGCTGCCATCCTGACCCGGTTGAAATCCATTGCCGAGGTCGAACGGGCGTTCACCACCTCGGGCCGGTTCGATCTGCTGCTGCAGATCGCTGCCCCCAGCACACAGGTGCTGGATCAGGTGCTGGACCAGATCGGCGCGCTGGCGGGTGTGAAATCGTCCGAAAGCCTGATCCATCTGTCGACCCGGATCGACCGCGCCGTCTGACGGGGTGCGCTAGGATCGGCGCGGAAACCGCATGGGCCGCGCGACAGCCTTGATTTCATCATTCCCGCTTGCCAGCCTGACCTTCCTGGCAAACGGGAGCAAAGCATGTATATCGACGGATCTCTCATTCCGGTTCAATCGACGCGCCGCGAAGAGTATCGCGCCCACGAGGCGCACTGGTGGCCTTCGTTCCGCGATCTGGGCGCTTTGAGCCTTGTGGTGGGCTGGGGCGATGACGTGCCGCCGGGCAAAGTGACCGATTTCCGGCGCGCTGTCGATCTGGCAGAGGACGAGACAGTGGTGTTTGCCTGGATGACCTGGCCCGACAAGGAAACCCGCGACCGCGCCTATGCCAAGATGATGGCTGACGAAGAGATCGGGCCGGGCATGGAGATGCCGTTCGACGGCAAGCGCATGGTCTATGGCGGGTTCACTCCGCTTCTGGTCGAGGGCTGACCGGACGGGTCACGGCAGCGCCCGCGCGATGATCGCGGCAAGCATCGCATCGCGGTCGGCTGGCTGGAAGGCCGCGATTGGCTTCAACCGTCCCGCCGCCATCAGGTCGGCCAGACCATGCGCCATGGCCCAGACAGCCGCTTCTTCGGCCACGCTTCGCCCGCCGGCGGCAAAAACCTGATCGGCCAGATGCGCGTAGGCGGCATTGGCGGCCGACGAAAGATCAGCGTTACCATAATCGGTGCGGTTCGACCCGAACAGCAGCCGGAACAGCGCGGGTCGCTGCGCGGCGAAGTCGATATAGCCCAACCCAGCCGCCACCAGTTGCGCCCGGGCATCCGGCGCGGCCTTTGCCTCGCGCTGGCCTTGCGCCGCCAGAAACAGCCGATACCCTTCGGCCGCAAGCGCGGTCAGCAGACCCTGCGTGTCGCCAAAGTGATGCGCGGGTGCGGCATGGCTGACCCCTGCCCGCTTGGCCACCGACCGCAGCGAGAAGGCTTCGATCCCCTTGTCGGCCAGTTCCGCTTCGGCCGCCGCCAGCAACGCACTGCGCAGGTCGCCGTGATGATAGGGTTTTTCCGTCATGCCCTGTGGATATCCCGCAGTCTTGTCACTGTAAAGATATGCTTGACGCACTGCGCGATCCTGTTATCTTTCCAGTGTCAAGATAGAGGTGCCCATGACTCCCGACCAGATGTTCCAGATAGCCTCGACCGCGGTTCTGCCCGGTTGGCTGGCCTTGGCGCTTGCGCCGTTCGCACCCCGCCTGACAGATCTCGTCGCAGCCGTGGTGGTGCCCCTTTTGCTGGCGCTGGCTTATACCGGGCTGGTGCTGGCGTTCTGGTCCGGCGCGCCGGGCGGTTTCGGCAGCTTGCCGGACGTGATCGCCCTGCTGTCCCACCCACCCACCGCCGTTGCGGGCTGGATCCATTTCCTTGCGTTCGATCTGTTCGTGGGGGCCTGGATCACCCGGACGGCGCGGGCAGAGAAGATCAACCATCTGCTCATCCTGCCCTGCCTCGCACTGACCTTCCTGTTCGGCCCGGCCGGTCTGCTGACCTTCGCCGCCCTCCGCTACGCCCTGCGCCAAAGGATTGCCCTATGACCCTGACCCTTGGCACCCCCGCCCGCCCGTGGGACTTCGCCCCGACGCTGACCGCGCTGGCCCTGTTCATCGCCCTGACGGCACTGCCGGTGATCGCCGCGATGGCGCTCGACGCACGGCAGTTCGACGGGGAGTCGATCTGGCTCAAGCCCCTCAAATTTCATGTGGCGCTGGTGATCTATATAGCCACCCTCGCCTTCTTCGCGCGCTATCTGCCCGCGTCGTGGCACGGATCGTCGCTCTGGAACGGCTATCTGGTGATCGTGACCGTTTCGATCCTGTTCGAAATCGTCTGGATCGGCGGGGCAGCCGCGCTCGGCACCGCCTCGCATTTCAACGTCGCGACCCCGGTGGCAAATCTCGGCTACAGCCTGATGGGCGTCGCCGCCGTCACGCTGACCTCGGCCAGTCTCGTCATGGGCATCGGCATCTGGCGCAACGCGGCGTCCGGCCTGCCCCCGGCGCTGCATCTGGCCGTTGCACTCGGCCTGATCCTGACCTTCGTGTTGACGCTGCCGGTGGCCGGAACGATGGCGTCGAACCTCAGCCACCACATCGGCGCTTCGGTGACCGGGGCGCGTCTGCCGATCCTGGGCTGGTCGCGCGAGGTGGGCGACCTGCGCGCACCGCACTTCATGGCCACCCACGCCCTGCACGCCCTGCCGGTTGCGGGATGGCTCTTTCATCGCCTGCTGCCAGCGCCGCTTGGCGTTCCCGCAGTGGTCGCCGCAGCCGCAGGCTTCGCCTTGCTGGTGGCGGTGATGTTCGCGGGCGCGCTGGCCGGGCGTCCCGCGATCTGACGCTTTCCCTTGCGCGACAGGCGGGTTAGAACCCCGCCAAACCGCAGGGGAAGCCGACATGCCGATGGAAAAGACCTTCAACGCCGCCGAGGCCGAGGCCCGCATTTCCGCCCTGTGGGACGCGGCCAACGCCTTTGCCGCCGGGGCCAACGCCAAGCCCGGCGCGCCGGCGTTTTCCATCATGATCCCGCCTCCGAACGTCACAGGATCGCTGCACATCGGCCACGCCTTCAACAACACCCTGCAGGACATCCTCGTGCGCTGGCACCGGATGCAGGGGCATGACACGCTGTGGCAGGTCGGCACCGACCATGCCGGGATCGCAACGCAGATGGTGACCGAACGCGAGATGGCCCTAAGCCAGGAACCCACCCGCCGCGAGATGGGGCGCGAGGCCTTCACCGCCCGCGTCTGGCAGCAAAAGGTCAAATCTCGCGGGACAATCATCTCGCAGTTGAAGCGGCTGGGTGCCTCCTGCGACTGGTCGCGCGAGGCCTTCACAATGTCCGGCGCGCCCGGCGCCCCGGCAGGCGAGGAAGGCAACTTCCACGACGCGGTGATCAAGGTCTTTGTCGACATGTACAACAAGGGCCTGATCTATCGCGGCAAACGCCTCGTGAACTGGGACCCGCATTTCGAGACGGCAATCTCCGATCTGGAGGTCGAGAACATCGAGGTCGCGGGCCACATGTGGCACTTCAAATACCGCCTCGCGGGGGGCGAAACCTACGAATACGTCGAACGCGACGCCGACGGCGCGGTGACGTTCCGCGAAACCCGCGACTACATCTCCATCGCCACCACCCGGCCCGAGACGATGCTGGGCGACGGCGCGGTCGCCGTGCATCCGTCCGACACCCGCTATGCCGCAATCGTCGGCAAGATGGTCCACCTGCCGCTCTGCGACCGCCTGATCCCGATCATCACCGACGAATATCCCGACCCCACCTTCGGCTCGGGCGCCGTCAAGATCACCGGCGCGCATGACTTCAACGACTATGCCGTGGCCAAGCGCAACGCGATCCCCTGCTATCGCCTGATGGACACCCGCGCCCAGATGCGCGCCGACGGGGCCCCCTATGCCGACGCCGTCCTGCGCGCCCGCGAGATTGCCGCGGGGTCGCCCACGACCGAGGCCGAGGTGGACAGCCTGAACCTCGTGCCTACGAAATACCGCGGCCTCGACCGGTTCGAGGCGCGCAAACAGGTCGTGGCCGACATCACCGCCCAAGGGCTGGCAGTCACCGTTCTGGTCAAATCGCTGGACGAGGACACCGGCAGCGAACACCTGACGCTGGAGCCGGTTGTCGAGTCGAAGAAGATCATGCAACCCTTTGGCGACCGGTCGAAAGTGGTGGTCGAGCCGATGCTGACCGACCAGTGGTTCGTGAAGACCGAGGATATCGTTGGTAACGCTCTAGAGGCGGTTCGGACGGGCCGGACCAAAATCATCCCGGCGTCTGGGGAGAAGACGTATTACCACTGGCTGGAAAATATCGAGCCTTGGTGCATCTCACGCCAGTTGTGGTGGGGGCATCAGATTCCAGTATGGTATGGCCCCGCTAAGGAAGCTATGCCGTTCCTGATCGAGTTTGTGGAATTTTTGAACGACCGCAGCCTTGACAAAAACTCGACAAGCTATCGAAACAAGCACGCCGCTTACATGGCCGAACGCAATCGGCTTATGCCCCAGATAGATGGCTCGGAGCGTGCACGTTTCTGTGCTGGCACCGCAGAAGAAGCAGCGAGACTTGCAAATCAATACTTTGGCGGAAAGTTCAAAATCAGAATCTCCGAGGGCGTCTACGGGACGAGCTACAAAGGGACCATGGCTCCAGATGCCCTGACTGTGGGCCGAAGTTTCACCGATGATCGTGGCAAGTTTGTAGCCCAAGAGTTGGTTCAAGACCCCGACGTCCTAGACACTTGGTTCTCCTCCGGCCTCTGGCCCATCGGCACCCTCGGCTGGCCGGAACCCACCCCGGAACTCCAGAAATACTTCCCCACCTCCGTCCTCGTCACCGGGGCCGACATCCTGTTCTTCTGGGTCGCCCGGATGATGATGATGCAGCTTGCCGTCGTCAACGACATCCCGTTCCATACCGTCTACCTGCACGGCCTCGTCCGCGACGCCAAGGGCAAGAAGATGTCGAAATCCCTCGGCAACGTCATTGACCCGCTGGAGGTGATCGATGAATACGGCGCCGACGCCCTGCGGTTCTCCAACGCCGCGATGGCGAGCCTTGGCGGCGTCCTCAAACTCGACACCCAACGCATCGCGGGCTACCGCAACTTCGGCACCAAACTGTGGAACGCCGCCCGCTTTGCCGAGATGAACGGCGTCTGGGAAGGCCACGCCACCGGCCCCGCCCCGACCCCCACAGCCACCGTCAACAAATGGATCATCGGCGAGGCCGCGAATACCCGCGCCGAGGTCGACGCCGCCCTCGCCGACTACCGGTTCGATCAGGCCGCCGACGCGCTTTACAAGTTCATCTGGGGCAAGGTCTGCGACTGGTATGTCGAATTTGCCAAACCGCTGTTCGACGGCCCCGACGCCGCCGAGACGCGCGCCACGATGGCCTGGGTGCTGGACCAGTGCATGATCCTGCTGCACCCGATCAGCCCCTTTTTGACCGAAGAGCTGTGGCAGACCACCGGACGGCGCGGGAAACTTCTCTGCCACACCGACTGGCCCGCCTACGGTGCCGAACTGATCGACGCCGAGGCCGACCGCGAACTGACCTGGGTCACCACCCTGATCGACGACATCCGGTCGGCCCGCGCGCAGATGCACGTGCCCGTGGGCCTGAAACTCGACATGCTGTCGCTGGAGATGGAGTCCGCCGCGCAGGCCGCGTGGACGAACAACGAGGCTCTGATCAAGCGCCTCGCCCGGATCGAAACGCTGACACCCGCCTCCGCCACCCCGAAGGGGGCCATCACGATTCCGGCCCCCGGAGCGTCCTTCGCGCTGCCCTTGGCCGGCGTCATCGACATCGCTGCCGAACAGACCCGCCTGCAAAAGACGCTCGACAAGCTGGCCAAAGAGATCGGAGGGCTGAAGGGCCGCCTGAACAACCCCAATTTCGCCGCCTCCGCCCCCGAAGACGTGGTGGACGAGGCCCGCGCCAACCTCGAGGCGCGCGAGGGCGAAGCGGCCAAACTCCAGGCCGCGCTCACCCGCCTTGCCGAACTCGCCTGACCATTTTCTGCTCCCAAATATCCTGCGGGGGGTGAGGCCGCAGGCCGAGGGGGGCGCAAAGCCCCCCTTTCTTCCTTGGGCACGACGAACCATAACTGACGGGCCAGCGCGCTGCGACCCCGCAGGCCCCGCCCGCCCGCCAGCCGACCTTCCGGAACGATGCTCACTCTGGCGTTCACGTCGGTGACGGCCGAAATTCCCCCTTGCCAGCCCGCCCCGCCTCCTGCCAGATCACCGCCATGACAGCCCGCCTGACCCCCCTCGCCGCCTCGTTGCCCGCCACGGTTCCCTTCGTCGGACCCGAAACGCAGGAGCGTCGCCTTGGCCGCCCCTTCACCGCCCGGCTCGGGGCCAATGAAAGCCTGTTCGGCCCGTCGCCCCGCGCCGTCGCGGCGATGGCCCGCGCGGCGTCCGAAGTCTGGATGTATGGCGACCCCGAGTTGCACGAGTTGAAGGAAGCACTTGCCGCCCATCACGGTTGCCGCCCCGAAAACATCGTGGTCGGCGAAGGCATCGACGGGTTGCTCGGCTACCTCGTCCGCCTGCTGATCGCGCCGGGCGACGCCGTGGTGACCAGCAACGGGGCCTATCCCACCTTCAACTTCCATGTCGCGGGTTTCGGCGGTGCGTTGCACAAGGTGCCTTACGCGGGCGATCACGAAGACCCCGACGCGTTGCTGGCGCGGGTGCGGGACACCGGGGCAAAGCTGGTCTACCTGTCCAACCCGGACAACCCGATGGGCAGCCACCACCCGGCGTCCACGATCACCGCGATGATCGACGCCCTGCCCGACCATTGCCTGCTGATCCTCGATGAGGCCTACATCGACCTCGCCCCGCCCGGAACCGCCCCCGACATCGCCGCCGACGACCCGAGGGTGATCCGGATGCGGACGTTTTCCAAGGGTTACGGCCTTGCCGGTCTGCGCGTCGGCTATGCGGTGACCGCCGCCCCGCTGGCGCAGGCCTTCGACAAGCTGCGCAACCATTTCGGGGTCGGGCGTCTGGCGCAGGCCGGCGCGCTGGCGGCGCTGGCCGATCAGGACTGGCTGGCGGAAGTCCAGGCAAAGGTGGCACAGGCGCGGGCGACGCTGGGCCGGATCGCGGCCCGAAACGGGCTGACCGCGCTGCCATCGGCCACCAACTTTGTCACGCTGGATTGCGGCCGGGACGGCGATTATGCGCGGCTGGTCCTGTCGCGGTTGATCGAACAGGGAATCTTCGTTCGGATGCCGGGCGTCGCACCGCTGGACAGGTGCATCCGGATCAGCCTTGGACCGGACGCTGCCCTGCAGGCCTTTGCCGACGCGCTTCCCGCTGCGCTGTGATCATTCGGCCGCAAGGCCGTTGGCAGGCCCGAGTGCCGGTGCCGGACCCGCAGGCGCATCCGCCGCGCCAAGCCGGGGTCCCGCCGACACGGGTTCGGGCGACAGGAACCTGACCGACGGCTGCGTGGCCGCGTCCGCTTCCAGAATGCGACGGAACACCAGCATGTTCTGGAAGCTGGTTTTCGTGCCGGTCAATCCCACCCGTTCATCGCAGGGCAGCGCGTCGGCCCTGACGTAGTCCCATCCGTCACGGCCCATCTCGTTGAGAACTTGCGTCAGGGTGTAGGCGAACCGGTCTTCCGTCGCCTTCAGCCCGCGCGCCTTTTCGCCTCGGCGCGGCGCTGGCACCACCTTGAATTCATACCGCTGCATCCGCGCCCCCTGCCATGATCCCGTCCCGACCAAAGCAGGTTAACGGGTTTCGGTTCCCAAATCCAATCCGCGAAACGCGGATGGGCGAAATCCGCGCTTCCCGGCAACAGCGGCTTTTCGGGCCAACGGCCGCATCGGCAGCCCGCTTTGTCGGCTGCAGCCTGCTACAACCCCAGTTTGCGCGTCACCATCTCGTTCACGGTCGCGGGATTTGCCTTGCCGCCGGTGGACTTGATGACCTGCCCCACGAACCAGCCCGCGAGTTTCGGGTTGGCGCGGGCCTTTTCCACCTGCCCCGGATTCTCCGCGATGATCGCGTCCACCGCCGCCTCGATGGCCCCGGTGTCGGTCACCTGCTTCATGCCCCGCGCCGCAGCAATTGCCGCCGGGTCGCCGCCTTCGGTCCAGACGATCTCGAACAGGTCTTTCGCCATCTTTCCCGATATCTCGCCCGATGCGATCAGGTCCAGCACGCCGCCGAGTTGCGCCACCGAGACGGGACTGTCGGCAATTGCAAGACCCTGCTTGTTCAGCCGCCCGAACAACTCGTTGATGACCCAGTTGGCCGCCATCTTGCCGTCGCGGCCCGCCGCCACCGCCTCGAAGAAGGCGGCGCTTTCCAGATCGGCGGTCAGCACATTCGCATCATAGTCAGTCAGCCCGAAATCCCCCATGAAGCGGGCTTTCTTCGCGTCGGGCAGTTCCGGCATCTGCGCCGCGATGTCATCGACCCAGGCCTGCTCGATCTCCAGCGGCAACAGATCAGGGTCGGGGAAATATCGGTAATCGTGCGCTTCTTCCTTTGACCGCATGGACCGGGTTTCGTTCTTGTCCGGGTCGTAAAGCCGGGTTTCCTGATGCACCGTCCCGCCGTCTTCCAGAATGGCGATCTGGCGGCGGGCTTCGAAGTCGATCGCCAACTGGATGAACCGCATCGAGTTCATGTTCTTGATCTCGCACCGCGTGCCGAGATGGCCGAAATCCTGCGTCGCCTGATATTTCTCGTACTGTCCCGGGCGGCAGACCGACACGTTCACGTCGGCCCGAAGGTTGCCGTTCTGCATGTTGCCGTCGCAGGTGCCCAGATAGCGCAGGATCTGGCGCAACTTTGCGACATAGGCCGCAGCCTCTTCGGGACCGCGCAGGTCGGGGCGGCTGACGATCTCCATCAGGGCCACACCGGTGCGGTTGAAATCGACAAAGCTCATCGCCGGGTCCATGTCGTGGATCGATTTGCCCGCATCCTGTTCCAGATGGATGCGTTCGATCCGCACCAGACGCGCAACGCCCGGCGACATTTCGACCAGAACCTCGCCCATCCCGACGATGGGGTGATAAAGCTGGCTGATCTGATAGCCTTGCGGCAGGTCGGGGTAGAAATAGTTCTTGCGGTCGAAGGCCGAGGTCAGGTTGATCTGCGCCTTCAGCCCCAGACCGGTACGCACCGCCTGTTCGATGCAGAATTCGTTGATCACCGGCAGCATCCCCGGCATCGCCGCGTCCACGAAGGCGACATTGGAATTGGGTTCGGACCCGACCTGCGTCGATGCGCCAGAAAACAGTTTGGCGTTGCTGGCCACCTGCGCGTGGATTTCCATCCCGATCACCAGTTCCCAGTCGTGCCGCGCCCCGGCGATCACGCGGGGTTTCGGCAGGGTATAGGTCAGGTCGAGCATGATGAATCTCCGCAGGGACCCAACTTGTTTACGGACCGGCGGGCGCAGGGGCAAGGGTGTGGGCGGCGGGAACCTGCCTATTCCCGGCAGTCATCCGGGTGCGCGCTTGTCCGACTCACCCTGCGCAGGCCATGGCGCGCAGGCTGCACAGGATGCGGCGTCGCCCTGAAGGACCGGATGCATATCACCCGAATGTTCGCCATTGCCGCAACACTGACCGTCTTTGCCCTTACGGCCTGTGCGACGGTCAACGGCCCGGTTGCCGCCCCCATGCCCCTGATGGGCTGGGACGCGCGGCCGGAGGCGGCAGTGTGGACCCCGCGCACCATCGCCGCGATTGCCGCGGAAGACGCGGTACTTGCCGCCCGGGTGCCCGCCGACATTGACGCCTTCTGCCCCGGATATGAAAAGAACTCGCTGGACGAACGCCGCGCCTTCTGGGCCGGAGTTCTTTCCGCCGTGGCCAAGCACGAAAGCTCGTGGAACCCGGCAGCCTCGGGCGGGGGAGGCCGCTATATCGGGATCATGCAGATTTCACCCGCCACCGCCGCGCATCAC
>JAIYDJ010000066.1 GCA_027487575.1 Rhodobacter sp. | reverse complement strand
GGCGCGAAAACGGCCCGTCCTCGACCACCTGCGCCATCGACAGCCGCCAGTCCAGCGCGCCGTCGCGGTCCACCCGGATCAGTTCGGTCGTGGTCCCGCGCCCATTGGCCCAGGGCATCGCATGGTAGTCGCCGGCGGTCAGATGCCTCATTCGGCGGCCCGTGGCGGGATGACCGGCACGGCCAGTTCCTCGAAGTCGAAGTTGTCCAGCCGCCGCGCCCGCTTGCCCGCCTTGTCGGAGGAAATCTTGATCTCCTCGATGTCCTTCGCCGCCTGCCCGAAATGGCGGTCCAGATTGCCGACCCGTTCGCCCAGCCGTTCGACGTCCTTGTATAGCTCGGACAATTCGCGCCGGATCGCGCCCGCCTGTTCGCGCATCCGCGCGTCCTTCAGCACCGCCCGCATGGTGTTCAGCGTGGCCATGCAGGTGGTGGGCGACACGATCCAGACCCGCGCCGCAAACCCGTCGCGCACCACTTCGGGGAAGTTCGCGTGCAACTCGGCATAGACGGCCTCCGAGGGCAGAAACATCAGCGCGCCATCCGCCGTTTCCCCTTCCAGAATGTACTTCTCGGAAATCGCCTTGATATGCGACCGCACCGCCACCCGCATCTGCGCGGCGGCTTCTGTTGCCTGACGCGGAGTTTCCGCCCGCCGGATCGCCTCATAGGCCTCCAGCGGAAACTTGGCGTCGATCACGATCGGCCCCGGCGGGTTCGGCAGGTGGATCAGGCAATCCGCCCGCCGCCCGTTCGACAGCGTCGCCTGCATCGTATAGGCGTCGGACGGCAGGGCCTTGGTGACGATGTCGTTCAGCTGTATCTCGCCAAACGCCCCGCGCGTCTGCTTGTTCGACAGGATGTCCTGCAACGACAGCACATTGCCCGACAGCTTTTCGATGTTGGCCTGTGCGCGGTCGATGGTTTCCAGCCGCTGCTGCAACTCGCCCAGACTGCGTGCCGTCCGGGTCGACGTGCCCACCAGCGTCTCGCCCATCGACCGCGACACTTCCGCCAGCCGCTGTTCCATCACCTGCAGCATCGCAGACTGGCTGACCGCCTGCGCCTCGGAGACATGATGCAGACCGCCTGCCAGCCGCTCCTGCCCGTCCGACAGCGCCTGCACCCGCCGCGCCATCCAGCCCACTTCCTGCGCCAGCGGCGACACCAGCGACGCCGCCCGCCCCGCCGCCCGCAGAGTCAGGACCAACAGCAGCACCAGCACCAACGCCGCGCCGCCAAGGATCAACACCTCGGGCGCATTCCACGCATAGCTTGCCCCGAACAAGGAAATCATCGCCGCCCGAACAGCCGTTCGATGTCGTGCAACGACAGTTCCACATAGGTCGGCCGGCCGTGGTTGCACTGGCCAGACAGCGGGGTCGCCTCCATCTCGCGCAGCAGCGCATTCATCTCGTCGGCCCCCATCCGCCGCCCGGACCGCACCGAGCCATGACAGGCCATCCGGGACAGCACCGCATCGATCCGCCCTTGTACCAGCGCACTGACACCCTGATCGGCCAGTTCGTCCAGCACGTCCGCCACCAGCGCCGCGGCATCGACCAAGCCCAGCACGGCAGGCGTCTCGCGCACGGCGATGGCCGACCCGCCGAACGCCTCGATCCCCAGACCCACCGTCGCCAGAACGGGGGCCGCCTCCAGCAACCGCGCGCAATCCCCGGGCGACAGTTCGACGATCTCGGGGATCAGCAGCGCCTGCGCCGCCACCCCCCGGTCCGCCATCTGCCGCTTCAACCGCTCGTACACCAGCCTTTCATGCGCCGCATGCTGATCGATGATCACCATTCCGGTCGACGTCTGCGCGATGATGTAATTCTCGTGCACCTGCGCCCGCGCCGCACCCAATGGCCGGTCCCCGCCACCCGCGTCGGGTTCCACCCGCGCCACCGGGGGCTCGGCAAACCCCGGTCTTTCCATGGACGGCGCCTGAAACGCGCGTCCCCGCGCCAGCGCGGCGCCCGAAGGCCGGTCCATCTGATAGACCCGCGCCGTTGCAAACCCCGGCTTGGGCCGGAACGCCGCCATCACCCCGTCGCCCACGGTGGAGGACGCCCGCTGCGCCCCCTGTGCCAGCACGCCGCGCAGGCCCGACACGATCAGGCCCCGCGCCGCCTCGGGTTCGCGGAACCGCACTTCGGACTTTGCCGGATGCACGTTCACATCGACGCGGGCCGGATCGCACAGCAGATTGACCACCGCCGCCGGATGGCGGTCCCGGCTCAACACATCGAAATACGCCGCCCGCAGCGCCCCGGCCAGCATCCGGTCCAGAACCGGACGCCCGTTGACGAACAGATACTGCGCCACCGAGGACCCGCGCGAATAGGTCGGCAAACCCGCCCAGCCCAGCAGACGCAGCCCGTCACGCGCCACGTCGACAGCCAGCGCATTGTCGGTGAACTCCGCCCCCAGCATCTGCGTCAACCGCCCCTGCAACGCCTCCAGATACGGCCCGTCCACCGGATCGGCCCGCAGCATCACCCGCCCCTCGCCGCCGCCGGACACATCGCGCAGCACAAAGCCCACCGACGGTTCGGCCATCGCCAGCCGCCGCACCGCATCACAGATCGCCTGCGCCTCGGCTCTGTCACTGCGCAGAAACTTCAGCCGCGCCGGGGTGGCATAGAACAGGTCGCGCAGGTCCACGACCGTGCCCTTTGTCAGCGCCGCAGGCCGCACCGCGCCCATCCGCCCGCCCGTCACCGCCAGCGCCACCGCATCATGCCCCGCCGCGCGCGAGGTGATGACCAGCCGCCCCACTGCGCCCAGCGATGGCAAAGCCTCGCCCCGGAAGCCGAAGGAGTGGATGGCCAGCAGGTCCGACCCGTCGATCTTGGACGTCGCATGCCGCGACAGGGCCAGCGGCAGATCGTCCGCCGTCATCCCGCAGCCATCGTCGGTGACCCGGATCAGCGTCTTGCCGCCATCGGCATAATCCACCGATATGCGCGTGGCCCCGGCGTCCAGCGCGTTTTCAACCAGTTCCCGCACCGCGGATGCGGGACGTTCCACCACCTCGCCCGCCGCGATGCGGTTGATCGCCGCCTCGTCCAACTGGCGAATCACCGGGCGAGAGGAACGGTCTATCTTGGGGGATGTGCTGTTCATGCCACTAGGTTTAGCATGGGCCGGCAGATTCGGCCACCCGATCCGTGCGGAACGGCCCCGTCAGGCCGCTGGGCTTCCACCGCCCCGCAAAACGGGAAAGCCAGCCGATCAGACGCCTTCACTCGGTCGAAACAACGCCTTCCGGCTGCCCGACCACCACGAAGAACAGATCGTCCGGCGTGAACAGCTCTGCCGCAACCCGCCGCACATCCTCCAGCGTCACCGCCTCGATCCGGGCATTGCGGGTCGCGGGATAATCCGATGGCAAGCCGATCATCTGCATGCCGACCAGCAGGCTGGCGATCTGGCCGTTGCCGTCAAAGCGCAGCGGATAGGACCCGGTCAGGAATGTCTTGGCCTTGTCCAACTCGTCTGCCGTCACACCCTCGGCGGCGATCTTCGCCCATTCGGCCCGCACCACCGCAATCGCCTCGGCCACCTTGGTGTTGGCACTTTCAAACTGCCCGACCAGCCATTCGGCGTGGTCCAGACTGGCCAGCCCGGTGCCGATGCCGTAGGTCAGGCCGCGCTTTTCGCGCACCTCGGTCATCAGACGCGCGCCGAACCGGCCGCCACCAAGGATTTCGTTCAGGATCACGGCGGCAAAGTAATCGGGATGCTCGAACGGCAGTCCCTTCTGGCTGAACTGGACCACCGATTGCGGCCCCGGCAGATCAGCCACCACCACCCCGCCCTTTTCCTGCAGGTTGGCCCGACCCGGCAACGGGGCGCCGGTGGCCGGCAACCCGCCCAAGAGATCGTCCAGCAGCGTGCCGAGTTCGGCCGCCGTAATGTCGCCCGCCGCCGCCACGTAGATCCGGTCGCGCGCCAGCGCCCCCTTGTAGGCCGACAAGATGTCATCGCGGGTCAGGGCCGTGACGCTGTCGATCGTGCCGTCACCAGAGGTGCCATAGGGGTGGTCGCCAAAATTCCGCGCCGCCATCAACCGCTCGGCAATCGCCTCGCCGTCCTTTTCGTCGGCCCGCAGTCCGGTCAGAACCTGCCCGCGCACCCGGTCCACCGCATCGGCATCAAAGCGCGGCTCGGTCAGCGCCGACCGCAGCAGCGCCAGCGCCTGATCCCGGTTCTCGGTCAGGAAGCGTGCCGAAACCGACACATCATCGCGGCTGGAATCAAAGCGGAACTGCGCCGCCAATCCGTCACGCGCGGCCGCAAAGCCCTGCGCATCCAGATCGCCCGCGCCCTCTTCGATCAGTGCCGTCATCAGATTGACCGCGCCGCGCTTGCCCGGCGCATCCAGACTGGTGCCACCGCGAAACCGGATGTCGATGGCCGCAAAGGGTATGTCGTGCGATTCCACCAGCCAGGCCGTGATCCCGCCGGGCGACGTCACGGTCTGGATGGCGATTTCCGCCCGCGCCGGCAGTGCCAGCGCGATCAGCAGTGCCGCAATGCGCATCATCATCGGGTTGCTCCTTCTGCCTGCAACCACGCCGTCACAGATGTGCGGTCCTGCAGAACCGCCCGCGCGACCGCCATCACTTCGTCCGCCGTCACGTCCTGCAACAGCGCGGGCCAGGCTGCGATATCCTCCATCGTCAGCCCGACCGCCAGCGCCTCGCCATATTCCTGGGCAAGCTGCTGGGCGTCGTCGCGGGCATAGATGTCCTGTGCGCGCAACTGCGCCTTGATGCGGGCGAACTCCTCGGGTGTGAACCCGGTGTCCAGAAGCCGGGCCAGTTGGGCGTCCAGCGCCGCCTCGGCATCGGCCAGACTGACCCCCGGTTGCGGCATCACCACCAGATTCAAGGTGTCGGGGTCCACCGTCGTGGGGTTGTAGAAGGCCGAGGTATAAACCGCCACCTGACTTTCGAACTGCAGCGCCCGCGCCAGAACCGACGTGGTCGACGACCCGCCAAGAACCTGCGCCAGAAGCACCAGCGCCGCCGCCTGCTTCTGGTCGCCGGGATTGCGCTCGACGGCCAGATAGCTGCGGATCACGTAAGGCTCCGACACCCGCGCGTCTTCCATCACGATCCGCCGGGCCGCCAATTGCGGCGGCTCCTGCGGGCGCAACCGGGGCTTGACCGCGTCGGACGGCAGCAGCGGGCCGTAATGCGTTTCGGCCAAGGTACGCACCTCCTCCGGGTCCACATCGCCCGCAATGACCAGAATCGCGTTGTTGGGCGCATAGTTGGCGCGGTAGAACGCCAGCGCATCCTCGCGCGAAAGCCCCTCCATCTCGTGCCGCCAGCCGATCACCGGCAAACCGTAGGGATGGTTCAGAAACTGCGCCGCCGCCATCTGTTCGTTCAGCAGCGCCCCCGGAGAGCTGTCGGTGCGCTGGTTGCGTTCTTCCAGAATGACCTGCCGTTCGGTCACCACATCGTCTTCGGACAGAACCAGACCCTGCATCCGGTCCGCCTCCATCCGCATGATCAGGTCAAGCCGGTCCGCCGCCACGCGCTGGTGATAGGCGGTGTAGTCGTAACTGGTAAAGGCGTTGTCCCGCCCGCCCTGCGCCGACACCGCATCGGAAAACTCGCCCGACGCCATGTCGTCGGTGGCCTTGAACATCAGGTGTTCCAGAAAATGCGCGATGCCCGATTTGCCGGGCGGTTCGTCCGCAGACCCCACGCGGTACCACAGCATCTGCACGACGGCGGGCGCACGGTGATCCTCGATCACCACCACCTGCAGGCCATTGTTCAGATCGAACGAGGTCACCGGCTCGGCCCGTACCCCCGCGGCCAGACAGACACCCGCCAACAGGCCAAGCCCCAGATTGCGCAGCATGGTCACTCCCACGAAAGAACGTTGCAGAACACCTGTGCGACGGACGGCAGACCGCAAGTCCGGGCCACGCGGATGTGACTATTCGCCGTCCTGCGGCGGCGGCGCCGAAGGCGTCCGCGCGCCCGCCCTGCGCCAGCGGTCCAGTTCGCGGTGCTGGTCCAGCGCCTGACGCCCATAGGCCCGGTAATAGACATTCAGCCCGAACAACCGCTCCAGCAGACGGGCGTTGTTGCGCTTGCGGAATTCCAGATCCTCGGTCGTCAGCGTACCGCGGATGTCGGATGCGACGCCGTTGCGCCCGGCATAGCTTGCCAGCCCCAAATCCCCGGCGGGTACCCCCCCGGCAGGCCGCACCGATCCGCCCAGCGCTACGATCGCATCGCCCTGCGGATTGGGATCGGTCAGATTGCCACCCCCCGGTGTCGGTTCGGGCAATGCGGTCAGATCGGCGGGCAATTCAAGCGGTTTGGCCGGCAGAACCGAAAACTCGTCAGGGCCGTTGGTCGAGGACCGCAGGTTCATCAGTTCGGGCACCTTGTCGCCGTTGCCGCACGCGGACAAGGCCAAACCCGCCAGACACACCAGTGCCAAGGCCCCCTGATTTCGTCCCCGCCGTGCCGCCTGCATGCCACCCTCGCTCCGCTCCGTGACCGCCGTCTTACCGCAAAGCCCCGCCGCCGTCACGGGGTCTTTCGGCGCGCAGGCTTTGCCTTGCCATCGGCCCGGCCCTTCGGGTCGCCCGAAAACAGCACAAGCCCGATCGCCCCGGCAAAGATCGAGATGTCGGCCACGTTGAACGCATAGGGATTTTCGATCCCGCAGCACGACATGTTCAGGAAATCCGCCACCGCGCCATAGGCCACCCGGTCCACCACGTTGCCCAGCGCCCCGCCGATCAGCAACCCGGCAGACACCTGCCCCCAAAAGCCCGCTCCGTCGCGCCGCACCCACAGCCACACCCAGACAGTGATGGCCAGCGCAACCGCAACCAGAACCCAGCGCATCGCCTCGGCATTGCTGGACAGAAGCCCGAAATTGATTCCCCGGTTCCACGCCATGCGGAACACCAGATAGGGCGGCAGCACGTCGATCTCGCCCCGCTCGATCAGGTTCAGCCCGAACACCACGACCAGCTTGGTGATCTGGTCCACCACGAAGATCACAGCAGCGATGAGGAAGACCCGGCGCATCATCAGTGCCGGAAATGCCGCTGGCCGGTGAACACCATCGCAAGACCTGCCTTGTCTGCCGCGGCGATCACCTCGTCATCCCGCATCGACCCGCCGGGCTGGATCACGGCCGTGGCCCCCGCCTCGGCTGCCGCGAGCAGACCGTCAGCAAAGGGAAAGAACGCATCGGACGCAACGACCGACCCTTGCGTGCGCGGTGTCGCAAGTCCCAGAACATCCGCCATGTCGCCGCTTTTCAGCGCGGCGATCCGGGTACTGTCGACCCGGCTCATCTGCCCCGCCCCGATGCCCACCGTGGCCCCGTCATGCACATAGACGATGGCATTGGATTTCACATGCTTGGCAACCTTCCAGGCAAACAGCAGGTCCACAACCTCGCGGTCGGTCGGCGCACGGCGGGTGACCACCCGCAGATCGGCGCGCCTGGTTCCCGCCGCGTCACGGTCCTGCACCAGAAACCCGCCGGACACCTGACGGAACGCCAACCCCGGCGCACGCGGATCGGGAAGACCGTCGGTGGTCAGCAGACGCAGATTCTTCTTTTCGGCAAACACCGCGCGGGCCTCATCGCTGGCACCGGGGGCGATGACGACCTCGGTGAACATTCGCACGATCTCGCGCGCCGTCCGCTCGTCCAAGGGCTGGTTCAGCGCGACGATCCCGCCGAACGCCGAGGTCCGGTCACAGTCGTAGGCCCGGCTGTAGGCGATCGCCAGACTGCTGCCATAGGCCACCCCGCAGGGATTGGCGTGCTTGATGATTGCGCAGGCAGGCTGGTCGCTGCCCAATTCCGCCACCAGTTCAAAGGCCGCGTCGGTGTCGTTCAGGTTGTTGTAGGACAATTCCTTGCCCTGCCACTGCCGCGCCGTCGCCACCCCCGGCCGCCCGCTGCCATCGGCGTAGAACGCCGCCGCCTGATGCGGATTTTCGCCATAGCGCAATGTCTGCGCCAGCCGCCCGGCCAGCGCGCGGTGGCGCGGAACCTGGCCAAGCTGCCCCGCCATCCAGCCTGACACCGCCGCGTCATAGGCCGCCGTGCGGGCAAAGGCCTGCATCGCCAGCGTTCTGCGGAAAGCAAGCTCGGTCGCGCCCCGATGCGCCTTCATCTGCGCCAACAGGGGCGCATAGTCGGCAGGATCGGTCACCACCGCCACGAACCGGTGGTTTTTCGCAGCCGCCCGGATCATCGCCGGGCCGCCGACATCGATGTTCTCGATGCAGGTCGCCGGGTCCGCGCCGCGTGCGACCGTCTCTTCGAACGGATAAAGGTTCACGAT
Source organism: Rhodobacter sp. (assembly GCA_027487575.1). Lineage (GTDB taxonomy): Bacteria > Pseudomonadota > Alphaproteobacteria > Rhodobacterales > Rhodobacteraceae > JAIYDJ01. The sequence continues at coordinate 9,303 of JAIYDJ010000066.1, read as the reverse complement.
CAGCAGGTCGATAGGCTCGATCCCGTGCGCCGCCATCGCCAGAAGATGCTCATCGTCGTCGCGCAGCGCCAGCAGTCCGCCATGCACCGCCGGGTGCAGCGTCTTGACGCGCCCGTCCATCATCTCGGGATATCCGGTCACGTCCGCCACATCCCGCACCGGCAAACCGCAAGACCGCAGCAGCGCCGCCGTGCCCCCGGTCGAGATCAGCTCGACCCCATCCGCCACCAGCGCCCGCGCAAGCTCCATCAGCCCGGTCTTGTCCGACACCGAGATCAACGCGCGCCCGACGGGCACCAGATTTGCCATGCAAGCCCCCGCTTTGCCGATCAGATCACGACAGCCCTGTCATCGTGGTCCAGATCCCGTATTGCCAGTGGAGTATCCTGTGCCTTAGCCAAGGTCCAGCCCAGCCGGGTCTCGAAATCCGTGGCCCGCCCCGCCAGCACGATGGCCCGCGTGCCGCGCGGCTGCAACCGCCCTTTTTCCAGATAGATCGACGGTTCCAGCGACAGAACGCCGCTGCCATCATGGCGGAAGACCCAGATCTCGCCCGATTTCAGGGCCAGCGACACCGCCGTGCCCCCCAGGTCCAGGGCCGCGTCCACATCCGGATGCAGATGGAACCGCAAGGCGAAACCGACGCCCTGCAACCGCCCGTCGGTCATCAGCCGCTCGAAACGGCGTTTCTGCTGAAGCGTCATACAGGCCAGACTGTCGATGCCCGACAGCCGCCGCCCGTCCGGGGTCAGGCTCAGGTCGCGTACATGGCTCAGCCCGTGCGTCTCGGCCCAGCCGTTGTGCGCCAGATGCAGCCCCGCCCCCTGCGTGCCCGAGGTCTGGCGCAGGGTGGTGACCGTGGCGCGGTCGGTCAGCGTCTCGTCCCCGTCCCCCGCCACGCGGGACGAGGAGTATCCGTCCACCGCCAGCGTCGAATGCGATACCGTGGCCCGCCCCGCCCGCCGCCATTCCGCCCCGAACGGCGCGCCCGATCCGCAGTTCACCACAACCGGACGCCGCCCCGACGTCATCTCGAAGGCACATGTTCCGGCATGGGCCGACCATCCCGCCCGCCCGCCCGGCGGGTTCGCCGCATCGACGATCACCGTCGTCCGCCCCCCGGCCAGCCGACAGAAGCCCATCGCCAGCCCCGGCAGCGGCGGCGCGCGGACCCCGGTCTGCGCCAGCGCCTGATCCAGCCGCCCCTCGGCTCCGCGCCCGCCGCCGTGAAACCGCGCCAGACCGCCATCGGCATGGCGCAAGGCCCGCAAGGTCGGGGCCATCCGCTCCATCGCATTGATCAGGTCCGACGGCGGCACCCGCCCCGCCTCCGACAGGGCCTGCGACGCCCAGGTCAGCAGGGTGAAAACCTCCAGCAGTTCCTCGGGATTGCGGGTCGGAATGCCCCCTTCGCGGTCGATCTCGGTCCGGCAGTCCGCCGCCAGCGCCGCCACCGCCGGCGTCACCCGTTCCCCCATCCCGGTCAGCGCCAACCCGGACGAAATCATGCCCGTCAGTGCCTCGAACCGCGGCAATCCCGGCAAGGCGCGCTGCCAGGTCCGCGACAGGAACACGGTCTGCGTGGTCAGCAGCCGGAAATAGGCCGCCGATTGCGCCCGGTCGCGCCCCGACAACAGCAGGAACGCATGGTTGATCCACCGGATCAGCCGCCGCCCGGTCAGGTCCGGGGTCCACCCCGGCCCGGAGCCGCGGCCGTGACGGTCGATCCAGTCCCAGGTCCAGTCCTGCGCCCGCGCCCGCGCGGCCGCATCCCCCACCGCCGCCAGATCGTCCAGCCAGACAAACCCCTGCACCTCGCGCTCGGCATCCGCATCGGGCATCGGCACATCCCAGATCGACGCACCCGGCTGTTCCACCAGACCGCCACCAAACAGGAAGTTGCCCGCGACCAGCTGCTTGCCGCGTGAGAACTGGCCGATGGTGCGCGGCTCGGGTTGACCGACAAACCCGGTCGCCGTGCGCACCCGCCCCGCCCGCCACAGCGCCAGCCGGGTGGACATCCCCCCCGCCCCGGACTCCGCCCTGCCGGTGTTGCCGCCGCCCGCCATGCCTGCCTGTGCTCGCTGCTGCCCTTGCCCGGTTCCGGGTCATCGCCGACAGCATAGCCTCCGGTGTCCTGCCTGTCACCCCACAGCAGCCGGGTCGGCGCGGGTTCGTCCGCGATCGGCACACCGCCGATCCCCATTTTCTGCTTCCAAATATCCCACGGGGGTGCGGGGGTGTGAAACCCCCGCGCGACGCGGGCCAAGGCGCGCCCGGTCAGCCCAGATGGTCGATCCGCTGCAGATACTGGACCAGCCCTGCCACCTCGCTCATCCAGCGGGCGATCAGCCTGGGGTCATGCGGCGCCGGATGCACGCCCGCCGGAATCTCGCGGGCCAGCACCGATTCCACCGCCAGCGACACCGGCACCGACACAAGCCGCCCCATGGCCGATCCGCGCGCATCGCCCCAGGCGTCCATCGCCCAGGTTTCGTGGAACATCACCCGCCCGGCGCGCTGCGCCAGCAGACTGACGAACAGCACGACCCGGTCCGGCTCGCCCGGCGCATAGGCGTTTTCGCTCAGGAATCCCGCGGCCATCTCGGCCAGCCGCGCGTCGCCTTCGGGGCCCGACAGCGTCTCGATCTCGGCGAAGACCGGGGCCCAGGCCTCGGCCCAGCCGTTCAGGCGGATCGTGCCGCGCACGAAATCCCGGACTTTCCATTCAGGATCAAAGCGATACTCCGCCATGAACGGATAGCTGTCGCGGTTGGGATAAACCTCGAAGCTTTCGGGTTGCGGCAAGGGCGCGTCATAGCGGGTGATCGCATCCCAGGGCCGCGCCACCCGCAGCTCGCTGAAGTTCTTCAGTGACCGCGACGGGGACCGCAACGCCTTCAGCACACCCACCGGGGCCCAGCTGAACTTGTAGCGGAACGGATTGGGGATCTTCGGCACGCCGCCGCAGTAGGACGTGAACGACAGTTCATTGTCGGCATGATACCCGGCCGAGGCCCGGTACCGCGCGACCAGATCATGCGCCATCAGATGGTCGATGCCGGGGTCCAGCCCCACCTCGTTGACGGATACAAGACCCGCATCGCGATAGGCGGCGTCCAGCGCCTTCATCTCGGGCGCGATGTAGGACGACGACACGAAATGCGCGCCCTTCTGCAAACAGGCGGTCGCAATGGCAACATGCTGATCCGCCGGCAGCATCGAGATCGCCACGTCGCCCGGTTGCAGCGCCGCCGTCAGCGCCTCCAGCGAATAGGCCCGCACGTCGCCGGTCAGGTCGCCGACCACCTCGCGCGCCTTTTCGACCGTGCGGTTCCAGACCGCCACCTTGTGCCCGGCCCCGATCAGCCGCCGCAATCCCGGACCCGACGACAGCCCCGTGCCACACCAGTGAATCGTCATGCCTTCCCCCCGTTCCGTTCAAACTCTGCCATGGCCCGCCCCCAGACGCCGCCCGAAAGATCGCCCAGCGTCAGCAGCGACGGCAAGAGTTGCGCCGCATAATCCTCGCTGCTTTCCACCGGCAGCAGCGACGGCAGGTTGTCGATCGCCGTCACATCCAGCACCGGCGCGTCGCAGACGCGCAGCGCGGGCACGCTCCAGTCGGTTGCCCGGTCATAGACCTTGATCGGGCTGAAGTCCGATGTCGGGTCACAGGCGATATCCCCGATCACCGACAGCGCGCGGTCCGCCTGCAGCGCCTCGGTCGGCACGAACACCGGGCATCCCGGACGCGCAAGGATGCAGTTCAGGAAGATTTCATGCTGCAGCACCTCCGGAAACGGCCCGCCATGCGCGGTTTCCTCGATGTCCCACCGCGTCGCCTCGATTTCCATTGCGGTGCACAGGTCGGCCGCGCCGGTCCCGACACGCCCCTTCGCGCCAATGATGATCACGCGCGGCCGTGCGACCGCCGCGGTGTGGGTCAGCGTCGTCAGGTCGGCCCGCAGATCGTCGAGCAGCACGTCGCGCCCGGCATAGGGCGACACTGGCCCCGCCCGGTCCGCCATGCGCTGCGCGATCCAGCACTTCAGCGCGACCGCCGCCCCGGCAAACCCCGCCCAATAGCCGAAGGCCGCCACCCGCCGCCCCGCCTCGTCCACCAGATACTCCAGATCGTACAGCACCCCTCCCCCGGCGCGGAACCGTTCCAGCAGCACCTGCCCCGCAGGCTGCCCCTTGTAGGCGTGTCCGAACATGATGTGCCGGTGCGGCAGGGGCGTGCCGTCCTCGGGCAACTCCTTCAGCCCGAAGATGATCGCATCGGCGGGCGCATCCGGCCAGGTTCCCGCGGGCGCAATCTCGCATCCCGCCGCCACATAGCCTGCAATCCCGACCGCCCGCACCGCGCTTTCCTCGACCGTCACCCGGATTCCGGCGGCCAGCAATGCCGCCGCACCTTCGGGCATCAGACCCACCCGTTCCTCGTTGGGGCGCTGTTCGGCGCGGACCCACAGATGCGTCATGGCGATCTCCCTCTGGCAAACTGGCCGCAGACATACCAGATCGGAGCCGCAGCAACAGGGGGGTCGGATGAACAGGCGGGTCATGATTGCAGGTGTGGCGGCAACCGCCGCGGCGGCAGCGGCGGCGGCTTTCTTCCGGCCCCGCGCCCTGCCTGCGGTGTCGCCGCTGACCCCGCCCGCAGGCCCGCTTGCCACCTATCACCTCGGCCACAGCCTTGTGGGGCGCGACATGCCCGCCACGCTTGCGCATTTCGCAGGGCACACCCACGCCAGCCAGCTTGGCTGGGGTGCCAGCCTGATGAACCACGGTCAGGGTGCCGTCCCGGGCTTCCAGGTGGAGAATGCCCACCCCAACCACCAGCACGCCGAAACGGCCCTTGCCTCGGGGCGGTTCGATGCCGTCGTGCTGACGGAAATGGTCGAACTGCGCGATGCGCTGCGCTATCACGACAGCCCGCGCTGGCTGGCCCACTGGGCGACCCTTGCCCGCGCGGGCAACCCCGCCGCCCGCATCTATCTGTATGAAACATGGCACCGGCTGACCGACCCCGACGGCTGGTTGAACCGGATCGACACCGATCTGCAGTCCTTGTGGATGGGTCGCCTGCTGACCCCTGCGATGCGCCGCTCGCAGGTCCCGATCTATCTGATCCCGGCGGGCCAGACGCTCGCCGCCGTCGCCCGCGCGGCCGAGGCGGGCCACATTCCCGGCCTGACCCGGCGCGAACAGCTTTTCTCGGATGACATCCACCTGAACGAGACGGGCTTCTACCTGGTCGCCCTGATCCACTATGCCGCGATCTATCAGCGCGACCCGACCGGCCTGCCGGGCGGCCTGATCCGCACCGATGGCGCGGCTGCCACGCCACTCGCCGCCGATACGGTGAAGGCCCTGCAACAACTGGTCTGGGCCACAGTGCCCCGCTATGCTGCCACCGGCATGGCGCGAGGCACCTTATGACCCTGTTTTCCCTTCTGGCCGACATCCTTTACGTCGGTCACAGTCTGGTCGGACCCGACCTGCCCCCGATGGTGCAGGCAGCCCTTCTGGCGATGGACGAACCCGCCGAGGTGCGCGGACAGGTCATCAACGGCTCGCCGCTGCACTACAACTGGGACAATTCCGCAAGTGCCGAAGGCGTCGACTCGCGGGCCGTTCTGGCCAAGGGCGAAACCGATGTCCTGATCCTGGCCGAGGCGGGGCCGATCGCCACCCATCTGCAATGGTCCGACACCGTCGGCAACATCGCCCGCTACGCTGCGCTGGCGGTGGACTCCAATCCCGATGCCCGCGTCTATCTGTACGAGATCTGGCCCAGCCTGCGGACCGGCACCGACACCCCGCCCCCGGACGATCCATCGGGTGCCGTTCCGTGGCGCGACCGGATCACCGCGGAACTGATCCTGTGGGAAGACACCGCCGTGCAGGCCTCGGCCCGCACGCCCGTCGGCCTCATTCCCGCCGGACAGGCGATGGGGCTTTTGTCCGACGCGATCGACGCGGGGCAGGTTCCGGGCCTGTCCAGCATTGCGGATGTGTTCACCGACGACATCCACCTGAACGGCAAGGGCAAGTATCTTGTGGCGATGGTCCATGCCGCCGCCATCACCGGCCGCAGCCCCGAAGGGCTTCCGGCCCAACTGCAGCGGGCCTGGAATGCGCGCGCCGATGTCGTGACCGACGAACAGGCGGCGGCCCTGCAGCGCATCGCCTGGGCCGCCGTCACCGCCGAGGCCGCCCGCAACCCAGCCTTGCTTCCGATGACCGACCTTTCGCTGCAAACCACAGACCCCGGTGCAGCAGCGGTGGCAGACCCCGCCGCCGAGCCTGCAGTCCTGCCGAACCCGGACGCCGCCCCGCAGGCCGATCCCGCCGCGCAACCACAGCCCGAACTGCAAGCCGAAGCCGCCACACCGCAGGTCTTTGCCCCTGTCACCAACCGCAACCTCGGCCTCGGTCTTGCCGCGGTCAACGACTGGTCAGTCCAGCAACCGTTTCTGGATGTGATGAAAACCGCGCGCCCCTGGGTCGGCCACCTGCCCGGCCAGTGGGGTGGGTGGGATCATGCCCGCCTCGCTTCGGGCGGTTTTCTCGATGCCAACGGCTGGCCCACCGCCGTGCCGCCCGAACTGACCGGGATCACCACCCTGATCCTGACCGACCTCGCCCCCGACGCGGGTGCTGTCGCCGGGCGCTATGATCTGACCTACAGCGGCAACGGCACGCTGGTCGTCGAAGGCCGGGCACAGATCGTCGAGGGAACCCCCGGCCGCATCACCTTTGACTTCACTCCCGGCGACGGGGCGGTGTTGCTGACCATCACCGCGACGGACCCCGCCGACCCGATCCGCAACATCACCGTCGTGCGGCAGGACCGCGCGGCTGCGCTGGCCGCGGGCGAGATCTTCAACCCCGACTGGCTGAACCGCATCCGGGGCGTCAGGCTGATCCGTCTGATGGACTGGATGGGGGCCAACAACGCCACCCTGACCCGCGCCGCAGACCGCCCCCGCCCAGACGACTATACCTGGGCCCGACAGGGTGTCCCGATGGAGGTGCAGATCGCGCTGGCCAACGCCCTGCAGGCCGATCCGTGGTTCTCGATCCCCCACACCGCCGAGGATGCGCTGATCACTGAATGGGCCACGCTTGCGCGCGACGGCCTCGACCCCGGCCTGAACGCGCATGTCGAATACTCCAACGAGATGTGGAACTGGCAGTTCTCGCAGGCCCAGTGGGCCGAAGATCAGGGCCGCGCCCGCTGGGGCAAGGATCAGACCTGGGTGCAGTTCTACGCCCTGCGCGCCTCGCAGGTGATGGCGATCTGGACGGGCATCTACGGCGATCAGGCCGACACCCGCCTGACCCGCATCCTTGGGACCCAGACCGGCTGGATCGGGCTTGAGGAACAGATCCTCGACGCCCCGCTGGTCATCGCCGAAGGACTGCCCGCCCCGGCGGAAAACTTCGATGCCTATGCGATCACCGGATATTTCAGTGCCATGCTGGGGTCGGAGGCCAAGATCCCGATGGTCAAGGACTGGATCGCCCGCTCGGCCGCCGCGACCGAAGCCGACACCACCGCCAATGGTTTGACCGGGGCCGAGGCGGACGCCTACCGCACCCGCCACCGCCACGACCTGGCCTTTGCGCTGGCCGCGCAGGAGTTGCGCGACGGATCGCTGTCCGGCGACCCCAACGACAGCGTGACCCACGCGCTGACCAGCCTGATGCCCTATCACGCCGCCGTGGCCGCCGACCGTGGCTTGCGGCTGATGATGTACGAAGGTGGCAGCCATGTGGTGGGGTTCGGCTCGGCGGTGGACGATCCGGTGCTGACCGACTTCTTCACCGCGCTGAACTATTCCCCCGAAATGGGCGCGCTTTACGCCGAACTTATGCGCGGCTGGGCGGACCTGACGCCTGAGCCGTTCAACGCCTTCGTCGACGTCACCCGTCCGATCAAATGGGGCAGTTGGGGCGCCCTGCGCCACCTGACCGATGACAATCCGCGCTGGCAGGCGCTTGCGACAGGGTGCGCGCCGTGTTGAGCGTCATCATCCCCGCCTCGAACGAGGAAGCCTGGATCGCGCCCTGCCTGACCGCCCTGTTTGCCTCCACCCAGCCCGGCGAGTGCATCGTCATAGCCAACGGCTGCCACGACGCGACCGCCGCCCGCGCCATCGCCCTGACCCCCGAGGCGCAGGCGCGCGGCTGGACGCTGAACGTCCTTACCCTCGCCGAAGGCAGCAAACCCGGTGCCCTGAACGCGGGCGACGCCGCCGCCACCCATTCCGCCCGCGTCTATCTGGATGCCGACGTGATCGTCTCGCCCCCGCTGATCGCGCAGCTTTCGGCGGCTCTCACCCCTCACCGCGCGCTTTACGCCACCGGAACCCCCCGCATCCCCACCCCGAAAAGCCCCGTCACCCGCGCCTATGCCCGGTTCTGGCAGCAGCTGCCCTTCGCCCGGTCCAACGCCCCCGGCTATGGCCTGTTCGCCACCAACGCGATGGGCCGCGCCCGCTGGGGGGCCTTTCCGGCGATCATCTCCGATGACACCTTCATCCGCCTGCACTTCACCCCGGCCGAGCGGATTCAGGTCCCCGCTACCTACGACTGGCCGATGATCGAAGGCTTCCGCGCCCTGACCCGCGTGCGCCGCAGACAAGACGCAGGCGTGGCAGAACTCGCCCGCCTCCACCCCAGCCTGATACAGAACGAGGGAAAGGCGGGCGTTTCCGCCGTCCGCCTCGGCCTGCTCGCCGTCAGGGATCCTGCGGGGTTTGCGACCTATGCGGCCGTATCGCTTGCGACCCGGCTGAAACGCGGACAAGGCTGGACCAGAGGCCGTTAGGGTGGGGTTCGCCCCGCCACTTGCACGCGTCGGTTGGATTGATCTGTTAACCAACAGAGGGCGGCGCCTGACCGCCGGGTGGGCGCAGCAACAGAAGTTCTAGGCACTTTATGGCTCAACAAATTCCACCGAAGTTCTAGGCGTTACCGCTGGAAAAGCGCCCGCCCGAGGGGGCGGTCGGGCGCTGCCCGGCGGCGCTGACGCGCCTTGATTCCGGGCAAAGAAGGCAAGGGAGCGTGTCCACCCGAGGCCGGTAGGGCGGGGTTCACCCCGCCGCTTCCACACGACAGTCGGTTTGAGCCCATTGCGGACTTCACCCAGACCAAAGAGAGGGCAGCGCCTGACCGCCGGGTGGGCGCAGCTACGGCGGTTCCAGGCGCTTTATGGTTCAGGCCCTCCCACCGAAGTTCTACGCACTACGGTTGTAAAAGCGCCCGCCCGAGGGGGCGGTCGGGCGC
>JAIYDJ010000110.1 GCA_027487575.1 Rhodobacter sp. | reverse complement strand
GGCGCCTTCGTCGTCACGGGGTTCTTTGTCATCTCCACCTCCATGTGGGGTCAAGATGAGCCGCAAAACCTCCGCTACGCAATCACGCCAAAATGTTCCGTGGGTGCTGATGGCGGACAAACAACTGGCCAGTGAGCGGCGCATGATACGCTATACAAGAGGCAGGCCGGAAGCTAGATTTGAGCGGGTGAAGGGGCGACGTGCCGAGACCTTGGATGCGACTTGTTACGCCTGGGCAGCACGGCAGTTGATCGGGCAAAAAGTGGAAGCGCGGCAAGCTGAAGTGTCCAGCCCTGCCGCGCCTAAGAGAATACCGACCGTAATTCGGTCGAAGTGGTTGGACCGATAGATTTTAGGTGAGGCGAATGACCGAAGAAGATCAAACACGGCTAGCCATTGCCAATGTGATGGGAGCTTTCACATTGGCAATGGACAAAATGCAACCTGGTTTCGCAAAAGCGTTTCAGCATGAACTGGATGTCAGCTACGCGCGTATTCGTGACAACAGCGCATATCCAAAGTCGATCTTGGAAACAAATCGGTGGGTAAGAGATTCCTGCAACGTCGACTGAATTAGCGGGTAAATGGGGACACGTCAAATGACAAAACAAGATGAATTCTTGTGGTGCGTTCAAACTATGCTTATGTTGGATGCTCACAATATCTGCCTCACGCTTAATCCGAAAGACAGACATTTGATTTCTGTAGCCGGCAGAATCGAATCAATAGTCTACGCGGTCCGAGCTTCACGTAACATCCCAAGCAATCTATCCGCAGAACATGCGGCACATGAATACTTCTTCTGGGAGCGTTCACTAGGAACTGATGATCCAGTTCCTAGGCCGGATTGGATATCGTTTTCCGATACCCAATTTAACTTTCTGGAAAAGCCTAGCTTGAAGTATGTTTGATTTTTTCGCTCAGTGCGTACAGAAATCCGACTCCATATCCGGTTTCATCTTTCGCCGCTTCGCGCAGAGCCTGGACTATTTTGGGCAGGTTGCCGGATTCGCCGACTTCGCGCATCAGCTGCGCAGCGTGATCACGTCCGACTTGGCATTCAAGGTTGTAGCTCATTTCCGACTCCATGTGTTTCGATGGAATCAGAGTGCCCGATAGTTTCTCATTTAGCTAGAAACGTCTAAAGTGAGAGTCACGCGAAACGTGAAAGTTAGTGGATGGTCACGGGCTTCCACTGATCGGCAGGCACTTCGTCAAGCCAATCCAAGATGTGCGCGGGCGGGCTGATGCCCTGCCGATCGAACCACGACAGCACAAGCCAAATGGTGACAATGGGCGAGATGCCCTTAACGCGGGCTTCCGCGAAGATCTGTGAAACTTCGTATCGCTGCTGTCCTGCCGTCATGTCGAAATCCTGCTGATCTGAAAAGGTGGGCGACGGTGGCGCATGTGTCGCACCGCCGCCCTGCCGGTGCCTCGGGCTCGGACCCCCGATCACCGGCCGCGCGGTTTAGGGGAGAAACCATCCCCGCGCGATCTTGTCTGATGGTGCAGCGGGGCGACCACTTCGCAGCCGCCCCGCCACTTGGCAACAATCACCCGAGGCTCAAACTGCCGTAGAATCACCTTGGTGTCAACAACTGTAGTGATTGACTCTAGTTAGTCGCTCTGGCATGAGTAGCTGAACTTGACCTGAGGGGCTGCTATGACCGAAGAACAACCGCAGATCGCACCTTTTGCTTATCCGCCGATCGGGCCGCGCCTGACCATCAAGGATATCTCGAATGCAATCGCTGCAGGTGGCGTGCCGTATCCGACTGCCAATGCCCGCGCGAAGATCTACGCCAAGCCCAAGGAAGACGGATCGACGCTGATCTATGTGCGGGAATCCGGACGCGCCACACAGCCCAACATCTATGAGTTTTCCGACGCCGGGGCAGCTGTCGTGCTGTCGGCTCTGCAGGACGCTGGAATTCAGGATCACGAAGTGCTGCGGGCCGCGTCAATGTCGCTGTACGGCTGGTCAGCCAAGGCCGGCGAACGGGACGCGAAGTATGTGCAGCCCGGATCGAAGTATCCGCCCCGTCATCCGGTCGACCGGGCTATCGCAGGTGTCGGCTTCATGGGCGAGTCGTGGCAGTTCCTTGTGAATGTCTGGCGCGACCTCCAGACCGGCGAACGCATCGTCGATTGCGATCTGGTACAGTTCGGTGATCCCTTCATCGGTCATCAGAATGTGCCGACCACGGCGATTGCGCAGGTCGGAATTGTCGTGATGCTCGACTCGGCCCTGTTGCCGGTTGCGCGCCGCCTGCTGCCTGAGACTCGGAACTGACGCCTTGGGCATCCTCGATCTATTCCGCCGCCGCACCGACCCGGCACCCGTCCAGACCCGCCGCTTCGACGGGGCGGCGGGCGGCCGTCGCGGCTTCGGTATCGGCACCTTCGGGCGCACTGGCACCGAAACTATGGCGGCAGGTCCGACCCTTCGCAGCCGCGCGCGCTATCAGGCTGCGAACAACCCTTGGCTTGCGAATGCCGTTGGCAACCTGGGCGCGGCACTTGTGGGCTCTGGCATCGTGCCGACAGGCGATGCCGACGCGGTGGCGACGTTCAACCTTTGGGCGGAAACGGCGGATGCGGACGGGCGAACTGACTTCTGGGGTTTGCAGGCTGAGATTGCGCGCGGGCTGGTGGTCGATGGTGAAGCCTTCCTGCAGGTTATCGACTCTGACGATGGGCCGCGCCTTCGCTTGATCCCGCCTGAGCTGGTCGACGAGTCAATGACGCGCGACCTTGGGGAAGGCCGGTTCATTGTAAGCGGAGTCGAGTTCGCGGCCGATGGCACCCGCGTTGCCTATCACGTTCTGCCCGGACGCCCGACCGATGTATTCGCGACAAACGGGACTCCGGTTCGTATTCCGGCAGATGAGATCCTGCATATCGTCAAGCCGCTGGGCGCTGGTCAGGTTCGCGGCGTGTCATGGCTTGCGCCGGTGATCCTGCCCGCGAACGAATTGGACCAACTGCAGGACGCACTTACAGTCGGAGCCAAGGTGGCCGCGATGTTCTGCGGTTTCATCGTCAACCAGAACGGCACTTCCGAAGATCCCTTCGAAGGTGAGTCGCAGCCCAGTCTTGAACCTGGCACCATGACTCGACTTGGCGGGGGGTGGACGGTTGAGACAACTTCACCCGCCCAAGTGTCGCAGATCGAACCGCTTCTGAAGCTGGGCTTGCGACAGTTGGCAGCCGGTCTAGGGCTGCCTGACCATATGCTTTCTGGTGACCTATCGGACGCCAACTATTCCAGCTTGCGGGCTGGGCTGCTGCCCTTCCGGCAACGCATGGAACAGGTGCAGTACCACTGCCTTGTGCCGCAACTGCTAAATCCTGTCTGGCGCATCGTGACTCGCTGGGCAGCCGCAGCCGGGGAATTGCCCGAGTTTGAAGCCGACCCGCGCCGCTTCCTGAAGGTCGAATGGCTGCCCCCGCGTCCTTTGCAAGTCGACCCTATGAAGGACGTTCAAGCGACGGTCGCAGAACTGGACGCGGGACTCACCTCTCGCAAAAAAGCAGTCGCAGAGCGCGGCTGGGCTCTGGCCGATCTGGACGCGGAAATCGCCGCAGACACGTTCCAGCGCCGCCCCGCGTCACCCGCTGCAGACGGCGAGGAAAAGCCCAAAGAACAAAAGGGAATCCAATCGTGAACAAACGTTTCACCGCCGATCCTCGCAAGGCGACCCACACCACGCCCGAAGCGCGCCCAAGGGCGGAAATCGCCCGCGCGCCATTGGCAGAAACCATCACCCGCGCAGCTGCATTCCAGCCCACAACCTTTGACGAAAATGCACAGACCATCGAAGCCGTTGCCAGCACCTTTGCGGACGTGATGCGCGCCGACAAGCGCGGTCCCTTCGTGGAACGCCTCGACCCTGCGGGCCTCGACCTGACCGACCTGGACGGCGCGCCGGTGCTGGACTCACATCGCCAAGGCACCGCCCGCGACGTGCTGGGCATCATCACGGGGCACCGCCTGGAAGCTGGGCGGCTGATCGTCAGTATCCGGCTGTCTCAGGCCGATGACGCCCGACCCGCGATTCAGCGCATCCGGGAAGGCGTCTTGCGGGGCCTGTCGATCGGCTATCGCGTCACCCGCTGGGCCGAGTCCACCGACCCGGAAACGAAGACCCGCATCCGCACCGCCGCCCGCTGGTCGATCCACGAAGCAAGCGCGGTTGCCGTGCCCGCAGATCCACAATCCCGATTCAGGAGTGAACCCATGCCCAAAGATCAACTTGACGATACCGAAGACCGCGCCGCGCTGATCCAGCGTTGCCGCACGGCGCACCCCGCCCTGACCGACGAATGGGTAACGCGGATGACCGATGCAGGCGACGTGCTGACCGATTCCGAAGTGGTCGACGATGCGCGCGAAACCGCCCTGATCGCGCGGCAGAAGCGCACCGCGCCTGTCATCCGCACCGCCGCACCGGCCAACGATGACCCCGCCGTGATCCTGTCGCGGCAGTCGGAAGCTCTGGCCTGCCGAATGATGGGCACCGCACCCAGCGAAGGGGCGCGGCCGTTCATGGGCTATGGGCTTGCCGATCATGCCCGCGAACGCCTGGCAGCGGCCGGCGTGTCGACGCGCGGGCTGGGCACCGAGGAACTTCTAACACGCTCGATGCACGGACTCAGCGACTTTCCGGGGCTGTTGACCGAGACGGGCAACCGGGTGATGGCACCCGCATATCAAGCGGCGCAGTCGGTTTTGAAGCAGGTTGCGCGGATGCGGACGGCATCCGACTTCCGCGCGATGACTGTCCTGAAACTGGGCGAATTTTCCGGGCTTCAGAAGGTGACCGAACAAGGCGAGATCAAAGCCCTGACCGCTGGCGAGGCGAGGGAAAGCTATGCGTTGGAAACCTTCGGCGGAATTTTCAACCTGACCCGGAAAGCCCTGATCAACGATGATCTCAACGCCTTCGCGAGATGGTCGGAAATGATGGGCCGGGCTGCAGCCGAGACCGAAGCCACCCAACTTCTGGCACTGCTGACACAGGCCAGCGGCGCGGGGCCGATCATGGGCGATGGGATTCGCCTGTTCCATGCTTCGCACGGCAACTTGGCGCTTGCCGGTATCGGGCTGGGTGACGTTGGGGGCGGCATCGGTGCCATTTCGGAAGCCCGGAAAGCAATGCGGACCCAGAAGGGACTCGATGGAAAGACGCCTATCAATGTCGTACCGAAGCATCTGCTGGTCGGGCCGGAACAGGAAACGATTGCGGAACAGCTCCTTTCCACGATCAACGCCACCACGGTTGACGATGTTAACCCGTTTGCCGGTCGCCTGTCGCTTCTGGTGGAACCGCGGCTGACCGGCGATCAGTGGTTTCTTTTCGCGGACCCCGCGACAGCGCCGGTCCTGGAATACGCCTACCTGTCCAGCGCGCCGGGGCCGCAGTTGTCCAGCCGTGACGGTTGGGAAATCTTGGGCCGCGAATTCCGAGTTGTTCTCGATTTCGGTTGCGGCGCGACCGACCATCGCGGCGCATTCCGGAACGCGGGTGCCTGATGGCTGACCTGTCCAAGCTCCAAGAGTACCGTGACAAGCTGCAGGGTGCCCGGTTCTCTGGCGTCCGCACGGTACGCGATGCCAGCGGCGAAGAAGTCACCTATCGCAGCCAAGGCGAGATGGAACGGGCAGTTGCGGCGCTTGATGCCGAGATTGCCACCCTGCAACAGCGGCGGCCACAACAGGTCCGCTTCCAAACCTCGAAAGGAATCTGACCATGAAGAACTATGTGCAACCGGGGAACAACCTGACCGTACCCAGCCCCGCCGCTGTGGCATCGGGCGATGTGGTGGTGATCGGCGGGCTTGTCGGGATTGCTGCAGGCGATGCAGCTTCCGGGGCCGATCTGGACCTTGTGACCGAAGGCGTTTTCACGCTCCCCAAGGTATCGGCCCTGGCAATCGCGATCGGCGATCTGATCTACTTCGACGGCGCGACCGATCTGGTGAACAAGACCGCCAGCGGCAACACCTACATCGGCAAGGCAGTGACCGCGGCTGCCAACCCGTCCGCATCGGTAAACGTGAAGCTGGGCTAGTTTCGACCATCAACAGCGCAGCGGCCGCAGGTGGAAAGATTCCCTGCGGCCGTTTGCTTAGTTTCGGGCAAGGAAGGCTTCAACTTCCGGCAACGTCAGAGTGAACGGGGACGATGTCGCCGGATTGTGCCCATGAGCCGACCCGCCGCTTTCATGGTCGATCAAAGCATATAAACCGTAGTCTAGTGCGTCCCTGTCCCGTCGCGGGCTCTTGGCCAGTCGAAAGCCGCACCGGTCCGCTTTGCGACGTAACCTGTTCTCAGAAACCTTCACTTCGCTGTTCACTGTGTCTTCCTTTCTGTAATGATGCTGCAGAACGTGCCCGAATATATACCGGAAGAAGTGCCCGAGTCAATGCCTAAAACGTTGCTGCAAGAGATGCCCCTGTATGCAGGAGTCCGTTTCGTGTTCCTGATTCGCCGGTTCGAGTCCTGAATCGTCGGTTTAGGGAACGACGGGCAAAGCTACGGATCACTTAGAAAAGTTTAGCGATTCCAATGGTATTGGTAGCGATACTCGCCTCCATTTTACCCCCATCGCTCCTATGTCTGCACGGTTCGGGGTGCGACGGGTCTGGTTTTGCAAAGGCCAGCCGCAGGACTTTCTACGGGACAGCGCGCGCCGACCACCGCGCCGGGTCAGCCATCCTGCACAGGACCGATACGGTCCAGGTTGCGCTCGATGCACGACGCAAGGGCATGGACCTTTTCCGCCACCACCTGCCCCAGAGGTGTCAGGTCGTATTCGACATGCGGGGGGACGACCGGCAGCGCGGTGCGCTGCACGAACCCGTCTTCTTCCAGAACGCGAAGGGTCTGAGCCAGCATCCGTTCGGACACCCCGCCGATCCGGCGGCGCAGGCTGCTGAACCGGTGGGTGCCGCTTTGCAGGACGATCAGAACCAGAACGCCCCACCGGCTTGTCACATGGTTCAGGGCCTGCCGCGAGGGGCATTTCTCGTTCAGAACGTCGGGAACCCGGTCGGTCGAAAGGGCTTGGGACATTTTCAGGGCACTTACATTTTTGTGCGTACTTCCGTTTCGTAAGTATTGGGGTATCTGCAATCTGTCAACGCAGACAAGGAGCATCGCATGACCATCGCCATCACGGGAGCCAGTGGCAAACTTGGCCGTCTCGCCATCGAACATCTCAAGACCCTGACCGACCCCGCGGGCATTGTGGCCTTGGCGCGCACCCCGTCCGCCGTGGCAGGTCTGGGTGTCGCGACCCGCGCCTTCGACTATACAAGGCCCGAAACCATGGCCGAAGCGCTGCAGGGCGTCACGACGCTGGCCTTGATATCCTCCAACGATTTCAACGACCGTGTGGGGCAGCACCGTGCGGTGATCGCGGCGGCACAGGCCGCGGGCGTGGCGCGTCTTGTCTATTCGTCCATCCTGAAGGCTGACCGTTCGCCTTTGCTGATCGCCGCCGATCACGCGGCGACAGAGCAGATCCTTGCCGGTTCCGGCCTTGCGCCCACGATCCTGCGCAACGGATGGTACACCGAAAACTGGACCGAAAACCTTGGCGGGGCGCTGGCTGCCGGGGCTTTGATCGGGTCGGCGGGACAGGCACGGTTTACCCCCGCAACCCGCGCGGACTTTGCGCAGGCTCTGGCCATCGTGACGGCAGACCCGGCTTTTGCGCACCAGACCCTTGAACTGGCGGGGGATGAAGGCTTTACCCTGGCGGAACTCGCCGCCGAAGTATCGCGCCGGACGGGCAAGGCGCTGCCCTATGATGATCTGCCGGGCGGGGTGTACCAGAGCATTCTGGAAAGTGTGGGATTGCCGACTGGATTCGCGCGCATGCTGGTCGACGCCGATGTGAAGGCGGCAGAAGGCTGGCTTGCCGAGGACAGCGGCACCTTGCGCCGTCTGCTGGGCCGTCCGACGACACGGCTTGCATCGGCGCTGGACGCTGCCCTGCCCTGAGACCGGTCGCGGCAAACCTTCAACCTTGGCATGCCAGCGTTCGCACCTTGCAACTTATAGCTGCAAATTGTGCACTTTTGTCGTGATCTTGAAAATTTGTGCGCAACCCCAATGGCCTGGCGAAACCTGATAGGATCGCGGCACACGGCGACGGTCCGGTGAAATGCCGGGCCGCGTCGCAGGTTTCAGCGTCTTGAGGGGTTCATGCGGTCGACTCTACCCACAGCGAGGTACGAGGCAGCGGTGCGGCTTTTTGCCGGGCTTGGCGTCGCCGTGAGCCTGGCCCTGATTGCGGGCTGGCTTTTGCAAGGTCGCGGGGCGGCAAATCCGTTCGGCGGTGCGTATCCTGCGCCGACCTGCCTTGCCATCTGCACGGTCCTGGTCTGCGCGGCAAACCTGATGCGCAACCGGATCCTTGTCGCACGGGTTCTGGCGGTAGCGTCCGGACTTCCGGCCGTGCTGACGCTGCTGCAATACGCGTTTCGGATCGATCTGGGCATTGACCATCTTTTCCTGACCGGAGGAGTGCTTGACACCCCCGGGGTTCCGGGGCGGATGGCCTTCGCAACGGCCGGGGCGCTGGTGATGATATCGACCGCAACCTTCTTTCTGTCTGCCGACAGACTCCGCCCGATGGGACTGGCCAGCGCGCTTGCCGCCGCGATTCTGGCCAGCGCCCTGACAACCGAAGGTCTGTTGCGGCAGGACATCGGCAACGGCCTGCTGTTCTACAGCCCGCTTGCCGACATCTCGCCGCTGTCGGCCGGGCTGGTGTACCTGCTGACCGTGGTAACCGTCTGCCGCGTGCTGGCGCGCTGGACGGGGGTGCGCGTCGACCGGGTGGATCACCTGCAGGCCTGGTGCGTCATGGTCGCCGCGACGGGAATCATCATCGGCTGGGCACATCTGGAGCGGACCGACTGGCAACGCTGGTCCTACGAGACCTACCTGGCCCGGGAAAGCGTGGTAAACAACCTGTCCGTCCAGCTTCTGCAACGCGGACAGTTCCAGCAGCGTCTGGCAAGCCGGTGGAACATCTACGGCCCCCCAACGCAAGACCAGTGGATCAAGGATGCCAAGGCTGTCCTGAACGACCTGCCGGGCATGTTCGCGGTGGCCTACGCCACGCCCGACCGGATATCGCGGTGGCGGGTGTCGGTGGACGGAAAGAACGAAGGCTATCTGGGCGTGGCGCTGGACGGGGACCCGGTGCGCAAGGCCGCGTTCGATGCGGCGGATGCGACGGGCACAGTGCAGATGACCTCGTCGGCCATCCATGTGTCGGGTGCCAGAGGGCATCTTTACATCACGCCGATCATCGTGAACGCCGAGCGGCTGGGTTATCTGGTTGCAAGCATCCGCGCCAACAACATGGCCAACCTTGTCACGGGACCATCCGTCGCGGGCTTTGGCATCCGGATCACCGACAGCGACGGCAACGTCGTGGGGTCGGCCGCAGCGCCGTCGGGCCTTGGGGCCAACATCGTGAAGGGCGGTACCGTCACCCTCTTGGGCAAGGCATGGACGGTCGAAGTCTGGCCGACGGACTCCTATCTGGCGACATGGCGTTCAGGACTTCCCGAGCAGACCCTGGCCTTCGGCCTGATCATCCTGGGCCTGATCTGCATCAGCTTTTCGCAAAGCCGCAACGTCGGGCGCATCCGGTCGCAGGCCGAAACCCTGTCCGGGCGGCTGGCGGAAACGCTGGATCGCATCACCGATGCCTATGCGATGGTCGACCACACCTGGACCATCGTGCAGACCAACCGTCTGACCGCCGAAACGCTGGGCTGTGCGCGGATGACGGTGCTGGGTCGGCCGTTTCATGCGGTGTTCGGGATAACAGCCGAAAGCGAACAGGGGCGCGCGCTGGATCAGGTCATGGCGGGGACCGGGGCCGCGACGCTGGAGTTTCTGCACGAGCAGTCGGGACGCTGGCTTTTGCTGACCGCGCATCCGACGCCGGAAGGTGTGTCGGCCTTTTTCCGGGATGTGTCCGAAGCCCGATCCCGCGCCGACCTGGTACGCCTGCTGGAATTTGCGATCTCGCGGCAGAATGACGGGCTGATCATCGCAGAGGTCCGTCCGAACGCCACCGAGAAGGGGCACTTCACCCCCATCGTCTATGTCAACGAGGCGTTCGAGCGCATCACCGGCTATCCCCGCGACGAGGTGATCGGCAAGACGCCGCGCCTGCTGCGCGGACCCAAGACCGACGCCGCCGAACTGCAGCGCATCACCGCCGCGATCACCGAAGGCAAACCCGTCCGGGGCGAGCTTTTGAACTATGCCAAGGATGGCCGGGAATACTGGATCGAGATAGATGTGGTCCCGCTGCCCGATGCCGCCGGAAAACTGACGCACTACGTGGCGGTTGAACGGGACATCACCCACCGCAAGGCGACCGAGGCGGCGCTGCGTCTGAGTGAGGAGCGGTTCCGTCTGGTGGTGGACGCCTCCAACGACGTGATCTGGGACTGCGATCTGCAGACCGGAGAGGTGTGGTACAACGACCGGATGCGGTCGCTGTTCGGTCACTACTTCGCCGAAAAAGGTCCGACACAAGCGGACTGGCTGGCCCAGATCCACCCCGACGACCAGTCGGAGGTCAAGAAAAAGATGCTGGCGACCCTGTCCAGCGGGTCGATGTTCGGCCGACTGGAATACCGGTTCTGCAAAGCCGATGGCCATCACGCCGACATCGTCGAACTGTACCGCATCATTCGCAGCGATGACGGCAAGGCGATCCGGACGGTCGGGACCATGGTGGATGTCACCGAACGGCTGCTGATGGACAAGCGGCTGGAACAGTCGCAGCGGCTGGAGGCGGTCGGCAAGCTGACCGGGGGAATCGCGCATGATTTCAACAATCTGCTGACGATCATCCTGGGCAATGCCGAACTTCTCGGGGAACGGCTTCAAGACCAGCCCGCGCTGAAACGGATGGCCGACATGACGGCCAACGCGGCCGCGCGCGGAGCATCCTTGACCGGGCATCTTCTGGCCTTCGCCCGGCGTCAGCCGCTGAACCCCAAGGTGATCGACGCGGCCGGACTGATCCGGGACATGGAGGCGCTGTTGCAGCGGACCCTGCCCGAGAACACCGGGCTCGACATCACAACGGGCGGCAGCGCCCTGGAGATCGAGGTCGATGCGACCCAACTTGAAACCGCGATCCTGAACCTTGTGCTGAACGCGCGCGACGCAATGCCCGATGGCGGGACACTGACGATCTCGGCCGCCGAACGCATTGTCGCATCGGAGGACATCGATCATCTGCCTGACGCGCCCCCCGGAGCCTATGTCGTCGTGTCGGTCGGCGACAACGGAACGGGCATGGCGCCGGACATCCTGTCGCGTGCCTTCGAGCCGTTCTTCACCACCAAGGAAACCGGTCGCGGCAGCGGACTGGGCCTGAGCATGGTCTACGGATTTGTCCGGCAGTCGTCCGGGTTCGCGCGCATCGAGTCCCTTCCGGGGCAAGGCACGCGGGTCAGCCTGTTCTTCCCCCGGGCGACAAGCCCCCTTGCCCCCGCACCGCGCCCCGAGGTCGAAGGCGCAATCTCGGGCGGCCCCGAGCATATCCTGGTGGTCGAAGATGACGAGCTGGTCCGTGAAAGCGTGGTCGACCAGTTGTCGCGCCTTGGCTACCGGATCAGCGCCGCAGCCAACGGCGTGGCCGCGCTGGACGTGCTGAAGGCCGAAGGCGACATCGACCTGCTGTTCACCGATGTCATGATGCCCGGCAAATACAACGGCCGCGATCTGGCCGCTGCGGCAACCAGGATCAGGCCGGGTTTGAAGATTCTGTTCACCTCGGGCTATTCCGACGCGGCGATTTCCCGAAACGGGCGTCTGGATGAGGGGATCAGCCTTCTGACGAAACCCTATCGGCATCAGCAACTGGCCCAGAAGATCCGCGAGGTGCTGCGCTAGGGGCCATCATCGCAACCTCTTGCCCGGCAACGCCATGTGTCTATGTCTGGACCGGGGGGACATGCCATGTCGATCAACACGATGCCGGTGACGACCGGCGAGGCCGCGCGCGTGCTGTGGCAGGGCTGGCTGGCGCAGAAGGCGGGCGGGCTGACTGCGTCTTGGATGCTGCACGGCCGTCCGGGCATCGGCAAGACGGAAATCGTGCAGGACCTGGCCACCCGCGCCGGGGCCCTTTTGTTCGATCTGCGACTGACCACGATCGAGCCGCAGGATCTGCGCGGCCTGCCCTACTATGACCACGCGGCACAACGCACCGTCTGGTACCGCCCCGAAGACCTGCCCGATGACCCGGCCCGCCCGTCGGTGCTGTTTCTGGACGAGCTCACCGCCGCCTCGCCTGCGCTGCAACCGACGGTCTACGGGTTGCTGCAGGAACGCCGGATCGGACGGCACCGCCTGCCCGATTCGTGCCTGATCATCGCGGCGGGCAACGGCCCCGAGGATGGCGCGATTGCCTATGAAATGGGTACCGCCCTGTCGGACCGGCTGATCCACCTCAGCTTGCGCGCCTCGGCGCAGGACTGGGTGCAGAACTTCGCCCTGCCCCGGCGGTTGCACGCCGCTGTGCCCACCTTCATCCGGATGCGGCCCGACCTGCTGGAGACGACATCGGATGCGTTGCAGCGCGGTCAGGTCATTGCCTGCACCCCGCGCAGTTGGGCGCGCGTCAGCGCGATCGTCAGCGCCGTTCCCGACCGCCGTTTGCGCGACGTCATGGTTGCGGGCACGGTGGGCGAGGCGGCGGCGGCGGAATTCGCGCTGGTGTTCGACGACATCGCGGCCAGCCTGCGGGTGGACGAGATGCTGGCGGCCTCGCCTGCCGACCGATGGGCGCTGTACCCGGCCACCCTGCCCGGTTTGACGGCGCTGGCCTACGCGTTGGTCGGCGCCGCGGAACCCGAGGTGCTGCAAGCGGTCATCGCGCTGACGGCGGGGCTGGGACAGGTCCACCGGCACCGTGACGATCCGCGATTCCGCGCCCTGCCGCTGGCCGAACTGTGCACCCACGGGTTTGAACTCTTGCTGCAAAAGGCGCTGGACCGGGGGTGGGAGGCCACCTTTGCCGCCTCTCCCGACTGGCAGGCCTATGCGCGGGCAAGGGCCGAGGCGGGGCTGTGACCGCACTGGGGGTCCACTCCGACCGGGCCCGCCCGGCGTTGGTCCGGCTTGCGACCGAAGACCCGGCCCTTGGGGCGCTGGCGCTGTGGTGCGCGCACCGTGATGCGCCGCTGGACGCAGGCTGGACCGGCCCCGCGCGCACCGAAGGCCGGGTGATCTGGTACGCGCCGGGGTTTGCGCAGCTTGCCCCGCATGAACAGACCGGCGTCGCGGCTCACCACATCCTGCATGTGGCCCTGCGCCACGGCGCGCGGATGGGCGACATGGCCGCCCGGCTGGGGGACGGGTTCGACGAGACGCTGTACGGCATCGCCGCCGACGCGCTGGTGAACGAGGCGCTTCTGGCGGCGGGGCACGCCCTGCCCCGCCCGGCGCTGACGCTGACCGATCTTCTGACCCGCGCGCTGGGGCGGGCGGGCGGTCCGGGCGCGCTGGCCGACTGGGATGTGGACCGCCTGTACCTGCAACTGACCGGTCAGGGCAGCGGATCGGGCGGTGATCCAGCGTCCGGCAAGACCGCCCGCCCGGCGCAACAGGCGCGCGCCGTGGCCGCCGCCGCAGGCTTTGCCCCCGATGTGCGGCGCGATCTGCCCGACCGCGAAAACCCGGACGGCGCGGACCAGGCTGCGCTCTGGCGGCAGCATCTGGCGCGGGCGCTGGAAACCGGGCGCCTGGCGGGTCGCGGCATCGGGACCATCGGCCACCACATCGCCGACATCCCCGAACCCCGCACCCCGTGGGAGCATCACCTGCGCCGTCTGCTGTCGCGCGCGCTGCTGCCCGGCCTGACGCAAACCCACCGCCGCCCTGCCCGCGACTGGATCGCG
Organism: Rhodobacter sp.; assembly: GCA_027487575.1. Lineage (GTDB taxonomy): Bacteria > Pseudomonadota > Alphaproteobacteria > Rhodobacterales > Rhodobacteraceae > JAIYDJ01. Next base: position 42,455 of record JAIYDJ010000110.1, on the reverse strand, counting down.
GCAGAATCGCTGGCCCGCAGCACCGGCAGCCCAATCCCGGCCTTCCGCCCCGGTCAGCGCCGCAGCCGCGATGTGCCGCAGATCGTGCTGGCCGTCGATGCGTCCGGGTCGGTGGAAGCGGCCCTTCTGCAGCGTTTTCTGTCCGAGGTCAGCGGGATCGCCCGCAGGGTTGCGGCCGAGATCACCCTTCTGGCCTTTGACGACGGCGTGCGCTGGCAGGTCCGGCTGGACCCGGTCCGCCGGGCCACGCAGGTGACGACACTGGACTGGCCGCGCGGGGGCGGTACCGATTTCGCCCCCCCGGTGGCCGCCGCAGTCGCGGCGCGCGCGGCGGCGCTGGTGGTTCTGACTGACATGGAAGGCAGGTTCGGTGCGGCCCCGCGCGGTTTGCCCGTATTCTGGGCCGCCGTCGGCCGCGCAACGTCCGCGCCCTTTGGTCAGGTCCTGTCGCTGGACCGTTAGGGTCAGACGCCCGTCAGCGCCGCCATCCGCGCGTGCGCCGGGATCGTGCGCACCTCCAGCGGCACCTCGTGCACCGTCTCGTTGCGGGCCAGCGACAGGCGGAGCATCGCCCTCTCGGTCAGCGGTTCGGCAAACAGCGTATCGCGGATCAACCGGCGTTCCTCCGCCGTCAGGTCCAGAATCTGCGGCCCCTCGGTCCACTGCACGCTGACCAGCGACAGCGGCGCCACCCGCGCCAGATCGGACTGTTCGATCACCAGATGCAGCGCGCCTTCGGTCATCCGACGCCCTGCCGCGATCCGCGTGAGGATCGTCCGGCCGCGCACCGCCAGAAGGTCCAGCAACCGGTCACGCCCCGCCGCATCCAGAAGCTTTTCACGGGCGGCGGGTTTCAGGCGCAAAAGCCGCATCTCGACCGCAAAGATCATCAGCACCATCAGCGCCGGGGCCTGTGCGATGCCCACCGCCGTGTCGCGCCAGATCAGCGCCAGCGCCGCAAAGGGTGCCAGCTCGGCGAAATAGCGCAACGCCTCGATCTCGAAGACCAGCCGCAGCTTCAGCCGCCACGACCCCTCGATGCGCGGCCAGACAAAGACCCGGCCGAGGAACTTGCGCGGCATCTCGCGAAACTCCAGAACGGACCGGTTCAGGACGGTGGTTTGCGACAGGATGAACATATGCGGTTTCTAGCGTGGCAGGCAGTGGCGTCCATCACCCTTGTGACGCCGCGCTGCAACATGCCTGTTCCCTGCGCGACTGCGGGCGAGGCGTGCAGAATTCGATGCCTTGCGGACGGATGGCCATTAACCCCCGGACGCTTCACGCCTATAGTCCGGCTAGAAAACCCCGGAACACGCCCGCATGACTGCCGAAGACTATACGATCATCGCCATCGGGCAAGCAGGCCGTCTGCAGTACGAAGCGGTCCTTCTGGCCGCGTCCCTGCGTGCGTCGAATCCCGGTTTCGGCGGCCTCGTCATTGCTGAACCACAACCCGGCCCGCTGTGGCCCGAAGACCCGCGGATGACCGAACCTGCCCGTGGCCTGCTGGCCGATCTGGGGGCGACCATCATTCCTTTCGAAAACCGCGCGTTCGGACACCGCTATCCCTACGGCAACAAGATCGAGGCGCTGACCGCCCTGCCCGACCGGCCCTTCCTGTTTCTGGATACAGATACGCTGGTGACGGGGCCGCTGTCCGCGCTGACCTTTGACTTCGACCGCCCGTCGGCCTCGATGCGCCGCGAGGGAACATGGCCCGCGACAGAGCTTTACGGCCCGACCCCGACCGAGGTCTGGCAGTCGCTGTACGACCGCTTCGGTCTGGATTTCACCTCCAGCCTCGATCTGACGCAGCCGCAGGATTACTGGCAGCGGTTCCTCTATTTCAACGCGGGATGGTTTTTCCATCGCAGCCCGCACGCGTTCGGAACGCGGTTCCTGCACTATGCCACCGAGATCCGCGACAACCGCCCCGACGCGCTGGTCTGTCAGGAATTGAACCCGTGGCTGGATCAGGTGGCGCTGCCGCTGGTGGTGCATTCCTTTGGGGGCGGGCGACCCGGCCCCGGACTTGCCGGGCTCGACGGCGACGTGACCTGCCACTGGCGCACGCTGCCGCTTCTTTACGCCCGCGAAAGCGACGCGGCGGTGGCGATGCTGGAACAGGTGGCAGGCGACAATGCGGTAAAGCGCGTGCTGAAAGCCTATGATCCGTTCAAGCGGATGATCTATCAGGGCAAGGGAACCGCCGCGCGCGCCCTGTTCGACCGCACCAACCTGCCCCGCCGCGAACAGATGATCCGGAACACGTTGAAGCGCGAAGGGTTGTGGGTGCGCTGACCGGGAAGGATTCGGAATAAGCCGCGAGGCCGGCGCGTTAATCACAAGGGCAGGTCTGCCATGACCGGCGGTCGTCGCGGGCGGGGCCTGTCTTGTGTCAGACACAGGAACGGAGACAGCGAATGACTTGGGCATCAAACACATCGCGGCTGCTGCGGTCTGCATTGCTGGGCACGGTTGTCAGCGCAACCGGCGTCGCGCTGCCCTTTGACCCGTGGACAGGTTTTGGAATCGCCTATGCCCAGGATGACGGGGGTGATGATGGGGGTGATGACGGCGGTGACGACGGCGGTGCTGATGGGGACGACGGCGGCGACGATGCGGGCGGCGACACGGATGATGATGGGGACGACGATGCGGATGACGACGGTGATGATGACGACGCGGACGACGGCGGGGGGCAGGTAGCGCCTGCTGCCTCTGGCGGGACCGGTCGCGCCCGGTCAGGTCGCGCGGCATCGGGCGGCGCGGCCACCCAGCCGGTTCGCACCGCCGAGTCCGCACCTGCAGAGGTCTTTGCCGAAGGCGAGATCGTGGTGACCAATCTGGATGAAGCCGATCTGGCCCGCCTTCAGTCCGAAGGCTTTGTCGTGATCGAACGCCTTGATCTGCAGGAGGTCGCATCGGTGCTGCACCGCTTGCAGATACCCGCAGGCCTGTCGCCGGAGCAGGCCCGCGACCGGGTGCGCGCGCTGCCCACCGGCGGCACCGGGGATTTCAACCATTACTACCGCTGGGAACAGGACACGATGGCGCCCGCGTCGGGGGCTGCGGCGCAACCTGTCGCGATGGGTCCTTCGGAGGCGTGCACCCATCTCAACTGCGCGGCCTTTGCCCTGATCGGCTGGCCCGAAGCACGTGGAATGGTGCCCGAATGCCAGGTGACGGTGCCGATCGGCGTGATCGACACCGGCGTGAATGCGGCGCACGAGAATCTGGTGGGGGCTGACCTTGACGTGCTGCGCCTTGTAGAGGAAACGGTCGATCCGTCGCAGGCGGTGCACGGCACCGCGGTTGCCGCGCTGCTGGTCGGACAGGTACCCGACCGCGCGCCGGGTCTGATCCCCGAGGCAGAGGTGGTGGCCATCGATGTGTTCGGCCGCGATGCCGGTGACGAGCGCGCGTCTGTCGCGTCGCTGGTCAAGGCGCTGGACCTGCTGGCCGACCGGGGCGTCAAGGTCGTCAACCTGTCGCTGGCGGGCCCCGCCAACGCGGCGCTGGAAGCGGCGCTGCTGCGGCTGTCCGGCCCCGGCGGGGCCGTGGTGGTGGCTGCGGCCGGAAATGGCGGGCCGGGGGCCGATGTCTCTTACCCGGCCGGCTATCCTTTCGTTCTGGCCGTCACGGCCGTTGACGGGCGCGGACAGATTTACCGGCAGGCGCAGCGCGGCACCCATCTCGACATTGCCGCTCCGGGTGTGGAGGTGTGGAGCGCGACCTCGATCAAGGGGGTCAAGCCGCGCACCGGCACGTCCTTTGCGGTTCCTTTCGTGACGGCCGTCGCGGCGGTGCTGGCCTCGCGCGATCCGCAGGCCGCCCCCGACATCCTGGCCCAGCGGGTGCGCGACCTGACCCGCGACATGGGCGCGCCGGGTCTGGACGATGTGTTCGGCACCGGACTTCTGACCCTCGATGCCCTCTGCACCCCTGATATTGTTGCCTCTCCGCTGGAATAGCCAAAGGTCCGCCGCGTTGTTCTGGTGACCCCGATCGCGGACGGGCCGCCGGGGCAGATCAGGAAAGGCATTTCACATGACAACCCTTACTCTGCGCGGAAACCAGATCGGAGAAGCCCTGCAATTCGATCCCAATGCCGGCACGACTGCGGTCGAGATTGGCCGCGTCTGGTTCAAGGCGACGGACACGGTGACGATCACCTTCGCCCCCTTCACCTTCGATCCGGTAACCGGCCAGCTGGTCGGTGGTGCAGGGGCCGTGACGGGTCTGACCGTCACCACGGCCACCGGACAGGTCACCACCTTCGGCGTCTCGGCCGCCAACCCGCTGGACGTCGATCCCGATCAGTCCAAAAGCGGCGGTGACTTCTTCTACATCTCGGAATCGCCCGCGGCCGGGATCGGCGGGGCCTATGCCGGGTTGCAGCTTGAAAAGATCGTCGTGGCCGATGTGGCGCTGGTCGGCGCGACCTCGCCGCTGTTCAGCAATGCGGGCGGCTACAGTCCGGCACCGGGCACCGCCACCCCGCCGCCCCCGCAACTGCAGGGCACCAACAACAACGACGTGCTGACCGGGAACGCTGCCGCCAACACGATGAACGGGCTGAACGGCGATGACTCGATCAAGTCTCTGGGCGGCAACGATGTGGTGCGCGGCGGTGACGGCAACGACATCATCGATGGCGGCGCTGGGGCCGACCGGCTGTTCGGCGACGCGGGCAACGACCTGCTGTGGGGCGGCGCGGGCAGCGACCAGTTGACGGGGGGCGCAGGGGACGACGTGCTGGACGGCCAGCAGGGGTCCGACAACATGACCGGCGGCGCGGGTGGCGACGTGTTCGTCTTCGGCGCAGGCGACCGCGTTCTGGACTTCAGCCGCAACGACGGCGACCAGATCCACTTTGCGCTGGCGCAGGGCATGACCGAAGAACAGATCATCATCACAACCAATGCCCAGGGCACGATGATCGGCGCGGTCGGCATGACGGGGACGATGCTGCTGCAGGGCTACTTCGGCGGCTTCGACCTCGGCAACGACTTCAAGTTCGACTATGTGCCGACCTTCGATTTCCTCTGATCCACAGCCATCCACCAAGGGGGCGCATCCTTCGGGATGCGCCCTTCTTTGCATTCGCAAATTCCCTGCTACCCTGCCCCGGGCCAAGCGCCTGAACCGGAGATGCTGATGTTTCGATTTCGCCCTGCCCCCAAGATCACCTTTACCTGCGAGCCGGCCGACCACGGCGTGATTGCCCCGCCGGTTCCCTCCAAGGCCTATCTGCCCGACTGGTTCCGCAAACTTCCCGCCGTGGATGAAACGGTGACCGGGCTGAACAACACCGGTCTGACGGTGAAACGCTGCATGCCGTTTCTGGATGCTATGACCACCGGCTGGGTGCTGGTGCTGCCTGCCAGCGTGCGGCTGGACATCAGCGAGGACGGCACGCGCGTCGATGCCGGGTGGGATTTCGACCGCCCGCTGGTCGCCAACCACGGCGCGCATCAGGTCAAGGGCAACCCCTTCGGCGCCCGTCCGCCGTGCAAGTTCCTGAACTACTGGACCATTTCCACCCCGCCGGGCTGGAGCTGCCTGTTCGTGCAACCATTGAACCGCCCGAACGGCGTGTTCGAGGTGGTGGCCGGGATCGTCGATACCGACACCTACCGCTCGCCCGTGCACTTTCCGTTCTTTGCGATCGGCGACGACGGCATGCACGTGATCGAAAAGGGTTCGCCCATGGTGCAGGTCATTCCGTTCCGCAGGGACACCACCGAGATCGGCGCCGACATCCGTGCCGAAACCGCCGAGGAAGCGCAGACGCGGATGAAGGTGCTGCGCAACACCCAGGCTGCCGAAGGATGGTACCGCACCGAGGCCCGCGCCAAGCGCTGACGCGGGCCAAAGGCACGACCGGCCACGGACGGGGGCCGGTGATCCGCATGGGGCCACGCAAGGGTACAAATGAAAACCGGCCCCCGAGGGGGCCGGTTTCTGCCGTCGTGTCGGCGCAGATCAGTCGTCGTTGTCGCTGTCGGACGAGCTGTTGGACGACGAGTTGGACGAACTGTTGCCCGAGGAATTCGAGCTGCTGTTCGACGACGAGTTGCTGGACGAGTTCGAGTTGCTGTTCGAGCTGGAGTTCGAGGACGAGTTCGAGCTGCTGTTCGAGTTCGAGTTGCTGGACGAATTCGAATTGCTGTTCGACGACGAGTTGGAGTTGGAATTCGAGTTGGAATTCGAATTCGAGTTCGAGTTCGAGTTCGAGTTCGACCCGCCGCGCTTCTGCTTCTTGGCCTTGCTGTCTTTCTTCTTCGCCTTGAAGTTGACTTCCTGCACATCGTCCGTCTGCCCGGTCGCGGTGAAGGGAAGGTTGATCCGCAGCGTTGCCGCCTGTGCGATCACCGGCGCGAATGCGGTCGTTGCAAGCACGGTAGCAGTCATCAGGGTTTTGAAAAGCTTCATGATTTCCTCGTGTTGAGCGGCCTTGGCCTGGTTTCCGTATCTAGATAACGCAACACCCTGACCCTTATTCCCGAACAACCTTCCTGCTTTTGCGGTTTTCTATCTTGCCCAGCCGGCCGCAATCGCAGCCGCCTCCTGCTGCGGGGTCAGCGCAAGGCCGGCACCGATCCGGTCCAGAAACGGCGTGAAGCTTTGCACCTCGTCGCCACTGGCTGCGGCAAATCCCTCGGCGGCGGCGGTGGGCCCGAAGTTTTCGGTCAGGACCGCCTCGATCCGCCAGACAGACCCTTCGGTACAGGCCAGGATGACGTCAAGGCGCGCTTGTCCTGCGTGTGTCACCTCGAATTCGCGGCAGTATCCCGCTGGTGTGGGCAAGGTGGCGAGGACCATCGCATCACGACCGTCAGGCAAGGACTGCTGCGCCCCGGACGGCAGGGTCGACAGCATCTCGGTCAGGGCCCCACCTGCCGCCAGCGGGCCGGGTGTCAGATCGACCATGGCCCCCCCCGGCAGGAACACCGCCAGCGCCAACCCGGCAGCCAGCGCAACACCGCCCGCCAGCGACCCCCACTGCACAAGGCCGCGCCGCACGGACGGCCGGCGAAAGGGCACGACCACGGCCTCGGACCCTGCCGCAGGTCCCAGAATGGCCTGCCGCAGCGCCTCGGGCACCGGTTCGTCCAGCGGAGCGGAAAATGCCTGTGCCAAGGCCGCATTCGACGCCATGACATCATCGACGAAAGCCTGATCCTGCGGATGGTCGGCCAGATGCATGACCACGGCGGCCGCCTCTTCGGGCGACAGTTCGCCATCGGCAAATGCGGCGAGGCGGGTCTTGTCCATCACGGTGGGACGGGTCATTGGCGGCGTCCTTCGCTAAGACCGAACTGTGGCAAAAGCGCCTCCCGCGCGCGCGAAAGCCGGCTCATCACCGTTCCGATCGGCAGGTCAAGGATTTCGGCGGTTTCCTTGTAGCTCAGGCCCTCGACGGCGACCAGCGCCAGAACCTCGCGCTGGCCCTGGGGCAGCAAGGCCATCGCGCTGCGCACCTGGGCCAGCATCATGCGGTCTTCGGGCAGACGGGCCGCGCGCCCCTCGTCGCTCAGATGCGCGTCCTCGGGATCGACGGCCGTTCCCCGCGTGCGATCGCGGCGGCGGCTGTCCAGCCACAGATTCTGGATGATGCGGTACATCCAGCTGTCCATCCGGCTGCCGGCCCGAAACTGGTCGATGCTGCGCAGCGCCTTTTCGCAGGCGGCCTGCACAAGATCATCCGCATCCTGCACATTTCCGACCAGACTGCGCGCGAACCGGCGCAGTTTTGGCACCAAAGTCACAAGGTCACGCCGAAAACTGTCTGTCAAATCACCCTCCCCGAGACACTCCGAAAACAACGGGGCGCCTGTGAAGGATATTCCATGCGTTTCATAAAGAAAGAGAGGCACCTTCGGCATATCCGGCCATCGGGCATGGATCGTCAGCTTTCCGTCGCGTCGCCCGCGTCCGACTCCGCATCAGCCTCTGCCAGGGTATCGGTCCGCGCCTCGGCCTCGGCCAGCGACCGCACGATGAACTGCACGCGCAAGGTATAGGTGTTGTTTTCAACGCTCACCGTGCTGGTCGCGCCAAGCTGTTGCCCGAATGCCGTCAGCAGCTTGTTTCCCAACCCGGACCCCGGTTCCGACGACTGCGGCACCGAGCCTGAGGCGACCGAGTTGCTGACCTCCAGAACCGCTTCGGTCGCGCCGGTCCGTGACAGGGAAATCCCGATGCGCGGCAAGCCAAGGCCGTCATGACCGGCATACTTGACCGCATTGGTCAGCGCCTCGGTCAGCAGCAGCGACAAAGGCACCGCCTGGTCAGGGGTCAGGCGCAGATCCTCGAAGTTGGCCGACACGTCGAACACCCGCCCCGGCCCGGTCGACATTTTCAGGATCTGGCGCACGATGTCCGACAGCAACTCGTCCGCCCGAACGTCGGCAAGGCCGCTGGTCTGGTAAAGTCCCCGGTGGATCGTGGCGAGGCTCATCACGCGGTCCTGCAACCCCTTCATCAGGTTGCGCGCATCGCGGCTGTGCAACTGGCGCATCTGCATGTTGATGATGGACGAGATGAGCTGCAGGTTGTTCTTGACCCGGTGATGAACCTCGCGCAGCAGCACTTCGCGCTGATGCACCATGTTTTCCAGTTCGGCCTCGTCGTGCAGGATCGTGTAGGTCATCCTCTGATAGGCGTCGCCGACATCGCGCAGTTCGACGGCCGCATCGCCAAGGTTCATGTCGTCTGTCCACTGGTTGCTGTCGGCAAAGGCCGTGATCGACCGTCGCAGCGTCCGGATGTGACGCGTGACAAGCCGCTCTGCGGCCAGCATGGCAACGAACAGGCTGGCAAGCCACATCAGCGCGGGCATCAGATAGGGCGACACCCACAGGCTGAACGCGTCGCCTGCGACATAGAAGGGCCAGCTTCCGATCGCAAAGATGCTGCCCTCGATCAGCGGAAACACCGCGAAGATCCGTTCGTTTCCGTCGTTCGACATGGCGGTGAAGGTCCGGGCGACATTCGTCGTCAGGTCGGTCAGCGGAATGCTGATCGGCAGCCGGCTCGAAGCGTCCTCCATCCCCGCGCTGGAGGTCAGGACATTGCCATTGGAATCAAAGGTGATCAGAGTGATCGGTTCCAGGATATTGCCCGGCCGAAGGTCGGTTTGCGGGCCTTTTGGTGCCTCAAGCACGGAATGGGGCAGCGAGATCGAAACATAGCCGAGCACCCCGCCGGCATCGTCCAGCACCGGGTGGCCGAAAGCCAGCACCGACTGGCCCGATGCGACGGCGGTCGGAAGGACCGTCGTGTCGGGCTGCGGGTTCTCGATCATCCGTTGCAGCCGCTCGCTTTTCGACAGGTCCAGCGGCAGTCCGTTTGATGTACAGACCGCGTATCCCGACCGCGGCACAAAGACGACGAAGGAATAGGTCCCGTCCGACTGGTCTTTCAGGCGACGCAAGGCCGCGCTGCACTGTTCGGGATCGCGGCTCAGACCGGGGAACGTGATGGCCAGCGCATGCGCTGCGACGCGCGCGCCCCGGATCAGGCGTGCTTCGGGACCGGCGGCCAGCAGGGTTTCACCCAAAAGCGCGGCGGTGGACCGCGCCCGCGCCTCTTCCAGCAGGGATTGCGACTGCAGACCCGAAATGACGCCCAGCGGCAGCAGCGAAATGGCAAAGGCAAAGGCAAGACGGACGCCCAGCTTTTGCGCGAACGGCCGTTTCTGCGGGGCGGGGGCTGGGGTGGCGGGCGCAGGGCCGGGCGTCATGCCACGTAGCGTCCCGACATGCTCATGACGGCCTGCGTGGCCCGGTCTGCGGGTGAGGTCACCTCGTCCCCGTCCAGGCCCATCAGTTCTGCCAGCCGTTTGCGGGCGCGGCTGGTGCGGCTTTTCACCGTGCCGACCGCAACCCCGATCATGCTGGCGGTTTCTTCCGTCGAAAAGCCCGAAGCGCCCACGAGGATCAGCACTTCACGGTGTTCGGGGGAAAGCTGCACGAAGGCGCGCTGAAAGTCCTTGAAGGCCAGTTTTCCGTCATGCGCGGGCAGGTCGAACAGCGACGCCGCATGCAATCCGTCGGGATCGGGGACTTCCCGGCGATGCTTGCGGCGATCCGAATAGAAAGTATTACGCAGGATCGTGAACAGCCACGCCTGCATGTTGGTGCCCGGCTGGAACTTGTCGATGTTGCTCCATGCCTTCACGATGGTGTCCTGCACCAGATCGTCCGCCGCCGCCGTGTTGCCGGTCAGACTGATGCCGAAGGCGCGAAGCGGCGACAGGTACGCCGTGATTTCATCCCTCGGGTCCGGATAAGCGGACCCGGATACGGGGCTGGGTGTGTGCGTGGTCACTTTCCCTGCTCCTTTTCTTTGAGCTGGGCCAGAAGTTGCTTGAACCGGTCGGGAACTTCCTCCTTGAGCAAATCCTCGTAGACCTTTTTCAGGTTTTCGTCGATCTGGTCAGAAAGGCGGGCTTTTTTGGGATCGACTGCCATGTCCTGCTGCATTTTTATTGCGGTATCCTGATAGTCTACACGGAACCAAACGCGCGACCACTGCGTTGGTTCCCGACAAATCGAGTATTTGGAGCTTTTCATGCCAGAAACGAACCTGTCGCCGATGCGGCCCGCGAAATCGGATCTCATCGCGGCAAGCCTGCCTTTCCTGCGCAGATATGCGCGCGCACTTACCGGCAGTCAGGACACTGGCGACCGTTTCGCCGCGGCCACTCTTGAGGCGATCTTGCTGGACGATCACATCTTTTCGCAGACGTCCGATCCGAAAGTCGCGCTGTTTGCCGCTTTCCACCTTGTCTGGTCCAGCGCCGGTGCCCCGCTCGGCACACCCGACACCCGCCTGTCCGCACGCGCACAGGCGCACATGGCCAATCTGACCCCCAACACCCGCGAGGCCCTGCTGCTGCACGCCATCGAAGGGTTTCCGGTCAGCGACATCTCCCAGATCATGATCCTGGACCCCGATGAAGTGTCCGACCTGATCCGTCTGGCGATTGCCGAGATGGAATTGTCGGTGTCGGGCCGCGTCATGATCATCGAGGATGAGGCGATCATCGCGATGGACATTCAGGCAATCGTCACCGAAATGGGACACCATGTCACCGGCATCGCACGCACCCGGACCGAGGCCGTGGCGCTGGCCGCCACGTTGCGCCCCGATCTGATCCTTGCCGACATCCAGCTTGCCGACAATTCGTCTGGAATCGAGGCGGTCAACGACATCCTCGCGCAATTCGAAGACACGCCGGTTGTGTTCATCACCGCCTTCCCGGAACGCCTGCTGACGGGAAAGCGCCCCGAACCTGCGTTCCTGATCACCAAGCCGTTCGCCGAGGATCAGGTCATCTCGGCGGTCAGTCAGGCGATGTTCTTCTCATCGACCGAAACGCTGGTCGCGTGAATGGTGCGGTCGGGTCACCCCACCCGGGGACCCGACCGCAACCGCGCAAGGACCGAGTCGGTGTCGAACGGCTGGGCCAACACGTCGAACTGGCCGGTCGGCCCGGTGCGTTCAGCCTCGACGCCCATCAGGACCACCCGCCCGCCCCGCTGCACGATCTCTTCATGCAGGGTCGACCCGACGAAACCGCGCGGCGTGCTGGCCACAAAGGCAATCTCTACCCTGCCCAAGGCCTTGAGCGCGGCCGCCGCTGCGGCATCGGTCCGCGCGCAGATCACCTCTGCCGCCCGGTCGAATTCTGCAATGGTCTCCGCCAGGTCTTCCGCGACCAAGGTCTCGGGCACGATGACGATATAGCTGCGTGTCAGTGTCATGTAGTCCGGACTGCAAAGGGCCATGGCTGCTCCAATTCTGAGGAAACCATGCGTGGAAAGTCCGGTCGGCGCATTAATCTATGACGTAGAAAGACAACAATGTGGTGATTCCCTGCGACAAATGCCCCCTGCGCAAACAACCCCTGTTCGTGCCGTTCACCGAAACGGAATTGGCGTTCATGCTGACGTTCAAGACGGGCGAACTGACCGTCGATGCGGGGACGACCGTGCTGATGGAAGGCGCGAACAGCCCGCTTCTGTTCACCGTTCTCAGCGGCATGGGCACGCGCTACACCACGCTGGAAAACGGGCGGCGGCAGGTGATCAACTTTCTTTTTCCGGGTGATTTCATTGGCTTGCAGGGGCCTTTGATGGGCGAGATGAAACACTCGGTCGAGGCGAGCACACCGATGGTGTTGTGCACCTTTCGCCGGAACGACCTGTGGAACCTGTTCCGGACCAGTCCCGACCGCGCCTATGACCTGACGTGGATTTCTGCCGTCGAGGAACATTTCCTCGGCGAGACGATCGCCACGTTGGGACAGCGCGACGCGGCACAAAGGATTGCCTGGGCGTTCCTGCGCATCGAAAAACGGCTGCGCGCCGTAGGGTTGGGGCGGTCCGGGGCGAACGATGGCATGGTTCCGCTGCCGTTTCGGCAGGCCGACCTTGCCGATGCGCTGGGTCTGTCCCTGGTGCACACCAACAAGACACTGTCCCGCCTGCGTGCCGAACGGGCGGCGCAGTGGTCAGATGGCGTGCTGAACGTGCTGGACCGCGAAGGCCTTGCCGCAATCGCCATGGCCGAGCCAGACGCGGAACAGAAACGGCCGATCCTCTAGGACCAGTCCGGCCGGACCTCGCCTTCTGCCCACCCTGCTTTCGGCGGTGATCTGCCCAATCCGTTGCACGGCCAGACCTGCGGGGAACTTCGGGCACGCCTTGGGGCTTTTCCCTGCATCTGCAACACCGTGGAAACGAGGATGCCATGGACCACTCACAGCACCAGCGCTTTGACGTCAGCCAAGTATCGGGTTCCGTTCTGATCGGCGCCGAAATCTATGACCTGAACGATGTGTCCGTCGGGGAGATTTCGCATGTGCACGGATCGGGATCGAACCTGCAGGTGGTGGCCGATGTCGGCACCTTCTTGGGTATGTTCGGCAAAAGCGTCATCATTCCCGCGTCGTCGCTGACGTTCATGCGGGACGAGGATGGCAACATCCATGCGACGACCTCCTGGTCGAAGGAAGAGATCGAAGACATGCCGAGCCACGAACACTCCTGATCCCATGCTGATCCGGTCGGACGCCCGCGCCCCGTCGCGGGCGTCCGACCCGGGTGTCCGCAGCAAGGCCCGGCGTATCACTGTTCTTTCGGCTGGGGTACGATGCTGATGTTGCCTGACGTTTCCAGCACGGCATAGGAAATCTCTTCAAGCCGCATCAGCCCATGCTGAGTCCGGGCCGATTGCAGGATATCCTCCACGCTGACCCGCGCACGCAGCATCGCGGCCGTTTCAAGAATTCCATGCCGCATCAAGACGGTAGGCGTTCCGTCGATGATCAAGGCGATCCAGTGTGCATGCGACTTCGCGTAGGACAGGAACACATCGGTGATGACAAGTGTGGCCACCAGCACCAGCGCGTTGGTGATCGACCCGTCATCACCCACCAACGCATTCTGCGACGTCTCGGCGATCAGAAGAACCAGCACAAAGTCGAACACGGTGATCTGTGACAAGGTGCGGCGGCCGGAAATCCGCGTCAGGGCCAGCAGCGCAAAGTAGATGGCCAGGGCGCGCAGGACGGTTTCCACGACGCACCGCCCCTATGGCAGAACCATCGTCGACAACAGGGCCATGCGCCCGTCTGCCACGATGGAGTAGTTCGCGATGGCCGGACCTGCGGCTTCGACGGTGATGCGCACTGTCGCGGGGCCGGCCCCGGACAGGTCGAACTTGTAGGCGACCCCCCAGGACGTGGCAAAGGAAGACGACGGCGCCGGAGACATGGCGGTGATGGCGAAATTCTCGCGAAACGCCTCGTCGAAGTGCAGAAGGGTCCGGCCTGCATGTTCGACCACCGTCACTTCGAAGCCCGCTTCGGACTTCCCGCGCAGAATGACCGGATAGCGGATCGAAAACATCTGGTCACCCACGATGCGCTGCGACAACCAGCCGCCGCCGGTCAGCCCAACCAGTGCCGCGACCAGAAAGAAGGTCAGCACCAGCCACGCCCCGCGCTGCACACGCCAGAAGCCCTGCTGAAACAGCCTGTCCTCGCGGATGTTCGGATCGTCAACGGGCGTCATTTGGGGCAAGCCTGATGGCGTTCACCGCGCGCCGGGATCGGCGCAATCGGCAGATTGGCACAGAACGTCCGCAGGGAAGTACGGCGGTCGGACCAGGGCCATTGACCGGCGACAGTCCACTGCCGGAAGGGTACAGGTGCCGGTGACACCTGCCCGGACTTCAGGACAAGACAGACGCGTGCCATGACAAACTCGATTCATTCATATCCGCGAGGGCGGGGTCGGAGTGGCGATCGCAGGACGCGATCCTGGGTCGAAATCCCGGTCAGACGGCGTCGGGACCAGGGGCAAGCGGCGGCAGATCGATCTCGGGCAAGTCGATGTCCGGGATTTCGACCGGGGCGTCCGGCTGGATTTCCGGCTGATGCAGGGGCGGCATGTCCGGCAGGGGAAGGGGTCCGGGTGCGGGTGCCGGGGCGGGCGGGACGCCGGGCAAAGTGTCATTCATCGGTAAACTCCTTAAAGCGGGGCGTCTTCGTCACAGGGTGAAATGGTCGCCCATATCGGGTTCATCGCCCGTCACCTTGGCCTTCGCGATGTTGAACATGAACCGCAGGCCGGATTGCGGGGTCACCCAGACCTCGCCGGTGCCGATGTGAAAGGCCAGCATGCGGATATCGGGATCGTCGATGCCCCCGTCAAACCAGGTCGCGGCGACGGGGTTCCACAATTCCTCTAGTTTGGCGCGGTCGGTCGACAGCGTCAGGGTACCTGACAGACGCGCGAAAAGACCGCCTGCCGAATCCGCGACGATATAGGCCGCATCGGTCTGCCCGGACTGCACCGCCTCGACCAGTGCCGTGCCCTGCGCGGTGATGAACCACAGGGTATTCGCCGCCCGGTCCGCCGTATGGGACATCGGCACGAACCGCGCCTCCCCCCCGGTGTCGAGCATGCCTGCGTTCACTTTCTCGACGCGGTCCCAGAAAACGGTGTTGTCCATCATGTGCATCCTTGTGTGCCGCACCTTCGACACCGGTTGGCGGTGATCGGGTTGGCAGGACAAGAACATCTCTCAGGTCCGATAGGTTCCGTCGAGCCGACAAAGCAGGCGGGACAGCGCACCCCCGGGAACCTTCTTGGCAAAGCAGGCGTTGAGCCGGCATGAAGACATCCCCGTTGTGGCGGATGGTTGGAAGGATAGCACATGAGCAGCATCATTTATCTCGTCGGCCTTGTGGTCGTTGTCATGGCCGTCTTGTCGCTGATCGGCCTGCGCTGAACGCGAAAAAGGAGACGAACATGGAAAGAACCGAAGACATGACACGGGCCTCGGGGCCTGAGCAGACACTCGCGGGCTCGTACATCGACTGGGCGGCCGTGTTTGGCGGCGGTGTCGTTGCGGTGGCCGTTGGGTCGGTGTTCGCCGCCTTTGGGGCGGGACTGGGCCTGTCCACGATCTCGGCCGAACCGGGTGAGGGCAGTTTCGACTTCATGGTCATCGTCACCGCCGTCTGGATCGTGGTGACGCTTGTCGCGAGCTACGGTGCGGGTGGCTACATAGTCGGCCGGATGCGCCGCCGCGTGGACAAGGCAGCGGCTGACGAGGTGACCGCCCGTGACGGGATCAACGGTCTGGTCGTCTGGGGTCTGGGCATCGTGGCCACCGTGTTTCTGCTGGGTTCAGCCGTTTCGACGACCGTTTCGGCGGCCGGTGATGTGGCGACGGCGACAGGCAGCGTAGTGGGCGGGGTTGCCACGGCGGCCGGTACCGCCGTCGGTGGTGCAGCCGAAGGCGCAATGTCGGCGGCAGGTGCCCTGGTGCCCGAGGGTGCCTCGGTCGATCCGGTGGGCTATGTCAGTGACGCGCTGCTGCGCCCGGCGCAGGTCGGCACGGGCACGGCCGATCCGGCCGCTGTCGCGGCCAGCACGGCCGCCATTCTTGGCAACGTCGTGGCAAGCGGTGAAATCAGCGATGCCGAACGCAACTACCTTGTCAGCGCCGCTGTCGCCTCGACGGGTCTGACCCCGCCCGAAGCCAACGCCCGGGTGGACGAGGCGATTGCCGCCGCCCAGCAGGCCCGCGCCGACGCGGCACAACTGGTGGCCGACGCGCAGGCCGAGGTTGACCGCCTGCAGCAAGAGGCGATCGACGCCGCGGAAGTGGCCCGGATCAGCGCGATCCTGACCGGGTTCATCCTGGCCGCAGCGGCCATGGTTGCCGCCGCCGCAGCCTACATCGGTGCGGTGCGCGGAGGCCGGCACCGCGACGAAGGCAAGATCTTTGGCGGCTTTGCCTATCGCGGCTGATCCGCCGGACTGATCCTGAACGGGCCGCCGATCTGGCGGCCCGTTTGCATGTGTCCATTCCCGTTGCCCCTTGTTAGTCTGACCGAAGCCGTCGCACCCCCAGCAGGACCAGCCCATGCACCTTTCCCGCTTTCCCCGCATCTTTCTGGCCCATCTGCCTACGCCGCTTGAACGGATGGACCGGCTCACGGCGGCCTTGGGCGGGCCAGAAATCTGGATCAAGCGTGACGATTGCACCGGCCTGTCGACCGGAGGCAACAAGACCCGCAAGCTGGAATTCCTGATGGCAGAGGCGCGCGCGATGGGGGCGGATCTGGTGATCACCCAAGGGGCCACGCAATCCAACCACGCGCGCCAGACGGCGGCCTTTGCCGCCCGTCTGGGAATGGGCTGCCATATCCTGCTGGAAGACCGCACCGGCTCCAACGACCCGAATTACAACTCCAACGGCAATGTGCTGCTGGATCATCTGCACGGCGCGGTGACCGAAAAGCGCCCCGGTGGCGCGGACATGCCCGCCGAGATGGAGGCGGTCGCAGACGGCCTGCGCGCCGACGGGCGGACGGTCTACATCATTCCCGGCGGCGGATCGAATGCCACCGGCGCGCTCGGCTATGTGAACTGCGCGTTCGAGTTGCTGGGACAGGCCAATGACCGGGGTCTTGTGATCGACCATCTGGTAACGGCCACCGGGTCGGCGGGCACACAAGCGGGGCTGATCGTCGGGCTGAAGGCGATCCATGCGGGCATCCCGCTTTTGGGCTTCGGGGTACGCGCGCCCCAGGCAAAGCAGGAGGAAAACGTGTTCGCGCTCGCACAGCGCACCGCCGAAAAGCTGGGCTGCCCCGGCGTTGTCCTGCGCGAGGATGTGGTGGCGGATTGTTCCTACGTCGGGCAGGGCTATGGCATTCCGCGCGCCGACACGATCGAGGCGATCCGGCTTTTTGCCGAACTGGAAGGCATTCTGCTGGACCCGGTCTATTCCGGCAAGGCGGCCGCCGGACTGATCGACTATTGCCGCACGGGTCGGTTCCGGATGGGCGAACGGGTGGTTTTCCTGCACACCGGCGGATCGGCCGCGCTGTTCGGGTATGACGCAGCCCTGCGGGCCGAAGTCTGACCATGCCGCGCCGGATCGGCATTCTGGGCGGAATGGGGCCTGAGGCGACAGTGCTTCTGATGCAGCGCATCCTGTCGGCCACCGATGCGTACGATGATGCGGACCACATTCCCCTGATCGTCGACCAGAATCCGCAGGTGCCGTCCCGCATCCGACATCTGATCGACGGCACGGGCGAGGATCCCGGCCCAGTGCTGGCCGCAATGGCCGCGCAGTTGCAAATGGCCGGGGCTACTGCGCTGGCGATGCCGTGCAACACGGCACATCACTATGCCCCGGTGATCCGGGCTGCGGTTGCAGTGCCGCTGATCGACATGATCCAACTGTCGGTGGACCGCGCGCTGCAGCTTGCCGGTCCGGGGGGGACGGTCGGGGTGCTGGCCTCTCCGGCAGTGCGGCGGGTCGCCCTGTTCGACACGGCCTTTGCGCACGTAGGGCTGACCGCGATCTATCCGGCCGACGACGCGGCGATGATCGCCGCCATCCGCGCCATCAAGGCGGGCGACCTTGCCGTCGCCCGCATCACCCTGCGCGACGCCTCGGCGGAGCTTGCCGCTGCGGGGGCAGACGCGCAGATGATCGCCTGCACAGAATTTTCGCTGATCGCAGACAGCGTCGCGCCGAACGTCCGGATGTTTGACACTCTGGATCAACTTGTCGGCGGCGTGCTTGCCTTTGCACGGTCGGGCAGTGAACATGGCGGCTCTGACCGCCCTGCCCCCTGACCGGCCCGCCCCTTGCATCAACACGGAGAACCCGAATGAAAAAGACCCTTACCCACCTGCTGACCGGTGCGGCAGTGCTTGCCCTGACGGCGGGCGCGTCGCTGGCCGAGAACGTGATCATTGGCCATTTCGGCAGTCCGACGCCGATGCAGGTCGCCCGTGCCGAAGGCAAGTTCGATGCCGCCACCGGCTGGACCATCGAATGGCGCCAGTTCGGATCGGGCACCGAGGTGATCGCGGCCATGGCATCGGGGGATGTGCAGGTCGCCGAACTCGGATCGTCGCCCCTGGCCATCGGCGCGAGCCAGGGTGTTGAATACCAGTTGTTCATGATTGCCCAGGGCCTTGGCACCGCCGAAAGCCTGATCGCGACCAAGGATTCGGGCATCACCAAGCTGGAAGACGTCACCGGCAAGCGCATCGCGGTTCCGGTCGGGTCGACCGCCCACTATTCGCTGATGGGCGGGCTTGCCCATGTCGGCATCGCGGAATCCGACGTGACCATCGTGAACCTGCCCGCCGACCAGATCGCGGCGGCGTGGGATTCGGGTCAGGTCGACGCGGCGTTCATCTGGGAGCCGGTGCAGAACCAGATCCTGCAGACCGGCACCTTCATCGTGGGCGCGGATCAGACCGCCGCCTGGGGTTACCCGACCTTTGACGGCTGGGTCGTCAACACCGACTTCGCGGCGGAAAATGCCGAGGCTCTGACCGCCTTCGCCAAGACGATGAACGAGGCAAACATGGCCTACCTCGCTGATCCCGCTGCCTGGACGGCCGACAGCGCGCCCGTCAAGACGATTGCCGAGATCACCGGCGCCGCCGCCGATCAGGTGCCGGGCATCCTGAAGGGCTTCACCTTCATCCCGCTGGCCGACCAGTTGTCCGACACATGGCTGGGCGGCGCTGCGGCCACCATGAAAACGACGGCGGATTTTCTGGTGAAGGCCGGGCGGATCGATGCGGCGGTCGATGACTATGCGGCCTTCGTCAACACCTCAGTCGCCGAAGCCGCAAAGTGACCATTCCGCAGCGAAGGCGGTTCACCCCGCCTTCGCCAACCCGAGGGACCGCATGGGGCTCAGCGTCAGACAGGCATCGGTGATCTACCCGAGCGCCGACGGCCGCCCGCCGGTCGAGGCGCTGCGCGGCATCGATCTGGACATCGGCCACGACGATTTCGTCGTGGCCCTTGGCGCGTCCGGCTGCGGCAAATCCACCCTTCTGTCGATGATCGCGGGCTTTCTGCAGCCCACCTCGGGCGACGTCCTGCTGGACGGCGCGCCCGTGCGGGGGCCGGGGGCCGACCGCGCCGTGGTGTTTCAGAAACACGCGCTGCTGCCCTGGCTTGACGTTCTCGACAATGTCGCCTTCGGCCTGAAACTGCAGGGCGTCCCCGAGGCGCGGCGGTACGAGGTGGCGCGCGGGTTTATCGACTTGCTGGGCCTTGGCGGGTTCGAAAATGCGCGCGTCTATACCCTGTCAGGCGGGATGCAGCAGCGCGTCGGGATCGCCCGCGCGCTGACCTGCGACCCCAAGATTTTGCTGATGGACGAACCCCTTGGCGCGCTCGACGCGCTGACCCGCGAAAAGGCGCAGGAGCTGATCCTGAACATCTGGCACAGCACGTCGAAATCGGTGTTCTTCATCACCCATTCGGTCGAAGAGGCCCTGTTCATGGGCACCCGGCTGATCGTGATGTCGCCCCGCCCCGGCCGCATCGCGCACCGGTTCGACCTGCCGTTTTCGCGGCAATTCCTGTCGGGCACCCCGGCGCGCACCGTCAAGGCCAGCCGCGAGTTCATCGCGCTGCGCGAAGAGGTTCTTGAGATCATCTTTTCCGACGAAGAGGCCGCCGCATGACCGACCCTGCGGTGAAGTCCGGGCCCGTCCGGGGCAGACTGTCTTTCCTGACCCGCGCGCGGGCCACCCGGCCCGGCCAGATCTTCGGCGTGCCGGGGCAAGGTAGCACCCGGCTTTTGTCGCTGGCCTCGGTTCTTGGCATCCTGTTCGTCTGGTGGCTGGTCACATGGGCGGGCTGGGTCAAGCCGCTGTTCCTGCCCTCGCCCGGGGCTGTCCTGAACAAGTTCATTGATGTCTGGACCAACGGCTTCACCAACACGCCGTTTCTGGAACATGTGGGCGTTTCGGCGGCGCGGGTGTTCGGGGCCTTTGTGATGGCCTGCGCCATCGGCATTCCGCTGGGAATTGCGATGGGGATGAACCCGATTGTCCGCGGCCTGTTCGACCCGCCGCTGGAGTTCTATCGCCCCATTCCACCATTGGCCTACCTGCCGCTGATGATCATCTGGTTCGGCATCGGCGAGACGTCGAAGGTGCTGCTGATCTTCCTGTCAGTGCTGGCACCGGTGACGCTGGGCGCGCGGTCCGGCGTCAAATCGGCGGCCATCGAACAGATCCACGCCGCCTATTCCTTTGGCGCGACGCGTTGGCAGGTGATGGTTCACATCATCCTGCCCTCGGCCCTGCCGGAAATCCTGACGGCGATGCGGATCGGCATCGGCTTTGGCTGGACGACGCTGGTGGCGGCCGAAATGGTCGCGGCAACCAGCGGCGTCGGATACATGGTGCTGACCGCCAGCCAGTTCCTGCAAACCTCGACAGTGGTCATGGGCATCATCGTGATCGCGGTCATCGCCTATGGGTTCGATCTGTTCATGCGTTTTGTCGAACGCAAACTGGTGCCCTGGAAAGGGCGCATGTAAAAGGGCCCGCGCCATGCAGTATCTCAAGAAGGCCACCCGGTCGGCAGAGTCCGGGCAGACCGACGTGCGCGCGGCCGTCATGGCCATGCTGGACGAAATCGGGCGCGACGGGGATGCGGCGGCGATCCGGTTTGCCCGCGATTTGGACAAGTGGCAGGGCGACATCCTCGTGTCGCCCGAGGCGCGCGTGGCCGCCGCAGCGCAGGTGCCCGATCAGTTGAAGGACGACATCCGGTTCGCCCACCGCAACATCCGCACCTTTGCCGAGGCGCAGCGCGCAACCATCACCGATTGCACGGTCGAGATTCTGCCGGGCCTGATGGCGGGGCAAAAGCAGATTCCCGTCACCTCGGCCGGGTGCTATGTGCCAGGCGGGCGTTACAGCCACATTGCCAGCGCGATCATGACGGTCACCACCGCCAAGGTGGCCGGGGTGCCCCACATCGCCGCCTGCTCGCCCCCGCGTCCCGGCATCGGCATACCGCCCGCCATCCTTTTCGCGATGGACCTATGCGGGGCCGACGTGATCCTGAACATGGGCGGGGTGCAGGGGGTCGCGGCCATGGCAAACGGGCTGTTCGGCCTGCCCAAGGCCGATATCCTCGTCGGCCCCGGCAACCAGTATGTCGCCGAGGCCAAGCGCATCCTGTACGGGCAGGTGGGCATCGACATGTTCGCCGGTCCGACCGACTGCATGGTGATCGCCGATGCCACTGCCGACCCGGTGCTGGTTGCGGCCGATCTGGTGGGGCAGGCCGAACATGGCTACAACTCTCCGGTCTGGCTGGTGACGACCGACGCGGGTCTGGCGCAGCGGGTGATGGAGGCCGTCCCCGTCTTGATCGCCGCCCTGCCCGCACTGAACGCAGCCAGCGCGGGGGCCGCTTGGGCCGATTATGCCGAAGTGATGCTGTGCGACGATGCCGAAGACATGGCGCGCGTCGCCGACGCTTACGCGCCCGAACACCTGCACGTGCAAGCCGCCGACCCGGACTGGTGGCTGACCCGGCTGCGGTCCTACGGGTCCTTGTTTCTGGGCGAGGAGACGACCGTGGCCTATGGCGACAAATGCTCGGGGCCCAACCACGTGCTGCCGACATCGGGCGCCGGGCGCTATACCGGGGGTCTGTCGGTGCACAAGTTCATGAAGACCGTCACATGGCAGCGGGCCACCCGCGCGGCGTCCCGCCCGCTGGCGCTTGCCACCGCCCGGATTTCCCGGATGGAGGGGATGGAGGCGCACGCCCGTTCGGCGGATGTGCGGCTTGCCAAGTTCTTTCCCGGCGAAGGGTTTGATCTGGGCGCGGTCGACACCGAAACCTAGGCCGCCATACGCCCGCCCTTTCAGGCCCCGAACGTCCGTTCCATCAGCGCCAGCCAGTTGCCATGCGCCAGCCGGTTCAGCAGCGCATCATCATAGCCGTGGCCCCGCAGCGCTGCGATCAGATCGGGCAGTTTTTCGACTCCGGCGACCACTTCGGGCATCACCGCGCCGTCGTAGTCCGACCCGAACCCGACGCGGCCGTCTCCCAACCTGTTGATAAGATGGTCCATGTGCCGCAGCACGGGGTCCCAGCCGGTTTTCGGGTCCTTGCGTCCATCCTCGCGCAGGAAGGCCACGGCAAAGTTCAACCCCACCATCCCATCGCTGTCGCGGATGGCATCAAGCTGCCGGTCTGTCAGGTTGCGGGTCGAGGCGCACAACGCGTGGGCGTTGGAATGGGTCGCGACCAGCGGCGCGGTGCTGAGGCGGGCCACATCATTGAACCCCGCCTCGTTCAGATGGCTCAGGTCCAGCATGATCTTCAACTGGTTGCACGCCGCCACCAGCCGCTTCCCCGCCTCGGTCAACCCCGGCCCGGTGTCGGGCGACTGCGGAAACGCGAACGGCACCCCATGCCCGAAAGCCGTCGGCCTGCTCCACACCGGCCCAAGCGACCGCAGGCCCATTGCGTGAAAGACATGCAACAGGTCAAGGCCTTCGTCGATCGCCTCGATCCCCTCCATGTGCATGACGCCGCCGATGACCCCGTCGGCCAGGCAGGCCCGCATGTCCCCGGCCGTGCGGCACAGCCGGAAACGGCCACCGGATGCACGCTCCATCCACAGCAGATGCCCCGCTGCCACCATCGCCACCGGCACCGCTTCGGCCTGCGGGATCGGGTCGGGCAACGGCAGGGCAAAGGGCGGATTCTGCATGGCAAGCTGGTTCGCGGCGCTGTCATGCGCCTCGGGCGACGGGATGTAGATCGCGAAGAACCCACCGGCAAAACCGGCGGCCTGCATCCGGGGCAGGTCAAGATCGCCCGTCCCCTCGCCGGTCAGCCAGATCGCCGCGCGGTTTTCGGGCGCGTTCAGCATGCGCAAAAGGATGTCGTTGTGGCCGTCGATCACCGGGATCATGCAGGGGTTCCTTCAAGGTCGCCCAGCATCCGGTCGGCACTGGCGTCGAACAGGCTGCGCGCATAGGCGGTTTTCATCCGTGCGCCCGACAGGTCCTCGCGCGACAGTTCTTCAACGGCGCGCCCGTTCTGCATCACCAGCACCCGGTCGCACATATGGTCGATCACGGCAAGATCGTGACTGACCATCAGGAAGGTCAGCCCCCGTTCATCCCGCAACCGGTTGAGAAGGTTCAGAACCTCGGCTTGCACCGACGCGTCGAGCGCGGATGTGGGTTCGTCCAGCAGCAGGATGCCCGGCTCCAGCATCAGCGCGCGGGCAATCGCCACGCGCTGCCGCTGCCCCCCGGAAAGCTGATGCGGATAGCGGAACCGAAAATTGCGCGGCAGGCCCACATCGTCCAGCGCGCCCATCACCCGCGCGTCGGAATCCCCGATGCCGTGGATCGCCAGCGGTTCCGACAGCGTCCGGTCGATGGTGTGGCGGGGGTGCAGGCTGGCGTAGGGGTCCTGAAAGACCATCTGCACCTGCCGCGCAAACGCCCTGCCCCGTGGCGTCGGAATGGTCTTGCCGCCAATCCGGATGGCACCCCCCGACACCGGGGCAAGCCCGCAGATCGCCCGCAGGATGGTGGATTTGCCGGACCCGCTTTCGCCCACCAGACCGTAGCTTTCCTTCGCGGTCACCGACAGGCTTACCCCTTCGACCGCGCGCACCACGCGTCCGTTGGCGCGGAAGGTGACGGTCAGGTTTTCGACCTCGATCAGGCTCATTCCGCCCAGTCTCCCGATCTGTCCAGCCCCGGCAGCGGCCCCCGCGCCCCGCCGATGCGCGGCAGGCAGTTGAGCAGCCCGCGCGTATAGGGATGCCGCGCCGCCATCAGGTCGGCGGCGGCCAGTTCCTCGACCACGCGGCCCTTGTACATCACCAGCACCCGGTCACAGAACCGCGCCACAAGCCGCAGGTCGTGGCTGATGAAGATCAGGCCCATCCCCCGGTCGCGCACCAGACCGTCCAGGATCGACAGCACCTCGGCCTGAACGGTCACGTCCAGCGCAGAGGTCGGCTCGTCCGCGATCAAGAGGTCGGGTTCGGGGATCAGCATCATCGCGATCATCACCCTTTGCCCCATGCCACCCGACAATTCATGCGGATAGGCAGCCATCACCCGGTCGGCGTCGCGGATCTGCACCGCTTCCAGCGCCGCAAGCGCCCGCTTGCGCGCATCATCCCAACCCAGCCGGTCACGCTGGCGCAACCCTTCGGTCAGTTGCGCACCTACAGTCATCACCGGGTTGAGGCTGAATTTCGGGTCCTGCATCACCATCGCGATGCGCCGCCCGCGCAAGCCGCGCATCTGCCGCTCGGATGCCTGCATCAGATCCTGCCCGTCGAAGATCATCGCATCGGCCTCGATCCGGCCCGGCGGGCGGATCAGGCGCAAGAGTGCGCGGCCGGTCATCGTCTTGCCCGACCCGCTTTCGCCCACGATCCCCAACCGTTCGCGCCCCAGCGAGAACGACACGCCGCGCACCGCCTCGACCGGGCCGTTTTCGGTTTCGAAGGTGACCCGCAGGTTCTGGACGGACAGCAGGGTCATTTCGGCGCACTCTTGGGGTCCAGCACATCGCGCAACCCGTCGCCCAGAAGGTTGAAACCGAGGCTGACGATGAAAATGGCAAGGCCGGGCATGGTGGACACCCACCACTGTTCGAACAGGTACTTGCGCCCGGACGAGATCATCAGACCCCATTCCGGCAGCGGCGGCTGCACGCCAAGGCCCAGAAACCCCAGACCGGCGGCGATCAGGATCACCCCCGCCATGTCCAGCGTCACCCGGATGATGACCGAAGGCAGGCAGGTCGGCACGACATGGCCAAGGATGATGCGAGGCACCCCTGCGCCTTGCAGGCGCACGGCGGCAATGTAATCGGAATTGCGCACGGTCAGGGTTTCGGCCCGTGCGACGCGGGCATAGGGCGGCCAGGCCGTCAGCGCGATGGCCAGCACGGCGTTCTCGATGCCCGGCCCCAGCACGGCCACCAGCGCCAGCGCGAGGATAAGTCGCGGAAAGGCCAGGAAGATGTCGGTGATCCGCATCAGGACCGCATCCGTCCAGCCGCCGAAATAGCCCGACACCGTCCCGATCAGCAGGCCGAGGAACGGCGCGGTCACGGCCACCAGCCCCACGATATACAGCGTGATACGCGACCCGGTGATGATCCGGCTGAGGATGTCGCGCCCGAAATCATCGGTGCCCAGCAGGTTGCCCGGCGTGCCGGGCGGCAACAGGCGGCGCGACAGGTCCTGCGCCAGCGGGTCATGCGGCGCGATGACCGGCGCAAAGGCGGCGACCACCAGCAGCAGCCCCACGATCACCAGTCCCGATACCGCCAGCGGATTGCGCCGCAGACGCAGCCAACCCAGCCAGAACTGCCCCAGCCGGGCCTGCCGCCGCGAGGTCGGGTTCGGGTCCATCAGCCAGACGCGCAAACCGGCCATCAGCGGGCCCTCGGGTCGACAACGCGGTACAGGATGTCGGACAGCATGTTCAGCGCGACGAACACCGCCCCCACCACGACCGTGCCACCCAGAACCGCCGGCATGTCGGCGGCGAACAGCGCGTTGGTGATGTAGCTGCCAAGGCCCGGCCAGGCAAAGATCGTCTCGGTCAACACGGACCCTTCCAGAAGATAAGCGTAGGACAAGGCGATCACGGTGATCAGCGGAACCAGCACGTTGCGCATGGCATGGACCCAGACCACCCGCCATTCCGGCATCCCCTTGACCCGCGCGGTGGTGATGTATTCCTGCCCCAGCTCGTTCATCATGAAGCTGCGGGTCATCCGGCTGATGTAGGCCATCGACACATAGCCCAGCAGCCCCGCCGGCAGCACGATGTGGCTGAAGGCGTTGGCAAACATGTCCCATCGTCCGTTCAGCGCGGTATCGATCAGGATCATGCCGGTGTATTGCGTCACCTCGAATTCGAACAGCATCTGATAGGCCGAGTCGAGCCGCCCCGGCCCGCCGACCCAGCCCAGCATGCCATAAAAGACCAGAAGCCCGATCAGACCCAGCCAGAACACCGGCATCGAATACCCCATCAACCCGACGACGCGAACCACCTGATCGGCCAGCGTTCCGGGCCGCGTCGCCGCCAGCACCCCCGCCGGCACCCCCACCAGCACGCCGAACAGCGTGGCAAGGGTTGCGAGTTCCAGTGTTGCGGGAAAGTATCGGGCAATCTCCTCCAGCACGGGTTCTCGGGTGCGGATCGACTGGCCCAGATCGCCCTGCAGGGCATCGCCGACGTAGATCGCGAACTGCTTCCACAAGGGTTCGTCCAGACCCAGCGCCAGCCGGACCGCGTCATACTGTTCGGCGGTCGCGCGTTCGCCCACGATGGACAGGACCGGATCGATGGGCACCACCCGTCCGATCAGGAAGGTCATCAGCAACAGACCAAGCAAGGTCACGACAAGGGTCGCCCCCTCGGTCGCGATGCGGCGGGCGATGGCGGCAACGCGCGACGGCGGGCCAGGCTGGGAAATGTCGGTCATCGGTTGGGGGCCGCCGCGCCAGGTGGCACGGCGGCCCGCTGCCTTACTTCGTGACGGTCCAGTAGGCCGCGGAATCCGTCGCCCCACCGGTGTAGAAGTTGGTCACGTTGGCGCGCAAGGCGGTCTGGCTCATCTGCTGGAACATCATCACGAAGGCCGAGGTGTCGCGGTGCGTGCGCTGGATGTCCTCGTACATCGCCTTGCGCTTGTCGCCGTCACGTTCGGCAACGGCCGCTTCGGTCATCGCGCCAAGTTCCTTCGGGTCCCATGCGGTGCGCCATGCCAGATACCCGGTCGCCTTGGCCTCGTCCGAGTTGTCGGGGTTCATCGCGAAGGTCGAGGCGTTCGTGTGCGGGTCGGGATAGTCCGGGCCCCATGTCTGCACGGTGATCTCGTGCTGGCGGGCGCGGTACTTTTCCAGCACCTGTTTGCCATCACCGACATCCAGAGTGACGGTGATACCGGCCTGACCGAAGGTGTTCTGGATCGACTGCGCAATGTCCATCCGTTCCTGATTGTTGCGCACGGTAAGGGACACCTCCAGCGGCAGCGTCACGCCGGATTCCGCCAGCAGCGCCTTGGCCTTTTCGATGTCGAGCGAATAAGGCGTTTCTTCCAGCGCGCCAAGGAAGCCCTTGGGCAGGAAGGCCTGATGCACGCCCCACTGGCCCTTCAGGATCGTGTCGGTCATGCCCTTGTAGTCGACGGCCCATCGCATCGCTTCCAGAACCTTGGGGTTGGCCAGCGCCTCGACCTTCTGGTTCATCGCCAGATAGTAAAGCTGCCCGCCCACATCGTTCTGAACCTTGAGGTCGGCGTTGCCTTCCAGACCGCTGATGTCGGTCGGCGTCATCTCGCGGGCGATGTCGATGTCGCCCTTTTCCAGCAGCAGGCGCTGGGTAGCACCCTCGGGCACGTGGCGCATCAGGACGTTCTTGATCAGCGCGTCGCCGCGCCAGTGGCCGGTCCGCGCTTCCAGAATGTAGCCTTCGTTCGGCTTGAACGACCGCAAGACATAGGCCCCCGTTCCGGCCGAGTTCGACTTGAGCCATTCGTTGCCCATGTCACCGTTCACCTCATTGGCCATCGCGGTGGCGACATCGACGATGTTCGCGACCCCTGCCGTCAGGCAGTTGTAGACAAAGGTCGGCGCATAGGCCTTGTCGGTCTTCAACGTGACGGTATCGCCGTCGAAGGTGATCATCTGATCGACGTTTTCCGGCGTCAGGCCGAACTGCGTCAGGATGAAGGCCGGGGTCTTGTTCAGCTTGACCACCCGGCGCAGCGAATTCGCCGCGACCTCGGCAGTCACCTCATTTCCGGACGAAAAGGTGATGCCCGACTTGATCTTGAAGGAATAGGTCAGCCCGTCTTCGGCCACAGCCCAGCTTTCGGCCAACCCGGGAATCAACTGGTCGGGATCAGCGGGATCGAGTTCGATCAACGTGTCATACAGGTTGTTGTTCAGATCGACGCCCGAGAACTCGAACGCCTCGTGCGGGTCGATCGACACGATGTCGTCGATGGCATCGGCGATCACAAGCGTATCAGGCGGCGTTTCAGCCAGCAGGGCGGCCGGAGCAGTGCCCAACAACAGCGCTGCCAGAACCATTCCACAGTTCAGACCTTGCTTCATGTTCTCATCCTTAATCTTGGAGGTTGTTCGCTTTTTCGACTCGGCCCGAGGGCCAGCTTACGAATCCCACGGATTGGGCGGCTTTCACTGCCATGTGTCAATCATGAAACTGTCACGTCAAGACCTGCCGGAATTGCGTGGCCAGCCAATCCCTTTGTTTGATGGATCCCCGTGCAGAAGCGTTGGCGAAGGTTCGCCGACGGACAACCCGGAATCCGGCATCATCCAGATCACGCCGGAAAACTGGCCCAGCCCTCGCAGTCCGCAACCCAACCGGAAAACGGCTGCCCGATGCTCCACCAGTCCCGCGCCGTCCGGGGCCGGACGGCGCCTCGTTTCACGCAAGCAGACGGTCGGCCAATCCGCCGTGGCGGCGCGCGGCGCGTCAGACCGCCGGCTTGACCCATCCTGCGTTCTTGGCCGAGGACCTGACGCACGCATCGACGAAAGCCACTCCGGCCAGACCTTCCTTCAGGCCCGGAAACGTGCAGTCCGGGTCCAAGGGGGTACCGTCGCGCCGGGCGATGATCGCGCGGGCGGCTTCGGCATAGATGTTGGCAAAGCCTTCGAGATAGCCTTCTGGATGGCCGGGCGGCACGCGGGTGACCCGGCCTGCCGCGGCACCCGCCCCGGCGCCGCCGCGCGTCACCAGATAGCGCGGCGCGCCGAACGGGGTGACCCACAGGTGGTTCGGATGCTCCTGTTCCCACTCGATACCGGCCTTGGTGCCGTAGACCCTGATCTTGAGCGCGTTTTCATTGCCGGACGCGACCTGACTGCACCACAGCATCCCCCGCGCACCGCCCTCAAACCGCAGCAGGACATGGCCGTTGTCATCCACACGCCGACCGGGCACGAACGACTGCAGGTCGGCGGAAAGCTCGGTGACGGTCAGACCGGTGACAAAGCCCGCCAGATTGTAGGCATGGGTCCCGATGTCGCCGGTGGCCCCCCCGGCCCCGGTCTGCGCCGGATCGGTGCGCCAGTCGGCCTGCTTGTTGCTGACCGGTTCAGCCAGCCAGTCCTGCGCATATTCCACCTGAACCAACCGGATCTCGCCCAGATCGCCCGCCTGCACCATCGCGCGGGCGTGCCGGACCATCGGATAGCCGGTGTAGTTGTGGGTCAGCACGAACAGGACACCCGATGCTTCCGCCGCCTTCACCAGTTTGCGGGCCTCGGGCAAGGTTGCAGTCAGCGGCTTGTCGCAGATGACGTGGATGCCGCGTTTCAGGAACTCCAGCGCCACGGGCGCGTGCATGTGGTTGGGCGTGACAATCGAAACGGCCTCGATCCCGTCCTTGCGGCGCGCCTCGCGGGCGGCCATTTCGGCAAAACTGCCATAGCTGCGCCCGACCCCCAGATCAGCGGCCGATGCGGCGGCCTTGTCCGGATCGGCCGAAAACGCGCCCGCGACCAGATCGTACTGGTCGTCGATGCGGCTGGCGATGCGGTGGACGGCCCCGATGAACGCGCCCCGCCCGCCCCCGACCATTCCCAGACGGATGCGCGGTGCCCGCGCCACATGTGCCGCAGCCGGTGTTTCGGTGATTGCCATGTTTTCCCCCTAGACCAGACCCAGCATCGCGCGGTTCGCCGCATCATCGGTGCCGCCGTCGGCGAAATCGTCGAAGGCCTTTTCGGTCACGCGGATGATATGGGCGGCAACAAACGCCGCCCCTTCGCGCGCGCCGTCCTCGGGATGTTTCAGGCAGCATTCCCATTCGACGACGGCCCAGCCGGCAAAGTCGTTGGCCGCCATCTTGGAAAAGACCGCGCCGAAATCCACCTGCCCGTCGCCAAGGCTGCGGAACCGGCCCGCCCGGTTGACCCAAGACTGGAAGCCGCCATAAACGCCCTGCCGCCCCGTGGGGTTGAATTCGGCATCCTTGACATGGAACATCCGGATGCGGTCCTTGTAGATGTCGATATTGTCCAGATAATCAAGGCATTGCAGGACATAGTGACTGGGATCGTACAGCATGCAGGCGCGGGCGTGGTTGCCCGTACGCTCCAGAAACATCTCGTAACTGATGCCGTCATGCAGGTCTTCACCGGGGTGGATTTCATAGCAGAGGTCGATCCCGCAGTCTTCGGCATGGTCAAGGATCGGCCGCCAGCGCCGTGCCAGTTCATCGAACGCGAGGTCGACCAACCCGTCCGGCCGTTGCGGCCAAGGATAGACGTAGGGCCAGGCCAGCGCGCCCGAAAAGGTGGCCATCGCATTCAGGCCAAGATGTTTTGACGCAGTCAGCGCCTTCTTGACCTGATCGACGGCCCATTCCTGCCGCGCGGCCGGGTTACCGCGCACCGCAGGGGCGGCAAATCCGTCGAACGCCGTGTCATAGGCCGGGTGCACCGCCACAAGCTGACCCTGCAGATGGGTCGAAAGTTCTGTCACCGCGATGCCGTTCTCGGCAGCCTCGCCCTTGAAGGTGTCACAATAGTCCTTCGACGCCGCCGCCTTTTCCAGATCGAACAGCCGGGCGTCCCAGCTTGGCACCTGCACACCGGCATAGCCGCAATCCGCCGCCCAACGGGTGATCGCACCCCAACTGTTGAAGGGCGCCGCATCGCCCGCAAACTGCGCCAGAAACAAGCCCGGCCCCTGCAACGTTCGCATCGTGATCTCCCTTTGTGTTGCCGCGATCTTTCCCCGCTGTCTGCTTGTTGGCAAGCCTGAACTTTGGGCGCCAGCTCCTTTGCGCAGGACCTTTCCGGGGCATTCCGCAAAGCGCGACAGGTGGGCGCGGATGCCGGCCCAAAGGCTGATCAGGCCAGCCAGACCGCGCTGTTCAGCACCCGGCGGATGACCCCGGTCTGCCCGCTTTCGTCCATCCGCGCGAACACCCGCTTGGAACAGCTCCGCGCGGTTTCCAGCGTCCAGTCCAACTGCACGGCCGCCTGTTGCAGGCTGAGCCCGTCACAGAGGCACAGCACAAGCCGCGCCTCGCTGCGGCTGAGGTCGAAGCACGCCATGACCCGGTCCAACGGCAACCCGCGCGCGGCAACTTCGTGCCGCACCCGGCCCACCACCCCCTCTTCGCCGCCCGGAAGTTCGGCGGTGACCACGATCTGGACCAGCGGGGCGCGGGACACCTCGATGCAGGCGGGGTGTGCGGATGCGGTCAGCACGGCCCGGCGCAACCGCTGCGCCGCATCGGGGTCGGGCAGGTGCAACCAGCCGTCGGCGCGCAGATGCACGCCCAAAGGGGCCAGCCGATCGGCCAGACCCGGGGCCATGTCCGCCACCTGCCCGGCGGCACTGAACACGATCCATCCCGCCCCGAGGTCGGCGCAGGCCTGCCGGTCCAGCCCGGCCCGTGACCGTTCGCGGGACAGGTTCAACCACCCGGTCAGGGCCGTGCCGAAATGGGGCACAAGGTCAACCAGCGGAACCCCGTCCGCCGCCCGAAAATCCTCGCCCCTGCGCTGCACGGCCAGCAGAACCGTCGCGCCACCGTGCAGCGTCCATCGCAAGGCGCGCAGCGGAAGGGCCGGAAGGGCCGCAGAGGGAAAGTCGACCTGTGAATACACCCGACCGGACCGCATCCGGTCCACCGCCGCGTCGTCGGGAACTTCGATTTCGGCACCGGCCGCCCACTGCAGCAGCCGCTGACCGGGCCTGCGAACCTGCAGCACCGCAAGATCGGCATGGCAGTCTGCCGCCAGACGGCCCAGAAACGCAGGCCACGGGTCGGCACCGCCGTTTGTGACGGCCGCAAACAGCACGGTCAGAAGATCGCTGTCGCGCGGAATGTCGCATCTCCACTGATGCCCCCAAATGGGGGGTTCCGCGCAAAATGCACAATGCTATCGAGGCCGTCAACCGTGTCACAAGAGACTTCGCGCATGACGATCAAAACCCTGACCCACCTGCAACGCCTCGAGGCCGAAAGCATCCACATCCTCCGCGAGGTGGTGGCCGAGGCCGAAAACCCGGTGATGCTGTACAGCGTCGGCAAGGACAGCGCCGTGATGCTGCATCTGGCCAAGAAGGCCTTCTTCCCCGCGCCGCCGCCCTTTCCGCTGCTGCATGTCGATACGACGTGGAAATTCCGCGACATGTACGCCCTGCGCGGCAAGGCGGCGCAAGAGGCCGGGATGCAGCTTCTGGTGCATCAGAACCCCGAGGCGCTGGAGCGGGGGATCAACCCGTTCGACCACGGCGGGCTGCACACCGACATTTGGAAAACCGAAGGGTTGAAGCAGGCGCTGGACAAGTACGGCTTCGACGTGGCCTTCGGCGGCGCGCGGCGCGACGAGGAAAAGTCGCGCGCGAAGGAACGGGTGTTTTCGTTCCGCTCCGCCAACCACCGCTGGGACCCCAAGAACCAACGGCCAGAGTTGTGGCGCATCTACAATGCCCGCAAGGTCAAGGGCGAAAGCGTGCGCGCCTTTCCGATCTCGAACTGGACCGAACTCGACATCTGGCAATACATCCACCTTGAAGGCATCGAGATCGTGCCGCTGTATTTCAGCGCGATGCGCCCGACGGTCGAACGCAACGGCCTGCTTCTGATGGTCGACGACGACCGGTTTCCGCTGCGCGAGGGAGAGGTGCCGCAGATGCGCTCGATCCGGTTCCGGACTCTGGGCTGCTATCCCTTGACCGGGGCGGTTGAAAGCGAGGCGCGCACGCTGCCGGAAGTCATTCAGGAAATGCTGCTGACCACCACTTCCGAACGGCAGGGCCGCGCCATCGACCATGATCAGGCCGCCTCGATGGAGAAGAAGAAACAGGAAGGTTATTTCTGATCCCTGCCGTTTTCTGCCACGCCCCAAGCATTCAGGTGCCCCATGACGATCAACGATCCCATCTACAAGACCGACACCCTCATCGCCGAGAACATCGACGCCTATCTTGACGCGCATCAGCACAAGTCGATGCTGCGGTTCATCACCTGCGGATCGGTCGACGACGGCAAGTCGACGCTGATCGGACGGCTGCTGTATGACAGCAAGATGATTTTCGAAGATCAGCTTGCGGCGCTGGAAGCCGACAGCAAGCGTGTGGGCACCCAAGGTCATGAGATCGACTTTGCCCTGCTGGTCGACGGGCTGGCGGCAGAACGCGAACAGGGCATCACCATCGACGTGGCCTACCGCTTCTTCACCACGGAAAAGCGCAAGTTCATCGTCGCCGACACCCCCGGCCACGAACAATACACCCGCAACATGGTCACGGGCGCATCGACCACCGATCTGGCCGTCATCCTGATCGACGCGCGCAAGGGCGTGCTGACCCAGACCCGCCGCCACAGCAAGCTGGTGCACCTGCTGGGCGTGCGCCACGTCGTGCTGGCCGTCAACAAGATGGACCTTGTGGGCTATGACGAAGAGGTGTTCGACCGCATCGTGGCCGACTACCGCACCTTTGCCACCAGCATCGGCATCACCGATTTCCTTGCCATCCCGATTTCGGGGTTCAAGGGCGACAACATCACCGCGCACAGCCCGAACATGCCGTGGTACACCGGCACCGCCCTGCTGCCCCATCTGGAAACCGTCGAGGTCGAGGACTCGCGCGAACAGGCCGGCCCGTTCCGGATGCCGGTGCAATGGGTCAACCGCCCCAATCTGGATTTTCGCGGGTTCGCGGGCGTGATCGTCAGCGGTCAGGTGCGACCGGGCGATGCGATCCGCGTGCTGCCGTCGGGCAAGACATCGACCATCGCGCGCATCGTCAGTCTGGAGGGCGACCGCGATCTGGCGGTGGCGGGCGAATCCGTCACGCTGACGCTGGCCGACGAGATCGACTGTTCGCGGGGGCAGGTGATCGTGGCGGCGCAGGCCCCGCTGGAAGTGGCAGACCAGTTCGAGACGACGCTGGTCTGGATGGATGAACAGGCGCTGATCCCCGGCCGGCCCTACTGGCTGAAGATCGGGACGCAGACCGTGTCGGCGACCATCCAGCCGCCAAAGTACGAGATCAACGTCAACACGCAGGAACATCTGGCAGCCAAAACGCTGGACCTGAATGCCATCGGTGTGGCCAACGTGACGACCGACCGCGAAATCCCCTTCGCGCCCTATGCCGAAAACCGCGATCTGGGCGGCTTCATCCTGATCGACAAGCTGACCAACCGCACCATCGCCGCAGGCATGATCAACTTTGCCCTGCGCCGGGCGCACAACATCCACTGGCAAGCCACCGACATCAGCCGCGACCATCATGCCGCGATGAAGAACCAGAAGCCGGCCGTGCTGTGGCTGACCGGGTTGTCGGGGTCGGGCAAGTCGACCATCGCCAATCTGGTGGAACGCAATCTGGCCCGGATGAACCGGCACACTTTCCTGCTGGATGGCGACAACGTGCGCCACGGGTTGAACAAGGATCTGGGCTTCACCGAAACCGACCGCGTGGAAAACATCCGGCGGGTGGGCGAGGTGGCGAAACTGATGACCGATGCGGGTCTGATCGTGATCACCGCCTTCATCTCGCCGTTCCGGTCCGAACGCGACATGGTGCGCGGGATGATGCAGCCGGGCGAGTTCATCGAGGTGTTCGTGGACACGCCGCTGGAAGTCGCCGAAGCGCGCGATGTGAAGGGCCTTTATGCCAAGGCGCGGTCCGGGGCGCTGAAAAACTTCACTGGAATTTCGTCACCCTACGAACACCCCCACGCGCCCGAACTGCGCATCGACACCACCGAGATGACGGCCGAACAGGCGGCAGATCTGATCGTGGCACGGCTGATCCCCTGACGCGGGGACCGCACCGGGCGCGCATCGCCGCGCCCGGTGTGTGACTTGACCACTGCTTATCGGGCCAGATCGCCCGTCAGCAAATCCTGAGGCATGTTCTGATAGGCCACCGGGCGCAGCCACCGCCGGATCGCCATGGTGCCGACCGACGTCGCACCGAAGTTGGTGCTGGCCGGATAGGGGCCGCCGT
This sequence comes from Rhodobacter sp., assembly GCA_027487575.1. Lineage (GTDB taxonomy): Bacteria > Pseudomonadota > Alphaproteobacteria > Rhodobacterales > Rhodobacteraceae > JAIYDJ01. The sequence continues at coordinate 7,041 of JAIYDJ010000110.1, read as the reverse complement.
GCACCTGCGCCTCGCCCACCTCGACACCCGTCGGAAAGCCGTTCGCCAGAATGCGCCCCGCTTTGCGTTCCAGAACCGGCAGCAGGCTGCGCGCCGTCGGATGGTCGCCGGGATCGACCTGCAGGGTGCAGGTCAACTGACCCTCGATCGCGGCGGCGACGGCCTGCATCTCGGCAAGGTCATTGGCGCGCACGATCAGACCCAGCGGCCCGAACACCTCGTGTCCCAGCGCGTCATCGCCCAGCCAGTCCTTCGCCGCAACCTCGAACACGCCGGGGCTGGCCTGCCGCCCGTCGCAGGTCGTCGTCAGCACGCCGCGCACGGCGGGCGATGCGGCAAGACGGTCCCGCCCCGCGCGGAAGGCGTCTGCGATGCCGTCGGTCAGCATGGTTTGCGGACCGACCTGCGCAAGGGCCGCCTTGGCCGCGGCGACAAAGGTCTGCGCATCGGGACCATCGACCAGCACGACAATGCCGGGATTGGTGCAGAACTGCCCTGCCCCCATCGTCAGCGACGCCGCCCAGCCCGCCGCAATCGCTCCGCCGCGCGCCGACAGGGCGTGGGGCAGCACGAACATCGGGTTGACCGACCCCAACTCGCCATAGAACGGCACGGGTTCGGGCCGCTGCGCGCAAAGATCGAACAGCGCGCGCCCACCCTTCAAACCGCCGGTAAAGCCCACCGCCTTGATCAGCGGGTGCTGAACCAGCGCCTGGCCGATCCCGAACCCGTTGCCCTGCACCAGCGAGAAGACGCCTGCGGGCAGGTTCAGTGCCGTGATCGCGGCAAGGATGGCTTGCGCCACGATTTCGGCGGTGGCGGGGTGGGCGGGATGCCCCTTGACCACCACCGGGCACCCTGCCGCCAGCGCCGAGGCGGTATCGCCCCCGGCCGTCGAAAAGGCGAGCGGGAAGTTCGACGCGCCGAACACCGCAACCGGGCCCAGGGGTCGCTGGATCATCCGGATTTCGGGACGCGCGGCGGGTTTGCGGTCGGGTTGTGCGGGGTCGGTGCGGCGGTCCAGATAGGCGCCGTCGCGGATATGCGCGGCAAACAGCCGAAGTTGCCCGGTTGTGCGGCCCCGCTCGCCATCCAGCCGCGCTGCGGGCAGACCGGTTTCGGCGGTCCCGTGGGCGGTCAGGTCCGCCCCCCGCGCGTCGATCTCGTCTGCGATACGGTCAAGGAAGGCGGCGCGGGCATCGCGCGGCAAGGCGGAATAGGCCGGGAACGCCGCTTCGGCCGCTTCGCAGGCGCGGTTGATGTCGGCAGGCGTGCCGTTGGCAAAGGCGGTCGCCTCGCCGGTGGCGGGCGTGGACAGGAAGGTGTCCGTCCCGGCCACCCAGGTGCCCGCGATCAGATGGTTGCCGGTCAGCATGAGATATCCTTCAAAAATCGAACGGGGCCACGGTCACGCGCCGCCCCAGGGTCATGGCATCGGCCACATGGACCATCGGGGCAAGATCGACATCCGACAGCCCCGTTTCAACCAGCCGGGCCATCTGCGCGTAAAGGGCGGGGTATTCGCCCATGATCGAGTTTTCACCCGCGACCTCGGCCCCGTCAACCTCCAGCCGGTTGCCGCCCATCCGCAGCGCTATCGCGCCACGGTCGGTTTCCACCTCGATATCCCAGGTCTGCGGGCCTTCCTGCCGCCAGTCGAAGTTCGCCGTCACCCCGCCCGAAAAGGACAGGTCGGCGGCAATCGGCGTCTGGCGGTTGGACGGAAACTCCAGCGTCGCGGCGGTCAGATGCACGGGCGCAGGCAGGATGTGGGTCAGGATCGACAGGGCGTTGATGCCGGGGTCGAACACGCCCATGCCGCCGGGTTCGAACACCCAGTCCTGCCCCGGATGCCATTTGCGCACATCCTCGCGCCAGGTGATGTGGGCCGTGCGGACTGTCCTGTCGGCCAGCCAAGCCCGCGCCGGGGCCACCGCATGGGCCATCCGGCTGTGCCAGGTGGCGAACAGCGTCAACCCGGCGGCATCGGCCAGCCGCTGCAGATCGTGCACTTCGGCCAGCGTCGCACCGGGCGGCTTTTCCAGCATGACATGCCGTCCGGCGCGCAGGGCGGCGGCGGCATAGTCGTACCGGGGCACCGGGGGCATGCAGAGCGACACCGTTCCGATGTCGGGCCGCGCCGCCAGCATGGCGGCAAAGTCGGTGTGGCTTTCCACCCCGTCGATGGCTCCCGATCGTGAAACGGTCGCGGCCAGTGCCCAGTCCGGGCTGGCGGCCAGTGCGGGCACATGCTGATCCCGGGCGATCTTGCCGATGCCGACCAGCGCGACTTTGCGCCTTGCCGCCATCAGTGGCTGTCCTTGCCGACCGGATTGCCCCGGCAGCCCTGCAGGAAGTCCAGATCGGCCCCGGTGTCGGCCCCCATCACATGCCGGTGGTGCAGCATGGCATAACCGCTTGCCGGACCGGAATCGCGGGGAGTCCATGTCGACAGGCGCGCGGCGAGTTCCGCGTCGGTGATGTCCAGATGCAGACGGCGGTTGGGCACGTCCAGTTCGATGAAGTCGCCGTTCTGTACCACGGCCAGCGGCCCACCCGCCGCAGCCTCGGGCGAGGTGTGCAGGCAGACGGTGCCATAGGCGGTGCCGGACATCCGCGCGTCCGATATTCGCACCATGTCGGTGATGCCGCGGCGCAGCACCTTGGGCGGCAAGCCCATATTGCCGACCTCGGCCATGCCGGGATAGCCTTTGGGCCCGCAGTTCTTCAGGACCATGATGCAGGTCTCGTCGATGTCCAGCGCCTCGTCGTTGATCTTGGCCTTGTAGTCGTCGATATCCTCGAACACGACCGCCCGGCCCCGGTGGGTCAGCAGATGCGGGCTGGCGGCGGACGGTTTCAGGACCGCACCGTTCGGGGCAAGGTTGCCTTTTACCACCACGACCCCGCCGGATGCGGCCAGCGCACGCTCGGTGGGCAGGATCACGTCGTCGTTGTGGTTGACCACGTCCTTGACCTGATCCCACATCGTCTCGCCACTGACGGTCAGCGCGTCCTTGTGCAGCAACCCCGCCTCGCCCAGCCGCTTGATGACCACGGGCAGGCCACCGGCATAGAAGAACTCTTCCATCAGGTACTTGCCCGACGGCATCAGGTTGACGATCGTGGGCACATCGCGCCCGCAGCGATCCCAGTCGTCCAGCGTCAGATCGATGCCAACGCGGCCCGCGATGGCCAGAAGATGGATCACCGCATTGGTGCTGCCCCCGATAGCGCCGTTGGTGCGGATTGCGTTCTCGAACGCCTCTTTCTTAAGGATATCAGAGGGTTTCAGATCGTCCTTCACCATCTGCACGATGCGCCGCCCGGTGATCTGCGCCATCACGCGGCGGCGGCTGTCGACGGCTGGAATGGCCGCGTTGCCCGACAGCGCCATCCCCAGCGCCTCGGCCATCGAGGCCATCGTGCTGGCCGTGCCCATCGTGTTGCACGACCCCGGAGAGCGGCTCATCGAGGCTTCGGCCTCGACAAATTCCTCGCGGGTCATCTCGCCGGCCTTCACCGCCTCGCTGAACTTCCAAAGGTGCGTGCCCGACCCGACCCGTTCGTTCTTGTAATACCCGTTCAGCATCGGCCCGCCCGTCACCACGATGGACGGAATGTCGGTGCTTGCTGCCGCCATCAGAAGGCTGGGGGTGGTCTTGTCGCAGCCGACCATCAGCACGCAACCATCCATCGGCTGGCCGCGCATCGCCTCTTCCACGGCCATCGCTGCCAGATTGCGGAACATCATCGCGGTGGGGCGGAAAGCGGATTCAGAGGCCGAGAACACCGGCACTTCCACCGGAAATCCGCCCGCCTCGTAGATTCCATGCTTCACCCGTTCGGCAAGGTCGCGAAGATGGGCATTGCAGGGTGTCAGTTCGGACCAGGTGTTCAGGATGCCGATCACCGGGCGGCCGTCGAACAGATCGGGCGGAAAGCCCTGATTCTTCATCCAGCCCCGGTGATAGATGTTGTCCTTGGACGTGCCGCCGAACCAGGTTTGCGAGCGCAGTTTGCGGGGCCATGCGGCGGGTTTGAAGGTCATCGCGTCCTCACAGTTGTTTCACGGCGACAGCGCCGGTTTCGGCCGGGGCGACGGCCAGCGGATTGCGCAGCGGCAGACCAAAGGCTGCCGCCTCGATTTCAAAGATATCGCCGACCTGCGGCACAAGGCCTGCGGCAAACGACAGTGTCGCGGTGCCGAACATGTGCACGTGCAAGTCACCCGGATGGCGGAACAGCGCATACTTGAAGTGGTGATGCTCCAGATTGGCCATTGTGTGCGACATGTTCGCCTCGCCCGACAGGAACGGGGCTTCGAACACCGCTGCACCGTCGCGCAATACACGACTGGTGCCGCGCACGTCCGAAGGCAGGTCGCCCACCAGAATCTCGGGGCCGAACGAAGCCTCGCGCAGTTTGGAATGAGCGAGGTAGAGGTAGTTGATCCGCTCGGTCACATGGTCGGAAAACTCGTTGGCCAGCGCCCAGCCGACGCGGGCCGGCGTGCCGTCGGCGGCGATCAGGTAGATGCCGGCGAGTTCCGGCTCCTCGCCACCGTCCAGCGCGAAACCGGGGCTGGTCAGGGTTGCGCCGGGGGCTATGGCGGTGTGGCCGTTGCCCTTGTAGAACCATTCGGGCTGCACGCCGACCTCGCCCGCAGCAGGGCGGCCGCCGTCCAGTCCCATGCGGAACATCTTCATGCTGTCGGTCAGGGTTTCGGCCCCGTCCAGCTTGGCATGCATCGCATCACGCGTCGCGGCCGAGCCGAGATGGGTCAGCCCGGTGCCCGTCAGGTGCATGTGCGACGGATCGGGATGGGTGATCGGCAAAGCCAACCGCCCCGCCGCCGCCAGTGCCGCAAGATCGACCGCCTCGCCCAGCCCGTGCGCCGCGATCACCGCAGCCAGCGGCAGGTCCGCGCTCAGCGCCTCGGCGGCCAGCGCGTAGGTGCTGTTGGCGCCACGCACCACCGCCGCTTCGGAGCCCTCGCGCGCAACCACCGACAACGACCCGTCACCATTCAGAATTTGCGACAACAGCATGATCGGCAACCTTATTTCGATTTGTTGTAGACGTCGAAGATCACAGCAGCGAGCAGAACCAGCCCCTTGATCACCTGCTGATAGTCGATGCCGATGCCCATGATCGACATGCCGTTGTTCATCACGCCCATGATCAGCGCACCGACCACCGCGCCAAGGATCTTGCCGACCCCGCCCGACATCGACGCCCCGCCGATGAACACTGCTGCGATCACGTCGAGTTCAAATCCGCCGCCCGCCTTGGGCGTCGACGAATTCAGCCGCGCCGCCACGATCATCCCCGCCAGCGCCGCCAGAACCCCCATGTTGCAGAATGTCAGAAACACCAGCCGGTCGGTCTTGATCCCCGAAAGCTTGGCCGCCTTTTCGTTGCCGCCGAGCGCGTAGATGCGTCGCCCGGTGGTCATGTTCTCGGTGAAGAAGGCGTACAGCACAGTCAGCACAGTCAGGATCACCACGACGTTGGGCAATCCCCGGAAACTCGCCAACTTGTAGCCGACAAAGATCAAGGCCGCTGACACCACCAGATTGCGGATCACGAAGATCGTCAGGGGTTCGGGTTCCACGCCGAAGGCCGCATCGCGCGACCTTGCGCGCCAGCCGACGGCCACGATCGCCAAAGCCGCAAGGCAGACAAGGAACAGCGCGGTGACGTTGGGCTTGTCCACCCCGAACATGTCGGGAATGAACCCCGTCGACAGCGACTGGAACGCCTTGGGGAACGGCCCGATGTTCTGCCCGGCCAGCAGCCACAGCGTCAGCCCGCGAAACACCAGCATCCCCGCCAGCGTCACGATGAATGACGGGATGCGCCAATACGCCACCCAATACCCCTGCGCTGCGCCGATCAGAAGCCCGACGAAGAGACAGGCCGGCACCACCGCAATCACGGGCCAGTCCAGATTGACGGTCAGCACGGCCGCAACCGCCCCGGTGAAGCCGACAACCGACCCCACCGACAGGTCGATGTGCCCGGCCACGATGACCAGAAGCATCCCCAGCGCCATGATGATGACATAGGAGTTCTGCAGGAACAGGTTGGTGATGTTCTGCGCCGACAGGAAATCGACGCCCTCGAACACCCGCACGATCACCACGAAGAACAGCACGATGACGACCAGCGCCGCCAGCATGCCGTTCTCGCGCAGATGTCCGCCCAGATGGCTTCCGATGCCCTTCGTTCCGCTCATGCAGCTTTTCCTCCGCTTTGCAGGATCAGCGCCATGATGCGCTCCTGGCTGGCCTCGGCGCGGGAAAGTTCCCCGACCAGTCGGCCTTCGTTCATCACATAGATCCGGTCGCACATGCCCAGAAGTTCGGGCATTTCCGACGATATCATCACGACGCCCCGGCCCTGCGCGGCCAGTTCGTTCATGATGCCGTAGATTTCGAACTTCGCGCCCACGTCGATGCCGCGCGTCGGTTCATCAAGGATCAGGACCTGCGGATCGGTGAACAGCCATTTCGACAGCACCACCTTCTGCTGGTTGCCGCCCGACAGGTTGACCACCTTTTGCATCACGCCCGGCGTGCGGATGTTCATCGCCCGGCGGTATTCCTCGGCCACCTGCGTCTCGCGCCGCAAGGACAGCACGCCATTGGTGGCCACGCCCATCAGGTTGGCCAGCGTGATGTTGCGCACGATGGGTTCTTCCAGCACAAGACCCAGAACCTTGCGGTCCTCGGTCACATAGGCCAGCCCGGCGTCGATGGCCTTGGCCACGGTCGAGGTATCGGCGGGCTTGCCACCCATCGTCACGCTGCCGCTGATGTTGCGGCCATAGCTGCGGCCGAAGAGGCTCATGGCGAGTTCGGTGCGCCCGGCCCCCATAAGCCCGGCGATGCCGACGATCTCGCCCTTGCGGACGTGAAAACTGGCGTCGCGGATCATCTGGCGATCCTTCTGGTCGGGGTGCCAGACGTTCCAGTTCTTCACTTCCATCAGCGTCTCGCCGATGGCCGGTGTGCGGTCAGGGTACCGGTGCGCCAT
>JAIYDJ010000106.1 GCA_027487575.1 Rhodobacter sp. | reverse complement strand
GTGTCCACAGCCACGAAGGCCGCGCGGTAGGCATGGGCGATCATCTCGCGTCGCCACAGAATGCCCGTTTCCTCGTCGAATCCGTCCGCCGCGATGCGAAAGGCCAGCCCTTCACAGGCGGTGTTTTCGCAGGGCCCCTCATCCAGCGCCGCCATCAGGCCCGGCGCGTCGGGCGACCCGCGCCCGCCCTTGTCATCATACAGGCAGAACCGCCGCGCATAGCCCGAAACGCGCCCGTGCCGCACTTCGGCAAAGCGGAACCCCGGGTCCCACATCAGCGAGCCATAGGCGAACACCCACAGGTCCTGCCCCCAGACCTCCGCCAGAAACGCCCGGCGCGACGCGTCGATCTGATCGTCGCTGTAACGCCAGTCCTCGGCCCGCCCAGTCGGTGAAAACCGCGCATCCAGATCGCAAGGCCGGAAACCCCGCCAGAACGACGTGTCCGGCGACGCGATCCGCCCGCGCAGGCAGGGGTGGTGGCGAAAGGGGTCATCGGTCGGGGACGTCATCCGTCTTGCCCATTGGTTTCAAGCGTTTCCGTTCGCAAGGTTGTCCAAAGCATCCAGGCCCGGACACCCAACGCGATCCCCGGCAGGATCAGCGCAATTGCAGCGCCGCCTTGTGAAGCATAGGCAAATGCAAAGCAACTGGCAGCAAGTCGCCAAACAACGGCAAATCGCCCTGTCTTCACGCGGCGCACCCTGCGTTCCTGATCCCCCGACAGCGCATCGGAGAAATCATTCCTGCCGTCCCGCCGACGCGCCCTTGCAGCTCCATCATGGCGTTGCCGCCACCGCCGGGTCCGTCGCCGCAGGCAGCGGCGCGGTCAACACACCGCCCTTCCAGATGCCCTCGCTGACCTGACCGCCCTTGTAGGTCAACCGGCCCTGCCCCTCGCGCTTGCCCTTCACGAAAGACCCCTCATAGAAATCGCCCGACGGATAGTTGGCCACGCCGATCCCCTCGATCTCGCCGCCCGCCCAGTCGCCGTCATAGGCGAACCCGTCCGGCCCGGTCAGCTTGCCCTTGCCCTGCCGGATCCCCGCGACGAACGTGCCGACATAGACCGTCCCGTCGGCATAGGTCGCGGTTCCCTGCCCTTCACGCTGACCCGCCCGGAACGTGCCTTCATAGCGATAGCCATCGGGATAGGTCATCACCCCCACGCCTTCTGGCTGGGCGTTCACAAAGTCGCCCTCGTACACCACGCCCCCGGCATAGGTCGATTTCCCTTTGCCGGTGATCACCCCCGCCACCCAGGTGCCGGTATAGCTTGATCCGTCGGGATAGGTGATCGTGCCCTGCCCTGCGGGCGCGTCATCGGCGAAATCGCCGGTATAGACCGACCCGTCGGCATAGGTCATCGTCCCCTTGCCCTGCCGCAGCCCCGCAACCCAGGCCCCTTCATAGGACGCGCCGTCCTTTGCCACGAACCGGCCCTGGCCTTCCCGCTTGTCCGCAACAAAGCCGCCTTCGTAGAGATCGCCGTTGCCGTAGGTGATCTTGCCTTGCCCTTGCCGCTGCCCTTCAACAAAGGCCCCGTCATAGACATCGCCATTGGGCTGCGTCAGACGGCCCGCCCCATTGATCTGCCCGCCCGCCCAGTCCCCGACAAAGGTCAGCCCGTCGGGCATGGTCAGCGTACCCTTGCCCTGCCGCTGTCCGGCGACCAGCGCCCCCTGATAGACGGCGCCATCGGGATAGGTGATCTTGCCGCTGCCCTGTTTCTGACCATCAACCCAGGACCCTTCGTACCGATAGCCGCCCTGATCCTCCAGCACGCCTTCGCCGTGGTGGACCCCACCGGCGAAACCGCCCTCATAGACAGTGCCGTTGGCATAGGTCGCCCGCCCGGTGCCGGTCATCTGGCCATCGGTCCAGTCGCCCTCGTAGGTGCCGCCATCGGCAAAGGTGATCTTGCCGCGCCCCTCGGGCTTGTCGGCGGCGAACTGGCCGACATAGACCGACCCGTTGGGATAGCGTGCCGTGCCATCGCCCCGGATTTCCCCCGCCACCCAGGCCCCGGTGTATTCGTACCCGTTGGGCAGCCGGTACGTGCCGGTGCCGTCCTGCCGTCCGTTCCTGAACGTGCCCTCGTACACCGATCCGTCCGAGTATTCCTTGACGACCACCTCATCGGACTGGGCGAACGCAACCCCGGCCAGCCCCAGCCCCCCCACAAGGATCATCCCGCCAAATCGCATGTCGCCCCCCGGAAAACTTTGACGGAACCCTACTCGGGACCCGGCCCCCGTGACAAGCAGCCCGTCTTTCCACCGGCGGCGAACCTGCTACAACCCTGCGTGACACGAGGGGACCCACCGCATGGCCGACACCTTTCGCCTGACATTGGCGCAACTGAACCCGACCGTGGGGGCGATTGCCGCCAACGCCGCCCAGGCGCGCGAGGTCTGGGCCGAAGGCCGCGCCGCCGGGGCCGACATGGTGGCGCTGACCGAGATGTTCCTGACCGGGTACCAGACGCAGGATCTGGTGATGAAACCGGCCTTCGTGGCGCAGGCCATGGCGGAAATCGACCGGCTGGCGGCGGATTGCGCCGATGGCCCCGCGCTGGGGATCGGCGGGCCCTGCCTGCGGGGGCGCGACCTGTTCAATGCCTATTACGTCCTGCAGGGGGGCCGCGTCACCGCGACGATCCTGAAGCACGAACTGCCCAACGACACCGTGTTCGACGAAAAGCGCCTGTTCACCGCCGCGCCCCTGCAAGGCCCGGTGCAGGTCGGCCCGCTGCGCATCGGCATTCCGATTTGCGAGGATGCCTGGCACGCCGAGGTGTCTGAAACGCTTGCTGAAACCGGGGCCGAGATTCTGCTGGTGCCCAACGGCTCGCCCTACCACCGCGGCAAGCCCGAGGTGCGCACCAACCTGATGGTCAACCGCGTCATCGAAACCGGGCTGCCGTTGGTCTACCTGAACATGATCGGCGGGCAGGATGACCAACTGTTCGACGGGGCCAGTTTCGTGCTGAACACCGCAGGCGCGCTGGCGGTGCAACTGCCGCAGTTCGACACCTGCGTGACGCATGTGGACTTTGTGCGCACCGCGACGGGATGGCGGGCGGAACCGGGGATGCTGGCGCTGCTGCCGCATTCGCACGAGGCGGACTATCATGCGATGGTCCTGTCCTTGCGCGACTATCTGGGCAAGACCGGGTTCCGCAAGGTGGTGCTTGGCCTGTCGGGGGGCATCGATTCGGCCATTGTGGCGACGATTGCCGCCGATGCCATCGGCCCGGCCAATGTGCACTGCGTGATGCTGCCCTCGGCCTACACCTCGCAGGCCTCGCTGGAGGATGCCGCACAGGTTGCCCGCGCTCTGGGCTGTGCGCTTGACACGATCCCGATCACCGGCGCGCAAGGGGCGGTGGGCGAGGCGCTGGCGCCGCTCTTTGCAGGCACCGAACCCGGCATCACCGAGGAAAACATCCAGTCCCGCCTGCGCGGCCTGATCCTGATGGCCTTGTCCAACAAGACCGGCGCGATGCTGCTGACCACTGGGAACAAGTCGGAAATGGCCGTCGGCTATTGCACGATCTATGGCGACATGAACGGCGGGTTCAACCCGATCAAGGACCTGTACAAGACCCGCGTGTCCGACACCTGCCGCTGGCGCAACACCAACCATCGCCCCTGGATGCAAGGACCGGCGGGCGAGGTGATTCCGCCGCGCGTCATCGACAAACCGCCCTCGGCGGAACTGCGCCCGAACCAGCGCGACGACGACAGCCTGCCCCCGTACCCGGTTCTGGACGCGATCCTTGAAGGCTTGGTCGAACAGGACGCATCGGTTGCCGATCTGGTCGCACAAGGTTTCGACCGTGCCACCGTCAAACGGGTGGAACACCTGTTGTACCTGTCGGAATACAAACGCTTCCAGTCCGCCCCCGGCACCCGGCTGACCCGCAAGGCGTTCTGGCTGGATCGCCGCTATCCGATCGTCAACCGCTGGCGCGACGAGGCCTGACAGAGCAACGCCGCGCGCGGGTTCTTGAAGGCAATCCGGCTCCGAAGGTCTAAACCCCGAACGCCCCGCACTGCGGCAGCAACCGCTCGACCTCCGCCAGTGCGCACAACTGCGTTGCCGGGGTCATGACCGCCGCACTTGCCGCCGCCGAGGCAAAGGCCAGCGCCCCGCCGACCTCGGCCTGCCGCGCCAGCATCAGGACAAGCCCCGCCACGAAACTGTCGCCCGCACCGACCGTGCTGACCACCGTCACGCGGGCGGCGGGCGCGAACAGACGTCGCCCGGCTTCGGCCAATACATTGCCCTCTGCCCCCCGCGCCACCACAACGCAGCGGGCCACGCCCCTGTGAACAAGCGATTGCGCGAAATCGGCCGTCTCCTCGCGGTTGCGCAGCGGCCCCCCGGCCAGGCCTTCCGCCTCGGCCCCGTCCATCCGCAGGATGTGAAGCCCCGGAATGGGCCGCGCCACCGCCTCGGCCAGCGCCGTGCCGGATGTGTCCAGAACAACCATCAACCCCGGCATCGACCGCGCCAGACGCGCAGGAAAATCGGGCGGCACGCCGGGTGGCTGGCTGCCCGATATCACGCCGAACGCCCCCGGCCGGGCCGATGCGCGCAACAGCCCGAACACCCGCTCCTGATCCTCGGCCCCCCAGACCGGACCCGGCAGCATGAACCTGTACTGATGCCCGGTCGCCGCATCGGTGACGGTCAGGCTTTGTCGCGTCTCGCCCGGCGCGGAAAGTGCGAGGAAGGGCACGCCTTCCTTGCGGATCAACCCGGCCAGCCGATCCCCGGTCAACCCGCCCAAAGCCACCAGCGCCAGACTTTCGCCCCCCAGCGCCGCAATCGCGCGGCTGACGTTCAGCCCGCCGCCGCCCGGGTCCAGCGCAGGTTCGCTGCAGCGCAGTTTCTGGTCGGGAATGAGGTGCGCAACCTCGGTTGCCATGTCCAGCGCCGGGTTCAGCGTCAGGGTGACGACGGGGGTCTGTCCCGTCACGGCACGATCTCGATCGGCGTTTCGAAACTGCCGGACTTTGCGGAATTCTTGTCGCGCAGGCGGGTGACCAGCATGTAGCTGCCCGGTTCTATCCCGCTGAGGTCATAGGTGATCGTCGCCTGAAACTCGCGGTTGCGCACCCGCGAACTGAGGTCGAGTTCGACCACATCGGGCACTTCGCCCAGCACGCTGCCATCGGCCCCGAGAACCTGCAAATCCACAAAGAAGCCGATGGAGAATACCCCGTCGCCTGCCGAGCCATAGCCACAGCCGTAGGGTTCGGCATAGACGAAGATCGACTCGCCCATCTTGTAGGCGATGGTCGGACGGGGGTTGTAGATGCCATAGCCCGACGCCGGTTCCGCCACCAGAAGCGCCTCGGAAAAGCCAAGCGTCGGCGTCATGTCCCACACCTGCCCCAGCAGATCGCGGGACCCGGAAATCGCGGCGGAAAAGTCGTCCGCCGCAATGCGCGCTTCGATCCCCGCAGCACTTTCGGCAATGGTCTGTGCGGCCACAGGACCCAAAGCCAGACCGAACACAAGTGCACCCACGGCTGCACGGCGACACTGACCCATGCGACCCTCTTTTCAAACCGACCAGAAAAGCATCATAGGCAGCTTTCCCGGTCGATCAAAGCCCTATCCGGCAGCGCGGCGATCAGCCGTTCAGCATCATCTGATAGGATGCCGGGACATAGCGGAAACCGCTGTCATTGGCCTCGACATAGCCGAGCGCCGGGAACGGCATGTGATAGCCGATAAACGGAAGCTTGTCCGCGGCGATCATGCCGAACAGCGCGCGCCGGGTCGCGGCGGCGGCGGCCTTGTCGGCGTCGAACCGCACTTCCCAGTCGGGGTAGTCCAAGGACCAGACGAAGTGGTTTGCCGTGTCCGCCGTGATCACCAGATTGGCCCCGTCGCTTTCCAGCATGTAGACCATGTGCCCCGGCGAATGCCCGAACGCGGCCATGGCGGTGATGCCCGAGGCCACGCTGCCGCCATCGTCGAGGAAGGTCATCTTGTCGGTCAGGGGCCGCACCATGGCGTCATAGCCTTCGTTCGCGGCCCCGGCCCAGTGATTGTTCTCGATCGAACCCGTGACGTAGCGGGCATTGGCGAAGGTCGGCGCGCCGTTTGCCATCAGGCCGCCGATGTGGTCGCCGTGCATGTGGGTGATCACGACAGTGTCGATCTGGTCGGGCGTGATGCCTGCGGCGGCCAACGCGGCGGTGGTTCCTTCGGCAGAAAGGCCCGTGTCGAACAGCACCAGTTCGGCCCCGGTGTTCACCAGCGTCGGCGTAAAGAAGAACTGCGCCTTGTCGGTGGGCAGGAACGCGGCGGCAGAGGCCGCCGCAAACTCTGCCGGATCGGCGTTCAACCCGAAAATCTCTGTCGGCTTTTCGACGGTGCGCGTGCCGACCAGCAACGCCGTCACTTCGAACGCGCCCAGCTTGAAGCGGTTGAAGGTCGGCATGGACGCTCCTTGCAGATCGGCTGCGGCGCGGGCGGGGGTTGACATCAGGGCGGGTGCAAAGGGCAGCGCGGCCCCCGCGATCAGGGCCTGGCGGCGCGAGAACATCGGGTTGGTCATTGTTTCCTCCTTGGTGAACGCTCCGGAAGGTTAGCGCGCACAGGGCGTTTTCGTAGTCACCAAGGCGTGACGGTATGTGCGCCGCAGCACACAGGCTGTGCAGTCATTCCCACCATGGGTCGATGCGGGCAATGTCGTCGTCGCTCCACCCGAAATGGTGGGCCAGTTCGTGTACCATGACATGGGTCACCAGTTCCGCCAGCGACACGTCGCCCCGGTCGACCCACTCATCCAGAATGGGCCGCCGGAACAGCCATATCCTATCGGGCAGCAGCGGCGGGTCCGTCAGGCTGCGTTCGGTCAGGGGCGTGCCTTCGTAAAGGCCGGTCAGATCGAACGGGTCCTCGATCTGCATCGCCTCCAGCAGGTCGGCCGAGGGAAACTCTTCGACGATCAGCAGGACATGGCTTGCCGCTGCGCGGTAGGGGTCGGGCAGATGCGTCACGGCGTCGCGCGCAAGCTGTTCGATCAGCAGCGCATCGGGCGCGATGGCGTCGGGTGGGGACTGGCTCATGCGGCCAGCCTATTCCGATTGCGGGTCGGGGTGAAGCCGCCAACTGGACAAGGAACGGGGCATGTGACAAGGGAAGTTCCCGAATGGAGACTGCGATGACCGTCACCCGCTTTGCCCCCTCACCCACCGGTTTCATCCATGTGGGCAACCTGCGCACCGCCCTGATGAACTACATGATCGCCCGCAAGTCCGGCGGCAGCTTCATCCTGCGGCTGGACGACACCGATCAGGAGCGGTCGAAGCAGGAATACGCCGACGGGATCATGGAAGACCTCGACTGGCTGGGCCTGCACTGGGACCGCGTCGAGAAGCAGTCCTTGCGAATGGACCGCTACCGCGAGGCGGCGGACCAGTTGCGCGCGGCGGGGCGGTTCTACGAATGTTTCGAGACGCCGGTGGAACTGGACCTCAAGCGCAAGAAACAGCTGAACATGGGGCGGCCCCCGGTCTATGACCGCACCAGCCTGCACCTGACCGAGGCGCAGAAAGCCGCGTTCCGGGCCGAAGGGCGCGCGGGGTACTGGCGGTTCCTGCTGAACCAGAACCGGATCGAATGGCCCGATGGCATCATCGGGGATGTGTCGATCGATGCCGCCTCGCTGTCCGACCCGGTGCTGATCCGGGCCGACGGTCAGGTGCTGTACACCTTCGCCTCGTCGGTGGATGACATCGACATGGGCGTCACCTTCATCGTGCGCGGGTCGGACCATGTGACCAACACCGCGACCCAGATCCAGATCATGCAGGCGATGGGGGGCACCCCACCGTCGTTCGCGCACCATTCGCTGCTGACCGGGGCGAAGGGCGAGGAGTTGTCGAAACGGCTGGGCGTGCTGGCCCTTCGTGATCTGCGCGCGGCGGGGGTGGAGCCGATGGCGCTCTTGTCGCTGATGGCGCGGCTGGGATCGTCGAAGCCGGTCGAACTGGCCGGGTCGATGGAAGACCTGATCGCAGGCTTCGACGTCGGATCGTTCGGCGCAGCCCCCACCAAGTTCGACGCCGAGGACCTGTGGCCGCTGACCCGGCACCATGTGCAGGGCCTGCCCTTCGCAGATGTCGCCGACCGCATCGCCGAACTGGGCGTTCCGCCGGAACAGGCCGAGGCGTTCTGGACCGTTGCCAAGGGCAACATCACAACCCGCGCCGATCTGGCCGAATGGTGGGCGCTGTTCCGCGACGGGGCCGAGCCTTTGGTCGATGACGAGGATCGCGATTTCGTGGCGCAAGCCCTTGCGCTGTTGCCGCCGAAGCCGTGGACGCAGGCGACATGGGGCGCATGGACCGAAACGGTCAAGCAGGCGACGGGCCGCAAGGGCAAGGGGCTGTTCCGCCCGCTGCGCCGGGCGCTGACCGGGCGGGATGCGGGGCCTGAAATGGCCGATGTGATGCCCCTGCTGCAGGTCGTGCGCGGGGTCTGAAACGTGGCCTTGGCGGCAAGGCCGGGGGGCCGTCTGCCCCCCGGACCCCCCGAGGATATTTGGGGACAGAAAATGCCGAGCGATGTGGAGGTCGTGCTGGCCGCGCCTGCGGGACGGCCAGCGAAGTTTGTCGAAGGCAACCTGTTCCGCCACATCACGGTGATGTCGCTGACCGCGTCCGTCGGGTTGATGGCGGTGTTCAGCGTCGATCTGGTGAACATGCTGTTCATCTCGATGCTGGGGCGCGACGAGGTGACGGCGGCGGTCGGCTATGCAGGAGTTATCCTGTTCTTCACCACGTCGTTCGGCATCGGGCTGTCGATTGCGGTATCCGCAACGGTGGCGCGGGCGCTGGGGGCGCGCGATGTCGCACAGGCGCGGGAAAAGGCCACCAACGGACTGGTGCTGGGCATCGGGTTCGGCGTCGTGTTCGCGGCCGGTGTCTGGCTTGTGCTGCCTGGGCTTGTCGGTCTGCTGGGGGCTACCGGCGAGACCGCCGTCCTGAGCGTGCACTACCTGCGCATCGTGGTTCCGGCGCAGCCCTTCCTGATGGTGGGCATGATCGGCGGCGCGATCCTGCGCAGCCATGGCGATGCACGCCGCGCGATGATGGCAACGATCTGGGGGGCGGTGGTCAATGCGGCGCTGGACCCCGTGCTGATCTTTGCGCTGGATCTGGACCTGACGGGGGCGGCCATCGCCTCGGTCGCGTCGCGCGTCGTCATCGCCGCCGTGGCGCTGTTGCCGATCATCCGCCACCACGGCGGGTTCGACAGGCCCTCTGCCGCCGGGCTGATGCAAGACCTGCCACTGATCTCGGGGATCGCGGGGCCTGCCATCCTCACCCAGCTTGCGACGCCCATCGGGCAGGCCTTCGTCACGCGGATCGTCGCGGGCTTTGGCGAGGCCGCGGTGGCGGGCATGGCCATCACCGGGCGGATGACGCCGGTGGCCCTTGGCGTGGTCTTTGCCTTGTCGGGTGCGATCGGGCCGATCATCGGGCAGAACTACGGGGCCGGCCGGATGGACCGGGTGCGCCGGGCCTTTCTGGATGGGCTGGTGTTCACCGCGCTGGTCATCGGGGGGGTGACGGTCCTGCTGTTCGTGCTGCGCGCGCCGATCGCAGACCTCTTCGGCGCCGAAGGGCTGACCCGCGAGATCATCTACCTGTTCTGCGGGCCGCTTTGCCTGCTGTTCTTCTTCAACGGCGCGATCTTTGTCGCCAACGCCGCGTGCAACAATCTGGGTGCGCCGTTCCAGTCCACCCTTGTCAGCTGGGGCCGCCACACCATCGGCACCGTGCCTTTCGCGCTGTGGCTTGGCGGGGTCTGGGGGGCCGGGGGTGTTCTGATCGGGCAGGCGGCGGGCGGGGTACTGTTCGGCACGCTGGCGGTCTGGCTTGCGCTGCGCACCATCGCGCGCACGCATCCCGCGCCACGGTTTTGACTTGCCAGCCGGAACCGCCGCGGGCAAGTTGACCCTGTCAGGATCGGGAGAATCCGCAGGGTAACCCGCGGTGCCGAAGGAGAAACCGCCCCGGTAAGCTTTCAGGCGCAAGGGACCGTTCTGACGACAGACTCTGAAGAGCGGCGCAGAAGCGCCCGCCGAAGGGATAACGATCTCAGGCGCCCCAGCATACGGGGCAAGGACAGAGGGGGCATCGGAGCGGGGCGGTTGCCCCGGGCGATGTCGGCCATGGTCCGGCGGCAACAGGGGGCGGCACGATGAACCTTTCGCGTCTGGGTCTGCACGACCTGCACCAGAGCCTTGGCGGCAAGATGGTGCCCTTTGCGGGGTACGAGATGCCGGTCCAGTACCCGACGGGGGTAATGAAAGAGCATCTGCACACCCGCACAGCCGCAGGCCTGTTCGACGTCAGCCACATGGGGCAGATCATCCTGCGGCCGCGCGACACGATGCAGGAGCTCGCACTGGCGTTCGAGTCGCTGATGCCGGTCGACGTGGCGGGTCTGGCCGAAGGGCGGCAGCGCTACGGTCTGCTGACCAATGATACCGGCGGCATTCTGGACGACCTGATGTTCGCCAACCGGGGCGACCACCTGTTCGTCGTGGTGAATGCGGCCTGCAAGGCGGCCGATCTGGCGCATCTGGCCGATCATCTGGCGGGCGTGGCAGAGGTCGAGCCGCTGGACCGCGCGCTTCTGGCGCTGCAGGGGCCGCAGGCCGAGACGGCGCTGGCGCGGGTCGTGCCGGGGGTGGCTGCGATGCGGTTCATGGATGTGGGCATCTTCGGCGACCTGTGGGTGTCGCGATCCGGCTACACCGGCGAGGACGGGTTCGAAATTTCCCTGCCCCAGTCAAAGGCCGAGGCTCTGGCTCGGGCCCTGCTGGACATGCCCGAAGTGCTGCCGATCGGCCTTGGCGCGCGCGACAGCCTGCGGCTGGAGGCGGGGCTTTGCCTTTACGGCCACGACATCACCGACAGAACCAGCCCGGTCGAGGCGGGGCTGACATGGGCCATCCCAAAGGTGCGCCGCGCGGGCGGCGAACGGGCGGGCGGCTTTGCCGGCGAGGCCCGCATCCTGCACGAACTGGCCGAAGGTCCCGAACGGCGGCGGGTCGGACTGCGCCCCGACGGCCGCGCCCCGATGCGCGAAGGCACCGCCCTGTTCGACGAAAACGGCACGCCCCTGGGCGAGGTCACCTCGGGCGGGTTCGGGCCATCGGTCGGCGCGCCCATTGCGATGGGCTATGTCGCCGCCGGTCACGCCACCCCCGGCACCACCATCGAGGGCGACGTGCGGGGCAAGCGCCTGCCTGCCACGATCTGCCCGCTTCCCTTTCACCCCACCACCTACAAACGCTGAGGCAAGACGATGAAATACACCAAGGATCACGAATGGCTGCGCGTCGAGGGCGATCTGATCGTCGTCGGCATCACCGAACACGCCGCGACCCAGTTGGGCGATGTGGTGTTCGTCGAACTGCCCGAGATCGAGACGATGGTGACCGCCGGTGACGAGGTGGTGGTGATCGAAAGCGTCAAGGCCGCGTCCGATATCCTGGCCCCGGTGGACGGCGAAATCGTCGCGGTCAACGACCTGCTGTCCGACAGCCCCGGTCTGGTCAACGAAGACCCGACGGGCGCGGCCTGGTTCTTCAAGGTCAAGGTCGATGACCTTTCTGTCCTCGACGACTTCATGGACGAGGACGAATACGCCGAGATGATCGAATAGGGGAAAAATGTAAGTGGCCAAACGTGTCAAGATAACTGGCGAACGAGGGCGCTGGATTGCCGAAGCTGAAGGACGCTGGCTAGCTGTGATTCATACGACATGGCGGCTGCCTTCCGGGGCTTATTTTGACCCGATGACAGCCGCCAAAACCGACGGAAAGCGCTACGCCGAGTATGTCGACGCCCTACACCGCGAGCCGATGGTGATAATCCAGAGAGATAAGCCGAACAGTTTCGAGCGAGATGGCTATGTCGGCATTTTCTACTTCAAGGATTTGAAGGTGGGCGAAGACAGTTCGATTCGCCTGACTTTGACCGCCCGCTATGCTGACCCGGCACTCTGAGGAGCCCGCGATGACCTTCACCCCGACCGACTACAACCCCTACGACTTTGCCAACCGTCGCCACATCGGCCCCTCGCCGGACGAGATGAAGCAGATGCTGCAGGCGGTCGGGGTGGCGTCGCTGCACGCGTTGATCGACGAAACGGTGCCCGCGTCGATCCGGCAGGCGGCACCGCTGACCTGGGCGCCCTTGTCGGAACAGGACCTGCTGGCGCGGATGCGGCAGGTGGCGGACCGCAACCGGGTGATGGTCAGCCTGATCGGGCAAGGATACTCCGGCACGGTCACACCCCCCGCGATCCAGCGCAACATACTTGAAAACCCGGCCTGGTACACCGCCTACACCCCTTATCAGCCCGAGATTGCGCAAGGCAGGCTCGAGGCGCTCTTGAACTACCAGACCATGGTGGCCGATCTGACCGGCCTGCCCGTCGCGAACGCGTCCTTGCTGGACGAGGCGACAGCGGCGGCCGAGGCGATGACGATGGCCGAACGCAGCGCGAAATCAAAGGCCAAGGCCTTCTTCGTCGATCAGAACTGCCACCCGCAGACCATCGCGGTGATCCGGACCCGTGCCGCGCCCCTGGGGATCGGGATCATCGTCGGCGATCCTGCCGACATCGCCCCCGAAACGGTGTTCGGCGCGATCTTCCAGTATCCCGGCACCTATGGTCACGTTCGCGATTTTACACGCGAAATCGAGGCCCTGCATTCGGCCCGCGCGATTGCCGTGGTGGCGACGGACCTGCTGGCGCTGACGCTGATCCGGGAACCCGGCGCGATGGGGGCTGATATTGCCGTGGGGTCCAGCCAGAGGTTCGGGGTACCGATGGGCTATGGCGGGCCACATGCGGCCTTCATGGCCTGCCGCGACGACCTGAAACGCAGCATGCCCGGGCGGATCGTCGGGGTGTCGATCGACGCGCGGGGAAACAAGGCCTATCGGCTGAGCCTGCAAACCCGCGAGCAGCATATCCGGCGCGAAAAGGCCACGTCCAACGTCTGCACCGCGCAGGCGCTTCTGGCGGTCATGGCATCGTTCTACGCGGTGTTTCATGGGCCCGAAGGGTTGCGGGCGATCGCCGAACGGGTGCATTTCGCCACCACGCGGCTTGCGCGGGCGCTGAAGGCGGCGGGGGCCAAGGTCAGCCCGAAGGCGTTTTTCGACACGATCACGGTCGAGGTCGGGGTCGGGCAGGCAGGCATTCTGGCGGCGGCGCGGCACGAGGGGCTGAACTTCCGCAAGATCGGCACGGACCGGGTGGGCATTTCGCTGGATGAAACCACGGACGAACGGGTGCTGGTCAAGGTTCTGAAGGCCTTCGGAATTGACGGAGTGCCCCCCCACCGCGCGACCTTGGGTTTTCCCGAGGCGATGGTGCGCACATCCGATTTCCTGACGCATCCGGTGTTCCACATGAACCGGGCGGAATCGGAAATGATGCGCTATATGCGCCGCCTGTCGGACCGCGACCTTGCGCTGGACCGGGCGATGATCCCGCTGGGGTCCTGCACGATGAAGCTGAACGCGGCGGTCGAGATGATGCCGATCACCTGGCCCGAATTCGGCAGCCTGCACCCTTTTGCGCCCAAAGATCAGGCGCTTGGCTATGCCGAGGCAATCACCGACCTGTCGGAAAAGCTGTGCGAGGTGACGGGCTATGACGTGATGTCGATGCAGCCCAATTCGGGCGCGCAGGGCGAATATGCGGGGCTGTTGACCATTCAGGCCTACCACCGCGCGCAGGGGCAGGAACAGCGCAACGTCTGCCTGATCCCGGTGTCGGCGCAT
>JAIYDJ010000096.1 GCA_027487575.1 Rhodobacter sp. | reverse complement strand
GCTTTTACAACCCGCGACGCAAACACTCAGCCCTCGGCTGGAAATCACCCGTGGTCTTCGAACAGAGGGCCGCCTAAATTGAGCACCTGACCGGAACGAAACCGGTGCAGGTCCAGTCGGGGCTGACGCCACCGGCCTTGCGCAGGAACACCCGGTCGACCCACGTGCCGGTGGCCGGACCGGTGCCCCGGTTCTCGACCGTCCACGATACGTCGATCGCCGATCCTTCCGGCGCTGTCGCAGGCGCGCTGACGGCGGTGACCACCAGATTGGGCGGCGGCGTCAGCGTGACGCTGACAAGGTTGGAAGTGGCCTTGTTGCCCGCATCGGTGAACACCAGTTCAAACGGCGCGCCCCCGTTCGCGTCGGCGGACCCGGGGGTTTCGAGGAAGAAATAGGTATCCCCCTCCCAGCCGTCGGGAAGCGTGATCGTGGCTTCGCGGTCGTAGGACGCACCCGGCGCGAGAAACCCGATGTGGTCGAAATTGCCGACAAAGGTCCGCCCGGTTCCGGCGGAGTTGTTTGCCATATACAGCATGTCGGCCCAGCGGCTGACATTGGTCAATCCGATGCCCTGGTTGGCGACGCGCCAGCGCAGAGTGACCGTCCCGCCCGACTGCGCCGCCTCGGGCGCGGTGAACGTCTGGACCACCATGTCGGCATAGGGAATCGGGGCCACATCGAAGAAGCCGTTCAGGGCGCGCGTGTTGTCCGCTTCCTGTCCGTTCTCGAACACGGCCGCCCCGGAATCGGTGGTGACGTACAGCTTGAACCGGCCCGTCAGCGCCGCCGGAAGGAAGAACTCTTCGGTCCGGGTGTAGGACGCGCCAAGCCCGAGGCCGCCCGTGTGGCCGAAGGACGCCAGTTCACGGTCGTCTCCGTTGCCCAGCACGTCATCCGTGCTGATGAAGATGCGGTCCGTCCAGACATCGGTGATGCCGCGCCCGGTTCCGGTGTTGGCCACGGTCCAGGTGACCTCGACCTTGCCGGGGTCCGCCACCACCAGCGCGGGTGCGGTGACCGTGGTCACCTCCAGATCGGCATAGGGGGCAAGCGACACGGCAAGCGCGGCCGATGACTGGTTGTCGTCCTCGTTGCCCGGTTCGGACACCACAAGCCCGGCATCCACGCCAACCAGAATGAACCACGCACCCGACGCCGAAATCGGAATTGC
Source organism: Rhodobacter sp. (assembly GCA_027487575.1). Lineage (GTDB taxonomy): Bacteria > Pseudomonadota > Alphaproteobacteria > Rhodobacterales > Rhodobacteraceae > JAIYDJ01. Next base: position 21,369 of record JAIYDJ010000096.1, on the reverse strand, counting down.
GACATCGGCAAAGGCTGCGGCACTCGCCCCCGCGGCCAGTCCCGCCGCGACATCGACCGACGCCAGCAGCAGATCGCCGGGGTCCAGCGTGCCATCCCGGCTGAGCCAGACGCGGTCGGTCCTTGGCCCCGAAGCCGCGCCCGAGCCTGTGTTTTCAACCTGCCAGTTCACCCGCACCGTTTCGCCGGATGTCAGCGTGCCTCGATCCAGCGAAAGATCGGCGATCGTCAGGTTCGGGTGAAGCAGGTCCAGCGCCCCGGTATCGGCCACGTTGTTGGCGTCGCGTCCGCCCTCGAACACCGCGCTGCGGAAATCCGTGCGCACCTCGATCCGGTAATCGCCCTCGCCCACCACGGGGATCCGGACCGACAGTTCACCCTCATAGGTCGCGCCCACGGCCAGATCGAAGGATCGCGCCACCTCGCCCAGGAACTGCCCGCCACCCAGACCGGGACCGACGAGGTAGACACCATCCTGCCACGGCGCGCGCGCGATGGCCTCGCCGGCGTTGCGCACCGTCCAGCGCACGGTTTCGGTAACCCCCGGCACCAGCGCATCCGGACCATCCACCGTTTCGACGCGCAGATCGGCCGAGGGCGACGCCGCGATGGCCAAGACCCCTGCCCCGACGCGGGCATTGTTGGCCACAGCATCGCGTTCATAGATGCCGTCGTCGGCGTTGGTTTCCACGATGATGCGGAAATTCCCGACAAAGCCGGGCGGCAGGACGATGTTCGCAGCCTGGCTATAGCTGGCGCCTTTTGCCAGCGGACCCTGACGCGTGAATTCGCCCAGCAGCGTGTCCGCACCCGTCAGGGTGGCATCCGACGACAGCCAGACCCGATCGCGCCAAATGGCCGAGGCGGGCACCGCATCGGGGCCAAGGTTGGCAACGCGCCACAACACCTCGACCTGCTGGTTGGCGACGAACGACCCCGACGGCACCGTGACCGCCTGCACCACCATGTCGGCAAAGGGCGAAGCGAGGGCAACCAAGCCCGAGGCGGTGTTCGATGCCCGCGTGTCGGGTTCCAGAACGGCGCGGTCGGCATCCGACACCACGAGAAGGCGCACGTTGCCCTCGATCCCGGTCGGCAGGGTGACGTCCAGCGCACCGTCATATCCGGCATTCACCGCCAGCGCGCCCGTAAGGGCCAAAGAGCCGATCAGGATGTCATCATCGCTGAGCGTTCCATCGCGGGAGACATAGATGTTGTCGGTCCAGCCCGCGACCGCCGTGTCAACCTGACCCCGGTTTTCGACCCGCCAGCGGACTGTCGCCGCCTCGCCGCCGCGCCCGGTTGCCGGGATGCTGCTGATCGTCGTCACCAGATCGGCATAGGGCCGCGCCACGCTGGTCACGCTGACGCTGGTCTGGTTGTTCTCTTCGGCCTGGCCGACCGACAGACCGCTGCGCGCCTCGTTCAGCGCACTGCGGCCAGACGCATCGCTGTCCAGATAGACGTCGGCGCGCAGCGTGCCCGTGCCGGACAGCCCGTGCGGAATGGCCAGCACCACGCTGCGCGTGACCTGCCCGCCTGCCGTGATCCGCTGCCCCGCGACGGACACCGTCACATCCCGCAGCACCCCGCCCCGCGTCTGGTTGTAAAGCACAACGCGGTCCGTCCAGTCACCCGGCGTCGTTGCGGCACCGGCATTCGAGACGACCCATGACAGCGTGACCGTCCCGCCGGCCGTCGCCTCGGTCACGTCGAAGCTCAGGCTTTCGAACACCAGATCCGGAGCCGAGGCGATGCTGACGTTGCCGCTGTTGTTGGCTTCGGCGTTGTCGGCATCGTTGGCTTCGGCAATCTCGCCCAGCGCATCGGCCACCACGGTGAAATCATACTGCCCTGTGGCGTCCAGCCCCGAAGGCCAGCCGAACTCCAGCCGCCGCGCCAGGCTGTCGCCTGCGGCAAGGGCGGTGGCGGTCTGGCGGACATCCTCGGAATAGACCACGCGGTTGGTGGACCGGTTTGTGACGGTCAGCCGTTCCGTCCAGGGCGCGGTTGCTTCCTTCAGCCCGCTGTTTTCCACGACCCAGGTCACGGCCACCGTCTGGCCAGGAGTCCAACCCGCTGCGGGTGTCGCGACCAGATCGCGCAGTGTCAGATCGGGTTGCGCGGCAAGGACCACGGTGATCGGCAGGTCTGCGCTGTTGTTGACCTCGGCCGTTCCGGCATCATTCTGTTCTTCGACCGCGTTGTTTGCATCGGCGCGGATCGTGACCGTCAGATCGCCAACCGACCGGGTCCCGACCGGCAGGCGCAGGCTGGCCGTCTGCGCAAGGGTGGCCCCGATGGCCAGTCCGGCGGTGTGCGTGACGACGCGGTCCGACAGGATTTCGCCGGTCGCCGTGCGGCGGATGGTGATGCGGGTGTCGAAACTGCCGGTCAGCGCAAGGTCACCGGTGTTGCGCAGCGTCCAGCCCAAGGGCACCAGACCGCCGGTTTCCAGTTGATCGGTCGAGGTCAGGGCAAAGCCTTCGACCTGAAGATCGGGGGCCGGAATATCTTCCAGCGTCAGGCGGACCGGTGCGATGACCGGATTGGCAAAGACGTTGAAGGCGAAATCCTGCACTTCGGGGTTGTAGATCCGCCCTTCCACCAGCAGCAGATAGGTTCCGCTGTCCAGAAGCGTGATCGTATCGACATCCCGCGCATCCTGATTGAACACTTCGCGGCCGAACGGATCGATCAGGCGCCACTGCATGCGCGAGTCGCCGGTGACCATGTCAAAGAAATAGCGCCCGCCCGCCTCGCCGGTGAAGCTGTAAAGCTTGGTTTCGCTGCCCGGTGCGAACTGGTCGCTCTGCGTAGTGCCAAGTGTCAGCGGCGTCGCCTGCGCGGTATCCAGCAGCGCAAAGGCATAATCCCCGGTCACCCCGTTGCGCGCAGAAACCGTCAGCACATAGTCGCCCGCCGCCAGATCATAAAGCGGGGGCAACGATGCGTCGCGGCCGTCCGAACTCAGGAAGTTGCGGCCGTCGACCTGCCCGCGCGGCCCGGTCAGCGTCCAGGTCCAGTTGCCGTTGACCGGTGCCAGAACGTCCATGAAAAGCGTTTTCGGCGTGGCGAGCGTGAAGGTGTGCCGCACCGTCTGCCCGGGCAGCGCGATGGTTCCCTCGATCGTCGTGTCCGGCCCGACAGCAACCTCGGTTCCGGCGGTCGGAACGAGGCGGAAGGACTGCGTCGTGGGCGTGCCGTCAGACACCGAAGGATCCAGCACCAGGAAATGCCGCCCGGTCGCCGTCAGGGTCAGCGTCGGCATGTCGGAACGGATGTAGGTGACCGAACCCGTCAGTTGGCCGAACTCGTTGACCACTTTCCACAGGCCGTTGGCCGTGCTGGAAATGACGTCCAGATAGAACGTCTCTCCCGCCGTGCCATCGAAGGCAAAGAGGCTTTGCGCATTGCCGGGGTCCAGCGTGACATCAACCGTCGCGCCCGGCGTCAGATCGGTGGCCGCGTCCAGATCGCGCAGCAAGAACGCATAGCTGCCGGTCGCCCGCCCGTCGCCCCGCACCGTGGCTGTATAGGTGCCCGGCCCCAGCAGCAGCACCGCCGCATCATGGCGGTAGTCCGAGTCGAGCCGCTGCAGCGCATCGCTCCAGATCGTGCCGCCCGGACCCGAAAGGGTAAAGCGCAGGTCCGACCGGTTGGTCAGGCTGTCCAGCAGGACGCGCCGCGGTTCCGTCAGGGTGAACACATGCTCGCCGGTGTCGCCAATCGCGGCAATCTGACCCTCGACCCGACCGCCCAGCGTCATCGCCGATTGCGTCACATCGGGACGGCGCACCGTCAGCAGGATGTTCGTCGGGGCTGTCGTCTCGATCTGCCCGTCGTAGAACAGATGGTAGGTTCCGGGCGTACCGAGCGCGCCCGAGAAGTCGGTGACATCCGCCCGCTGCTGCGTCCAGACCGTACCGTCGGGTCCGATCAGCCGCCAATAGGCCCGCGGCCCGCCGCTGTTGTTCGTCTCGACAAAGACCGGGCCCGTGCCTCCGGGCCAGTCGAAGGAAAAGGCCGCATGGCTGTTGCCCGGGTCCAGCGTGAAGGCCACGGCAGTGCCGAACGTCACCGGGGTCGCATCTGCCAGATCGCGCAGCGCCAGCCGGTAGCTGCCCAGTTCCGAATTGGCCGACGACACCGCAATCTCGTAAATGCCGACGGGAAGGGTGCGGATCAGGTTGCCCGACGCGAAATAGCCGTCCGTGCCAGAGAAACCCACCGCGTCGTTGCCGACCGGCCCGGTCAGCGACCAGCGCAGGTTGCCATTGTTGGTCAGCGAGTCGAACACGACGGCCGCAGGTTCGGTCAGCACCATGCGCCAGCGGTCCACCGCGCCCACAACGTTCAGCGAACCTGTGAGCACGTCACCCGGCGCGGCGGTCAGCGCAGTGGTCGCGGCGGTCGAGGTGACGGCGACATTGTCCACCGTCAGGCCCATGGTGTTGGACGCGCCATTGTCGCCCTGAATCACGGCGCGACGGTCACTAAGTTCCAGTCCGGCCACGAACTGCGCGTCGATCACCCGTACCACGCCGCCGCCCATGTCGATTGTGACCGACACGCGGGCCCCGCCCTCGGCCCGGGTCGCCGTCATTGTCATCCGCCCTGCACCAGCGGTCAGGGCGGCAAGGTCCAGTCCAAGACCCGCCAGCGACACCTCGGCAATCTTGCTGCCGAAATGCAGGGAGAGATGCGGCACCGCCCCTTCGCCGCCGCTCTGCACCAGATCGACGACCGCCGCCAGAACGTCGGGCGATGTCGGCTCCAACGGGAAGGCCCCGACCGGACCCTTGCGCCCGTAAAGCGCCGATGGCACGAGGAAGGCCCCGAACCCGTTGCCGAAGGTCGCCGCACCATTGGCCGTCATCGCGAAATCGAAGGCGAGCGACAGCGTTTCCTGCCGCCCGGTGGTGGTCTGGCCAAAGCTGATGCTGTTGCGCTGGTTGGCGGACAGCGGATCAAGCAGGCGCAGCACCGTGTCCGCACCCGCCGTCTCTTCTGCGGCGGCCGACCCGGCATGGTTGACCAGAACATGCGGAATGCTGCTGCCCAGCCCGAATTCCTCGATCGTGGCCCCTGCGGCCTCGGCCCCGGTGGGGCTGGTCACTTCGAACCGGTAGGTGTTGGTGGTGGTGCCGTCCGCCACGCTGCCTTCGACCAGCAACAGATAGCTGCCCGACTCGGGCAGGATGAACGGCCCTTCGTCGCGCAGGTGTCGCACGCCGATCACCTGCGTGCCCGACGGCCCGATCAGACGCCAGGCGGTATTGTTGGCCGGGAAGGTGGTGACATCCATCGAGATCGACTGATGGCGCAGGCCATCCAGACGGTAGACCCGCGTGCCAAGCCCGGAATCAGGCAACCCGTCGAGTTGTTCGTCGTTCACGACCATTTCGACCGCTTCGGCATCGGCGTCCAGCAGACGGAAGTCGAACGCGCCCACCAGATCGCCCCTCGGCCGCACGGTCAGGGTGTAATCGCCCGCCGCCAGAGACAGCAGGGGGTTGCCGCCGAAGTCGCGGGCATCGGTGGTGTTGAACGCCCGGGCGTTGACAACCGTGCCTGTGGGGCCGGTCAACGTCCACTCTACGCTGGACGTGTTGTCGAACACGTCCATCAGCAGGCGTTTGGGCGCATCGAGCGTGAAGGCAAAACTGCGTGCCTGACCGGGTTGCGCGATGTCGGCGGTAGTGCGCGCGCCCAGAACCAGTGCCTGCGCCGCAGGTGGGGTCTGATCGTAGATGGCCAGCCGGTAGGAAGATCGCGCGGCCCCGTCGATCGTGCCTTCGATCAGCAGGGTGTAAGTGCCATCTCGGGCAAGCACTTGTCCGCCGAAATCGCCGGGATAGTAGGTGTGGAACGCCACCCCGCCCTGCGGATCGATCAGCCGCCACCGGAATTCGCCCCGGCCGACGAGGTTGTCAAGGAACACCGTCTGTCCTGCCGAGGCGGTGAACTTGTAGGCCGCCGTCCGGTTCGCCGGGGCGAGAACGCCTTCGACAGGCGTGCCGAGCGTCAGCGGTTCCGCTTGCGCGAGATCGGTCAGGATCAGGTTAAAATCGCCCCGCGCGTCGCCGTCGCCCTGAACCAGTAGTTCATAATCACCCGCCGCAAGGTCAAGAACCGGGTTCGACGTGCCATCCGCATCGGCCTGCCGCATCGTGCGGTCCGCCAGAACGCCCGCCGGGCCGGTAAGGCGATAGCGCAGGTCCGACCGGTTGGTCAGGCTGTCCAAAATGACCCGCGTCGCCTGATCCAGCGTGAAGGTGTAAAGCAGTTGCTGGCCCACGTCCCGCACCGTGCCGGTGATCCCCGTCGGGGCCTTGTGGACCAGCATTGCCGGAAGACCGGACGGGCTGGCATCGGGGGTCGTGCCGCCTGCCGCCACACTGTCCAGAGGCAGGTACAGCACCAGCCCCGCTTCATTCCCGGTCAGGGCCTGTTGATAGGTGTCGGCAATCTCTGCACCCGTGCGGGCCGTGGACCAGATGCGGACATCGTCTACGCTGCCTTCCAGTGCCGCGTAATTGGTTTCGGCCTCGCGCGACCAGCCGATCTGCAGCGGACTGTCGGTTGCAAGGCCGGTCTGCATGGACATGCCCTGTTCGCGCATCAGCACGCCGTTGATGTAGATGCGCATCTGCCCCGCAGCGCGGTCCCGCACCACGGCGACATGGGCCCAGACACCGGGCTGGATGACCCCGGAATTGGTGTTGATCGACTCGACTGCGCGGTCCGCGCGCATGTGCGAGGCATGCACCGACCCGTTGGAATGGACCCACAGATCATAGGTCCGCCCGCCCAGACCATCGGATTTGTTCAGGATGGGCGTCCATGTATTGCCGAACCGGTCCAGCCTGATCCACGCTTCGGTGGTCACGTTGCCCGTCAGGTTCAGAGCCGGGTCGTCGGGCACCTCGATATGTTCGGCCCCCCGCAGGTCCACCGCCTGCCCGCCGACCGCCCCGGGAACAAGGACCGGGGCCAGTGCCGGATTGCCTCCACCGATGGCGATCGGTACCGGGTCGGTGTTCACGCGGTAGATCGTGAAGCGATAGGGAAGTTCGGCGATCATCGCATTGAACCGGTCGCCGTCCAGCACCAGCGTGTAGCGGCCTCCGGCGGTCAGTTCGAACGTGTCGATGTCGCGCGCGTTGTCGCGCAGGATCTGCTGGCCCGTGTCATCGAACAGCCGCCACGCCGCCGAACTGGTCGGCACGCCCAGCGATTCCATGTCGAAGAACACGCGGTCGCCCGCCACCGCGTCAAACACGAAGGCCTTGGCGGCGCGTTGCGAATCGACGATTCCTTCGTTGCGGGTGCCAAAGGTGATCTCCTCGGCACCGCCAAGCGCCAGAACATGCAGCCCGTAGGCTGCCTTGACGGCACCCGATGCCTCGAAGGTCAGCGTGTAATCCCCGGCAGGAGCCAGGAAGACGGGGTTCTCGGCACTGCCGACGTCCCCGGTCTGGTTGAGGGACCGGTCAATCCTGACGCCCGCAGGCCCGTCCAGCCTCGCGCGCACGTCGTGGCGGTCGGTCAGGGTGTCCCAGTAAAGCCAGGTCGGTTCGGTCATGGTGAAGGTATAGCGGTCCACCTCGCCCGCCTGCTCGATCCGGCCCTTGAAGACGCCCTCCAACCCGCCGTTCAGGTCGCGCACCAGGGCATTGCGGCCGGCGCTGCCGGTCAGAACGGCCGCTCCTTGGGCATCCGTCATCGGCAGGGAAATGATGGTCGGGGTCGCGACAGCGGACCCTTGGGCCAGCGCGGCCGCGCCCGCGTCGTTGACCGCGCCGCCGAACAGCGAAAATCCGGCCAGCGCGCCCTTGAAGCCGATGGTATCTTCCAGCGACCGGCCCAGAAACAGCGGCTGGTCCACGGCGACGCTTGGCTGGTCGCGCAAGGCGATCTGGTTGGACAGAACCCCGTTCAGATACAGGCGCAACTGGTTGTTGGTGCGGTCGACCACGCCCACCACATGGTTCCAGGTATCCCAGGCGATGGAGCCGCGCGGCGTCTCGATGTTGATCTGGCCGGACGCATCCGACGAGGTCAGGTGCAGATAACCGGAAGAGTTCAACCACAGTGTATACTGTCGGCTGCCCACCGACGCGCCGCCCTTGTAGACCAGCGGCTGCCAGGTGTCCTGCGGCTCATCCGCCTTGAACCACAGCGAAAAGCTGACGTCGTCCGTGCGGGCGGTTTCGGACTGGGGAAGTTCCAGATATTCGAACCCGGTCAGCCCCTGCGCCACGCGCCCGTCCGGCCCGACCGCATTCAAAAGCCCCGATGCGACCGATCCGGCGGGCAGGGTCGTGGCCACGGTCTGCACGACGGCGGGCTGCAGATTGAATTCGTAGGTGATCGTGCTGGCCGCAGGTTCGTAGGTGCGCCCCTCGATCAGAAGCGTATAGGTCCCGCTACGCTTCAGTTGCCGCAGGCCGCTGTCCTGAAACCGGGTCCGACCGACCTCTTCCTGCCCGGTCGGATCGATCAGCCGCCAGTAGACGCCGTACTGGTCGCCGTCCTCGCGCAGGACATCCATCAGGAAGGTATCGCCGATCTCGCCCTCGAACCGGTACACGTCGGTTTCCCGCGCGGGTGACAACGTTCCCTGCACCGTCTGGCCAAGGGTGATGTCGGTGCCCTGATCCAGATCGCGCAGGATGAAATCATAGGTTCCGACCGCACCGTTGACCGCCGAAACCGTGATCTGGTACTGGCCCTGAACCACCCTGAACGCCGGATTTCCGCCGAAATCGACGCTGTCGGCATCGCGCAGGTTGTAGGACCGGCTGACGCCGCCCGGCCCGGTGATCTGCACCCGCAGGTCCGGGTCGTTCGACAGGTTGTCCAGATACAGAAGCCCCGCCGCCCCGACATCGACCGTCAGCCGATGAACCTGACCGGCCCGGCTGATCTCGCCGGTGACGGCGGCGTTCAGGGTGACGGCACGGGGGGCCGGGTCCACCGGGGTTTGCAGCGTGAAAGCGAAACTTGCCGGATTGACGCCGGAGTCGTACATCCGCCCTTCGATCAGGACGGTGTAGGTCCCGTCGCGCGGCAGGACGAACTGGGTGCCATCCTGCAGATAGATCGATCGCTGGACCTCGCGACCGAACCCGTCCATCACCCGCAGGTAGATGCCGTTCGGCGCCCCGGACTGCGACGTGCCGGTGAAGGTGACCGTGGTCCCCGCCGTGCCCGCAAAGCTGTAGGCCCGGGTCTGCCGGGCGGTGTCCAGCGTTCCGGCAACAGCGGTGTCCAGGCTGATCGTCTGCGCGGCGGCGGCAGCCAAGAAGCGGAAGCCATACTCCGGTCGGTCCTGCTGGCTGTAGGACTGCGAGATCGCAACGGTATAGTCACCCGGCCCCAGCCGCAGCCAAGGTGCCGTGCCGGTGTCGATGCTGTCGGACCCGCCAAGATTGAATTCGCGCAAGACTTGCGCACCGCGCAGAAGTTGCAACTGCACCGAAGGCGTGTTCGCCAGATTGTCGAAGATCAGGTCGGTCTGCTCGGTCAGGGTAAACGTGTATTCGTCCCGTCCCTGCGCGGACCCGACCGTCGCACTGACCGTTTCCCCGATCTGGAGCGCCTGAGAGGTCACGGCCCGGTCTGCCAGCGTGAACTCGAACGCGGTGGTCCCGGCGGCATTCTCGTAGATGCGCCCCTCGATGATCAGCGTGTAGCGTCCCGCCACCGCCGTCGGCAGGATACCGGCGTCACGGAAGTCGCGGTTCGTCACGACCTCGCGTCCGAACGGGTCCAGCAGTCGCAGCGAAAGCCCGTACCCCGCGCCGGACTGGCTGGCGGCGTCAAGCACCAGTTCATCGCCCGCATCGGCGTCAAAGGTGAAGACCGCACTGGCCCTTGACGGGTCCAGCGTGCCAGAGGTTTCGACCCCCCTCGTGATCTGGCTTCCCTGCCCCAGATCGAGCAGACGGAAACTGTACGATCCGGTGACGGACGCATCCTTGGCGATGCGCAGCCGGTATGTGCCCGGCCCGAGGTCCAGCGCCGATGGCGCGTTGCGGTCATAACCATCGGTGTTGTAGAAATTGCGGCCGATCACCTCTTGCCCGCGCGGACCGACCAGCGACCAGTAGGTATACTGATCCGCGGTGTCGAGGGCGTCGAACAGGACGCGCCTTGGTTGGGTCAGCGTGAACAGGTAGTCGTCCAACTCGTCGGGCAGCGCGATGTTACCCGTGACCGTGCCGCCCAGCGTCATGGCCGTGCCGGTCAGCGACTCGGGCGGGGTGTTGCCGTCGATTGCCAGCGAAACGGTGGCCGTCACGGCAGCCGCCAACGTATCGGGATAGCCTTCGACCAGCAGCAGATACAAGCCGTTGGCCTGCAGGATGGTGCGCCCGCCCCCCCACAACTCGTCCGGACCCAGGATCTGCCGCCCGAACGGGTCCATCAGCCGCATCGTGGCGTTGCCGTCCAGTGGCTGCAACACCAGGTTGTCCCCGGCCTCGGCCGCGAACCGAAGGGCAGCGGTCGAGGTGGACGGGTCCAGCACCACCTCTTGCGGGGCCCCAAGGGTCAGGGCGGCCGCACTTGCAACATCGAACAGGCGAAACGCATAGTCGCCGGTCGCAAGATCCGTCCCGTCAACGATCAGGGTGTAGTCGCCGGGTGGCAGGGCCAGCAGCGCCCCGCTGTCCAGCGTATAGCTGTCGGACCCGTCGAACCGACGGTTCGTCACCTCGACCCCGCGCGGACCGGTCAGGGACCAGACGATGTCAGACCTGTTGGAGGTGAGGGCGTCGAAGTACAGCGTCGATGCGGCAGACAGGCTGAACCCGTACGAATGCGCCGCGCCCACGGTGGCCAATGTGCCGTCAACCCTTTCGCCCACGGTCAGCGAAAGGTCCTGCCGCGTCTCGGGCATGATCAGCAGATCGTAGGTGATGCTGCGCCCTTCAAAGGGGTAGCCCTCGATCATCACAAGGTATTCGCCCGCCTCTGTCAGGACGAGCGGGTCCCTGACGTCGGAATACTCAGGCCCGAACAGCGTGATCCCCGAGGGCGAGATCAGGCGGAGATTGGCACTGCCATTCAGGGACGGGGCGAACACCAGCCGGTCACCGGCGGCCCCGGAAAAGCGGTAAAGCCGGGTTTCGGTGCCCGGACCGTCTTGCAGCCGGCCGGCAAGACCGTTGCCCGACAGATCGGGCACGGCCCGCGCCTGTGCGTCAAAACCCCATGCCAGGACAAGACCATCCGCAGGCCCCGCCTGCCGCAGGGTGTGGCTTGCGGCGATGTCCTCTGCTGACCTTGCGACGTTCCAGATGCGGACTTCATCGGCCTGCCCGTTGAAACGGTAATCCTGATCACCGTTGGCCCCCAGAACCAGTTCACCGTCCGTTGGTGTCAAAGTAGCTGCATAGGCCTTTTCAGCCGCCAGCACCCCGTCGAGGTAAAGCCGCAGCGCCGCCCCGTCATAGGTCGCGGCGATGTGGTGCCATTCGTTCTCTGGAAAATCGACCGAGACCGAACTTGCCTCGTCGAACCAGTAGTTCAGGGCAAAGACGATCCGGCCGTTCTGCCGGAACAGGCCATAGCCGGTTCCGAAGACATCATTCTGTGACGACTTTGCCAGCAGCACTTGGAAGCTGGAGGTCGGATTTGCCAGAAACCAGCCTTCCACCGTCAGGTTGGCCGGGTCCAGCGCGCCGGCATCGTCGGCAAAGACCAGCGGCGCATTGCCGTCGAAACGCTGGGCCTGACCCGCATCACCGGCAAGCCCCGCGCCGGACGGCCCCCGGAAGCCGCCCAACCGCGCGCCCTGATCATCGAGTGTTCCGGACACCGGACTGCCATAGGTCAGCGTCTCGGCACTTGCGCCCGTCAAAAGCTGCAGGCCGTAACTGCCCGTCGCCCCCGATTGACCCAGGATCGTCAGGGTGTAATCGCCCGCAACCAGATCGTGGATCGGCTCGTCATACCGCCAGTCGGAAAAATTCAGGCTCTGCGGCCCGAACTCGATCCCGCGCGGTCCTTCAAGCTGTATCTGGAGGTTGCTTTGCAAAAGCGTGTCGAAAAACACCCGCGTGTCCGACGCCAGCGAGAACGTCAGTTTGTGGCGCTGACCGGCGGCGGCCAGAGTGCCCTCGATCAGGCTGTCCAGCGCCACGGCCCGGACCACATCGCTGACTTCGTTCAGGGCAAAGCTGTAGGACAGGTCGGTGTTGTTGTAGATGTAGCCTTCCAGCAGCAGGGTATAGGTCCCGGACCGCAGCACCACAAACCTGTCGGGGTCCGACGAAGGGCTGAAGTTTCGGGGTCCGAACACCGTTTCGCCGTCCGGACCGACAAGCTGCCAATAGGCTGTGCCCCCCGAATGGGACTGCGCGTCAAAAAACAGCTCCTGTCCGGCGATGGCCTCGAACTGGAACAGGTCGCTTTCCCGGCCGCCGACTTCCAGAACGCCCGATACGGCGGCGCCCGATGCGATCTGTTCGGCGTTTGCGATGTTGATCAGGCGGAACTGATAGTCCCCGCGGTGGTCGCCCGCGGCATCCACCGCCATCCGGTAGGTGCCGGCGTCGAGTGCCAGCAGCGTTCCGCCTTGCGCCCCGTCCGACGCGTCGAACGCCGTCGGCACCTGCACCTCACCGCCGGGCCCGGAGAGCGACCAGTTGAACCGGCTGTCCGGTGTCAGCGCGTCAAACAGGATCGTCCGCTCTTCCGCGAGTTCGAAGGTGTAGAAATCGGTCTCGCCCGGGACATCGATGCTGCCGACGACCGGTATCAGGTCGGCCGACATCAAGAGCCGCGGTTCCAGCGTTTCGGTGAACAGCCCGCGCGACAGCAGGGTCCCCTGCAACAGTCTGGATTTCTGCGAACCGCCCGGCGCACTGTCCGCGCCCGCACGGCGGGCGGGGTCCGGCTTGAAGCCAGACCCGACCCCGGATCTGCCTTCGCTGTCCTTCACCGGACGAAATCCCGCGGTCCTGTTCATGGGCTTCAATGAAAACCTCTGAAAACTGTTTCAACCACTTCGCCACGACGGCGAAGTCAAAAAAACTGCCTCACAAATTCCTGCCTTGCCGTAACGTTAATCAAGTGATGTTGATTTGCGCAACGATAACTTTTCTGGGTCATGATGAAAAATCCTGTCATGTTGGTCTGCACCGATGTCCTTCTTGGCGGGATTGTGACCTTCTGCCTGTGGTCCGGCCCTGCAAAAGCGGAAAGCCTGACACCGGTGTCCTGTCTGATCGAAGCCTACGAAACTGTCAGCCTCGCCACCCCGGTGGCCGGAATCGTCACGGAAATGCTGGTGGACCGCGGCGATCTGGTCGCCGTGGGCGACGTCGTCGCAAGACTTGATTCCAGACTTGAACGGATCGCCCGCGATCTGGCCCGGTCCAGGGCCGAAGACCGGAGCGAAATCCTGTCACTGGAGGCGCGGCTTGATTTCCTGACCCTGCAGGCCGAGCGTCGCGCCACGCTGGCCGCGCGGAACGCCCTGTCGGAAACCGAAGCCAAAGAGGCCGCGCTGGAGCGCGAGATCGCCAGCCGGGAACTGGAGCGTGCAAGACTGGCTCTGTCGATGGCCGAACTCGAACTGGCTCAGGCCGAAGCAGTGCTGGAACAGAAGACCCTGACCAGCCCGATTGCCGCGTTCGTCACGGAACGGCTTGCCAACAGCGGCGAGTACCGAAACGGCGAGTCCAGCATCGCGACCCTTGCCCGGATAGACCTGCTGCGGGTCGAGGCCTTTGCACCGATCGGGCATTTCCCGTTTCTCAAGGTCGGACAAGAGGTCGAGGTGACCCCCGAAGCGCCCCTGAACCAACCGCGCCGCGCCGTGATCCGGGTGATCGACCGGGTGTTCGACCCCGCAACGGCGACCTTCGGGATCAGGATCGACCTCGACAACGCCGATCTTCAACTGCCCGCCGGATTGCGGTGCCAACTGGCGTTTCCCTGACCGCCCCCGCGTTCCGGGCGGCTTTGCAGCATCCGCGGCCTGTCATCCCGGCTACGGGGGACCACCACCCCGATGGGGGCGTTGCGATATCCCGCGCGCAGGTCTAACCATGCAGGACGTCTGGAAAAGCGATGAGATGGGAGCCCGGGTTCGCATGGCTGATCGGAGCGACAAGATCGTGCGTCGCAAGCTTTCGGACCAGGTTCTGGAACGGCTTCGCGAACTGATCCGCGCGGGCGAGATCAAACCCGGAGAGGCCCTGCCATCCGAGCGGGACCTGATGGAGCGTTTCGGCGTCGGCCGTCCGGCGATCCGCGAGGCGCTGCAGTCGCTGCATCAGACCGGCCTCGTCTCGATCACCCAAGGAGAGCGGACCCGGGTGAACGCGATCAGCGCCAACACGTTTTTCGAGCGGAGCAACGATATTGCGCGGCTGCTTTTGAACGTCGCCCCCGCCAATCTGCAGCATCTCAAGCAGGCGCGGTCGATGTTCGAACTCGGGATCGTGCGGCTGGCAGCAGAGCGGGCAACCAGCGCCGATGTGTCGGACCTGCGGGCCATCGTGGCGCATCAGCAGGCGCAGTTGGGCGGCGATCCGCTGGCGTTCATCGAAGCGGACATGCAGTTTCACGTCCGGATCGCAAGGATCAGCGCCAATCCGATCATCGCCGAAGCCTCGCAGGCCATGCTGCGCTGGCTGTTCGAGTATCACACCTCGCTTTTGCACTGGTCGGGCAAGGAGGATGTGACCCTGTCGGAACATTCCGGGATCGTCGATCAGATCGAGGCCAAGGCACCGGATCGCGCGGTGGCGGCCATGCAGGCCCATCTGGACCGGTCCCGCGAGATGTACGCCCAGTGATCCGGGCCGCCACGGGTCAGGGCAGACGCGGCCCGCCGCCCGCGCGAATCCAGCCGAAGTAATCGTCGCTGCCCATCTGACCGCCCTTCAGCGCGATCTGAAGTCCGTCATGCGGTCCCACGCCATGCGCGGTACACAAAGCCGCCCCCGGAAGGGTCGGCGCAAGGGCAACCAGCGCGTGCAGGCCCAGTTGGCGCATTCCATGCCCCGAGGTATCGCCCCCCGAAATCACCGCCCGGCGGATGCCGGTCGCGCGCAGCACGGTATCCAGAATGCGCCCCAGCGCCTCGCCGAGGCGCTGGTTGGCTTCCTCTGCCGGGCATCGGCTTCGCGACAACGCGGCGCGAAACCGCGCGACGGCCGGGTCATCACGGCCTGCCGCCGAATGGACCAGCGGGCTGATCCCCCGTGTGGCGGCCGCAATTGCGGCCTCGGCCACGCGGGCTTCCTCGCGGGCAAGATCGCCCGCTTCGCCACAGACAGTCGCAGCGTCGAAGCCCAGCAGCGCAAACCCGTTTGCGCCGGCCCAGGACAGTTGCCGCGCCGTCACCGGCGATACCGATCCGGAAACGGCGGCGATCATCGGCACTTCCCCGGCCGACGGGGCGGGCGGCGGCGGCGGGATCAACCCGATATCCTGCCAGTGCCGGACCAGCGCGTATTCCACACCCTGACTGCCGAAAACCAGTCCCATCCTGTCACGGTTCTGCCAGATCAGCCGACCCGCTGCCGCATCCGTCCTTGCGTCCATGCCGTCGATCGACAGCACGCGGGCACCCGTGGCGAGCGCCCTGTCAAGCCGGGCCTGCGGATCGCCCGCAAGATCCTCAAGATCAATCAGGGCAGCGGGAAGGGCGGTCTGCCCGGCCAGATGGCGCAGAAGGTCCGCCTCGGCCATCGGGGTGACCGGATGGCGGGCCATCACCGGATGACGGTCCAGCCGGAACACCCCCTCGGCCGTACCCGCGAACAGATGACCGAAGGCCTGATAACGCCGCATGACCGGTGCTGCCGTCATCATCGGCACGGCCGCAGCGGGCCGCACCGTCAAGGCCACGTCAAGCGCGCAACCGATGCTGCCCACCGTCGGTGCCGAGTCGAACGTCGAGCATATCTTGTAGTGCAGAATCGGCGCACCCCGGTCGTGCAGCCACCGCAGCGGTGCCGCCAGATGCGCCCGCATCCAGTCCGGCCCGTGGCTTCGCGCAGTCGATGCGATGCCGACAGCCCGCGCCCCCGCAAACCGCGCCACCAGGGGCGCGTCGGGAACGTCGGTGAACAGGACCGAAGGGACACCCGCAAAGGCCAGCACCTCCATCACGGCGGCCGACCCGGTGAAGTCGTCGCCGAACCAGGTGATCCAGGGGGCAGCATCGCTGGGTGGCGTCACGCCGTCGTCCTTCCGGTGTTGCCCTTGGCGGCAAATCGAGCTTATCATGAAGTCATACCAGTTGACGATCAACCCACCATCGAGGGATTCGCTGCTCATGACCAGAATTGCGCTGTTTGGGGCCGGGGGTAAGATGGGGGTGCGGCTGTCGACAAACCTTGCCATGACCGATTTCGACGTGGCGCATGTCGAGGTCAGCCCCGCCGGGCAGCAGCGGTTGAAAGACGCGCTTGGCTTTGACTGCGTCGAAGCCGATGCGGCGGTCGCCGGGGCACAGGCGGTGATCCTTGCGGTACCCGACACGCACATCGGGCGCGTCGCCGCCGATGTTGTGCCACGGCTTGCTCCGGGCACCGTGGTGGTGATCCTCGATGCCGCAGCACCCTATGCGGGGCATCTGCCCGAGCGCGCCGACATCACCTATTTCATCACGCACCCCTGCCATCCGCCGATCTACAACGACGAGGTCACCCCCGAGGGCAAGGCAGACCATTTCGGTGGCATTGCGGCCAAGCAGGCCATCGTCTGCGCCCTGATGCAGGGTCCGCGCGCGCACTACGACCTTGGTGAACGCATTGCCCGCGCAATCTATGCCCCGGTGATGCGCAGCCACGAGGTGACAGTCGCGCAGATGGCGATGCTGGAACCCGGTCTGTCGGAAACGGTCTGTGCCTCCTTGATGACGGTGCTGCGGCAGGCCATGGATGAATGCGTCTTGCGCAGCGGTGTCAGCAAAGATTGCGCCCGCGACTTTCTGCTGGGCCACATGAACATCCTTGGCGCGGTGATCTTCGAAGAGCGGGTCGGCGTGTTTTCGGATGCCTGCAACAAGGCCATCGAATTCGGCATTCCCGTCCTGATGAAGGATGACTGGAAGCGGGTCTTCGACTGGGATGAAATCACGGCCTCGATCAAGCGCATCACCTGATCCGTCCGGGAAAGGTCCGCTGAACCAGCACAAGGGCGCGCAATGACCAGCACATCGCGATTGCAGGCCGGAGGTCTGGCCGTAAACCTGCAGGACGCGGGCCTTGGGGCCGTAACCTTTGCCGGGGTCGAGGTGTTGCGCGGCCTGACATGGCCGGTCCGCAACGCCGACTGGGGCACCTGTCTGACCGACACGCTCTCGTCAGAGACGACAGCGACCACCCACACCCGCCGATTTGCCTGCCGCGCGGGAACCTTCACCGGGCGGTTCGACGTGACGATGACCGATGGCCGCCTTGTGGCCGAGGTGGAAATTCGCTTTCCCGCGCCTGCAAGGATCAACCGGGCCGGGTTTACCCTTCTGCATCCGATCCAGGGCGTGGCCGGGCAACCGGTGACCCTGCGCCACCCGGACGCCAGCACCTCCGACACCCGGTTTCCCGCCCTGATCAGCCCCGCCCAACCTGCGCGCTTCATCGCCGGGATGGCCCATGTCGTGCAGGGCGTCGCGGTGGACATCGCGATGGAGGGGGACGTTTTCGAGATGGAGGATCAGCGCAACTGGTCCGACGCCTCGTTCAAGACCTACTGCCGCCCACTGGCCTTGCCGTTTCCCTATGACGTCGCCGCAGGAGAGGTCATCCGGCAGCGCATCACCCTGACCCTGACCGCAGGTCACAACCCGGACGACACAGCCGCGGCGACGGGCGCGGTCACGGCGCGCATGCCTCAGGTCATGCTGGCGCAGGAAGCGGGGCTGTCATCGGTCGCAGGGCTGGCAGGATTTCCCGGCCTGCCCGTCCAGATCCGGATGGACGCAAAGACACCGGATGCCGATCTGCAGGCCGTTGCCGGACGGCCCGGTCTGGCGCTGGAGATCGTGTTTGACGGCTTGCCCGACCTTGACCGGCAGATCGGACGGGCCAGGGCTGCGGGCCTGGGTCCGGTCCGGGTGTCAGCCCTGCCCCGCGCCTTCCTGAAAAGCCACCAGCCCGACGGCATCTGGCCATCGGGCGCGCAACCGGCCGATGCGATTGCCCCCCTGCGCGCGGCCTTTCCCGACGCAGCCGTCGGCGGCGGCAGCCTGACGAACTTCACCGAACTGAACCGCTGCCAGCCGGACCCGGCGACGATAGATTTCCTCACCTTCGGCAACACTGCCATCGTGCATGCCGCCGATGACCTGTCGGTCTGGCAGACGCTTGAGGCGCTGCCGGACATCTTTTCCACCGCCGAGGCGATTGCAGCGGGAAAGCCTTTGCAGCTTGGGCTGTTCTCGATCGGGATGCGGTGCAACCCCTACGGCGGGGATACGGCACCGAACCCCGACCGCGTGCGCCTGCCGATGGCGATGGACGATCCGCGCCAGTCCACGAGTTTTGCCGCGGCCTACGCCATCGCCGTGCTGGCCGCCGCCGCGCGGGCGGGGGTCCGAAGTCTGGCGCTGGCAATGCCCGACGGACCGCTGGGCGCGACCGGGGCGCTGGCCGAAGTGATGCGCGCGGCTCATGCGCTGGCGGGGCGGGATGTCACCGTCGATGATGCGGGCGGGCTGGTTGTGATCCGCGCGGGCGATGTCGCGCTGGCCGCCAATTGCACGACCGAACCGCGGCAACCGCAGGGTTTTCCAGTCCTGCCCCCGCAAGGCGCGGGCATCCTTGCCGCCGTTGCGGAGTTGGCCCGATGACCGACCGGATCGAGGCCGACTATCTGCTGGAAAGCCCGGTTCCCGCCGAAAAGGCGGCCGCGATCCTGGCCGGAGAGCAGTCTTCGGGCACCTTCATGGCGGTGCCGGGTGAAACCGAAGAACTGAAAGCCCGCTCTGCCGCGCGGGTAGAACGGGTCGAGGATATGGGCCCTGTCGCCGGTCCCGCCTTGCCGGGCGCGGGCCAGCCCGACGCGCCGCACCGGCGCGCCCGCCTGACGCTGTCCTGGCCCCTGGGCAATACCGGCACCAGCCTGCCCAACATCCTGGCCACCGTCGCGGGCAACCTGTTCGAGTTGAACTGCGTGGCGGGCCTGCGCCTGACCGACCTGCGGTTTCCGGAGGCGCTGGTTGCGGCCAGCCCGCGCCCGGCCTTTGGGGTCGAGGGCACGCGGCGGTTGTCGGGGGTGCAGGGGCGGCCCCTGATCGGGACGATCATCAAACCCTCCATCGGGCTGACGGCGCGGGAAACGGCGGCGATGGTCGCGATGCTGTGCAAGGCGGGGATCGACTTCATCAAGGACGACGAACTGCAGGCGGATGGCGCGGTCTGCCCCTTCGAGGATCGCGCCCGCGCGGTGATGGCAGAGATCAACGCGCATGCCGAGCGGACGGGGAAAAAGGTCATGTACGCCTTCAACCTGACCGGAGAGGTCGACGAGATGCGCGCGCGCCATGACCTTGTGCTGTCCTTGGGCGGCACCTGCGTGATGGCCAGCGCAAATTCCGTCGGGTTGACCGGCCTTCTGGCCCTGCGGCGGCATGCGCAACTGCCGATCCATCTGCACCGCAACGGATGGGGCTACCTGTCGCGCCACCCGTCCCTCGGCTTCGACTTTGCCGCCTGGTCCAAACTCTGGCGGCTGGCCGGGGCGGACCATCTGCATGTGAACGGTTTGCGCAACAAGTTCTGCGAAAGCGACGAAAGCGCGCTGGCCTCGGCACGGTCGCTGATGCAGCCCTTGTCGGCCCCGCATCCGGCGCGGGCGATGCCGGTGTTTTCGTCGGGGCAGTCGGCGCTGCAGGCCTTCGGGACATGGGCGGCCCTGAAGACCCCCGATCTGATCTTTGCAGCGGGAGGCGGGATCATGGCACACCCCGACGGACCTGCGGCGGGCGTACGTTCGCTGCAGGATGCCTGGGCGGCGGCGATGGCCGGTCTGACGCTGGAGCAGGCGGCCAAGGACAGCCCGGCGCTGGCCGCCGCGGTACGGACCTACGGCTAGGGGTTTGCCGTCTGCCGTGGCGGCTGGTGACTGGCCAAGGATATGCGCCCCGATGACTGCCCGACGTGCCGCGCGGCTGGTTCAGGTCTTGCAGGATCGCAGCAATCCGCACGTCCGGCGCGGCGGCCCAGACCTCAAGGGTCGGCGGATAGTCCATCAACGACCTGTCCGGTCCTTGCCGACCGGATGGCCGCAAGCGTAACTGCAAGGGTGCGCAGGTTGTCGGCACCCGACGGTTGCCCGACGGCGCGACCCTGCATCACGGCGATGGCATGGCGCTGAAAGGCCACGACGGACTCCTGCACCAGATGCCAGGGCTTGCCCCCCCAGTCAGGCACTTCGGGCTCCACATCCGTTTCCTCAACCCGACCCGCCTTGTGCAGCCGCATCCGGTAGCCTTCCAGCAGTTCGATGGACCCAAGCGGCCCTTCGGCAATGGCCAGCGTCTGCACGAACGGGTCTGGCGTATAGTGGCTGAAAAAGCTGCACTCGACGCTGGTCACAGCGCCCGACGCATGGCGCAGGGTGGCCAGAAACGCATCCTGCCCGGCGACGCGCGGGTTGAGCCGTTGGGTCTGGCAATACACGCTGGCAACATCGCCCATCAGGAAGCGCGCCATGTCGAACAGATGCAGGCCCACATCGGTCAGCGCCAGATCCTCGATCTTGGCCAGATAGGGCTGGTTGGCATAGATGTCGAAAGCGTGCCGGAAACTGAGCCGCAGAAAGCTGGGCGGGCCGATGACGCCAGACGTCAAAGCCGCCCCCAGCGCGCGAAAGGGTCTTTGCCAGCGGAAGTTTTCGTGCACCAAAAGCGGCACCCCGGCGGCCTCGCAAACCGCCACCATCGCTCCGGCATCCGCCAACGTTTCGGCAAAGGGCTTCTGGCAGATCACCGCCCGGCTGTGGCGCGCGGCCAGCGTGACCAGCGCGCGGTGCGAGGCGACGGCAGTCGCAATGTCGGTGAAATCCGGCCGCACGGCCGCCAGCATCTCCGCCGCATCGCCAAAGGCTACGGCCCCGAACTCGGCCGCGAACGCATGCGCCTTTGCCGCGTCCGTGTCGCAGACCGCCACGATCCGGGCTTCCCCGATGTCGGCCCAAGCCTGCATGTGGTTGCGGGCAAAAAAGCCGCAGCCGATCAGCGCCCCGCGCAGCGTCATGACGGTATCCGGGTGGATTGGGCTGGCGGGGGTCCGCCTGCGCCCTCGAACAGGTTCCGGATGACCAGGAACCCCGACTTTCCACCCACAGCAGGAACCGCGTCCGAACGTTTCAATTTGCCACTCCGATGGAAGACAGC
>JAIYDJ010000031.1 GCA_027487575.1 Rhodobacter sp. | reverse complement strand
GTGGTGCCGAGGGTGATCGTGCCAGAATCGGGCTGTTCGGCACCGACGAGCATCCGGAACAGGGTGGACTTGCCCGCGCCGTTCGGGCCGATGACGCCGACGATGGCACCGGGCGGGACGGTGAAGGACAGGTTTTCGATCAGCAGGCGGTCGCCCATGGATTTGGTCAGGCCCTCGACCTCGATCACCTTGCCGCCCAGCCGCTCACCGTTGGGGATGATGATCTGCGCGGCGCTGGAGCGTTCCAGCACGGTCTGACCGGCCATCTCGTTGTACTTGGAAATACGGGCTTTGGATTTGGCCTGACGGGCCTTTGCGCCCGAGCGGATCCATTCCAGTTCCTTTTCCAGCGCCTTCTGCTTGGATTTGTCCTCGCGCGCTTCCTGCATCATCCGCTTGGCCTTCTGTTCGAGCCATGCGGAATAGTTGCCCTCGTAAGGAATGCCGCGGCCACGGTCGAGTTCCAGAATCCATGAGGTGATGTCGTCGAGGAAATAGCGGTCGTGGGTGACGATCAGGATCGTGCCCTTGTAGGCGATCAGGTGCTTTTGCAGCCAGGCGATGGATTCGGCGTCGAGGTGGTTGGTCGGTTCGTCGAGCAGCAGCATGTCGGGCTTTTCCAGCAGCAGCTTGCACAGGGCCACGCGGCGGCGTTCCCCCCCGGACAGGGTTTCGACATCGGAGTCGTCGGGCGGGCAGCGCAGCGCGTCCATCGCCACGCCGACCGAGGCCTCAAGCTCCCACAGGTTGCCGGCGTCGATCTGGTCTTGCAGGGCGGCCATCTCGTCGGCCGTCTCGTCCGAGTAGTTCATCGCCAGTTCGTTGTAGCGTTCGAGGATCGCGGTTTCCTTCGCGACGCCGAGCATGACGTTTTCTTTCGCGGTCAGCGTGGGGTCGAGGTAGGGTTCCTGCGCGAGGTAGCCGACTTTCGCGCCCTTGGCGGCCCAGGCCTCGCCTTTGAAATCGGTGTCCATGCCGGCCATGATCTTCAGAAGCGTCGACTTCCCCGAGCCGTTGATGCCGACGACGCCGATCTTGACGCCGGGAAGGAAGTTCAGGTGGATGTTCTCGAAGCACTTCTTGCCGCCCGGATAGGTCTTGGACACGCCTTCCATGTGGTAGACATACTGATAGCTGGCCATGGTGCATCTCCGGAGGTTCGAGGTTGCGCTTTATGTAGCGATATTGCTGGACAAGGGCAACGACGCGGGGGCAGGTTCCTGTCGAGTTGAGGGGGACGGACGTGCGGCAGGGGTTTCCCATGGCAACGCGCGGGATGGTCGTGGGGTTGCTGGGCGGGTCGTTCGATCCCGCGCATGGCGGGCATGTCCATATCACGCGCGAGGCGATCAAGCGGCTGGGGCTGGACCGGGTCTGGTGGCTGGTGACGCCCGGCAATCCGCTGAAGGTGCGCCAGCCCGCGCCGATGGCCGATCGGCTGGCGCAGGCGCGCGGCGTGATGGACGACCCGAGGGTCGAAATCACCGATCTGGAGGCGCGGCTGGGCACGCGCTACACCGCCGAGACGATCGCGCGGTTGCAGGCGATCTATCCGGGGGTGCGGTTCGTCTGGCTGATGGGGGCGGACAATCTGGTGCAGTTTCACCGCTGGGAGAGGTGGCGGGATATCCTGCGCGCCGTGCCGGTGGCGGTGCTGGCGCGGCCGGGGTCTGGGGTTTCGGCGCGGCTGTCGGTCGCGGCGCGGGCGTTCCGGGTGTACCAAAGCGGGCGGGGCGAGGGGTTGGGGCACCGGCGACCCCCGGCCTGGGCCTTTGTCAACCTGCCGCTGCATCCGGCGTCGTCCTCGGAAATCCGGGCGCGGGGCGGTTGGCGCGCTGAAGCGGGGCCTTTGCCGCCCCCCCGGTTGCCCCGGACCCCGCGCGAGGATGTTTCGACAGCGATGAAAGAGGATGCACAGGCGTGATTTCGCGGCGGGGAGTTCTGGCAGGGCTGGCGGCAGGCGCATGGTCGGCTGCGGGAACGGCACCGGCAACCGCCGACGGGTCGAAGCGCCCGCCGCGCCGCCCGTCGCGGCAGGCGGCTTCGGAACGGCTGGTCGCGGCGGCAAAGCTGGGCGGGGCCACCGGGTTCGTTCTGGTCGATGCGGCGACGGGGCAGGTGATCGAGGCGCAGGAGGCCGACACGCCGCTGCCCCCCGCCAGCGTCGCCAAGGCGATCACGGCGGTGTTCGCGCTGGACAAACTGGGGCCCGTGCACAGGTTTGCGACGCGGATCCTTGTGGTCGGCGACATCCGCGACGGGACGTTGCACGGCGACCTGATCCTGTCGGGGGGCGGCGACCCTACGCTGGACACCGATCAACTGGGCGATCTGGTGGCCTCGCTGGCAGCAACCGGAGTGCGGCAGGTCACGGGGCGGTTTCTGGCCCATGCCGGGGCCTTGCCGCAGATCGACCGGTTGTCGCCGGACCAGCCGGACCATGTGGGGTACAATCCGGGGCTGTCGGGGTTGAACCTGAACTACAACCGGGTGCATTTCGAATGGCGGCGGGCGGCAGGTGACTGGACGGTGTCGATGGATGCGCGGGCCGAACGGTTTGTCCCGCCGGTCGCCATGGCGCGGATGCAGGTCGTCGCCCGCGAGGTGCCGCTGTTCACGCTGGCCCTGTCGCCGGGCGTCGAGGACTGGACCGTGGCGCAGGCCGCCTTGGGCAGCGACGGCAGCCGCTGGTTGCCGGTGCGCCAGCCGGGGGTCTATGTGGCCGAGGTGTTTCAGACGCTGGCCCGCGCGCAGGGCATCGCGGTGCCGCGCGCCGAGGTGGTGGTCAGTCTTCCGTCGGGCGCACGGCGGATCGTCGACCGGGTCAGCGACCCGTTGCCCGGCGTGTTGCGTGACATGCTGCGGTTTTCGACCAATCTGACGGCCGAGGCGGTGGGGCTGGCGGCCTCGGGCGCAGGAACGCTGCACGGGTCGGGCGCGGTGATGACGCAGTGGGCGGCGCGGCGGCTGGGCATGGCGTCGCACTTCGTAGACCATTCCGGGCTGGAAGGCGGCAGCCGGGTGACGGCGGCCGACATGGCGCGCGGGCTGATCGCCGGGGACCGGGCGGGGGTGGGCCTGCGCGGGTTGCTGCGCGACACGGGTGTGCGCAACGACAAGGGCGAGGTCATTCCGGGTCATCCGGTGCAGGTGCGGGCCAAATCGGGCACGCTCAACTTTGTCAGCGGTCTGGCGGGGTTCATCCTGCCCCCGTCAGGGCGCGAGTTGTGCTTTGCCGTGTTCAGCGCCGATGTGCCGCGCCGCGAGGCCCTGCCGATGGCCGAGCGCGAGCAGCCCGAGGGCGGGCAGGCCTGGACCCGTCGCGCGCGCACCCTGCAGGCACAACTGGTGCGCCGCTGGGCCGAAACCTACGGCTGATCAGGGTTTCATGTGCCGCACCCGCGCGCCCCATTCGATGGCCGCGGCATGCAGCCGGTCGATCTGCAACTCCTCGCGCACTTCCTCCAGCATCCGCAATTCCACTTCGCGCAGGCGGCCATCGGCGGCCGCGGCGTCGCAGGCCAGCGCATAGGCGGTTTCATGCAGCCGTTCGGGCAGCGCGTCGCGGATCAGGCCGAACAGGGCGGCCAATCCGTCTTCCTCCTCGAACAGGTCGTAGACGGTCTGCGCGATGATGCGGATGCGGTCGACGTCGTAGTCGCCGAAGATCGGCATCGAATGCACCATGCGCTGGATCGCCACCATTTCCACCGTGCGCAGTTGCGCATCGGCGGCAGAGGTGGCGATCATCACCGCAACAAGGGCATCCTGCGGGGACAGCGAGGGGGGAACGTCGGGCAAGCGCGATCTCCTGTTGTTGCAGTGCAGAATATTGACCTATGCGCAGGGCGGCAATAGACGACGCAGGTGGATGCAGGAGATGTGGGAAATGACGGCTTTGCGTGACGCGGCAATGACATCGAAGGCCTGGCCGTTCGAAGAGGCGCGCGCGGTGGCAAAGCGGTACGAAAAGGCCCCGCCCGTCAAGGGTCACGTGCTGTTCGAAACCGGCTATGGCCCGTCGGGCCTGCCCCATATCGGCACGTTCGGAGAGGTCGCGCGCACCACGATGATCCGCCGCGCGTTCGAGCTGATTTCAGACATCCCGACGCGGCTGATCTGCTTTTCCGACGATGTGGACGGCATGCGCAAGGTGCCCGACAACGTGCCCGACCGCGAGATGCTGATGGGGCATCTGCAGCGGCCGCTGACCTCGGTGCCCGATCCGTTCGGCCAGTACGACAGTTTCGGTGCGCACAACAACGCGATGCTGCGGCGGTTTCTGGATACGTTCGGGTTCCAGTACGAGTTCATCTCGGCGACCGAATTCTACAAGTCCGGCCGGTTCGACGACACGCTGCGCCTGGCCTGCGAGCGGTATGACGCGATCATGGCGATCATGCTGGCATCCTTGCGCGAGGAACGGCAGCAGACCTATTCCTGCTTCCTGCCGATCCATCCGGAAACGGGCCGCGTTCTGTATGTGCCGATGAAGAACGTCGATCCGGTGCGCCACGAGATCACCTTTGACGATGAAGACGGCCGGGAATGGACGCTTCCGGTCACCGGCGGTCAGGTCAAGCTGCAGTGGAAACCCGATTTCGGCGCGCGCTGGGCGGCGCTGGATGTCGATTTCGAGATGTACGGCAAGGACCATTCGACCAATACGCCGATCTATGACGGGATCTGCGAGGTGCTGGGCGGGCGGAAGCCGAACCACATGAGCTATGAGCTGTTCCTTGACGATCAGGGGCAGAAGATCAGCAAATCCAAGGGCAATGGCCTGACCATCGACGAATGGCTGACCTATGCCTCGTCCGAAAGCCTGTCGTACTTCATGTACCAGAAGCCCAAGACGGCCAAGCGGATGCATTTCGACGTGATCCCGCGCGCGGTGGACGAATATCATCAGCAGTTGCGCGCCTATCCGGGGCAGGACGCGGCGGGGCAGGTCAACAACCCGGTCTGGCACATCCATGGCGGGCAGGTGCCCGCGTCGATGATGGTCATCCCGTTCTCGATGCTGCTGAACCTTGCGAGCGTGGCGGGCGCGAAGGACAAGGCAGGGCTCTGGGGGTTCATCCGGCGCTACATGCCCGATGCCTCACCCGGGACGCATCCCGATCTGGACGCGGCGGCGGGCTATGCGCTGGCCTATTTCAACGACCGCATCCTGCCGACGCGGCAGTTCCGCGCGCCGTCTGAACGCGAGGCGGCGGCGATGGCGGACCTGCGGGCGCGTCTGGTGGCGTGGGACGGTGGGCTGGATGCCGAGACGCTGCAGACCATGGTCTTCGCCGTCGGCACCGAAGCGGGGTTCGATCCGCTGCGCGACTGGTTCACAGCCCTTTACGAGGTGCTGCTGGGTGCAAGCCAGGGGCCGCGGTTTGGCGGGTTCATCGCCCTTTACGGCATCTCCGAGACCATCGCGCTGATCGACCGGGGGCTGTCCGGTGCGCTTGCAGCGCTGTCGGCCAAAACGTGAGTTGACAGGCTTTCGTCTTGGCCTACCCTTCCTTGCGGGGACGTCAGGAGGAACAGGATGCGCAGCATTGTGCTTGGACTGGTTTTGGCGTGCCATTTCGGTATCGCCCATGCGGATGAACCGCGCAACATGGCCATCGAAGGGGTGATCCAGGATCAGATCACCGCCCTGAAGGCCGATGATTTCGTCACGGCCTTCACCTTTGCCTCGCCCAACATCAAGGGCATCTTCGGCACGCCTGAAAATTTCGGCGCGATGGTGACCCAAGGCTATCCGATGGTCCACCGCCCGGATGCGGTGCAGATGCTGGAACTGCGCACCGTTGCGGGCAACCTGTGGCAGCGGGTGATGGTCACCGATCAGTCCGGGCGGACGCATCTGCTGGACTACATGATGATCGAAACCCCGGACGGCTGGCAGATCAACGCGGTGCAGCTTTTGCCCGAGGTAGGCGTCGGGGCCTGATCCCTTCATTTTCTGTCCAAAAATATCCCACGGGGGTGTGGGGGTGTGAAACCCCCACTCCGACGCCTCCGTTGCGCGCAACCGACGGCAGGCGCACGCCCACCTGAGCCGCCGTTAACCCTGCGTTGATACCTCCCTGGCCTTGCGGGCGCGACAGCGTCCCCGTCAACCAAGGCGAGGATCAAGCATGAACAAGGCGATTACCGAAGGTCTGGTGCTGATGCCGCCGCCGTTTTCGGCGGGGCTGAACCTCTGGTCGCGCGAGGATGGCCGACCGGGGCAGGGGTCCTATGCCGGACAGCCGAACGCGGCCTACGTGCCCGCCGATCAGGATTTCGCCGGCTGTCTGGAACTGCAAAAGACCGCGACCACCCAGAAGCTGCGCTGTTTTCAGCAGATTCCGATGCAGCCGGGGCTGTATCTGAAGGTCACCGCGCGGATCAAGGCGGTGTCGGGTGCCTTGCCGCAAGTCAGGATCGCGGGCTGGGCGGGGTCGTCTTCGGGCACCAATGTGACGACTGCCGCGCAGCAGGGGCCGTCCGTGGCGCTGACCACCTACGGGCAGGTCGTCGAAGTGTCGGCGATCATCGGGTCGGGCAACCGGCAGGGTGTGGACATGGTCTGGGGTCTGGCCCCGGCTTACGGCCACATCGGACTTGACCTGACCGGGGCCAACAACGGCGTGGTGCGGATCGACGATTTCACCATCGAGGATGTCAGTGCGATCTTCCACTCGGTGCAGTTCGACTGGGTCGATGTGCGCGATTACGGGGCCATCGGCAACGGGGTGACCGACGACCGCGCGGCCTTTGATGCGGCCGATGCGGCGGCGGCGGGCAAGCGGGTGGTGGTGCCGCCGGGCAGCTATTTCATCGGGTCGAACCTGACCTTCGAAAACCCGGTGCAGTTCGAAGGCACGCTGGTGATGCCCGACGCCGTGCGTCTGATCTGCACGCGCAACTACAACCTTGATACCTATTCGGCGGCGTTCGGCGGGGAATTGCCCGGCTTCAAGAAGGCGCTGCAGGCGCTGTTCTACTTCACCGACCATGTTCAGCTTGACCTGTCGGGCCGCCGGGTGGAGATGACCGAACCGATCGACGTGGCCGCCCTCGCCGGGCTGACCGACTTCGCGCAGCGCCGGCAGATTTCGAACGGACAGTTTTCGGCGCTGGCCGGGGCGGCATGGGATACCGTCACGGTCACGTCCGTCGCGACCTATGCCACCGCGCAACCGGCGCGGCTGACTGCCGTCGCCAACGTGGCCAACATCCCGGTGGGGTCGCGCGTGTCGGGCACCGGGGTGGGGCGCGAGGTTTACGTGACGTCGAAGAACGTCGGAGCCGGGACGATCGAGTTGAGCCAGCCACTGGTCGGGGGCGGGGGCACACGGACGCTGACCTTTACCCGGTTCCGGTACATGTTCGACTTCGGCGGTTTCACCGGCCTGTCGAAGTTCGAGTTCAGCAACCTTGAATTCCTTTGCAACGGTCTGGCAAGCTGCATCAACCTTGCCCAGTCGGGCGACACGTTCCGGCTGGCCGACTGCGTGGTGAACAAGCCGCGCGACAAGGGCATCACCTCGACGTCGCGGGGGTGTCAGGACCTGATCATCGACCAGTGCCAGTTCGTGTCCAACGAAATGAACCTGAAGGTCGAGGACCGCCGCACCATCGTCTACAACTGCAACGCCAACGACACCAAGATCCGCAACAACCGTGCGGCGCGGTTTGCGCATTTCGGGATCGCGGCCGGGTCGGGGCACATCTTCCTTGGCAACCATTTCTTCGGGGGGGATGACGAGGCGGTGGGTGTGCGGCGGGCGGGATTGGTGCTGACCGAGATCAACGTCAAGACCTTCATCACCGGCAACTACATCGACAACAGCTTTATCGAGCTGACCAACGAACACGACGACCAGCCTGATTTTTCGTCCGAATTCTCGTTCGGGGGGCTGACGGTGACGGGCAACATCTTTACCGCCGCGCGGGTCGCACCCTGGTTCCGCTGGCTGGTGGTCACGCCGCGCGGGCCGGGGCATTTCATCAACGGTCTGACCGTCAGCAACAACGTGTTCCGGGTGATTTCCACCTCGGTCGACCGGATCGAGGGAGTCGACACCACCCATGCGGCGCTGGCCTATACCAGTTTTCGCAACGTGATCTTCGAGAACAACACCTTCAGCAACGTGTCGCAGCCCACCTCCAGCCCGGTGATGGTCGAGCATACGCAGAACACCGCCGCCGACACCTGGGTGGTCGATGCGGGGGCCTATCTGCCCTTTGCCAGCCGGGCGCGCAACGTGATGTCACTGGTGGCCGAAGGGCCGGTGACCAATGCGGCGAACGCGTGGCAGAACGTGATGCCCTGGGTGGTGACGGAACAGGGACCTGCGGGCAGTCTGGTCAACATCCGCTGGACGACCCCGGTCAAGGGCAAGATGCAGGTCACCCTGCGCTGTGACAACCCCGTGTGATCACAGGGTTTCGGGCGGGACAAGATGCGCCCGCCCGAAGCCGCCGTTCAGCAGGGCCTGTGTCACGTCCAGGGTGACGAAGGCGAAATCGACGAAATCGACGTAGAGCGCCGATTTCGGATGATCGCGCAGCCAATGCGCGCGCAGGGCGGGGCGGTCCGGATCGTCATGTGGCAAGAACCGGGCCACCGCCCGCAGCATCAGGCGCGGATGGGTCAGCGGATCGCCCTTCGCACCCGGCTCGCCCACCATCACCGCGCAGGCGGCCTGCGCCTTCAGCGCCGGGAAATGCGGGGCAAGAGAAGAGATCAGCGTCACCGCCTTGCCGTCCGGGCCAAGACCAAAGGCGATCCGGCTGATGCCCGGCGTGGCGCTGTCGGGGTCGGTATAGGCCAGTGCGGCGTGGCGCGCGGCACGGTACAGGTCGCGCGCCTGCTGTATGGCCGCCGGGTCTGCCGGTTGAACCGGGTCGCGTCTTGGGGTTTCGGTCATCGTCGGGTTCCCGTTGACAAGGCCGCGCCGCGGGCGTCCTGTTGCGCCATTCATCGACACGCCCCGGCATTTCCGGACAGTTCAGCTTAGGCGAGGCCATGACCGAGGCAACCCCCCTGCCGCCCGCATCCCGAGAATTCGAGCCCAAACTGGTGTCGCTGCTGCGCGAGGGGTACTCCCTTGCCGACCTGCGCGCCGATGCTCTGGCCGGGTTGACGGTGGCCATCGTGGCGCTGCCGCTGTCGATGGCCATCGCGATTGCCAGCGGCGTCGGGCCCGAGCGCGGGCTTTACACGGCCATCGTCGGGGGCTTTCTGGTGTCGGCGCTGGGAGGCAGCCGGTTTCAGATCGGCGGCCCGGCGGGCGCGTTCATCGTGCTGGTGGCGGCCTGTGTGACACAGATCGGGGTGGACGGCATGATCGTGGCGACCCTGCTGGCGGGGGTCATGCTGGGCATCGCCGGGGTGTTGCGGCTGGGGGCCTATATCCGGTTCATCCCCTATCCGGTGACGGTGGCCTTTACCGCCGGAATCGGGCTGATCATCTTTCTCAGCCAGATTCACGACCTGTTCGGCCTGACGGTGCCCGGAGTAGAGCCGGTGGCGGCCCTGCCGAGGATTTCGGCCCTGTGGGCCGCGCGGAACAGCTTTTCGCCGGTGGCGCTGGGTGTCGGCGCGGCAACCATTGCGATGATCGTGGGTTTGCAGGTCTGGCGGCCCAAATGGCCCTCGCTGCTGATCGCGGTCGCCGGGATGACCGCGCTGGCCGAGGGTCTGGGTCTGCCGGTGCAGACCGTGGAGCAGCGGTTCGGCGCGCTGCCTCACATGCTGCCCATGCCGGGCTTGCCGGACTTCAGCCTTGATCTGGTCTGGCAGGCGCTGCCCTTTGCGTTCAGCTTTGCCCTGCTGGGCGCGATCACCGCGCTGCTGTCGGCCGCGGTTGCCGACAGCCTGTCATCGCGGCGGCACAGGTCTTCGGCGGAACTGGTGGCGCAGGGAGTTGCCAGCGTTGCAGTGGCGCTGGTGGGGGGCGTCCCGCCGACCGGTGCGGTGGCACGGGCGGTCACCAACTTCCGGTCGGGGTCGCGGGGGCCGGTTTCGGGGATGTTCCACGCGGTTTACGTGCTGATCGCGCTGATGTTGGCGGCGCCTGTCATGGGGCTGGTGCCCTTGCCGGTGTTTGCCGGACTTCTGACGGTCGTTGCCTGAAACATGGCGGACAAGCAGGCGATCTGGTCGCTGATGCGGTCTTCCCGGTCCGATGCGGTGGTGGTCGTGGTGACGTTCCTTCTGGTCGTGTTCGTCGATCTGACGACCGGGATCGTCGTGGGCTTTGCGATGGGCGGGGTGGTGTTCATCCGGCGCATGTCCGATGCGGTCGAAGTGGTCGAGGCGCCCGCGCAGGGGGACGATCCGGTTGACGGGATGCTGGTCTACCGGCTGTCAGGCCCCTATTTCTTTGGCGCCGCCGCGCAACTGGGCGCTGTGCTGGACGCGATCGCCGACCATCCGCGACTGCTGGTGGTCGATTTCGCGCAGGTGCCGTTCATCGACAGCACCGGCGCGCGGTCCTTTGCCCTGCTTGCGAAAAAGACCGCGCGCCGGGGCGGGCGGCTGTGCCTGACCGCGACCCGGCCAGAGGTGCGTCGCGCGCTGCATCTGGCGGGCGTCGATGCGCCGGACGTACAGTTCTGGCCCGACATCGCCTCGGTCCCGCGCGTTGCGCCCTGAACCGCGAATCACCTCACGCCGACGTACGCGATTGTAAGGCGGGTGATACAAACGCGTGTCCGTTCCCGCGGTTGCATGATCACGCTTTGGTGAGCGGAAATTCGCTTGAAATACAAACGGCTGTTGAGGTGGGCCGCAGGAAATTTACAGATTTCCTCCACATATCGTAAACTGATTTACAGAAAAAACGATGAATTAAAGAGGGTTACGAAAAATTTACCAATCGTATAGGTTCACGACGGGGAGGCGCTTCGCAGCAGGTGCGGGCGTTCGTTGGGCCTGGCAGGCCCGCAAGGGGGGTAGACATGTCGGACCTTGGTCGGGCGCAGGGCGTTTATGCGGCATCTGCGGAATTCATCGCCAACGCGCACATCGACGCTGCAGGCTACGAGGCGCGCTATGCTGCGTCGGTTTCCGACCCTGTCGGGTTCTGGAAGGCCGAAGGACAGCGGATCGACTGGATCCACGACTACACCAAGGTCAAATCTTCGTCCTTCGAACTGGGCAATGTCGCGATCAAGTGGTTCGAGGATGGCACGCTGAACGTCAGTGCCAACTGCATCGACCGCCACATGATCAACCGTGCCAACCAGACCGCGATCATCTGGGAGCCTGACAGCCCGTCCACCCCCGCGCAGCACATCACCTATGCCCAACTGCTGGAGCAGACCAGCCGGATGGCCAACGTCCTGAAGGCGCATGGCGTCAAGAAGGGCGACCGGGTCGTGCTGTATCTGCCGATGATCCCCGAGGCGGCCTATGCGATGCTGGCCTGCGCGCGGATCGGGGCGATCCATTCGGTGGTGTTCGCGGGCTTTTCGCCCGATGCACTGGCCAACCGGATCAACGATTCCGAAGCCAAGCTGGTGATCACCGCCGATTTCGCCCCACGTGGCGGACGCAAGACGGCGCTGAAGGACAACACCGACATGGCGCTGTTGCACACCAGCGACCGGGTGAAATGTCTGGTGGTCAAGCACACCGGCGATCAGACGTCCTGGGTGGATGGCCGCGACTTCGACCTGAAGGCCGAAATGGCCGAAGCCAAGCCGTATTGTCCGTATGTCGAGGTCGGGGCGGAAGACCCGCTGTTCATCCTTTACACCTCTGGCTCCACCGGGCGGCCCAAGGGTGTGGTGCATACGTCGGGCGGCTATCTGGTTTACGCGTCGATGACGCATCAGATGACCTTCGATTATCATGACGGCGACATCTTCTGGTGCACCGCCGATGTCGGCTGGGTCACCGGGCACAGCTACATCATCTACGGCCCGCTGGCGAACGGGGCCACGACCGTGATGTTCGAAGGCGTGCCGACCTACCCGGATGCCGGCCGGTTCTGGGAGGTGTGCGCCAAGCACAAGGTGAACCAGTTCTACACCGCCCCGACCGCGATCCGTGCCCTGATGGCGATGGGGACCTCTTTCGTCGAGAAGCACGACCTGAGCAGCCTGAAGCTGCTGGGTTCGGTCGGAGAGCCGATCAACCCCGAAGCGTGGAACTGGTACAACGTCAACATCGGCAAGGGCCGCTGTCCGATCGTCGACACGTTCTGGCAGACCGAAACCGGCGGTCACATGATCACCGGCCTGCCCGGTGCCATGGTGGCCAAGCCCGGATCGGCCACCAAGCCGTTCTTCGGCGTCAAGCCCGTCGTGCTGGACCCGGCGACAGCCAAATTGCAGGAAGCGACCGAAACCGAAGGCGTGCTGTGCATCACCGACAGCTGGCCCGGCATGATGCGGACCCTGTGGGGCGATCACGCCCGGTTCGAAGAGGCCTACTTCAGCCAGTACCCCGGTTACTACTTCACCGGAGACGGCTGCCGCCGCGATGCGGATGGCGATTACTGGATCACCGGGCGCGTCGATGACGTGATCAACGTCTCGGGGCACCGGATGGGCACGGCAGAGGTGGAATCGGCGCTGGTCGCCCATCCCAAGGTCGCGGAAGCCGCCGTTGTGGGCTATCCGCATGACATCAAGGGGCAGGGCATCTACGCCTATGTGACCCTGATGCACGGGCTTGAGCCGTCCGAGGCGCTGCGGGGCGAGTTGGTCAAATGGGTCCGCACCCAGATCGGTCCCATCGCCAGCCCGGACCTGATCCAGTGGGCCCCCGGCCTGCCGAAAACCCGGTCCGGCAAGATCATGCGCCGCATCCTGCGCAAGATCGCCGAAAACGACTTTGCCTCGCTGGGCGACACCTCGACGCTGGCCGATCCGTCCGTCGTCGACGATCTGATCGCCAACCGCGCGAACAAGGCCTAGGCGGATGGGTCCGGTTCTGATCCTGCTGGGTCCCCCCGGCGCCGGCAAGGGCACGCAAGCCCGCATTCTGGAAGAGGATTTCGGTCTGGTCCAGTTGTCCACCGGCGACCTTCTGCGCGCGGCGGTGGCTGCGGGCACGGCGGCAGGCGCACAGGCCCGCGCGGTGATGGAGGCGGGCGGGCTGGTCAGCGACGCCATCGTTCTCGCGATCCTGCGCGACCGCATGGCGCAGCCCGAC
Organism: Rhodobacter sp.; assembly: GCA_027487575.1. Taxonomy (GTDB): domain Bacteria; phylum Pseudomonadota; class Alphaproteobacteria; order Rhodobacterales; family Rhodobacteraceae; genus JAIYDJ01. The sequence continues at coordinate 7,202 of JAIYDJ010000031.1, read as the reverse complement.
GTGGCAAAGGGCGTTGTTCTTGACGGCTTTCCGCGCACCGAAGTGCAGGCGGCGGCGCTGGACGCGCTGCTGGCCGAGGCGGGCGCGCGGGTCACCGGGGCCATCAGCCTTGAGGTGGACGATGCCGCGATGGTCGCCCGCATCGCGGGCAGGTACACCTGCGCCGCCTGCGGCGAAGGTTACCACGACGATTTCAAGCTGCCTGCCGTTGCGGGCACTTGCGACAAATGCGGCGGCACGGCGTTCAAGCGCCGCGCCGACGACAAGGCCGAAACGGTGCGCGAAAGGCTGGCGGCTTACCACGCCCAGACTGCACCGCTGATCAGCTACTACGACGGCAAGGGCGTTCTGGAACGGATCGACGCGATGGGTCCCATCGACGGCATCCGCCAGACGCTTGCGGCTGTGGTGGCGCAGGTCGCGGCGTAACGAGGTTCTGTCCGGCGTCCGGGTTCGGGTCGGGCAGGGCGGGGAAGGGGCAGCCGTCGAAACAGGCGGTTGTGGGAACAACGGGGAACCGGACCTTCGGGCCGGACAACATGGAGGAAACGCCGAATGGCTAACTTGGCAGATGTGAGCGTCCGCTCGCGTCCGATGACGGCAGAAGAGAAGAAGGTCATTCTTGCCTCTTCCGCCGGGACGATCTTCGAATGGTATGACTTCTACCTGTACGGCTCGCTGGCCGCGATCATCGGGGCGCAGTACTTTACCGCCTTCCCCGAAGCGACCCGCAACGTGTTCGCGCTGCTGGCCTTTGCCGCAGGGTTTATCGTGCGTCCGTTCGGCGCGCTGTTCTTCGGCGCGATGGGCGACATCATCGGTCGGAAGTACACCTTCCTTGCCACCATCCTGATCATGGGCCTGTCGACCTTCCTCGTCGGCCTGCTGCCGGGCTATCAGGCCTGGGGCGTTGCGGCCCCGATCATCCTGATCGCGCTGCGCATGTTGCAGGGCCTCGCGCTCGGCGGCGAATACGGCGGCGCTGCGGTCTATGTGGCCGAACACGCGCCGGCCAACCAGCGCGGCTACTTCACCGCGTTCATCCAGACCACTGCCACGCTGGGCCTGCTGCTGTCGCTGATCGTCATCCTGATGGTGCAGGGCTATGTCAACGGCAACTACCCGGACCAGCCGGTTCTGGACGCTGCCGGTGCTGCCGTGATGCAGGCCGATGGCACGCCGTCGATGATGAAGGCATTCAACGCCTGGGGCTGGCGGATTCCGTTCCTCGGGTCGATCTTCCTGCTGCTGATCTCGCTCTACATCCGCCTGCAGATGAACGAATCCCCCGCCTTCAAGAAGATGAAGGAAGAGGGTGCGGCATCCAAGGCACCGCTGCGTGAAGCGTTCGGCACCTGGAAGAACGGCAAGATCGCCCTGATCGCGCTGCTGGGTCTGACTGCAGGTCAGGCTGTGGTGTGGTACTCGGGCCAGTTCTACGCGCTGTTCTTCATGCAGAACGTGATCCGGGTCGACAGCTTTACCGCCAACGTTCTGGTGGCATGGTCGCTGATCCTGGGCACCGCCGGCTTCATCTTCTTCGGTTCGCTGTCCGACAAGATCGGCCGCAAGCCGATCATTCTGGCGGGTTGCCTGATTGCGGCTGTCACCTACTTCCCTGTGTTCACGCTGCTGACCAAGACCGCCAACCCGGCGCTGCACGCAGCCCAGCAGGTTCCGGTCGTCGTGACCGCCGATCCGGAGGACTGCTCGTTCCAGTTCAACCCGACCGGCACGGTGAAGTTCACCAACTCCTGCGACATCGTGAAGGCACAACTGCAGCGCACCTCGGTCAACTCGACCACGGTCGACGGCCCCGCCGGTTCGCTGGCGTCGGTTCAGGTTGGCGATACGGTGATCCCGGGCTACGACTCGGTCAAGAACGCGGCTGACATCGCGGCGGCGACCGCTGCGCTGGAAACGGCGAATGCGGGCACCGACGAGGCTGCCAAGACGGCGGCACAAGCCGCACTCGACGCGGCAAAAGGGGCCAAATCCGGCTTCGAAAAGGGTCTGAACGCGGCCCTGAGCGCGGCAGGCTATCCGCTTGTGGCGGCCGACAACACGACGGTGGCGAAGGCAGAGCACTTCTTCGACATCTTCACCGGCCAGAAACTGACCATCGTGGCGATCCTGACCTACCTCATCATCCTTGTGACGATGGTGTACGGCCCGATTGCCGCCATGCTGGTCGAACTCTTCCCGACCCGGATCCGTTACTCGGGTCTGTCGCTGCCCTACCACATCGGCAACGGCTGGTTCGGGGGGCTGCTGCCCGCCACCGCCTTCGCCATCTCGGCCCAGAACGGCAACATCTATTCCGGCCTGTGGTACGCGATCGTGGTTGCGCTGATGACGGTGGTGATCGGGGCGATCTTCGTGCCGGGCAACACCCACAAGAAGAACATCTTCGCCGACGACGCGAAGTGACGCCACCGATCTGCGCGGCGTGATCCGACGCAGCTGACGCGAACCGGGCGGGGCATCCGATGGGTGCCCCGCCCCACCCAACCAGTGTCCATGCCACAGACCGGAGATCGGCATGACCCCTGAACGATCTTCTCCCCGCGTTCTGATCGTCGAGGACGACGACAACATCGCCTCGGCCCTGCTGTTCATCCTCAACCGCGAGGGACTGCATAATGACCGGATCGCCTCTGGCGCGGCGGCGCTGCCCCGCATCCGCGAGATGCACCCCGACCTTGTCCTGCTGGATGTGATGCTGCCCGAGGTGTCAGGCTACGACATCTGTCTGGCCGTGCGCGGCGACCGGGCGCTGGCTTCGGTCAAGATCCTGATGATGACGGCCCGCGGTTCGACCAGCGAGCGGCAGAAGGCGCTGGCGCTGGGGGCCGACGGGTTCGTGACCAAACCGTTCGACCTGCCCGGCCTGCGCGCCGAACTGCACCGGCTTCTGCGGATCTCGGCCTAGCGGACGAACCGCCGGGCGATGGTCCAGACCCCGTAGGCCAGGGCCAGCAGGATCGCGTTCGCCACCACGCCGACCCCCACCACAGCCCACAGGCCCAGCGGTTCCGCGGCGCCAAGGCCGATGGTCGTCGGCAGGATGATGGCGATGAACGCGACCCCCGCCGCCAGGGGCAGGGCCATGCCGGTCGCCGCCTGATTGCGGATCGCGGTATAAAGCAGGGCAACGATCAGACCCAGACGGAACGGGTCAAGCAGTTGCGCCAAAAGCAGGTCTGTCAGGGTCATGCGCGGGTTCCCGGTGTTCCCTTCCGGTTTACGGCACGCAGCGCGCGCCGTCTATGGCCCCGGTGGCTGCCGTGGCTGCAAACCGAACGGGGCGTCGGGATAGCCCACCGCCGTCAGGTACAGGCCCTGCGGCGGGCAGACAGGACCGCAGGCGGTGCGATCCTGCGCCAGCAGCGCCGCCTTGACCTGACCGGGCGGCCACTTGCCGCTGCCGACGCGCTCCAGTGTCCCCACGATCGACCGGACCTGATTGTGCAGAAAGCTGCGGGCGCGCAGGGCAAAGCGGTATTCCGTGCCACCCGGAACCGGAGTTTCGGTGATGGTGATCTCGTCCAGCGTCTTGACCGGACTGGCCGCCTGACACAGCGCCGACCGGAAGGTGGTGAAATCGTGCTTGCCGATCAGATGCGCTGCACCCTCTTGCATCGCCGTCAAGTCCAGCGGCCCCGGCACCTGCCAGACATGCCCCCGGTCCAGAACCGGCGACGCGCGCCGGGCCACCAGGCGGAACAGATAGCGCCGCTCGCGTGCCGAAAACCGGGCGTGCCAGTCACCTGCCACGGGCGCGCAGGCCAGCACCGCCACCGGCCAGGGCCGCAGATGCGCATTGATCGCCCCCGCCAGCCGTGCCGGGTCCCAGTCGCGGGGCAGATCGACATGGGCCACCTGCCCGGTCGCATGCACCCCCGCATCGGTGCGCCCCGCCCCTGCCACCACATGCGGGCCGGGGTGCAGCCGCCCGAGGGCCGCCTCCAGCGCGCCCTGCACCGACGGCTGGGTTTCTGACTGGCGTTGCCAGCCCTGAAACGGGCCGCCGTCATACTCGATCAGAAGGGCGTATCTGGGCATGCTGCCCGGTTACCCAAAGCGGCTTGCCAAGTCCATCCCGCAGCTTTTCCCCTTAACACCCCACCGGCCCGCGCCTATGTTGCACCGGCGGAACAGGAGTGCCTCGTGGTCATCACGTCCATCACCGACGGGATTTCCCGGCAGATCGAAGGCGCATCCGCCGTGCTGTCCGGAACCTTCTTCGAACCCGTGCTGCGGCTTGGCGTGACCGGGCTGTCGCGGGCGGGAAAGACGGTGTTCATCACGGGGCTGGTGGCCAACCTCCTGCAGCATGGCCGGATGCCGCAATTGCGCGCGGCGGCGGATGGCCGGATCGAGGCGGTCTACCTGCAGCCGCAACCCGATGACACGCTGCCCCGTTTCGACTATGAATCCCATCTTGCCGCGCTGACCGGTGACGACCCGCGCTGGCCGCAATCCACCCGCACGATCAGCGAGCTGCGCCTGTCGTTCCGGGTGCGCCCTGCGGGCTTTCTGGCCGGGTTGCGGGGGCCGCGCACCCTGCATCTGGACATCGTCGATTACCCCGGCGAATGGCTGCTGGACCTGTCACTGCTTGAAAAGTCCTATGGCGAATGGTCCGACGAAACCCTGAACCGGCTGGAAAAGCGCAGTCAGGCGGCCGGTTTCATGGCGACGGCGCGGGCCGAGGACGGTTCGCTGCGGCTGGACGAGGCGCGCGCGCAGGCGCTGGCCGCCAGCTTTACCGGGTATCTGGATGCCGCGCGCGAGGCGGGTTATTCGGACTGCACGCCGGGGCGGTTCCTGCTGCCGGGCGATCTGGCGGGCAGTCCGGTCCTGACCTTCGCGCCGCTGCCGCGCCCCGACACGACCCCGCGCGGCAGCCTGTGGCGCGAGATGGACCGGCGGTATGAGGCCTACAAGGCCCGCGTGGTGCAGCCGTTCTTCCGGGACCATTTTGCGCGGATCGACCGGCAGATCGTGCTGATGGACGTTCTGGGCGCGATCCATCAGGGCCCCCGCGCCGTCGAGGATCTGCGCCGCACCATGGCCGAGGTGCTGGCCGCCTTCCGCCCCGGGCGCAACGGCTGGCTGACCGGCCTTTTGGGCGGGCGGCGGGTGGAGCGTATCCTGTTCGCCGCGACCAAGGCCGACCACCTGCACCACAGCCAGCACGCAGCCCTGACCGGAATCGTCGAGGCGATGCTGGCCGAGGCGAAATCGCGCGCCGACTATGCCGGGGCGCGAACGGCGGCGCTGGCGCTGGCGGGCCTGCGCACGACGGTCGAGCAGACGGTGACGCGCGATGGCGTCTCGCTGGACGCGGTCAAGGGGCGGCTTCTGACAACCGGCAAGCAGGCGGTGATGTATCCGGGCCAGTTGCCGGTGGACCCTGCGCGGCTCTTGGCCCCGGCGCGCGAAGGGGCAGAGCGTTGGCTGGATGCGGAATACGGGCTGATGAGCTTTGCCCCCGCCCGGTTCACCGCCCGCCCCGGCGAAGGCCCGCCCCATATCCGGCTGGACCGGGCTGTCGAATTCCTGATCGGAGACCGGTTGTGACCGAAGACCCGCCGCCGCCCCGCCCCTATCTTCTGAACCTTGACGAGGATGCGCCGCTGGCCGATCCGTCGTCGGTGCCCGCCGTTCCCGATACCGATCCGCAGGGCCGTGCGATGCGGCAGGCGGTGGCGGTCGTGGGGACTCGTCCATCGGCGTTCCGGCAGTTTGCGGGTTGGATCATCGGCGCGCTGTTCACCTTCGTGCTGTCCGTCGCGGCCTGGGATTTCGTGACGGGGCTTTTTGACCGCAACCCGGTCCTGGGCTGGATCGCCTTCCTGCTGACTCTGGGATCGGTGGCGGTCCTGGCCGTCATGGCGGCGCGCGAGTGGGCGGGGTTTGCCCGGCTGGCGCGGCTGGACGGGCTGCGGGCGCGCGCGGTTTCGGCCCATGCGGCGGCCGATCTGGCGGCGGCGCGCGGCGTGGTGGCGGGGTTGGTGGGGCTTTACGGCGCGCGCCGCGACACGTCCTGGGGCCGGTCGCGGCTGGCCGAACGGCAGGCCGAGGTGATGGACGCCGACGCGCTGCTGGGGTTGGCCGAGACGGAGCTTCTCGGGCCGCTGGACGCGCTGGCGCGGGCCGAGGTTGAGGCGGCGGCGCGGCGGGTGGCGACGGTGACGGCGCTGGTGCCGATGGCGCTGGCCGATGTGGCGGCGGCGCTGTTTTCCAACCTGCGGATGATCCGGCGCATTGCGGAAATCTATGGCGGCCGGTCGGGCGCGCTGGGGTCGTGGCGGTTGCTGCGCAAGGTCTTCGGCTCGCTGCTCGCCACCGGGGCGGTGGCGCTGAGTGACGATCTGGTCGGGTCGGTCGCGGGGGGCGGGCTGTTGTCAAAGGTGTCGCGCCGTTTTGGTGAAGGTGTGGTCAACGGGGCGCTGACCGCCCGCGTCGGGGTGGCTGCGATGGAGCTGTGCCGCCCCTTGCCGTTCACCGTGCTGCCGCGTCCGGCGGTGACCTCACTGGTGCGGCGGGCGCTGACGGGCATGTTCGACGGGGGGTAAGGGGCTTTTTGCCGGATTTGGTTCCGACCAGATCAGGCCGCGCCTGTCTGCCCTTTGGTATGCGTGAAGAGCGCCCGCCCAGTCAGGCGCGCCCTGATCTGCCCTAACCGCGGGATTGCCGGCAACCCCTTGGCCTGTGCCGTGCAACACTGGCCAACCGATCGAGGAACGCGCCACTGGCGCGTTTCCAGATCGACCCGAAACAGCGGATCATCGGAACCGGTCTAGCAGCTTCTGCATGGGTGTGCTTTCCAGTTCGGCGGCAGGCTCGGCCGACGCCACCGGCTGCGGCTCGGCCTTCGCGACCTTCTCGACGCCCGGCTTCCCGTCGCCCGTTGACGACCGGGGCGGCGCCACCCGCAGCGCCACGGCGTTCTGGAACTTGACCAGATCGCCCAAGGCCAGCGCCGCCGCGCCGTCGGAAATGCCGCGCAGAAGATCGTCGAGCCAGTCCGCGTCCGCCTTTGCGAAATCGTTCAGCACATAGCCCGCCACCGCGTCCTTGTGCCCCGGATGCCCGATGCCCAGCCGGACCCGCCCATAGGCGTCGCCGAGATGGCCGTGGATGGACCGAAGCCCGTTGTGCCCGGCATGACCACCGCCCTGCTTGACCCGCAT
>JAIYDJ010000028.1 GCA_027487575.1 Rhodobacter sp. | reverse complement strand
TGCCGATGGTGCTGGACTTCAACAAGGTCGAGATCGAAGACCGGCTGACCCGCGCTGCGGCCTATCTGGGTTTCACCGGCGGCTATGACGGGTTCCGCGATCAGGTGATGCAGTTGCGCGCGACCTTGAACATTCCGGCCAACCTGACCGCGATGGGGGTCAATCCGGCCGATCTGGACATGCTGACCGACATGGCGCTGGAAGACCCGTCCTGCGGTGGCAACCCGGTTCTGATGACAAAGGCCAATACCCGCGCGCTGTTCGATGCCTGCATGTAGCCGCGGATGACGCTGCACCGGACCACCGATATCGCGATCCTCGGGGCGGGGGTCGTGGGACTGGCGATCGCCGAACGGCTGGTGGCAGAAGGGCGGACGGTGACCTTGGTCGACCCCGCAGCGCCGGGGTCGGGGGCAAGCTTTGGCAACGCAGGCACGATTGCCGACTATGCCGTGATGCCCGTGGGTTCGCCCGAAGTGCTGCGCAATCTGCCGTCGCTGCTGTTCGACCGCAATTCGCCGCTGTCGATCAAGGCGGGCGCATTGCCGGGGCTGGTGCCATGGCTGGCGCGGTTTGCCGCCGCGTCCTTGCCGCAGGCCACGGCCCGGAATGCGCGGGCGTTGGCCAGTCTGGTCGTGGGCGCGGGTCCGCTGTGGGGCGATCTGATGGCGCGGGTCGGCGGGGCGGGGTTGCTGCAGGACAAGGGCTGTCTTTACCTTTACGACACGCCCGGCGCGTGGCGGGGGGCGCAGGCGGCGATGACGGCGCGCCGCGCGCTGGGGGTCACGGTCGATCTTCTGTCGGCGGATGAACTTGCCGCGCTGGAACCGGGGTTGCCGCCCTATCTGGGGGCAGCCTTCTTTCCGGGGGCACGGTTCCTGACCGATCCGGGGGCGGCCATGACCCGGCTGGCAGCGCATCTGGGCACGCGGGCCGAAGTTCTGACCGCGCGGGCAACCCGCCTGACGCGGCAGGTGGACGGAGTGATCATCGAAGGGCCGGGCTTGCGGCTGCACGCGCGCCGGGTGGTGATCGCGGCGGGCGCGCACAGCCGGGCACTGGCGGCGCAGGCCGGAGACCGGGTGCCGCTGGACACCGAACGCGGCTATCATGCCGAATGGGACATGGCCGCGCCGCGCCTGCAACGCCCGGTCTGCCCCCTGTCGCGCGGGGCCTATCTGTGCCCGATGACGGGGCGGTTGCGGGTGGCGGGCACGGTGGAACTGGGCGGGCTGACCGCCGCCCCTTCGCCGCACCGGATCGCGCGGCTGGTGGAAGGCGCGCGGCTGGTGTTTCCCGACCTTGGCCCTCCGGACCGGACCTGGATGGGCCTGCGCCCGTCGATGCCCGACAGCCTGCCGGTCATCGGGCCGTCGCAGGCCGGGGCAGAGGTGATGCATGCTTATGGGCACGGGCATATCGGTGTGACGCTGGCCCCGGTCACGGCGCGGATCATCGCCGATCTGCTGGCAGGACGGGTGCCCGAAATCGACATCGCGCCGTTCCGGCCGGGTCGGTTCGGGCGCGGGTAAAGGCCCCGGACCCGGGCCGTCGTCCTATTCGCAGATCAGCTTGCCCGCCCTGCGCACACAAACGCCCTCTTGCTGCGCCGGCATCGCGACCTTGCGGGCGGCCATGGTCTGGACAAGTCCTGTCTCCGCCTTGCGCGGGACCACCACGGCGGGGGCTTCGGGGGGCGGCGCGGCCGGGATCGACGCTTCTTCGACAGGCGCTGCGTCCTTACCCCAGACCACGGGACGGTCGTTGTTGACCATGGCCTCTGTCAGACCGGCCTTTGCGGCAAGACCTGCCATGTCAATTGCCCCCAGTACCGCCTGAACTTCGGCGTCCTTTGCGTTTGTCACCACAAGGATATCGACGGAGTCGCCGATGTCGGCCTTGAAGCGCCGGTAGTCGACCGGAGTTTCCTGCCCTGTCATGGTATCGCGGTTGGTCTGCGCCCACTGGCGGAACACCACCCCCTTCACCGCGCCGAAAACCTCTTGATCCATGCCGAGCCCGAAGGCGGATACGTTCTGCGCGATCTCTGCGGCGATCTGGTCTGTGAAGGTCTTGTTGACCTTGGGCGCCCGCCACGTCAACTGTATGACGATCCGGTCGTCGCCCCGGCTGTAGGTTTCGACAATCGCGGTCTTTTCATTGCGCCGTTGTCCCAGGTCGCGCAAAAGGTCGTTCGTCGTGTCGACCGAAATCATCTAGTGGCGGTAGGCACGTCCCGTCACCGCCTCGCCGTCCGCCGCGCGGTAGGGCCGCCGGGTCTGCCCTTCGGATGGTTCCGGCAGAAAGGCGTCAAGACTGCCCGCCTCCGGCGCGGCGACCTCGATGGTCGATCCGATGCGCTGTTTCACGCTGTCGACATAGCTGGCGTAGGGGATGCCCCCTATCTGAGAGACGGCAGCATTTTTCTGGGTGTAAAGGTAATAGTCCAGACCGATGACCGCGCCGGCCATGATCGTTCCGAAGATGGCGGCGTTGAGAATGGACATGGTTCACTTCCCGGTCAGGTGATTTCGCCAGTGCTGCCGCAGGTGTCGGGCTGCGCTGCGGCCAAATCAGGGAGATTTTGCGGCGCCGTGCGGGCGGTCCGTCGGCAACGCGGGTTGCCGCCGCCGGATCGCCCGGATATTGGGCACATCATGAACCAGACCCTGCCCCCCTCTGCCCATGCGCGGGCCACGCTCGTCCTGGGCCTGCCGCTGATCGGCAGCCATCTGGCGCAGATGGCGCTGCATGTGGCCGATACGGTGATGATGGGGCGCTATGGGGTGCCGGAACTCGCCGCAACCGTGCTGGGGGCGTCGTCGTTCTTCATCATCTTCATTCTGGGGGCCGGTTTCGCGCAGGCCGTGATGCCGATGGTGGCACAAGCCTTGGGGCGCGGCGACGAGGTGCAGGTGCGCCGCGACGTGCGCATGGGGATGTGGCTGTCGATCGGGTACGGTGTGCTGTGCTATCCGCTGTTCTGGTGGTCGGGGCCGATCCTGCTGGCCCTGGGGCAGCAGGACGACGTGGCGCGTCTGGGGCAGGACTTCATGCGGATCGCCGGGCTGGGCATGATCCCGGCGCTGCTGGTGATGGTGCTGAAGAACTATCTTGCGGCCCTGCAGCGCACGCAGGTCGTGCTGTGGGTCACGCTGATCGCCGTCGGGGTCAACGTGGCGGTCGGCTGGCCGCTGATCTTCGGGAAGTGGGGCGCGCCGGAACTGGGCGTGCGGGGGGCGGCCATTGCCGCCGTGGTGGTGCAGGTCGCGACGGCGGGGATTCTGGCGATCTATGCCGGCTGGCTGCCCGAGTTGCGGCGGTTCCGGCTGTTTCAGCGGTTCTGGCGATCCGACTGGCAGGCGATGGGGCAGGTGTTCCGGCTGGGCTGGCCCATCGGCATCACCAGCCTGATGGAAGGCGGGATGTTTCAGGCGTCGTCCCTGATGATGGGCTGGATCGGCACGGTGGAACTGGCGGCGCATGGCATCGCGATGCAGGTGGCGTCGCTGGCGTTCATGTTCCACGTCGGGCTGTCGAACGCAGCGACGGTGCGCGCGGGTCGCGCCATCGGCGCGGGCGATGCGCGGGGCCTGCGCGACGGGGCGCGGGTGGCAATCGCGCTGTCGTTCGGGTTCGGCCTTGCCATGGTCGCGCTGATGCTGGCCCTGCCCGGTCCGATCATCGCGGTGTTTCTGGATGCGTCCAACGCGCAGACCGCGCAGATCATCGCGGTGGGCACGCTGCTTCTGGTGATGGCCGCGCTGTTCCAGATGGCGGATGCGATGCAGGTGATGGCGCTGGGTCTGCTGCGCGGCATTCGCGACACCAAGGTGCCGATGATCGCGGCTGCGGTCAGCTATTGGGGCATCGGCATTCCGTGCAGCTATGCGCTTGGCTTTCCGCTGGGCTTTGGTGCGGCGGGCATCTGGTTCGGGCTGGTGGTGGGGCTGATGTTCGCCGCCGTCGCGATGATGCTGCGGTTCTGGACGCTGGCCCCGAAAGCCTAGGGCGCCCGCACCTCGACCATGCGCGGCCCCTGCCCCGACGCCAGCGCCGCCTGCAGGGCGTCCGGGTCCATCCCGACCGAGGCGAAAGGCAGATCGCACGCGGCGGCAAAGGGCTGCATCTTCAAGGGCGACGGGGTGCAGCCGATGATCTCTGTCCCCGCGCCGGCCATCGCCTCGGCAATCTCGCGGAAGCCCGCGTTGTTCCAGACAAGGAAGGTGATCGGCAGCGCCTCGTCCACGGCGGTGCGCAATTCGCCGGGGCTGAACTGCAGCCCGCCATCCCCGATCAGGCAGACGACCGGCGTGCCGGGGGCGGCCAGTGCCGCACCGATGGCGGCACCGGGACCGTACCCAAGCGCGCCATAACCGGTGGCGGCATTGAACCAGCCGCCGGGGCGGTCATGGTCGTAGTAGAGGTTCCCGGCATAGACCGGCTGCGTGCTGTCCCCGACGATGATCGCGCCGGGCAGTGCGGCGCGGATCGTCTCGACCATCCGCAGTTGCGTGGGCATCGCGGGGTTCAGACCCGCCAGTTCGGCCCGCGCGGCAGCGCGCGCTTCGGCGGCCCGGCCCGCGCCATCGCCGGTGCGGGGACGGACACGCAGCGCCGACAGCACCGCCGCCGCATCGCCCTGCAGGGCCACTGCCGCAGGGTGGCGCGACAGTTGGGTGGCGCAGGCGTCGATCCGGATCATCCCCGACAGGTCGGGAAGCCCGCCGCGCACATACATGTCATAATCGGTCGGTCCGAGTTCGGTGCCGACCGCCAGCACCTGCGCGCCCGGCCCGATCAGGGCGCGCACGGCATCAAGGCTCATCGACCCCGGCACGGCCAGCGGATGGCCATGCAGCAACCCGCGCGCATTGGTGGTCATCGCGACCGGAGCATCGAGCGCCTCGGCCAGCGCCAGAAGCGGACCCTCGGCACCGCGCGCGCCACCGCCTGCTAGGATCACGATGCGCTCGGCCGCGTCCAGCAGCGCCCCGGCCCGCGCCAGCGCCGCCGCTTCGGGCAACGGGCGCGCGGGGATCGCGGCGGGTGCCGGCAGGTCGGGGCATGGCAGGGGCATCACATCGGTCGGCACCTCGATATGGACCGGGCCGGGGCGGCCGGTGGCCATCGTGGCAAAGGCCCAGTCAAGCACCGGGGCCAGATCCGCGGCGCCAGTGACCTGCCGGGTGGGGCACAGCGCCGCCACCATCGCCGCCTGATCGGGCAACTCGTGCAGCAGCCCCATCCCGAGACCCAGCGACGCCCGGCGGTTCACGCCGGAAATGACCAGCATCGGCACGGAATCCGCCTTCGCCTGCGCCATCGCCGTCAGCGCATTGGTCAGGCCCGGCCCGGTGATCACGAACGCAACACCCGGCTTGCCCGACACGCGGGCATAGCCGTCGGCGGCGAAGGCGGCACCCTGTTCGTGCCGCACCGTGACATGGCGCACCGGCGATCCGGCCAACCCGCGATAAAGCTCGACCGTGTGCACCCCGGGGATACCGAACACCACCTCGACCCCGCGTGCGGCAAGACCCGCGACCAGCGCCTGTCCAACCGTCTTCATGTCAGTTCCCCCGCATAGGCGATCATCCGGGTGCAGGCTTCGGTGATCTGGTCATCGGGGGCGGTCAGGCTGACGCGCAGCCAGCCGTCCAGCGCCGCCCCGAAACTGCCGCCGGGCATCACGGCAACGGCCTTGGTTTCCAGCAACCCTTCGGCAAAGGCGCGGCCCGACAGACCGGTGCCGCGCACATCGACCAGCGCGAACATGCCCGCCTGCGGCCGGTTCACCGCCAGTCCGGCCACGCCATCCAGCATCCGGTGCATCAGCGCCGCACGGGCGGCAAACCGGCTGGCCATCCCAGCGGCAACCGGCGAAGGCGCCGACACCGCCTGCGCCGTCATGTCGGCAATGAAGGGCTGGTTGCCGAACAGCATCATTTCGGCCAAGGGCAGCACCCGCGCGGTGAATTCGGACGGTCCCACGCACCAGCCCGACCGGAACCCCGGCGCGGCGTGCGATTTCGAGATCGACGAGGCCACGATCACCCGGTCCGCCAGCGCGGGATCGTCCAGCGGCGAGACGAAGGTGACGCCATCGAACACCAGATCCTCGTACACCTCGTCGCACACGATCCACAGATCATGCCGGACGGCCACCTCTGCCAGCGCCGCAAGGTCGCTGCGCGTCAGGACGGCCCCGGTCGGATTGTGCGGCGAGTTCAGAAACAGCACGCGGGATGCGGGCGTGATCCGCGCCGCCACATCCGCCGCCTGCATCTGGAACCCGTGTTCCGGATGCAGCGGAACCGAAACCATCCGCGCGCCGCTGGCGGAAATCACGCCTTCATACGTGGCGTACATCGGATCGCCGACCAGCACCTCGTCGCCCTCACCGACCAGCCCCGCCAGAATGGTGTATAGCGTGGTCTGGGTACCCGGCAGGCACAGCACCTGATCGGGCGTGATCACCCGGCCGCGCCGGGCCGTATAGCGGGCGGCCAGTGCCTGCACCAGCGCCGCTTCACCCCGGCCGTTGGAATAGCCCGTCCGCCCCGCCTGCATCGCCTGCACGGCAGAGGCGATCAGTTCGGGCGGTGTGGGCACATCCGGCTCGCCAATGGTCAGCGCGATCAACGGCAGTCCCGCCGCCTGCATTCTTTTGGCACGCAGGTGCATTTCCCATTTTGCGCCGCCCAGATGGGCCAGACGGTCGGTGACAGCGGCGTATTTCATGCAGGCACATTCCTTTTGGCCGAAAGAAGATCAATACCCAGAAGTGCCCCAACCGATGCGAGGCCGATCTGCTCGATCTCTCCGGGGGCAAAACTTTCGGGCAGCATCGAGGCTTCCAGCCACAATCCGTCGATCACGGCATTGCAGGCGATGGCATCGGCGCGCAGGTGTTCGGTCGTCGCATCGCGCGGCAGGTCGGCGATCAGGCCCTGCAGCACGTCGCGAAACCCCAGATAGGTGGCGCTGTGCACCTCGCGCAAACTGGGGTCGCGGCGCGTTTCGTAAAGAAACCCCGCCCACACTCCGACCGCCACGGAATCGACGACCGGGGGGCGCAGCGAGGACGACACGAACGCGGACAGCCGGGACACCGGGTCCAGCGCAGACGAGGCCGCCGCCTCTTCGGCCTGATGGATCATGCGGGTCATCAGGTGGCGGTATGCCTCGCGGGTCAGGTCGTCCTTGCTGGCAAAATAGTGCCGGATCAGCCCGGGCGACACACCCGCCCGTGCCGCAATCGCGCGCACGGTGGCGGCCTGCGGCCCGCCTTCGGCCACCAGATCAAGCGCCGCCGCAACCAGATCATCGCGGCGCTTGTCCTCGGCTTCCCGGCGGTAGGGGCGGCGGTCGGGCATCGGGCGGCCTCCCTGTTGTACAGTTGAACAATTCAAATGGTTTTGGCCAAACAGGCCGGGAATGACAAGTGGGACCGTTTACAAAACCGTCGGCGCAATCGCAGCACGTCCAGCGTGCCGACTGCCATGTCCGTGAAGACCGTGACGATCTTCCGGTGCGAAAGCTAGTGTGCCTGCGTCATTGGGCAACATCCTTGTGGATGATGACGTCCGTCTGCGGATAGGCGTTCAGGATCGCACGGCGCAGCGCCGCGCTGATGGCGTGCGCGTCGCGCAGCGTCTGGTCGCCGTCCAACTCGATGTGCAGGTTCACGAAAACCCGGCTTCCGGCCGTCCGGGTCTTGAGGTCGTGAAACCCGTGCACACCGGGCCATGTGCGGGCGATCTCGGCGATGCCCGCAATCAGCGCGGGGTCGGCGCGCCGGTCCATCAGGGCGTCCCATGCGCCTTTTCCAATGCGCACCGCCCCCAGCGCCAGCATTCCCGCAGCCCCCAGCGCCACCACCGAATCAATCGCACCCATCCCGAACCGGGTCGAAGCCCAGAGCGACACCAGCGAGCCGATGTTGGGCAGCAGGTCGCCCAGATAGTGCAGGCGGTCCGCCGCAACGACGCGGCTGCCGGTGCGGCGCGCAACGCGGCCCTGCCACAGCACCAGCGCCAGCGTCAGGGCGATCGAGACCCCCATCACAACCATCCCCGTCCCCTGCGCCTGCAAGGGCGCCGGGGCATCGGACATCAGCCGCATTCCGGCCGCCGCCGCGATGACCACGGCCGAAATCAGGATGAACACCGCCTGCCCCAGCGCCGCAAGATCCTCGGCCGAGGTGTGGCCGAAGGCGTGATCCTCGTCGGCCGGTCGCGCCGCATAAAGGATCGCCGCCGCCGCGCCGATCGACACCATCAGGTCCATTGCGCTGTCGGCCAAGGATGCCGCCACGGACAGCGCCCCGGTTTCGCCCAGTGCCCACAGTTTCAGAAGGACAAGGACGGCCGCCACCAGAACCGAGACAAGCCCGGCAGACAGGTTCAGCTTGACAGGATTGATCGGGGCCATGGTTGGTCCTTCCGCACGGGTCGAAACAGTCCTGCGCCCCATAGACCGCCGCCCGGCACGCTGCCACTGCGAACGAATCTCGATCAGGTTATTCTACGGTTTCCTGCGGATCGACCCCCCAGAGCGCGCCTTTGCGGACCCAGCCGCGTTCGCCCCCGATCAGGACGCGGCACCAGTCGGGAGAACATTCCAGGATGCGGCCGATCACATCCCGTTCGGCCTGAAACACCACTTCGGCCAGATCATCGGGTTTGGCCAGAAACTCTGTCAGGTCCTGCGTGACCAGTACCGACCGCGAACTGCCCGACAGAAGGGCATAGTGCATCCAGCCCCCCTCGCCTTCGGCATCCTCTACCCGGCGCCAGTTGTCGAACTCGGCGGTCAGCTTCAACGGCATTCCCGCACGGGTGAACACCCAGTCGATGCGATGCTCGGGCCCCGGGCCGCGCCGCGCGTTGCCCTCGTTGGTCTTGAGCGTGACATAACGCGGCAAGGGCCGGTCGGTGACGCAGCCAATGCCGGGTTGACACTCTTTCTTCTTCGGCGATCCGGTCTGTGCCTGTCCCGTTCCGCCCCACGCCAGCAGCGCCAGCGCGACCACTGCAATTCCCGTTCTGACCATCTGCGTCCCGCTCTTGTCTCGGGGCTTGTGCAGCACCCCGCTGTTGGGCACTTTGCCATCAACGGCACCGATTTGCCAACAGCACCTGCGCCGCCGGGCATAGGGACCGCAACAGGAGACTGCCATGCCGACCCCCCGTCTGACCGTCGTTGTGACCCGCCGACTGCCCGCCCCGGTCGAAACCCGGTTGAAAGAGTTGTTCGATGTCACCCTGCGCGACCCGGACGCCCCGATGACGCGGGAAGAACTGGCAGAAGCACTGGCCCATGCCGACGTGCTGGTGCCCACAATCACCGATGCGCTGGACGCCGCGATGATCGCGCAGGCCGGGCCACGCCTGAAGCTGATCGCGAACTACGGTGCCGGGGTGGATCACATCGATGTGGCGACGGCCCGCAGCCGGGGCATTCTGGTGTCGAACACGCCCGGCGTCACGACCGAGGATACCGCCGACATGGTGATGGCGCTGATCCTCAGCGTGACGCGGCGCATTCCGGAGGGGCTGGCGCTGATGCAGTCCGGCGACTGGCCGGGATGGTCACCGATGGCCAGTCTGGGCGGCCGCCTTGGCGGGCGGCGGCTGGGCATTCTGGGCATGGGGCGGATCGGAACGGCCGTGGCGCGGCGGGCGCGGGCCTTCGGGCTGCAGGTCCATTACCACAACCGCCACCGCCTGCATCCCGAGGTCGAGGCGGGTCTGGAGGCGACCTATTGGGAAAGCCTGGATCAGATGGTGGCCCGGATGGACATCCTGTCGGTCAACTGCCCGCACACGCCGTCGACGTTCCATCTGATGAACGCGCGGCGGCTGAAGCTGATGAAACCGACCGCCGTGATCGTCAACACCTCGCGCGGCGAGGTGATCGACGAGAACGCCCTGACGCGCGGGCTGCGGGCGGGCGAGTTGGCCGGGGCGGGGCTTGACGTGTATGAACAGGGCGCGATGGTCAACCCGCGCCTGCGTGACCTGCCCAATGTCGTCCTGCTGCCGCACATGGGGTCTGCCACGCTGGAGGGACGGATCGAGATGGGCGAAAAGGTCATCATCAACATCAAGACCTTCGCCGACGGCCATCGCCCGCCCGATCAGGTCGTGCCGGGGATGCTTTGACCCCCGTCACGCCTGCCGCAGCATGTTCCTGAGCCGCACGAACGGGACAATCGCGATCAGCGCGAAGCCTGCGGCCACACCCATCGCAAACTCGGCGCCTGCCCAGGCCATCAGAACGGCAAACAGGAACGGCGCCACCGCCGCCAGGGTGGAGCGGACTGCGGACAGACGTCCCAGCAACTGGCCGAACCCCACAGACCCGAACAGCGCAAGCGGCAATGTGCCGTGCACGATGCTCGACAGGCCCTGCCCCACCCCGAACAGCATGGAAAACAGCACCGCCGCCGCGATCTGCCCCTGTTCCAGCCAACCCGCCACCAGCAGCGCCCCAAGTGCCAGCGGCAGCGCCACGGCCGAAATCAGCGCCACGTCCACCGGGTGCAGTGCCTTCCAGAACAGCGCGTCCGTCGCGCGGATCGCCACCTGCGACGGCCCCATGACCATCGCCACCAGATAGGCCGCAGACCCCAGCCCGGTCGCCGTCAGCAGCGGGACCATATGCACCCCGATGGCGGCGATCACCATGCCCCGCACGGCAAAGCCCACAGCCACCATCCAGAAAGCGGCCCGCGCCGGTGCACCGGGACGGGCCATCGGCGGAGGGGCACTTTCTGGCTTCGGGGCGGCGACCGTCGTCCGTTCCACGGCCCGTTGCCGCGCGGCAACCGCCGTCAGCCAGCCGTGCAGCGGCAGGGCAAGCACCAGATGCAGCGCGGCAAACACGCCATAGGTCGTCTGCCAGCCCAGCACCGCGATCATCTGCCCGGTCAGCGGCCAGAACACCGTCGAGGCAAACCCCGCGATCAGCGTCAGATGGGTGATCGCCCGCCGTGCCCCTGCCCCGCGCAACAGCGCAAGCGTTGCAAAGGCCCCGTCATACAGCACCGTCACCGACACCAGTTGCAGCGCCAGCAGCAATGCCGTGATCCCCAGCCAACCCGGTGTCAGCGGGATCAGCGCCAGCAGTCCCGCCACCAGCGCGCTGCCTGCCATCATCACCCGGGGGGCACCGTAGCGGTCCATCGCGCGGCCGACCCGCGGGGCCACCATCCCGCCGAGCAGCATCCCCACCGAAAACACGCCGTAAAGCCATGTTTCGCTGACATCATGGGTCTGCGAAATCGCGGGAACGGCAATCGGAAAGGCGTAATACAGCGTGCCATAGCCGATCACCTGCGTGACCCCCAGCGCCGCGACGATCCGCCCGTTCATGGCGCAGCCCCGGCATCGGCACAGCATTCGGATGCAAGAAACGCCACCAGCGCGTTCATCACCTTGAAATCTGCGGTGCAGAGCAGCGTCGTGCCGTCCCGCGTCTGGCGCACGACCCCGACCCGCACCAGTGCCTTCAGATGATGCGACAGGGTCGATCCGGCCATGCCCATGCGGACCTGCACCTGCCCAACCGGTAATCCCGCCGGTCCGGCCCGCACCAGCAGACGGTAGATCGCCAGCCGCACCGGGTTTCCAAGGGCTTCAAGACAGGCTGCGGCATCATCGTTGGTCATGCCTGCGGTCTAGCAAGCCCGATCCGGCACGGCAATCTTATTTCGACTATCGTGGAAATTGTTCCGATGGGAACATCCTGCCGGGATCGGTGTTTCCGGGATGCAGCCTGCGCGCCCCGCCGCTATGCTGCGCCCGATTTCCAACCCAGCCACAGGCGCACCCATGATCCTTCCCCTGCTCTCCGGCACGTCGATACCGCAACTCGGCTTCGGCCTGTGGCAGGTCGAGGATGCCGCCCGCGTCACCGAAACCGCGTTGTCGGTCGGCTATCGTCTGATCGATGGTGCCGCGATCTATGGCAACGAGGTCGGGATGGGACAGGGCATTGCCGCCTCGAACCTGCCGCGCGGCGATCTGTTCGTCACGACCAAGGTCTGGAACGACCGGCAGGGCCATGACAGCACCCTGCGGGCCGTGGCCGAAAGTCTGGACCGGCTGAAACTGGACCGGCTGGACCTGTGCCTGATCCACTGGCCCTGCGCGGCGCGCGGTCTTTACGTGGACACATGGCGGGCGCTGATCGAGCTGCGCGATCAGGGGGTGATCAGCGCCATCGGTGTCTCCAACTTCAACGCCGCCCAGATCGACCGGCTGACGGCGGAAACCGGGGTCACGCCGGTGCTGAACCAGATCGAACTGCACCCGCGCCTGCAGCAGGCCGTCCTGCGCGCGGCCCATGCGGCACGGGGCATCGTCACGCAAAGCTGGTCGCCGCTGGGCGGCGGGCGCAGCTTTGCCCATCCGGTCGTTCAGGCCCTCGCCCGGCGGCATGACGCCAGCCCGGTGCAGGTTATTCTGGCCTGGCATCTGGCGCTGGGGCTTTCGGTCATTCCAAGATCCACCCGCAGAGAAGGCCTGACCGAGAATTTCGCCGCCGCCCGCCTGACGCTTGCGCCCGAGGATCTGGTCGCACTGGCGGAACTGGACAGCGGTGAACGCACCGGACCGGACCCCGACCTGTTCGGCTGACCGGCGCTGCCTGTGCAACGCCCGCCGAACCAAGGGCCGGTTCAGATCGGCAAAGGGGGATCATCCGCTTGGGGGTATCGAATGCCCCCCGCAGACCGGATCAGAGTGGGCCGTTCGGTTTCAGGCCGACCAGCATTTGCTGGCGAAAACACATCCGGAATCGCTTTATGTTGACAGATTCGACGGAATCGATTTTTCGTTGCCTTGTATTTTGATGTCGTGCTCCCGGCGTCATCAGGACCGGGCACGCTTGTTCGCAGGATTGCTCAATTGAAAAAAAAGACCTTCTGTTCCACGCAGGCGGCGCTTGGTCTTGCCGCAGTGCTGCTGATCACCACGTCGCAGGGAAGCCGGGACGGCACCCGGAGATGCCGCGATCAACGGGAATATCGGGGTGAAGGGCCGTGAGTTTGTGGGGGTCGCGCTGAACGGCACGGTGCGCGGCAATGTGATCGCTTCCACGACCGGCAACGCCGATGTCGATATCGGCGCGACCGCAAACATCGAGGGCCGCGTCGTTGTCGACACAAGGGGCGACACGGACAGTTCGCTGACAATTCTTGGCCGGGTCGACAACGAAGGCGATACGCTCGGCGTCGCCATTACAAACGACAACGGGGACTCCACGACCAATGTGCTGATCGGGGCCGACGCGGTGGTGCGGGCGAATTCGAATGCGCTGTGCATGGTGTCCGACGGCCCGACGGCAGACTTTGATCGTTATCTCGTGACGAACAACGGCACGCTGGAGGCGATATTCCCGCAGACCGGGCCTGCGTTCCTGTCGGATCGGGGCACCGATTTCACCAGCGGCGGCAATCTGGGCGGGACGGTCAACGTCTCGACCTTCGACGACACCGTGATCAACCTTTCCAGCGGTGTCTGGACCCTGCCGAACCAGACGAGCCTATTCGACACCGGGTCGAACAGCCTTTCCAACCGGGGCACCATGGTTGCGCTGTCGGGTACGCGGTTCACGGGTCTTGAAACCTTCGCCAACCAGGGCGGCGTGATCCGGCTGAACGATGGCAGCGCGGGTGACACCTTTTCGGTGGACGGGGACTTCGTCGCCTCGGGTGGTGAACTGCGGTTCGACGTGGCCTTGGGCGACGACACGTCCGCCACCGACCGGCTGTTCGTCGGCGGCGATGTGGCACTGGGCATGGGCGGCCCGACCGGCATCCGCGTGTCGAACGCCAACGGCGCAGGAGCTGAAACCGAACGTGGTATCCTCGTCGTAGACGTCGGCGGCACATCGGATGCCCGGGCGTTCTTTTTCTGGCCAACGAAGACCCGCTGGAAGTGGGGGCTTTCGTCTATGACCTGACCCACAACGCCGGGGACAACGGGTTCTACCTGTCCAGCACGGGCGCAGTCGGTCCGACGGCGACGATCTATGAAACCGCCCCGGCGCTGGCCTTCGGGGCGTTCGGGCGGATGCCGACGCTGGCGCAGCGGGTGGGCGAACGGCAGGTTGGTGCGGGACGGGACGGATTCTGGCTGCACCTGACGGGCGGGCGGGGCAGTGCGACGCCCGATGCCAGCACCGCAGGGGCAAGCTGGGATTTCACGAACAGCGGCCTTCAGGTCGGCTATGACCGGGTGCTGGACGACGCGGGCGCGGGGCATCTGGTTGTGGGGGTGACCGCGCAGGCCGGGCGCGCCTCGGCGGATGTGGTCAACGCCGCAGGGGCGGGAGACATCGACATGACCTCGTCAGGTGTCGGCCTGACCGCCACCTGGACGCTGGACAGCGGCTTCTACCTTGACGCGCAGCTGAGCCTCAACCGCCTGTCCACCGACTTCGCGACGGATGCGGCCGGGTCGCTGGCGTCGGGTCGGGATGGCACGCTGACCGGGTTCAGTCTTGAGGCCGGCCACCGCTTTGCCCTTGGGTCCAAGGGTGCGCTGGTGCCACAGGCGCAGTTTACCTTCGGGCGGCTGGCCACGTCCGATTTCACCGATGCGCAGGGCAATGCGGTGGACCTTGGAACCCACAGCATGACCACCGCGCGTCTGGGTCTGGCCTATCAGTATCAGGACCCGGCCGCACCAGGGACGACGTTCTATGTGATCGGAAACCTGCTGAGGGACCTGTCGACCGAAACGACGGTTCTGGTCGATGGCACGCGGCTGACGGCCCGCAACGACCGTACCTGGGCCGAAATCGGCGTGGGGGGAACGGTGGAGATCGGCGAACGCACCACGGCCTATGCCGAAGGCAGCTACCGCAAGGCGGGCGGCGGTGGCGACAACGATGCGTTTGCGCTGACGGCCGGTGTGCGCATGGTCTGGTGATCCGGACGGCGACCTCTAGGCACCCTGCCCGAACAGCGACAGGGCGAGAACCGCGACAAGCGCGCCAGCCAGGGCCTGCACAACCGGCAGGGCGACGGCCAGTTTTCCGCCCATTCCCGCGCCTGGCAGGCTGGCAAAAACCCCTTCGCGTGCCCAGACGGCCAGCGCCGCCACGGCGATGGTGACGCAGGCGGTTCCGATGCCCATGGCAAAGGTCCCGGCCACCCCGGAGGCCCCGATGCCAAGTCCAAAGCACAGGATCAGCAGGAACAGCGCGCCGGTACAGGGCCGGAGCGCGATGCCCGCAATCAGGACCGCCGCGTCGCGCCAGGATGTCACATAGTCCATGTCCGACAGGGTCGGGCCGTGCGCATGGTTGCAGGAGGCGTCATGATCATGATGCCCATGGCCGTGATGCCCGTGGTCGGCATGCCCATGATCGTGGCCGACGGCGTGCGGCCGATGCGATGCGGCCTGCCTGCGCATCCCGGCGATCCCGCGCCACATCAGCCACACGCCGACCCCGGCGATCGCCAGCGTGCCGATCGGAGCCAGCGTATCCTCACCCACCCCGACCAGCCGTTCGCGGGTCCAGCCCAGAACCAGAACCCCGCCCCCGACCAGCGCAACCGCAAAAGCCGCCTGCGCCAGCGAAGCCAGCAGCGCGATCAAGGCCAGGGACGGCAGCCGCACCCGCTGCGCGAAGCCATAGCCGCCGATCAGCAGCTTGCCATGGCCCGGCCCGGCGGCATGCAGCACCCCGTAGCCGAAACAGACGGCCAGCAAGCCCGCCAAAGCCCCCGGATGCCCGCCGCGCAACGCCCGCACGGCGCCCGCCAGCCGGTTCTGCACCGCGCGCTGCTGATCCACCAGAAAATGCTGCAGATCGGCCATCCCACCGGACAGCCAGAGCGCGGCCAGACCCAGCGCCACGGCCAGCCCCAGGATCAGGAAGGTGCGGCGCATGTGACCCGGACCTCTTCGGCATAGGCGGCCCCGATGGCCGGAAACGCGCCTTCGATATCGGCCGAACCGGCCTGTTCGGCAATCGCCGCCTGCAGGATCTCATCCGCCGCCGCGCGGTCGGGCTCGAACGTCTGGGCCGTGCAATCGGTGCGCCCGGTCAGCTTGGTTTCCATCGCGATCGTGTAGGCCGTGTAGAAACCGGGATCGTAGACCTGCACCACCAGAGGCGCAGCACCGGGCACAATCGGGGTATCGAAGCGCCGGACATGGGTCGAGGTCAACCGGCCGTCGGCATAGGTCGTGGTCCAGTCGGACGGACCCGACAGCGCCTGCGGCGCTTCCCCGACCAGCACATGGGTATCGCCGGCAAAGCCGGGTTCCCATTGCATGTCGAACCCCTGGATCGCCACGGTCTCGTCTGCGGTCAGAATACCGTCGAAATCGGCATCCATGTCGCGATCCTCGACGATCATCATCGAGAAAAGGTCGTCATAGGACCAGGTTATCCGCAGCGCCGTCGCGCGGGCCTGTTCATCGAAGATGATCTCGATGCCGGTGTCCACAAAGACATGCGGATGGCCGACCGCCGCCCCGCACATCGCGGCCCAAAGCCCCGCTGCCACCAGATTGCACCGGATCATGTCGACCTCCCGAAACCCTGCGGCAAAGGTAAGGGCGTTCGATGGGCCTGCCAAGGCATGGGATAAGTCATAGGTCACAAACTGCAAAAGGCGGCGGCACCAAAGGTACCACCGCCCATTCGCGGGGATGAAAGTGGTTGATTTATATAGTAACTTTGAAGGTTTGCGGCTATGGGTCGTGAATACCGCGACTGGTTGTGCCGCACATACCCCATTTGTGGTAAAGCCCCCAAAAAGTTCACCGGCGGGGCAGGAATCTTTCCAGAACATCCAGAGCCATGGCCCAGTTCGAAAAGAACAGAAGCTGTCCCGACCCCGAAACGAATCGCGCAGTCACATTCGGATAGTCCTCCAGCAGCTCGCGGATGGTGGCGGCCGGGGCCTGCAGGTCCTGATCGCCCTGCAGCAGGATGATCGGCACCGGACAGGTCTTCACCAGCCCGGACCAGTCGGTCTCGGCGGTCAGACATTCGTCGGCGAACGCCAGATGCGCCGAAATGCGCGCGCCGATCAGAACCTCGGTCCCCGCCAACAGCGCCTCGCGGATTTCAAGCCGGGACAGCGACTCCATGTCGGCGCGTGACGTGGCATTCAGGCGGGCGAAGAACACATCCTTTCCGATGCGCCGGGCCAGGGAAAAGCCGGCCTGGACCGCGAACGGCAGGATGTTGGGCGCATATCGTGCATTGGCCTGCGCGAACCGCTGCCATTTTCCCATCCGGTCGTACTGGAAGGCATGGGTCAGCGGCAGACATGCAGAACACCCCAGAATGCCGGTGAACATCGCGGGCCGCCGCGCGGCCAGTGCCGCGGCAAAGCGCAGGTCCGCGCCCAAGGACACGATGGCCGCCTTCCGCACCCCCAGCCGGTCCAACACCGTCAGATAATCCGTCACCACTCCGTCCAGATGGTTTGCCCCGCGCGGCAAAGGGTTTGTCTGGCCGTATCCCGCCCGGACCGGAACGATCACCCGCCACCCGCGCAGCCGCGCCGCACGCTCGGCCGAGGCGGGCCAGCGGATCAGACCGAAATGCAGATGCAGATACAGGCAGGGCGCACCGGTGGGTGATCCGAACTCGATCCATTCCAGCCGCCGTCCATCCGCCGCCTTCATGTGGTTGAAGGACACGGGATCGATCGTTCCCAGCGGGATCGACGGTGCAATGCCTTCGGTCGGCATCGTTGCCACGTCCATCAGACCCAGCACGACGCGCACCAGTTCGGACTGGCTGTGCGTTTCCGACTTGGCCAGGATCGAGCGCAACTGCGTGCGCACCGTCTCCACCGACCGGCCCCGCGTTTCGGCGATGTCCTTCAGCGGCATGCCCTGCGATATGCCGCGCACGATTTCCACTTCGGCCGCAGTCAGCCCGAACGCCTCCTGCACGGTCAGTTCGAACCCTTCGGGCCAGACCTGTTCGGTCGACATGACCAGCGCCAGCGGGCGGGCTTCAAAGCTTTCGACCGGCCCGACGCGCAGGATGACCGGACTGCCGGTGATGGTGGACCGCACCCGCAGCGTGACCGCCTGCGTCGCCCGCCCCGAAACGGCCCGCTGGATCGCATTGTTCAGGACGCGGATGTCGTCGGGTTCGAACGGCAGACGCGACAGTGCCGCCCCTTCGGTCAGACCGAACGCGATGGCCGCCGGCCGGTTGATGGCCGTCACGCTTTGCCCGCCGTCGCTGATGAAGGCCGCCGACCGGGGGATGTCATCCAGAACCGACCGGTAGACGGCATCGTCGCGAGTCGCCTCCAGCCGGTCGAGGAACAGCGCGGCGCGGCGCAGGTGCTGATCTATCTCGGGGTCGCAAAGCGGCGCTGCATTCTCCAGCGGGTCCTGGCGCAGGGGGCCCATATGCATTTCCCAGGCGTCCACCAGATCCTCCAGACGCATCGGGTCCAGGGCGACATCATAGAGCCGGTCCACGATCTCGGCGCGCTGATCCCGCCTGATCAAGGGCGTTCCGTCCAATGTTTGCTGAAAAGAGGCCATGTGCGAAACTCGCTCAGCCTCGCGCACCGGGCAAGACATTTCCGGGCCGATCCACGCCCCGCCGCGATCCAAAGCGGTAAAAGTGGGGAATTCCACACCCCCGCCCTACCCAAACCGGTCAGCGGCGGCTAGGATTGCCGCAACCTTCGAGGAGAACCGACATGATCACCCTGTATGGAGTCTACCGGTCGCGCGCGTCACGGCCGCTGTGGCTGCTTGGGGAAACCGGCACGCCGTTCACTCATGTGCCGGTAATCCAGTCCTACCGGCTGCCCGACGCGGATGCCCCCGGCGCCCCGCTGCACACCGCCTCGCCCGGCTTTCTGGCGGTCAACCCGCAGGGGCAGATCCCGGCCATGGTCGATGGCGATCTGGTCCTGACAGAATCGATGGCGATCACGCTTTACATCGCCCGCCGCCATGGCGGCCCGCTGGGACCGTCGTCGGATGCCGAACTGGCGCTCATGGAACAATGGGCGCTGTTCGCCGTTACCTCTGTGGAAGGTCCGGCGATCGAAATCCTTTACACGATGGGCGATGGCGGCGATAAAACCGCCGAGGGGCAGGCTGCCATTGCGGTGAACTGCGAAAAACTGCGCCGCCCGCTGCGCCGCCTGCAAAGCCATTTCCACGACCATGACTGGCTTGTCGGCGGCCGTTTCACCGTGGCCGACCTCAACACCGCCGAATGCCTGCGCTATGCGCAAGGCCACCCCACCCTGCTGGGCGAGTTTCCCAAAGTGAAGGACTGGCTGGAACGCTGTCAGGCGCGCCCCGCCTTTGCCGCGATGTGGGCGGCACGGATGGCAGAGCCGGCCTGACGCGCCGGGTCAGGCCGCAGGGTCCGGCACGTAGCGCCGCCAGTTGTGCTGTTCGGCGAACCCCAGCACATCCTTGATCTTGCGGTTGGACAACAGGCTTTCGTAAGGCCCGATCTCACGCGACAGCGGCACCCCCGGAAAGAAGCGATCCAGCAGTTCCGCGTTGGGTTGGCACACCGAGTTTGTGTCGTTGGTGGCGTTGAACACCTGAAAGCCCAGCCCGTCCTTCTTCAGGCACAGGTCGACGATCTGCCCCAGATCGCGCGCGTCGATGTAGCAGAAGATGTTGCGACGCCGCACGCCGGGGTCGGCGAAGAACCCCGGAAAACGGTGGTATTCATCGGGTTCGATCACGTTGCCGATCCGCAACGCATAGATGTCGGCCCCCGACCGGCGCTGAAAGCTGCGGGCGGTGACCTCGTTCACCGCCTTCGACATGCCGTAGCTGTCCATCGGGTCGATGTCATAATCCTCGTCCAGCGGCAGCACCTTGGGGTCCGTGACGCCATCCGAGAAACAGACGCCATAGGTCGTTTCCGAACTGGCAACAATCACCTTGCGGATGCCCATCTTCACCGCCGCTTCCAGCACGTTGTAGGTGCCCAGAACGTTGACGCGGTAGGTCTCGGGGTCCGGTGCCAGCAGCAGGCGCGGAACGGCGGCGAAATGCACCACGGCGTCGAAGGTCTGCGCGCCGGTGCCTGCCTCCATCTCGTCAAAGCCCGCGTAGGTCCGCATCGCGGAATACATCTGCCCGGCATCGGTGATGTCGGCAATCAGGTCATGCACGTCGGGATGATTCAGCGGAACCTTGTCGACATTCATCACCCGGTGCCCCTGCGCTGTCAGATAGGCAATCACATGCCGTCCCGCCTTGCCCGACCCGCCCGTGAACAGTATGCGCATATCCTGAACTCCCGTGGTTTTCCCGACCCTACCCGGCACGGCCCCCGCCCGCAACGACCCCACATCTTGCGTCCCATGCCGTCGGGATGATCTAATCGCTGCCGAACGCCGCAAAACCCAGAATCGAGCATCGCATGGCATCCGACCTTCTTTCGGCCCAGCCCGAAACCTATGACGCCTCCTCGATCGAAGTCCTTGAAGGACTGGAACCGGTGCGCAAGCGGCCCGGCATGTACATCGGCGGCACGGACGAACGCGCCCTGCACCATCTGGTGGCCGAAATTCTGGACAACTCGATGGACGAGGCGGTGGCAGGCCATGCCAATCGGATCGAGGTGGACCTGCACGCCGACTATTCCATCACGATCCGCGACAACGGGCGTGGCATCCCGGTCGATCCGCACCCCAAGTTTCCGGGCAAGTCGGCGCTGGAGGTGATCTTGTGCACGCTGCATGCGGGCGGCAAGTTTTCCGGCAAGGCCTATTCAACCAGCGGCGGGTTGAACGGGGTCGGCTCGTCTGTGGTCAACGCTCTGTCCGACACCATGCGGGTCGAGGTGGCCCGCAACCGCGAGCTTTACGCGCAGTGCTTCGCGCGGGGCATCCCGCAGGGCCCGATCCAGAAGATCGGTCCCGCTCCGAACCGGCGGGGCACCAGCGTGACCTTCCACCCCGACGCGCAGATCTTCGGCTCGCTGCATTTCAAGCCGATGCGCGTGATGAAGATGGTCCGGTCCAAGGCCTATCTGTTCTCAGGCGTGGAAATCCGCTGGAAGTCGGCCGTACCGGACGAGGACATGCCGCAGGAGGCGGTGTTCCACTTCCCCGGCGGGCTGGCGGATTACCTGTCGGACCAGCTTGAAAAGACCACCACCTACGCCGACCGCCCCTTTGCCGGAAAGGTGCAGTTTCAGGACAAGTACGGTGTGCCGGGGTCTGTGGAATGGGCGATCAACTGGTCGCCGGTGCGCGACGGATTCATCCAGTCCTACTGCAACACGGTGCCCACCCCCGAGGGCGGCACGCACGAGGCAGGGTTCTGGGCGGCCATGCTGAAAGGCGTGCGGGCCTACGGCGAGATGGTCAAGAACCGCAAGGCCGACCTGATCACCCGCGAGGACATGCTGACCGGGGGTTGCGCGCTGATCTCTGTCTTCATCCGCGATCCGCAATTCGTCGGGCAAACCAAGGACCGGCTGTCCACCGAAGAGGCCGCGCGGTTTGTCGAAGGGGCGGTGCGCGACCATTTCGACACATGGCTTGCCAATGACAGCCGGTCTGCTGGGGCGATCCTCGATTTCCTCGTGCTGCGGGCCGAGGAACGGCTGAAACGCCGGGCCGAGAAAGAGACCCAGCGCAAGACCGCGACGAAAAAGCTGCGTCTGCCCGGCAAACTGACCGACTGCACCGCCAAATCGCGCGAAGGCACCGAATTGTTCATCGTCGAGGGCGATTCTGCGGGCGGATCGGCCAAGGGCGCGCGCCTGCGCGAAACGCAGGCGCTGCTGCCGTTGAAGGGAAAAATCCTGAACGTGCTGGGGGCGGCGTCGTCGAAGCTGAACGACAACTCGGAAATCCGCGACATCTGCGAGGCGTTGGGCGTGCAGATGGGCGCGCGGTTCAAGGTCGACGATCTGCGCTATGAAAAGATCATCATCATGACCGACGCCGACGTCGACGGCGCGCATATCGCCAGCCTGCTGATGACGTTCTTCTTCACCCAGATGCCGGCCCTGATCGACAAGGGGCACCTCTATCTGGCCTGTCCCCCCTTGTACCGCCTGACGCAGGGCCCGCGCCGCATGTATGTGGCCGACGATGCCGAGAAAGAGGTCTGGCTGGCCAAGGGTCTGGGCGGAAAGGGAAAGATCGACGTGCAGCGGTTCAAGGGTCTGGGCGAGATGGACGCCAAGGACCTGAAGGACACCACGATGAACCCCCTGACGCGCAAGCTGATCCGGGTGTCGATCGACGACGACACGCGGGTGGAGACAACGGGGCTGGTGGACCGGCTGATGGGCAAACGGCCGGAACTGCGCTTCCAGTATATCCAGGAGAACGCACGGTTTGTGGAGGAGTTGGATGTGTGAATGATGCTACATTTCACAACGAATTGAGAACCCCAATGTGTGATGCCAAAGATGCTTTAAGGATAGTGAAATGTCGGTAATCTCGCGAATCAGGAGCCGTTTTTTTCCAAAGAAGGAGATCATTGAACCTCCTGAATTCGAGAAATTCGAATATAAAAGCGCTCGGCATCGGCGATCCGGGGCAATCTGACGGGCAGCGTGGCGGTGACCTACGTTGAATGGGCGGCCAATCAGGCGGTGGTGGTGGACTGGACGGTCATCGACAGCGCGGAAACCGCCGAGGCGTTTGCGGCGGCGCTGCTGGGCCCGCCAAGGCTCGCGTCGGGGCGCAATGCCATTGGCGCGGCGCTGCTGGAAGGGCAGCGGCTGCTGGAGCAGAACCAGATCACCGGGCTGCGCCGGGTGATCGACTTTTCCGGCGACTCGGCGGGGAATTTCAGCGGGCCGTCGATTGCCGACGCGCGCGCGGCGGTGGTGGCGGCGGGGATCACGATCAACGGGCTGCCGATCATCTGCGAAAGCTGCGGTGACGGGTTGGCGGACATCTACACCGACCAGATCATCGGCGGGCCGGGGGCCTTTGTCTTGCCCGCGCGGGGACGCGAGAATTTCGCCGATGCGGTGCGCCGCAAACTGGTGCTGGAGATTGCCGGGCAGATGCCGCGGGTGGCGTCCGCCGCGCCCTAACCCCCCAGCCCCTTCACATATTCTGCCAGTTGCACCAGCCGGATCGGGGTCGGCGTCAGGATGCCGTCGCCGCCGTCATAAGGCACCAACTCGCCCTGCAACAGCGGGCCGAAGTTCGGCATGATCCGCCCTCCGTCGCGGCCATCGGTATAGCCCCAGATGTGCGACATCGCGCGGGTCGCGGGAAAGGTGCCGCCGTTACGCTTGGCCAGCGTCGTCAGATCGGCCGGTCGGCGCGCCAGCGTGGCGGCCATGGCACCGTCGCCCTTGCCGCCGTCGCCGTGACAGACCACGCAATAGGCGGCAAAATCCTCGGCTCCGGTCGGGACGGGTTCGGGCGCGGGCATGGTGCAGGCCACGACGATCAGCGATGCGGCAGCGGCCAGCAGGGTCACGGACAGCATTTTCATGGCAATTCTCCTGACGTTTCGGCCTTTATGGAACGCGGCAACTCCCCGCGCCTTGATGCAAAGCAAGCCGTGCGGTCAGACGACCTGCCCCTTGTCCAGCCGCACGATGCGGTCCATCCGCGCCGCAAGGTCAAGGTTGTGTGTCGCAATCAGCGCGGACAGGCCGGTATCGCGCACCACAGCCATCAGCGCGGCGAACACCTGATCCGATGTGCCGGGGTCGAGGTTGCCGGTCGGCTCATCCGCCAGCAGAAGGCGCGGCGCATTGGCCAGCGCCCGGCAGAACGCCACGCGCTGCTGCTCGCCGCCTGACAGTTCGGCGGGGCGGTGGCGCGCGCGGGGCGCGATGCCGGTGCGGGTCAGCAGGTCCATCGCGCGGGCTTCGGCGGTGCGGGCATCCACACCATTGGCAAGCTGCGGCAGAACGATGTTTTCCAGCGCCGAAAACTCGGGCAGCAGGTGGTGGAACTGATAGATGAAGCCGACCTGTTCGCGCCGCGCCGCCGTGCGCTCGCGGTCCGAAAGCCCGGTCATGTCGCGGCCCGACAGCCGCACCTGCCCGCTGTCGGCCGTGTCGAGCAGCCCTGCGATGTGCAGCAGCGTCGATTTTCCGGCACCTGACGGTGCGACCAGCGCCACCACCTCGCCCACGCCCACCCGAACGGTCGCGCCGCGCAGCACGATCACCTCCGAAGGTTTGCCCCGGTTGTAGCCCTTTTCGATCCCCGACAGGTCCAGTGCCCATTCACTCATAGCGCAGCGCCTCGACCGGGTTCATCCGTGCCGCGCGCCGCGCCGGAAACAGCGTGATCCCGAACGACAGGCCCAGCGACAGCGCCACCGCCGACAGCACGTCCTGCATCTGCAGTTTCGCGGGCAGTGCGTAGATCCCCCGGATCGACGGGTCCCAGACCCCGCCCCCCGCCAGATAGTTCACGGCGGAAAAGATCGTGTCGATGTAGATGGCGAAGAGGCACCCCAGCATCACCCCGGCCAACGTGCCGACCAGCCCGGTGAAGGCCCCGCACATGAAGAACACCCGCAGGATCGAGCCTTCGGTCAGGCCCATCGTGCGCAAGATGCCGATGTCGCGGCCCTTGTTCTTGACCAGCATGATCAGGCCGGAAATGATGTTCATCGACGCGATCAGCACAAGGATCGACAGGATGACGAACATCACGTTGTCCTCGATATCGAGCGCGCGCAGGAAGGCCCCCGACGAATCCCGCCATGTCCACAGCATCGCCGCAGGCCCGCCCACCCGGGACAGTAGCACGTCATAGCGGCCCACATCCTCGGGGTCCTCGACCATCACCTCGAATTCGTCGGCCAGCCCCTCGCGGTTGAAATAGCTCTGCGCCTCGGCGAAGGGCATGTAGATGCGGGTCCGGTCGATGGCGTAGTTGCCGGACGTGAAGATATAGACCACCTCATAAGCGTTCACGCGGGGGCTGGTGCCGAAGGCGGTCTTGACACCCG
The DNA here is from genome assembly GCA_027487575.1 of Rhodobacter sp. GTDB lineage: Bacteria > Pseudomonadota > Alphaproteobacteria > Rhodobacterales > Rhodobacteraceae > JAIYDJ01. Next base: position 4,578 of record JAIYDJ010000028.1, on the reverse strand, counting down.
ATGGCGCGATCAGGCGCAGCTTGTCGCCCACGGTCACGCCCATCTGCTGCGCCACACCCGACCCGATGGCGATGCCCCGGTCGAAGGCCGCGATGTCGCCGTAGGCGTCAGCCCCGATGCCCACGCGCGGGATGGTTTCAAGATCGGCGCGGGCGATGCCGAACACCTCGGCCCCCGTATTGCCCTGCCCGGCGGTGACCATCACCTGCCCCTTGATCAGCGGTGCCGCGCGGGTCACGCCGGGGATGGCGGAAAGTTCGGCTGCAATCGCGGCATACTCGGAGAAACCCTTGACCAGTTGGCCGGTCTCGGTGACCTGCCCTGCCGAATAGACGGTGACATGCGCGTTTGCGCCCAGAATGGTGTCCACGAACTCGGCCCGGAACCCCGCCCGCACCGCCAGCGTCGCGATCAGCGCGAACACCGCCAGCGTGATACCGATCAGGCTGATCCATGTCATCGTGCTGACCCCGCCTTCGGCGCGGCGGGCGCGCAGATAGCGCCATGCGATCATGCGTTCGAAACGGGAAAACGGGGCGGTGGAGGCCAAGGCTGCTCTTTCTTTTTCGGCACAGCATGGGGCGTGCGGCGGGCGGGGTCAAGCCGACGCCCTGCGCGCGACATCACGTTGCGGCGACTCTAGTGGGTGCTGCGCCGGAATGGCCAAAGCAGCAGCGACCACAGCCCGGCCAGCAACCCCCAGCCCGCGACATAGCCCACCCCCGCCGTTACCGCGCCGTCCAGCGTGGCCGGGATCGCCGGGCGGAAGTCGGCCCAGGCGGCGGCCAGCGTTTCGCCGTCCCCCATCCGCTGCGGCATCGTCAGCCGTTCCAGCGGCGAAGCCGAGCGCAGTTCGGCCAGATCGGCCTGCAGACGTTCGTGATCGGCAAAGCTGCGCCGCAGGTCGGTCTGCCGGTCGGCCAGAAAATCCGTCCCGGTCAACTCGGCCAGCGCCGCCTCCCGCGTCAGGCCGTTGCGGCTGGCCGAAGCGTCGAAATCAGCCACCACGGCGGTCAGTGCGTCAACCTTTCCCGCCAGACGCTGCAGATATTGCTGCGAGAACTCGGGGAACTGCGACAGGCCCGCCGCCCCCGTAATCCCGCCGATCATCGCCAGAATGCGCCACATGCCACCCACCTCCGCCGTCCACACCGCAACGGTCAACGCATCCTAGAAGCGTTCGGGTCCCTTGGGCCTGTTGTCCACGATGGCCTCGATGGCGGCCATCACCTCGGGGGTCATAAGCGCCTTCGCCTCCAGCGCCGCCAGATTGTCGGTCAGTTGCGCCAGACGCGATGCGCCAAGGATGACGGTCGACACGTTGGGGTTCTGCAGACACCACAGCAGCGCCAGATGGTGCACCGGCATCCCCACCTGCCCCGCCAGTTGCGACAACGCGCGGACCTTGTCCAGCTTTGCCCGGCCGTCCGCACTGGCCAGCCGGTCACGAATCCACTCATAGCCCGGCAGGTTGGCGCGGCTGTCCTGCGGGATGCCTTCGCTGTATTTGCCGGTCAGCATCCCCGAGGCGAGCGGCGACCAGATCGTGGTGCCCAGACCCATCGGATAGACCGGCAGATAGTCCGCCTCGACCTTTTGCCGCTCGAACAGGTTGTATTGCGGCTGTTCCATCGTGGGCGGAGTCAGCCCACAGCTCCGCGCCACCAGATGCGCCTCGGTGATCTGCTGACCCGACCATTCCGAGGTGCCCCAATAGAGAACCTTGCCCTGCAGGACCAGATTGTGCATCGCCCGCACGGTTTCTTCGATCGGCGTGTCCAGATCGGGGCGGTGGCAGAAGTAAAGGTCCAGATAATCCACCCTGAGCCGCCGCAGCGCCGCGTGGCAGGCGTCGGTCACATGCTTGGCCGACAACCCGCGCTGTGTGGGTTTCGGCCCGCCCCAGAACACCTTGGATGACACGATGTAACTGTCGCGCGACCAGCCGAGTTCCTCGATCGCCTGCCCCATGACCAGTTCGGACCGGCCCTGTTCATAGCCTTCGGCGTTGTCGAAAAAGTTGATGCCCGCCTCATAGGCGGCCGACAGCATCTCTTTCGCGGGTTCCACATCGACCTGCTTGGCGAAGGTGACCCAGGAGCCATAGGAAAACTCCGACACCTTCAGCCCGGACTTGCCCAATCGCCGATATTCCATGCCAACGCTCCTGATCCGTCTTGCGCGCAAGGTAGGGGATGCGAACGCGAAAGGCAAACGAGGCGGCTCTGCGTATGCCCCGTCAGATTGGCCCGGTGCCACCTGTCAGGCATTGTTTGCATGGGAGCGGGGAAACAGGCATACGTGTCTTTTGTGCGGAACCCGGCACTGGCGCGATCGGAGACGGACGATGTGTGCATCAAGCGTTGAAACCCGCTGGAGCTATGATGCCATGGCCCGTGCCGTAGATGCGGCGGGCATCTCCTTGTGGGTTTGGAACGTCGACTCGGATGACATCCAGATGGATGAGCGCGGCTATGCGATGTGGGACGTCCCGGCGCAAACGGCGCTGACCTTCGAACATCTGTCCGAGAAGATCCATCCCACCGACCGTGACCGTGTCCGGTCCGCCTATGTCGCCACGCGGGCGGTGATCGGACCCTACGAGATCGACTTCCGCACCCTGCTGGACGAGGAGGTCCGCTGGATTTCGGCACGGGGCCGGGGCAGTGACGAGGACATCCAGCGCAGGACCATGACAGGGGTCTTTCTTGATGTCACCGGGCGCAAGCAGGCCGAGGAAAGCAGCGAACTGCTGGCGGGCGAGATGAGCCACCGCGTGAAGAACCTGCTGTCGGTGGCGTCGGGTCTGGCGCGGATCACCTCACGCACCTCGGCGGGCGTCGAAGACATGGCCCAGCAACTGACACGGCGGTTGACGGCGCTGGGGCGGGCGCATGATCTGGTCCGCCCGCTGCCCGGCAATCAGGGCAGCGCCGCCCTGCTGGGCGATATCTTTGCGGTTCTGCTGGACCCCTACGACGACAAGGGCGCCTTTGCCGGACGCATCCGCATTGCCGTTCCCCGCATGGGCGTGGGCCAGAACGCGGCCGCCTCGCTGGCGCTGATCGTCCACGAACTGGCCACCAACTCGCTGAAATACGGCTCGCTGTCGGTCGAGGAGGGCGTGCTGGATGTCTCGGGGGTTCTGGCAGGTGACGCGGTGCGCATCACCTGGACCGAACAGGGCGGCCCCGAGGTTATACCTGCCGAAACCCAAGGCTACGGCAGCAAGCTGGTGCGTCAGGCGCTGGAAGGCCAGCTTGGCGGTTCGATCAGCTACGAATGGGCGAAATCCGGCGCGACGGTCCTGGTCGAGATCAACGCCGACCGGCTTGCCAACTGATCAGCGCCACCGCCTTGCCGGTCGGTCGCGCCTGTATTCTCCGTGTCCTTCGGGCCAAGCGCCTGTGCCGGACCGCGCCTGACGGGTGCATGGGTGCCAACCTGCCAGCCGTGACAGCAGGTCAGCACGTTGGGTCCCGCTAGACCCCGTCGTAGATCGCTGCGATGCGGGCGACGGCTGCGTCCGGGGTCAGTTCTTCGGAAACGCCCGTCCGCCGCGAGGTCAATTCGACCACGCCGTTCGCCAGACCGCGCGGCCCGACGGTGATCCGCCACGGCAGGCCGATCAGATCCATCGTCGCGAACTTTGCCCCGGCCCGTTCCTCGCGGTCGTCGTAGAGCGGCTCCAGACCTTTTGCCATCAGCGCCCTGTAAAGCCCCTCGCAGGCCGCATCCGCCGCCGCGTCGCCCTGTTTGAGGTTCACGATGCCGACCGGGAACGGTGTCACGCCTTCGGGCCAGATGATCCCCTTGTCGTCATGGCTCGCCTCGATGATCGCGCCCAGCAGACGGCTGACCCCGATACCATGAGAGCCCATCTCGACCGGTACGCGGGTACCTTCGGGTGTCACGACCGTGGCCCCCATCGCCTCGGAATACTTGGTGCCGAAATAGAAGATCTGCCCCACCTCGATCCCCCGCGCGACCTTGCGGCGTTCTTCGGGGATGGTGTCGAACAAGGCGGCATCGTGGGTTTCGTCGGTCCGGGCATAAAGCGTGGTGAATTCCTCGCACACTTTGGCCACGGCGGCGCGGTCGTCGTAATCGACCTCGCGGTTGCCCAGTTTCAATTCGGTCACGGCCGAGTCGAAGAACACTTCGGATTCGCCCGTCGTGGCCAGCACCAGAAACTCGTGGGTGTTGTCGCCGCCGATGGGGCCCGATGCCGCGCGCATCGGAATGGCGGTCAGGCCCATGCGTTCATAGGTGCGCAGATAGCTGACCATATGGCGGTTATAGGCATGCAGCGCCGCGTCGCGGTCGATGTCAAAGTTGTAGCCATCCTTCATCAGGAATTCGCGGCCGCGCATCACGCCAAAGCGGGGGCGCATCTCGTCGCGGAACTTCCACTGGATGTGGTACAGCGTCAGCGGCAGTTCCTTGTAGCTGGTGACATGGCTGCGGAAGATGTCGGTGATCATCTCTTCGTTCGTGGGACCGTACAGAAGATCGCGCTTCTGGCGGTCGGTGATGCGCAGCATCTCTTCGCCGTAATCGCCATAGCGCCCGGATTCC
>JAIYDJ010000043.1 GCA_027487575.1 Rhodobacter sp. | reverse complement strand
ATGCCGATCCTCGCCTGCATCCCGCAGGCGGTGAAGGCGCTGCAGGACCTGAACATGCATCGCAAGGTGCAACTGATCGTGTCGGGTGGCATCCGGACGGGCGCCGATGTAGCCAAGGCGATGGCGCTGGGGGCCGATGCCTGTTCGATCGGGACGGCGGCGATGATCGCATTGGGGGACAATGACCCGGTGCACGAGGCCGAATACAACAAGCTGGGCACCACGGCAGGGGCCTATGACGATTGGCACGAAGGCCGCGACCCCGCCGGGATCACCACGCAGGACCCCGAACTTTACGGCCGCTTCGACCCGGTTCTGGGCGGGCGTCGGCTGAAGAACTACCTCAAGGTGATGACGCTGGAGGCGCAGACCATTGCGCGGGCCTGCGGCAAGAACCACCTGCACAACCTTGAACCCGAAGACCTTTGCGCCCTTACCCTTGAGGCGGCGGCGATGGCGGGCGTGCCCCTGGCGGGGACCAACTGGATACCGGGACGAAACGGCTTTTAATCAAAAACATAAGACAGGGGACGGTGATGGCGGCGGATCTGGAAAGTTATGCCAAGGCGAAAGGCATCAAATACTTCATGGTGTCCTACACCGATCTGTTCGGCGGACAGCGGGCGAAACTGGTGCCCGCACAGGCGATCAACGACATGGCGGTGGAGGGGGCCGGATTTGCCGGGTTCGCGACCTGGCTTGACCTGACCGCTGCCCACCCCGACATGATGGCGGTGCCCGATCCGGCGTCGGTGATCCAACTGCCGTGGAAACCCGAGGTCGCCTGGCTCGCATCCAACTGCGTGATGGAGGGTGCACCGGTCGAACAGGCCCCGCGCAACGTGCTGCGGCGGTTGGTGGACGAGGCGGCGAAGGAAGGTCTGCGGGTGAAAACCGGGGTGGAGCCGGAATTCTTCCTGCTGACACCGGAAGGCGACAAGGTTTCGGACCCCTATGACACCGCCGAGAAGCCGTGCTACGACCAGCAGGCGGTGATGCGGCGTTATGACGTGATCTCAGAGGTTTGTGACTACATGCTCGCGCTTGGATGGGAGGCGTACCAGAACGACCACGAAGATGCCTGCGGCCAGTTCGAGATGAACTGGAAGTATGACGACGCCCTGCAAACCGCTGACAAGCACAGTTTTTTCAAGTTCATGATGAAGTCGGTCGCCGAAAAACATGGGCTGCGCGCCAGCTTCATGCCGAAGCCGTTCAAGGGGCTGACCGGATCGGGCTGCCACGCCCATATCTCGGTCTGGGATCTGGACGGCAAGACGAATGCGTTTTCCGATGACAGCAAGGAACTGGGCCTGTCGGACCGGGGCCGGACCTTTCTTGGCGGCATCATGACCCATGCCTCGGCGCTGGCAGCGATCTGTAACCCGACCGTCAACAGCTACAAGCGCATCAACGCGCCGCGCACCACGTCGGGCGCGACATGGGCCCCCAACACGGTGACGTGGACCGGCAACAACCGCACCCACATGGTGCGGGTGCCCGGGCCGGGGCGGTTCGAGTTGCGCCTGCCGGACGGGGCGGCGAACCCCTATCTCTTGCAGGCGGTCATCATCGCGGCGGGGCTGGACGGTGTCCGCCGCAAGGCCGACCCCGGCCGCCGCCATGACATCGACATGTACACCCAAGGCCACACCGTCACCAATGCGCCCAAACTGCCGCTGAACCTGCTGGACGCGTTGCGGGATTATGACAAGGACGAGACGCTGAAGGCGTTGATGGGGACGTCGTTCTCGAATGCCTATCTGAAGCTGAAACGGCAGGAATGGGACAGCTACACCGCGCATTTCTCGCGGTGGGAGCATGACAATACGATCGATATCTGAGGCGCAAGGGTTTTTGGCAGATTTGTCCACCGACAAATCTGCCCGCGCCTGCCTGCCCCTTGGCAGGCGCGAAGCCGCGCCAGCCCAGGCAGGCGCGGGCAGATTGGAGGCGGACGGCTTGCTGCGCAACGCGCCTTGCCCAACGCCTTGCGGCTTTTGGGCAATGAAACCGATGAACCTTCCACTGGAAGGTTCATCAGCCGGTTTCAAAAGGACAGCGATGGCCACGCGAAGCCAACGCTATTCCACGGAACGAACCCGCGCATTCGCCGGATCGTAGAGCGGCTGGAGATGCAGCCTCGCGGGAATGATCTCCGACGCCACCTCAAGCGCATAGTCGCCGCTGGTCATGTACTGGTCCGTCACCCCATCCGGATTGCGGACATAGCCGAGCCCGATGGGCAAACCCACCGTATGCCCGAACCCGCCCGATGACAGCCAGCCCGCCCGCACCCCGTTTCGGGTGATCGTCTCGCGGCCCAGCAGAATCACCGACGGGTCGTCGACTGTAAAGCACGCCAGCCGCTTCCTGACCCCGCCCGCCAGTTGCGCCTGCAGTGCCGCCCGCCCCTGAAAATCCACCCCGGATTTCAGCTTGCACGCCCAGGCCAACCCGGCCTCGACCGGTGTATGATCCGGCCCGATGTCGGACCCCCAGGCCCGATAGCCCTTTTCCAGCCGCAGGGTTTCGATGGCGCGGTAGCCCGCGTTGGTCAGTCCGTGAGGCCCCCCCGCCACCATCAGCGCCTCGTACACCGTCACCGCGACGTCGGTCGGCATGTGAAGCTCCCACCCCAACTCGCCGACATAGGTCACCCGCAACGCCAGCACCGGGCAGCCCGCGACCGAGATGCGCCGCGCGGTGGCAAAGGGGAACGCGGCATTTGACAGGTCGGCATCGGTCACCGCCGACAGAACCTGGCGCGCGTGCGGACCCATCAGCGACAGGACGGACGACCCGGAAGTAACGTCGACAAGCTGGCAATCACCCGTCAGATTGCGGTCGATCCAGTCGAAATCACGGGTGGCAAAGCCGGTGCCGGTGACGATGTAGAATTCATCCACCGCCACACGGGCAACGGTCACGTCCGCCTCGATTCCGCCCTTGGGGTTCAGCATCTGGGTGTAGGTCAGACTGCCGACGGCCCGATCGACGTTGCCGGCGGCGATCCAGTTCAGCGCGGCGGCGGCCCCGGGGCCTTTCAGGGTGAACTTTGCGAAGGAGGTCTGGTCGATCACAACGGCTGCGGTCCGGGCCGCGTGGTGTTCGCGGGCGACGGCGGAAAACCAGCCGGGGCGCTGATAGGAATAGCGGTCCACCGGGGTTTCTCCTGCGGCGAGGTCGGCGAACCAGTTCGGGCGCTCCCAGCCGAGTTTCTCACCAAAGCAGGCTCCGGCCGCTTTAAGGTGGGCATAAAGCGGTGAGCGGCGGGTCGGGCGGACGGAACGCATCTCTTCGGACGGCCAGGCGATGGTGTAGTGCTTGCCATAGGCTTCCAAGGTGCGGGCACGGACCCAGTCGGTGGACTGGTGGACCCGGCCAAAGCGGCGGATGTCGACGGGCCACAGGTCATAGGGGGCGGCCCCGGTGGCGGCCCATTCGGCCAAGGCCATGCCCGCCCCCCCTGCCGAGGCGATGCCGAAGGCGTTGAAGCCCGCGCCGACGTAGAAGTTCCTGAGCTCGGGTGCCTCACCCAGAATGAAGTTCCCGTCCGGCGTGAAGGATTCCGGGCCGTTGATCAGTTGCTTGACGCCCGCCGTGGCAAGGGCCGGCACGCGGGCGATGGCGTTGTCCATGAACTGCGAATAGTGGTCGTAGTCCGATGTCAGCAGGTCGAAGTGGAACTCCTCGGGGATTCCATTCAACGCCCAGGGTTTGGGGTTCGGCTCATACCCGCCCCAGACCAGACCGCCGACATCCTCTTTCCAGTAGGTCAGCCGGTCGGGGTCGCGCAGGGTGGGCAGGTCCGGGGTAACGCCCTCGATCCGTTCGGTGACCATGTATTGGTGCTCGACCGAGACGAGGGGGACGTTCACGCCCACGGTGGCGGCCAGCGTGCGGGTCCACTGCCCGGCGCAAGCGATCACCTTCTCGCATTCGATGGTTCCGAACGGGGTTTCGACACCCCGGATGCGGCCGTTTTCCACGATGATGCGGGTGACGGTCGTGTCCTCGAAGATCTTCACCCCGGCCATCCGCGCGCCCTTGGCAAGGCTTTGCGTGATGTCCGACGGATTGGCCTGACCGTCGGTCGGAAGGTAGGCCGCGCCCACCAGATCGTCGATCGTCATCAGCGGCCACAGGTCCTGCGCCTCTTGCGGGGTCAAGAGGTGCATTTCCAGACCGAAGGAATGCGCGGTGGTGGCCTGCCGTTTGACTTCCGTCCAGCGTTCGGCGTTGCAGGCAAGACGCAGGCCGCCGTTCATCTTCCATCCGGTCTGCAACCCGGTTTCCGCCTCAAGCCGTTTGTAGAGGTCGACCGAATAGCCCAGCAATTGCGTGATATTGGCCGACGTCCTCAACTGCCCGACCAGCCCGGCGGCATGGAACGTCGTGCCGGAGGTCAGTTTCTTGCGTTCCAGCAGAACGGTGTCGGTCCAGCCCAGCTTGCCCATGTGATAGGCAGTGGAGCAGCCGATGATGCCACCGCCGATGATGACGGCGCGGGCGGTGGTGGGCAGATCGTGCATATCAGCCTCGAAATTGCAGGAACGCGTCGCGCGCGGTCCGGTAGGTGGAAAGGTTGGCAGACGTATAGGCCGCGTAATCGAAATCCAGTGTGGAATGCTGTTCCGACACCATGCTCCACAGGGTTTCGCGCAGGGCGGATGCGGCTTTCATCGCAAGGTAGCGCCCCGTCAGCGCCGGGTCAGGGGTGCGGCCGAAATAGCGGGTCAGAACATGGGTTTCCTGATCGGGCGCAAGGGCGTTGTTGGCTGCCAGCCCGCCCAGATCGAACAGGGGCGAGTTGAAACCGGCATAATCCCAGTCGATCAGCCACATCCGGCTGCCGTCGTGCATGAAATTGCCGGGCAGCAGATCGTTGTGGCCGAACACCAGATCGATCGGGCCGACGGCGGATTCCAGGTCTTGCGCCTGGGTCAGCAGATGGGGCAGCAGCGGCAGATGCGGACTGGCGGCGTCGGTCAGGGTGGCGGCATAGTCGCGGATGACGTGGAATACCCAGAAGGTCAGGACGGGCCCGCGCAGAAAGCGCGGAATCCGGCGATGGGCCTGCGCGACCATGTCCAGCGCCTGATCCAGCAGCGCGGGCGTGCGCAGGTCTGCGGCTGTCATGGTGCGCCCGTCGATGAAGTCGATGACCAGCACACCGGGTTCGGCATGCAGCACGGCCGGCGACACCCCGGCCGCATGGGCCGCGCGGCTGGCGGAAAGTTCGTTGAACCGCAGGATCTGGTGCACCGGAAGATCGTCACCGATCCGCACCACGGCGCGGCGGGTGGCGTCCTGCACCACGAAATTCAGATTGGTGATGCCGCCGCCCAGCGGTTCGATCTGCACCCTGCCCGTCCAGATCGGCAGATTGGCGATGCGATCCTGTGGGGTCATCAAGTTCCGCTTTCGTCGCTGTGACTTGGTTTCGGCGCGGGTGGCGGCTTGCGTGCCGGGTCGCCGCGAAAGTGCGATTGCGGGGCGGGGTCTGTCAAAGCCTTTCTGAGGTATTCGGTCGGCAAGACCGACGCGGGTGAACCAATCGGGCGGTCTTGCGTTGGGTTCATGGGTGGCTGCGCCCGCTCGGGCAGCGACGGCCCGCGGAGGATACCATTCTGGATACCTATTTTGTGCTGCTGGCCCTCTTCGGCGGGATCACGCTGTTGACGGCCTGGCTTCCGCTGGTGGTAAAGCAACTGCCGCTGTCCGTGCCGATCCTGTGCATCGCCATCGGTATCGCGCTTGGATTGACACCGCTGGCCGAAAGCCTGCCTGCCAATCCGCTGGAAAGTCCGGACCTGACCAAGCGGTTGACCGAATTCGTGGTGATCGTCGCCTTGATGGGTGCGGGGTTGAAGCTGGACCGGCCCATGGGCTGGCGGCGGTGGATGCTGGCCTGGCGGCTTCTGGGCATTGCGATGCCCCTGACCATCGCGGGAATCGCCGTTCTGGGCTGGGCGGTGCTGGACCTGCCGCCGGCCTCGGCCCTGCTTCTGGGGGCGGCGCTTGCCTCGACCGACCCGGTGCTGGCCAGCGACGTGCAGGTCGGCCCGCCGAGCGAGGGCATGGAAGACGAGGTGCGCTTTGCGCTGACGGCCGAGGCGGGCCTGAACGACGGGTTGAGCTTTCCCTTCGTCTATCTGGCGATCGCGCTGGCGCTGTTTCAGGGGCAGGAGGGCGGCGGCTGGCTAAAGGACTGGGTGCTGATGGACGTCGCCTGGCGGCTGTCGGCGGGCGTCGGGATCGGTCTGCTGGCCGGCAGATGTCTGGGCTATCTGATCTTCCGTCTGCCTGAATCCGCCCGGTTGTCGCGCAGCGGTGACGGGTTTGCTGTGCTGGGGGTCACCTGCCTGACCTACGGCCTGACCGAACTGGTGCATGGATACGGGTTTCTGGCTGTCTTCATCGCCGCGCTGGCATTGCGCGCGTCCGAACGTGAACATGACTATCACGCCGACCTGCATTCCTTCGCTGAACAGGTGGAACGGCTGGTGATGATGGTGCTGCTGGTCTGTTTCGGGCTGGCCATGGCGGAAGGTACGATCTTCGGCACGCTGAACTGGCCTGTGGTGGCAGTGGCGGTGGCCATTCTGCTGGTGGTGCGCCCGGTGACCGCCGGGATCAGCCTGATCGGCGCGCGGCTGCAGCGGCGCGAGGCCACGGTGATCGCGTTCTTCGGCGTGCGGGGGCTGGGGTCGTTCTATTATCTGGCGTTTGCCCTGGGCGTGGCCGACTTCGAACAGCCGCGGGTGCTGTGGGTCACGGTCTGTCTGGTCGTGCTGATGTCGGTCGTGCTGCACGGGGTCACGGTCACGCCAGTGATGCGGCTGATGGACCGGATGCGGGATTAAGGACGGTCCGGTCCGGAAACCCGGCGGGTGCGCCGGAGGGCATCGGCAAAGGCCCTGGCGCTGGCAACCACGACAAGGCCGCAGAGGATGACCTTGCTGACCGGTTCCATCGTGCCGACGATCAGGATCGCGTGCACCACACTGCCCGCCACGATCAAGCCTGCCAGCGTGACATGGCTCAAGCGCCACGCATTCGTGCGGAGGCGGACCCTGCGGCGCAGCGCGGCCACCAGAGCGGCGGCGAACACGGCCCACATGGCGACCACGCCCCAAGGCGAAAACGGCGCAGGCGACGCGAACAGCAGGGCATCGACAACGTCCGGCGGGCTGGTGACCCACAGCGCCCCGACATGCAGCAGCACCGCCCCGACCAGACCCACCCCGACAACCCGGTGGATACGGCGGCTGTGCGGCGCGGTGAGACCCGGCAACCGTCCTGCCGCCAGCAGCGGCTGCACCAGCAACAGGGCAAGCGCCACGACACCTGCCAGACCGGCAAGGATGTAGACAGGGTCGCGCCACGCAAGGTAGGGGCTGGTCGCAGCCAAGCCCAGCGGCACCGCGATGGCCACAGCAAGTGCCACCCAGACCAGACCCTTTCGGGCCGACGGCGGCATCTTCAAACCGGTTGCAGGATGAAATCCGCCGACAGGCTGGTATCGCTGGCGCTGCGCATCACCGGGCGCAGAAAGACGGTTTCGAACGCGCCGCTGTCATAGGCCAGATGGCCGTGCGGTTGACCGAAGGCGGGCACGATCTGCGGCATTTCCAGCCGGAACACCCCGTTTTCATCCGTCAGCGTGGCCCCGTGGCTGTGCGGATCACGCTCGTGCCCTTCGGTGGTGTGCGCCCAGATCTGGATGCGTTGCCCCGCCAGCGGCGCGCCATCGCCCGCGCGCCGCACCGTGCCGGTCATCCAGAACCCGCCGCCGCCGATCCGTTCGACGATCGGCGCGCCGGGACGATAGTTGTTCGCCCCGCCGCGCATGGTGGGCGTCGGGGCAAGGCCCTGCGCGCGGGCAGGCATCACGAACCGGGGCGCCCCCGTCAGAAGAACGGCACTGGCGGCGGCAAGCAGGTGGCGGCGATTCATCGGCAGTCTCCGTTCGGGATTGCGAAGAGCATAGCGCGGTTCGGCCGGATCTTGATGTGCAACTGCGCCAAAAGGCGGTCAACAATGCTCAACGCTGCGTGATCAGACGGATAAGGTGGCGGGGTTGCTGATGCGGGTCCGCATGCCACGCAGCGCCCGCGCAACGGGCTTTCAAATGCAGCCCGAAGCGGACAGGGCGGCGGTCCGGTGTGGGTGCCACCCTTGGGAACGGCGCAACGTGACCAGCGTCGCGCGGATGGTGCCGCCCCCGCCGGGACGGCCTTCAGGCCGTCAGGCTTTCGAACAACCGCGCCACGGCTTCGGCTCCGGGGTCGTTGTGGCCGGACAACTGGTCCGCGCTGATGTAGGAGGCGCGCCCGGCCTTGGCCTTGGTCAAGGTGGCGGTGTGGTCCGCCCCCTTCCGCGCGGCGCGTGCAGCGGCGAGCAGGCCGTCGTCCAGCGCCTCCAGGGCGGGCATCAGCGCATCGACCATGGTGCGGTCCCCCAGATTGGCCCCGCCGATCTGCTGCATCCGGTCCAGTCCGGCGCGCAGCGCATCGCGCAGGGTCAGCCCGCCCGACGCCGCATCGCCCGCCGCGGTAAAGAAGATGGCCAGCAGCACGCCCGACGAACCGCCCATCGTCTGGCTGAGTTCAAGCCCGATGGCACGGAACAGTTGCGTGGGATCGGCCAGCGGCAACTGCCCCATCGCCCCGATCAGCGCCCGCGCGGCCGAAGCCAGCGTCGACCCCGTATCCCCGTCGCCCGACTTGGCGTCCAGCGCGTTCAGATCGGCTTCCATCGCCATCATGATCTGGCAGCAGCGCAGCACGAAATCATGCGTCGCCTTGTGTTCCGACGGCAGGGGCCGGATCGGGCTCAACCCGTCTGGCAGGGCGACGACCTTTGCGGGCAAGGCGGGATGGCATCCGGGCCAGGCGGCCAGATCGACCGGGCTGCACAGGGCCGCTTCGATCTCGGGCGTCACAGGGCACAGCGAGATGGACACGCCCCGCATGTCAAGCGAGGTCATCATCGCCGCAGGGCCGACGATGAACCTGATCCGCCCGCCAAGGTCAGATCGCAGCAGTTCATAGGCAAGCACCGACATTTCCAGCACCGATGCGCCGCCCAGGTTGTTCAGCAGCGCGACGTAAGGCACATCATCGGTCACCGTCGCCAGCTTGGCGATCATCGCGGCCATGGCCTGTTCGGCGCTGGTAAAGCCGATCTGTTCCACGCCCGGTTCGCCGTGGATGCCCAGACCGAGTTCGGCCTTGCCTTTGGGAATGCGGTTTTCCTTCACGGACCCGGGCACCGTGCAGGTGTCCAGCGACATGCCGATCGACTTGGCCCCTGCAATCACCTGCAGCGCCGCCGCCGTCACCGCGGCAAGGTCGGCCCCGCCTTCGGCCAGATGCCCGGCCACCTTGTGCACGAAAAGCGTGCCCGCAAGCCCGCGCGACTGCGGCAGATCGGGCAGCGCGATGTCGTCGTCGACGATGACCATGCTGACCTTCAGCCCGAACGCCCGCGCCCGTTCCGCCGCGAGGCCAAAGTTCAGCCGGTCGCCGGTGTAGTTCTTGACCACCAGCAGACAGCCCGCCGGGCCGGTCACCGCCAGAATCCCGGCCAGCACCGCATCGACCGACGGCGAGGCGAACACGTCGCCGCACACCGCCGCCGTCAGCATCCCCGGCCCGACGAAACCGGCATGCGCGGGTTCATGCCCCGACCCGCCGCCCGACACGATGGCCACGCGCGACTTGTCCCAATCTGCCCTCAGCACCACCCGGATGTGCGGATAGCCGTCCAGCCGCGCAAGCCGCCCGCCAGAGGCCAGCAGGATGCCGTCAACCGCCTCGGTGACGATGTTTTCGCGCTTGTTCATGAACTGGGTCATGCCTGTCTCCTCAGACGATGCGGGCGCCGGTGGCGTCGAAGTAAAATGGGCGGTGCGGCTGGATCTTCACGATGTCACCCGATCGCAGCGCGGTGTGGGCATCGGTGACGGTTGTGATGTCGTGGTTGCGGAACGACAGATGCAGGCGGGTCTGATCGCCCAGCCGTTCGACCCGCTTGACCAGACTGTCATGCCCGGCCCCCTGTTCGATCTGTTCGGGGCGCAGGCCGATCTTGGCCGCCCCCGCAGGCGCGGGGCCGAACAGGTCGGCGGGCAGGATGTTGATGTGCGGCTGCCCCAGACGCCCGGCGGCATAGATGCTGACCGGTTGTTCATAGATCTCGCGCGGGGTGCCGAACTGCACCAGCCGTCCTTGATCCAGCACGCCGACATGGGTGGCCATGGTCATCGCCTCGATCTGGTCATGGGTCACATAGAGGAAGGTCGCGCCCAGATTGGCCTGGATGTTCTTCAACTCGACCCGCAAATCGGCGCGCAGCTTGGCGTCCAGTGACGACAGGGGTTCGTCCATCAGATAGACCGACGGGTTTCGAACCAGCGCCCGACCGATCGAGACGCGCTGCATCTCGCCCCCAGACAGGGCGGTGGCCTTGTTGTCCAGCTTGTGGCTGATCTGGAGTATCTCCGCGACCTCGGCCACCTTGCGGGTGATTTCTGCGCGTGGCGTGCGCAGCAGCGGCGATTTCAGCGGAAACTCCATGTTCTCGCGCACCGTGAGATGCGGGTAGAGCGAGTATTGCTGAAACACCATCGCCACGTTGCGCTGCGCGGGGGTCAGCGTCTGTACGGACTGCCCCCCGATGAAAACCTCGCCCCGGTTAGGCCGGTCCAGCCCGGACACCATGCGCAGCATCGTGGTCTTGCCCGCGCCGGTCGGGCCCAGCAGAACCACGAAAGACCCGTCAGGCACGGTCATCGACAGATCGGACAGCGCCACGGTGGCGCCGAACGTTTTGGTGACGTTTTGCAGGCGCACTTCAGCCATGGCTAAGAACCTTCTGATTTGCCTCTGAAATCAGGGCATGGCCGCTGGCGGCGAACAGGCTGATGGACCGCGCGTCGAACCGCAGACCCGTAGTGTCACCGATCCGGACCGGTACATGCGATCCGATCCGCGCCTTGATCTGGCCATGCGCGCTGTCGAGCGTGACGATCTGGGTGGTGCCCAGGTATTCAGCCGCCAGGATGCGTGCGCGAAAGGCAGCCGCGTCATCCAGATGGACATGCTCCGGGCGCACCCCCAGGGTCAGACGGCCATCCGCCCCGCCGATCATCGGCGGAATGTCGATCGCAGCCTCGCCCAGCGTGACCGAGCTTGTTCCGTGGCCGACCATGCCGTCGAACGACAAAAGGTTCATCGCGGGCGACCCGATGAAGCGGGCGACAAAGGTGGTGGCGGGCCAGTCGTAGATGTCCTGCGGGCGGCCGAACTGTTCGACGACACCGTGATTCATCACGACGATCTTGTCGCCCATCTGCATCGCCTCAAGCTGGTCGTGCGTCACATAGACCGTGGTGGCCCCCATCCGGTCGTGCAGGGCGCGCAATTCCTCGGCCATCCTCTCGCGGAATTCCGCATCCAGCGCGCCCAGTGGCTCGTCCATCAGGAAACAGGCCGGGTCGCGGACGATGGCGCGGCCGAGTGCCACGCGCTGCCGGTCGCCCCCCGAAAGGCCGCCTACCGGCTTGTCCAGAATGTCGGTGATGCCAAGGATCTGCGCCACCTCGGCCACCTTGGCGCGGACCTGGTCGCGCGGCATGCCCTGACTGACCAGCGGGTACGAGATGTTCTTGCGCACGTTCATGTGCGGATAAAGCGCGAACATCTGGAACACAAAGGCGATGTCGCGCTGGCTGGCGGGTTTCTGGCTGACCTCTTCGCCGTTGATGAAGATTTCACCCGAAGTCGGCAGCTCCAGCCCGGCAATCATCCGCAGCGTGGTTGTCTTGCCGCAGCCCGACGGCCCCAGCAACATGAAGAATTCGCCATCCTCGATGGTGAAGCTGGAGGACTGCACGGCGGTGAAGGCACCGAATTCCTTGCGGATGTTCTTGACGATGATCTGGGCCATGCAAGCCTACTCCGGGAAATGGCTGACGATGATGAACATCACGGTTCCCACCAGCGTCACGAGGAAAGAGTAGGTGAACAGCACCATGGCGAAGGGCTGCATCAGCATGACCACCCCGCAGGCGATCAGGATCGTGGCGACCATTTCCCACGGCCCCCGCCGCAGACGTAGCAAGCCGTTGATGAAGTTGCTCATTTCCGCACCGCCCCGAAGGTGATCCCGCGCAGCAGGTGTTTGCGTAGCAGGATGGTGAAGACCATGATCGGCACGAGGAACAGGGTGGCCCCGGCGGCGACGGCGGGCCAGTCCTTGCCCCCTGCCCCGATGATGGTCGGAATGAACGGCGGCGCGGTCTGCGCCGTTCCCGAGGTCAGCAGCGCCGCGAAGGCATATTCGTTCCAGGCAAAGATCAGACAGAAGATCGCGGTCGAGGCGATGCCGGTGGCGGCCTGCGGCAAGACCACCTTGTAGAAAGCCTGAAACCGCGTGTAGCCGTCGATCAGGGCCGCTTCTTCGTATTCCACCGGAATTTCGTCGATGAACCCCTTCAGAAGCCAGACCGACAGCGACAGGTTGACGGCCGTGTAAAGCAGGATCATGCCCAGTTGCGTATCGTTCAGGCCCAGTTCGCGGTACATCAGGAAGATCGGGATCGCGACGGCGATGGGCGGCATCATCCGGGTCGACAGGATGAAGAACAGCAGATCATCCTTCAGCGGCACCTTGAACCGGCTGAACGCATAGGCCGCGATCGTGCCCAGAAAGACCGACAGGAAGGTGGACCCGAACCCGATCACCACCGAGTTCATGAACCGCTCGCCATACCGCGACGGGCCGGTGATCACCATGTCATAGCCGCGCACGATGCGGTCATACCAGGTGGTCGGCTCGCCGAGTGCCGCAAGGTCCTCGGGCGCCAGACGCGTGCGCGAGGTGAACAGGTTCACATAGCCTTCCAGCGACGGCGAAAACAGCACCTTGGGCGGATAGGCGATGGCATCGGACGGCGTCTTGAACCCGGTCGCGATGATCCAGATCAGCGGGATCAGCGTCAGGATGGCATAGCCGACGACCAGAATCCCCGCGATCCATTTCTGGCGGACGGACGGTTCGGTGATGGAATAGCTGCTCATCTGTCCTTCACCTTGTTCAGGGCTTTGACATAGATCGAGGCGAGGCCGAAGACGGTGACGAACAGGATCACGGCATAAGCCGAGGCATAGCCGGTGCGCCACTTCTCGAACGCCTCACGCTTGAGGTCGATCGAGGTCAGCAACGTGGTGGACCCCGGCCCGCCGCCGGTGAGTTGCACCACCAGGTCGAACATCTTGAAATTCTCGATCCCCCGGAACAACACGGCCAGCATCAGGAACGGTAGCGCCATCGGAATGGTGATCGTCCAGAACTGCCGCCATTTGCTGGCGCGGTCACATTCGGCAGCCTCGTACAGGCTGGCCGGGATCGAGCGCAGACCGGCCAGACAGATCAGCATCACGAAGGGCGTCCACATCCAGGTGTCGACGATCACGATGGACCACGGGGCCAGCCGGACCTCGCCGATCATCGAAAAGCTTGCAGGGTCGGCGCCGGTCAGGAACTGGACGAAGTAATTGAACAGGCCGATCTGGGGTTGATAGAGGAAGGTCCAGAAATTGCCCACGACGGCGGGCGACAGCATCATCGGCAGCACGATCAGCGTCGTCCATAGATCGTTGCCGCGGAATTTCTTGTTGATCAGATAGGCCAGCGCAAAGCCGATCAGCACCTGCAGCAGGATGGTCCAGATCAGGAAATGCGCGGTTGCCTGCAGCGAGGTCCAGGTATCCTCGTCGGTCAGGATGCGGCGGTAATTCTCGATCCCGACGAATTCCACCTCGTTGTTGGGCCGGTTGGTGCGGAAGTTGGTCAGGCTGAGCCGGATCGTCCAGATCAGCGGAAAGATGTTGACCGCCAGCAGCAGGAAAATCGTAGGGGCCACGAACAGCCAGGCGATCGTCCGGTCCGAAAGTCCCCGGATGCGGTGCGCCAATCTTGGCGGCGTGGCGGCAGCCACGCGGTGTACGACGGGATCTGACATCATCTGAGCTTTCCGGAGGGCGCTGACTGCAGGTGTGCGCGAGTTTCGACTGGCCCTCAAGACCCCGCGCGATGCCGCCCGCCGTATGAAACGGCGGGCAGTCTTTTCAGATCAGGCGAACCGGATCAGTACTTGCCTTCTTCTTCGAAGGTTTCCGTCCAGTCGGCGACCAGACCGTCCAGCGCCTCTTTCGCGGTGCCGTTGCCGGCGACGACATAGTCGTGGAACCGCTGCTGCGATGCCTGCAGAAGGGTGGCATAGGCAGGTTCAGCCCAGAAGTCCTTCACGATGGCCATCGAGTCGAGGAAGGTCTGCGCATAGGGCTGGCTGGTGGCAAAACCCGGGTCCTCGACCACGGCGCGCAGTGCGGAATAGCCGCCCAGCGACCACCACTTGGCCTGCACGTCGGGCTGCGCGAACCACTTGATGTAGGTCAGCGCCGCATCCTGCTTGTCGGAAGCCGCCACGACCGAAATCCCCTGCCCGCCCAGTTGCGCGAACTTGTCGCCGTTCGGACCGGCCGGATTGGGGAAATAGCCCGTCACGTCGCCGCCGACATTGGCGTCGGTGTGGAAGCCCGGCCAGGTGAAGGCAAAGTTCATCTGCAGCGCGACCTGCCCCGATTTGAACGCATCGACGCCTTCGCCCATATAGCTGTTGGAAGATCCGGGCGGGGTGCAGCAATCATACAGCGCCTTGTAGAATTCCAGACCGGCAACCGAGCCTTCCGAGTTCACGAACCCTTCCATCTCGTAGGGCTTTTCGGGGTTGTCGTACTTGAAACCGAACCCGTAGAGCGTGTTCATCGCGCCCATGGTGATGCCTTCGGACCCACGCTCGGTGTAGATCGACGCGCCGTAGACGGTCTTGCCGTCGATCTCGCGCTCGTCAAAGAACGTCGCGATGTCCATCAGCTCGGCATAGGTGGCGGGCACGCCCAGATCGCGGCCGAACTTTTCCTTGAACTCGGCCTGGATTTCCGGGCGCGCGAACCAGTCCTTGCGGTAGGTCCAGCCGACCACGTCGCCGAAGGCAGGCAGCGACCAGTAGTTCGGGGTGTTCTTGGGCCATTCGGAATAGCCGGTGACGGTCGCCGGAATGAAGGCATCCATCGAGATGCCGTTGGCATCGAAGAAGTCGTTCAGCTTGACGTACTGGCCGTTTTCGGCGGCGCCGCCGATCCACTGGCTGTCCCCGATCATCAGGTCGCACAGTTTGCCGCCCGAGTTCAACTCGTTCAGCATGCGGTCGGCGAAGTTCGTCCACGGAACGAACTCGTAGGTCATCTTGTTGCCCGACTCGGCCTCGTATTCCTTGCTGAGTTCGATCAGCGCGTTTGCCGGGTCCCAGGCGGCCCAGCACAGGGTCAGGTCTTCGGCCTTCGCGGCGGTTGCGCCGACAAAGATGGCAAGCGACGCAGAGGTTGCCAGTAGTCTTGCGTTCATTGTTTAGCCTCCCAGTTGCAGGTCACGGCCCCTCCGCCACGACTCGATGCTGTCGGAACCTTACGTGAGGTACGCACCTCGCAGCAAGCTTATTCTGATGTGCGTACCTCAAATCACTTGCAAGCCGCGATGGGTTGGGGGAAAAGAAGGTCTGAAGGCATGGGAAAGCAGATGCGGCCGACAACGAAGGACCTTGCCCTAGAGGCCGGCGTCAGCCTTGCCACTGTGGACAGGGTTCTGAACGGGCGCTCGGGTGTGCGCAAAGACACCGTGGACCGCGTCAATCAGGCCATCGAAAAGCTGTCCTTCAGCCGCAACATCGTGGCGGCCAACCTTGCACGCGGCAGGTTCTACCGGTTCCTGTTCCTGCTGCCGGTCAGCGGCGACCAGTTCCTGGCCGAACTGGTCGCCCGGATCGACGAGGCGCGACCGGCCTTCGCCGCCGACATGACCCGCATCGAGGTGATGCCGATCCCGGACGGCGATCCGCACAGCATTGCCGCCCTGCTGGGCACGCTAGACGCCGAGGGGGCCGAAGGGGTCGACGGTGTGGCGATCATGGCCCCGGAAACGCCGCAGGTCCGCGACGCCAAGACACGCCTGTCCGAACGCGGCATCCATACCGTCAATTTCATTTCGGGCCAGACCAACGGCAACCAGACCGGGTTCGTCGGCATCGACAACCGCGCGGCCGGCGCGACGGCGGGGCGGCTGATGGGCCGGTTTTCGCACCGGGCAGGCTCTGTGCTTGTGGTGTCCGAAACCATGCAGGCGCGCGACAGTCTGGAGCGCAGGCTGGGCTTCGACACCGCGATCAATGCCGACTATCCCTATCTGACCGTGTTGCCGTCGCTGGAAACCCACGGCGACCCCGAGCGGACAGAACGCATCCTGCGCCGCAGTTTCGCCAGCCATCCCGACATCACCGGCATCTACATCCTCGGGTCAGAGGCCCGGTTGCCACTGGAGATGGTCACCGGAACGGCGGGCGGGCTGAACCCGATCATCATCGCGCACGAACGCACCCCTTACAACGAGGCCGCCCTTCTGTCGGGCAGGATCGATGCGCTGATCACCCAGGACACCGGGCACCTTGTTCGCAGTGCCATCCGCGTGCTGCGCGCCCGCGTCGACGGGCGGGAAATCCTGGCGTCGCAGGAACGGATCAGGATCGAGATCGTGATGAAGGACAATCTTTAGGAACGCTCAGAGCATGGCGCGCAGCGTCTCCAGCCTGTCCGCCTCGGCGGCGGGCTTGTCCCACCTGATGCGCGAAATGCGGGGAAACCGCATCGCCAGACCGGCACGGTGGCGGGTCGACAGATTCAGACCTTCAAATGCAACCTCTACGACCAGCAGCGGGGCCAGTTGCCGGACCGGACCAAAGCGCTGCGTCGTGTTCTTGCGCACAAACCGGTCCAGTTCGCGCAACTCTTCATCGGTAAATCCGAAATAGGCCTTGCCGACCGGCACCAGATCGTCTCCGTCCCACACGCCAAAGGTGAAATCGCTGTAAAAGCCCGACCGTTTGCCGTGGCCGCTTTGCGCATACAGCAGCACCGCATCCACCACCATGGGATCACACTTCCACTT
>JAIYDJ010000016.1 GCA_027487575.1 Rhodobacter sp. | reverse complement strand
GGATCATCGGTCGGATACCTCGCAGTATCTCCCCTACCTGGCCGATATGCAAACAGTCAAACGCCGATGCGCCCAAACCGCCCACATATCCCTTCAGTCATTCAAAATTTCAAAGAGCGATCGTGAAGACAAAAATTCCAAGGGGCGCTAATCTCTAGCGCTTCCTCGAAGGCCGTGTCTTCAGATTTTCCGGACTGTCGTGGCTGCTTTCGCTTCCGCTTCTTTCCGTCACCGTCGCTGTTCCGCTTCGGTGAGGCGGTATTTACGGAGCCGGGCCCGGACCCGCAAGAGGAAAAATGCGGATCGTCACATATTTTTTGCAACCGACGATTTCGCTACAAAATCTTGGGGTTGGCAATCTGCCAGACACCAGAGAGCACCCGGTTTCGCAACAAAGTTGCGCAAAGGTCCTTTCCGTCAGGTGGTTCGCATCGCCTGTCTGCGGGGCAGCATGCGGACCGCCAGAAGTGCCAGCACGATCGCGGCGTAGATCACCGGTTCGGCCGAGATCACCTTGACCAGCAGCAGGAAATGCAGCGCCCCCGCGGCCACGACGGCATACATCAGCTTGTGCAAACGGCCCCATGCGCGCGGCCCCATGCGCCGGATGGCGGCATTGGTGGATGTGGCGGCCATCGGCACCATGGCCAAGAGCGCCGCGAATCCGATGAGGATGTAAGGCCGCTTCCACAGCGCCGATACGATCTGCCCCCAGTCCAGCGCCATGTCGAGAACGACCCATGTCACGAAATGCATCAGGGCATAGAAGAATGCCAGCAGCCCCAGCGCCCTGCGATGGCGAAGAAGCTGCACCCCCACACGCCGAAGCGGCGTGATCGCCAGCCCTGCGATCAGGAATTGCAGCGCCCAGAGGCCGAGGCGATGTTCCACCGCCTTGACGGGATCGGGGCCCAGCCCGCCGGTTGCCACGGCCCAGACGAGCCAGGCAAAGGGGACGACGCCCACCGCATAGACAACCCAGGTCGGCAGGGCGCGCCCCGCCCGATTGACCACATCGACGACCGGCTGCATCAGAAGTCCTTTGCCAGATCCTGACCGGCGTACAAGGATGCGACCTGATCGCCATATCCGTTGAACGGCAGGGTCGGCTTGCGGCCCGCGAACAGGCCGGACCCGACGACACGTTCCGATGCCTGGCTCCACCTTGGATGATCCACCTCGGGGTTCACGTTGGCGTAAAAACCGTATTCGTTCGGCTGCAGCATGTTCCAGGTGGTGGGCGGCATCTTGTCCACCAGCGAAATCCGCACGATCGACTTGATCGACTTGAAGCCGTACTTCCACGGAACCACCAGCCGGATCGGGGCACCGTTCTGGTTGGGCATCGGATCGCCGTAAAGCCCGGTCGCCATCAGGGTCAGCGGGTTCATCGCCTCGTCGATCCGCAGGCCCTCGCGGTAGGGCCATTCTATGAAGGTGCTGGATTGTCCCGGCATCTCCTCGGGTCGTACCAGCGTTTCGAACGCCACGAACTTGGCACCCGGCTGAACGCCCAGCTTGTCTAATAGGAACGAAAGCTGAATGCCGTTCCACGGGATCACCATCGACCACGCTTCGACGCAGCGAAACCGGTAGATGCGCTCCTCCACCGTCAGACCCGCCAGCAGATCGCCCAGATCATATGTGCCGGGCTTGTCCACCATCCCGTCAACCACGACCGTCCAAGGGGAAACCGTCAGGTCACCGGCAAGACGCGCCGGATCACCCTTGTCAAAGCCGAACTCGTAAAAGTTGTTGTATCCGGTGATGTCCTCCCGCGCATTGGGGGCCTCGTCCGTGGAATAGGGGCTCGGCGGCGTCTGCGCGTATGCCGGGCTGGCAAGCGCAAGCGCCCCTGCGCCTGCCATGATCTGCCGCCGGTTTAGAAAGGCCGCTTTCGGTGTGACGTCCGACCAACGCAACTCGGATTTGAAATTCATCTGTCTTGCCCTTTGCTGATATCGGTCAACATTGCCAGAACCCGGGCCAAACGCAAAAACAAGCCGCGTCACATCTGCGCCAGATCACTGAAACACCGCCGATTGCGCTGACGCGAGGTCACATCGGGTCAACCAATCGTGACTGGAAATGTCCGGGGGCGGGGGCTTGGCCTACATCCCGCTCCGGTCAAGGCGTGCTGTCGGAAAGTTGACAGTAAACCGACGCCCTTTGACCTGCGTAGTTCTTCTGCCACACGGCAATGATCAACAGGAGTGACCCCCATGATCCGCAGAACCTTCCTCGCCCTGACCGCCTCGGTCGCGATGTTTTCGGCCCCGGCCTTCGCCGAGAGCCATTCGAAGGACATCGTCGATACGGCTATCGGCGCGGGCAACTTCACCACGCTGGTCGCCGCAGTCGAAGCCGCCGGTCTGGTGGAAACGCTGAAGGGTGAAGGCCCGTTCACTGTCTTCGCACCGACCGATGCCGCCTTCGCAGCCCTGCCCGCTGGCACTGTCGAAGACCTGCTGAAGCCGGAAAACAAGGACCAGCTCGTGGCCGTCCTGACCTACCACGTCGTTCCGGGCAAAGTGATGTCGACCGACCTGACCGAAGGCCAGAAGGCCGCCTCGGTACAGGGTGGCGAGCTGACCATCACCCTCGACGGCGGTGCGAAGGTCAACGGCGCCGTCATCTCGACCGCCGACATCGAAGCGTCGAACGGTGTGATCCATGTCATCGACACGGTGATCCTGCCGCCGATGTGATCTTTTCCGGTATCGGAGTGGCGGGGCGGGTCTTCGGGCCCGCCCCGTTTCGTTTGCGCAAGGCGCACCGCATTGCCCCCTTGCCGACCTTGCGTTCACGCGCCCCGCAAGGGAACTTCATCCCCTTCGCCGCGTTAGCCCTGCTGATGGCAAAACGGATCAAGACCATCGGTATTTCGCAAAAGGAAACGGCTTTGGGGATCATCTGGACAATCATCATCGGTTTCGTGGCAGGCGTCATCGCCAAGCTCATCATGCCCGGCAACAACGAACCGCAGGGTTTCATCCTGACCACGCTTCTGGGCGTGATCGGCGCGTTTGTCGCCTCGTTCCTCGGTCAGTCCATGGGCTGGTACGGCGAGAATGATCCAGTCGGACTTATCGGCGCGGTCATTGGCGCGATCATTGTCCTGATGATCTACGGCTTTCTGCGGCGCCGGGCCTGAGCGCCCTTCTGACAAGGAGATTGACCATGGCTAAAGGCAGCCCTTCGATGGTGGCCCTTCTGGGGCTTCTGGCTGTTGCGGGTTATCAGAACCGCGACAAACTATCCGACCTGCTGGCCGGGGCCGGCGGGCAGGGCAACGCGGCCCGGTCGCCCGACCACGACGATCCGAACGCGCCGGGCTTGATCGACAACCTGCGCGGCATGTTTGCGGGCGGTGCCGCTGGCGGTGCCGGCGGCGGCATGCTGGGCGGCCTGTCCGAACTTTTGGCCCGGTTCACCAATCCCGTCCAATCGGCAAAGGCCCGCACCTGGGTGGATACCGGTCCGAACAGCGACCTGTCCTCGACCGATCTGGAAGAGGTCCTCGACGAGGAAACCCTGGCCGACCTGTCGCAGAAAACCGGGCTGGATCGCACAGAACTTCTGTCCCGGCTCAGTGCGGTTCTGCCCGATGCGGTGGACCGGCTCACTCCCGACGGCCGCCTGCACGCCGACCCGGAGCCGCCGCGCAGCCTGTGACGCGTCCCGCAGATCAAAAAAACCCGCACCACCGGTGCGGGTTTTTCTGTTTGCGCCGACTGCATGACAGCCGACAGCAGGTCGAAACAGGGTGCACCCAGCCTCAGTGAATCACGGCATCCTGTGGCCGTTCGCGCCGCGATGCGCTGACCCTGTCCCCGATGATCAGCCCGTCAACCCCGGCGCTGATCACCACGGTCGACCCGTCCATCACATCGCCGGCCAGGATCATGCTCGCCAGCGGGTCTTGCAAGTGCCGCTGGAACACCCGCTTCAGCGGCCGCGCGCCGAACACGGGGTCATAGCCTTCGTCCGCCAGCCAGATCTTCGCCGCCTCGTCCAATTCCAGAACGATCTTGCGCCCCGCCAGCCGCGATTCCAGCCGTTTCAGCTGAATCTCGACGATCGCCGCCATGTCCTGCCGCCCCAGGCGGTCAAAGATGATCTGGTCATCCAGCCGGTTCAGGAATTCGGGGCGGAAATGCGCCCGCACCGCCTTCATCACCTGCCGCCGCGCTTCGGTCGGGTCCGCGCCATCCGGCAATTGCGACAAGGCATAGGCCCCGAGATTCGAGGTCAGCACGATCAGTGTCTGCTTGAAATCGACCGTGCGCCCCTGCCCGTCGGTCAGAACGCCATCATCCAGCACCTGCAACAGCACGTTGAAGACATCCGGATGCGCCTTTTCGACCTCGTCGAACAGCACCACCTGATAGGGGCGGCGACGCACGGCTTCGGTCAGCACCCCGCCCTCGTCATACCCGACATAACCGGGTGGGGCGCCGATCAGACGGCTGACCGCGTGCTTCTCCATGAACTCGCTCATGTCGATCCGCACCA
Source organism: Rhodobacter sp. (assembly GCA_027487575.1). Lineage (GTDB taxonomy): Bacteria > Pseudomonadota > Alphaproteobacteria > Rhodobacterales > Rhodobacteraceae > JAIYDJ01. Next base: position 162,848 of record JAIYDJ010000016.1, on the reverse strand, counting down.
TCGCCGAGTCGTCATCGAACAGATAGGCCGCAACCGCCTTGGTCAGCTCGGTCTTGCCCACCCCGGTCGGCCCCAGGAACAGGAAACTGCCTAGCGGCCGGTTCTCGTCGTTCAGCCCCGCCCGCGCGCGGCGCACCGCGTTGGATATCGCGGTGACGGCCTGCTTCTGCCCGATCACCCGCTTGCCCAACTCCTCTTCCATGCGCAGCAGCTTGTCCCGCTCGCCTTCCAGCATCCGGCTGGTGGGAATCCCCGTCCAGCGTTCCACCACTTCGGCAATCTGCTCGGGGCCCACGGCTTCGGCGACAAGGGCCGATCCATCACGCGCCTCTGCCTCGGTCAGCTTCTTTTCCAGCCCCGGGATGATGCCATAGGACAGTTCCCCGGCCCGGCCCAGATTGCCTTCGCGCTTGACCACCTCCAACTCGGCCCGCGCCTTGTCGAGGTCTTCCTTCAGCGTCCGCGCCGCCTCCAGACTGTCGCGTTCGGATTGCCACTTGGCTGTCATCTCGGCCGACCGCTCCATCAGGCCCGACAGTTCCTTTTCCAGCTTGTCCAGCCGGTCGCGGCTTGCCGCATCGTCCTCTTTCTTCAACGCCTCGGCTTCGATCTGCAATTGCAGGATCGACCGGTCCAGTGCGTCCAGTTCTTCCGGCTTCGAATCCACCTCCATCCGCAACCGGCTGGCCGCCTCGTCCATCAGGTCGATCGCCTTGTCGGGCAGAAACCGGTCGGTGATGTACCGGTGCGACAGCGTCGCCGCCGCCACCAGCGCGCTATCGGAAATCCGCACGCCGTGATGCAACTCGTACTTTTCCTTGATGCCGCGCAGGATGCTGATCGTATCCTCGACAGTCGGCTCGCTGACCATCACGGGCTGGAACCGCCGCGCAAGCGCCGCGTCCTTTTCGACATGCTTGCGGTATTCGTCCAGCGTCGTTGCCCCGATGCAGTGCAATTCGCCCCGCGCCAGCGCCGGCTTGATCAGGTTGGCCGCGTCCATCGCACCTTCCGACTTGCCCGCGCCGACCAGCGTGTGCATTTCGTCGATGAACAGGATGATCTCGCCCGCGCCTTGCGTCACCTCGTTCAGAACCGCCTTCAGCCGCTCTTCGAACTCGCCGCGATACTTGGCCCCGGCAATCAGCGCGCCCATGTCCAGCGCCATCAGCTTCTTGTTGCGCAGCGATTCGGGCACATCCCCGCTGACAATGCGCAGCGCCAGCCCTTCGGCAATCGCTGTCTTGCCAACGCCCGGCTCGCCGATCAGCACCGGATTGTTCTTGGTGCGCCGCGACAGCACCTGCATCGCGCGCCGGATCTCTTCATCCCGCCCGATGATCGGGTCGATCTTGCCCTCGGCCGCAGCCTCGGTCAGATCGCGGGCGTATTTCTTCAGCGCGTCATAGCTTTCTTCCGCCGAGGCTGAATCGGCCGTCCGCCCCTTGCGGATGTCGTTGATTGCGGTGTTCAGATTCTGCGCCTTGACCGCCCCGGCATCCAGCGCGTCCTTGGCCTTGCTGGGCACCATGCACATCGCCATCAGAATCCGCTCTACCGGAACGAACGAATCCCCGGCCTTCTTGGCCACCTTCTCGGCCTCGTCCAGCACCTTGACCAGACCCGGGTCCATGAACGGCTGCGCATCGCCGGTGACCTTCGGCAGCTTGCCCATCGACAGCGCCAAAGCCTCGACCACGCGCGCGGGTTCCCCCCCGGCGCGCCGAATCAGGTTTGCCGCCAGACCCTGATCGTCATCCATAACGGCTTTCAGCAGATGTTCGGGGGCGAGCCTCTGATGGCTTTCCCGCATCGCGATGGTCTGCGCCGCCTGAATGAACCCGCGTGACCGCTCCGTGAACTTTTCCAAATTCATCGGTCTACTCCTTTTCCGGCACCTCGCCTGCGCCCGTCATGGCACGCAAATCCGAAGCCCGCCCTTAACTTGGGCAAGCCAGACGCCTGATGCAAGATTGCAACAGCCCGCCGCTGCGATTTTTCCGCCCCGACGCAAATCCGCCGACCGCGCGCCTTTCCGTGCGCGGCATCCGGCCCGCGCGGGCACGGCCCGCTTGCAGCACCCGATCCCCGCGGTCACGGTCCGCCGACAATCAAAAGGCGGTCCGATGCGCGATCCCATGCAGCCCATTCTGTCGATGACGCCCCTTGTGGGTCTGCAGGTGCATGTCGCGCAGGCCGGCCTGTCGATCGGGGACAGCGCCGAGGCCGCGCTGCTTCCCGACGCCAATGTGGGCATCTATGCCGCCGTGCGCCGCAATTTCCTGGGGCTGTTTCCGCACCGGCCGATGCGTCTGCTGGGCCTGCTGACACCGGGCGCGGCCAGCCTGATCGCCCCTGCCCTGCTGGCCGGGCAACCCTTCCGCATCCGCATCGTGGGCCTGACGCCCGAACATCTGGGGCCGGAACCCGAAGTGCATGTGTCCATCTGGGGCGATCCCCGACGCTTGCTGATCCCGCCCCCGTTGACCGCCTCGGTCTGAGGCAGTCAGCCGTACCGCACGAACGCAAAGGCCGACCCATCGGGTGCCCAGTTCGGCACGTTCATCGTCCCCTGGCCGCCGATGAACTCCAGCACCCTTCGCCGTCCCCCGCCTTCGGGGTCGCACAGGCACAGCGCAACCGGCAGGTCCGCCGGATGACCGACCGTTCCCGGCGGATAAGCCAGATACACCAGCCAGCGCCCGCACGGCGACGGATGCGGAAACCAGTTGACGCAATCGTCGGCAAACAGCTTGCGCTGCCCCGAGCCGTCCGCCTGCATCACCCAGATTTGCGCATGCCCGTCCCGGTCGCAGTTGTAGTAGATGCGGCTGCCGTCGGCCGAATAATCCGGCCCATCGCAGTGGCCCTCGCCGAACGTCAGCCGCGTCTCGGCCCCGCCCGCCACCGGCATCGTGTAGACGTCGATCACCCGGCTGCCACCCCGCGCCGCGACATAGGCCAGCCGCGTCCCGTCGGGCGACCAGCCGTGCCACCAGCTTGGCGCATCGGGGCTGATCAGCACCGGCACCCCGCCGCCCGCAGGCATCAGGAACATCTCGCTGCCCTTGCCCCGGTGATGTGACATCACAACCCACTTGCCGTCCGGACTGATCCCGTGGTCATTGTTGCACCGGTCGGCAAACCCGGTGTCCACCGCCACCAGTTCGGGTTTTGCCAGCGGCACCCGGAACAGCCGCCCGCCCCCGTTGACCAGCAACGTCTCGCCCGAAGGGTCCCAGTTCGGCGCCTCGATCCGCGCGTCCACCTGCAGGACGACCCGCGTCTTCCCGGTTGCAACGTCATAGATTTCCAACGAACTCATTCGATCTCCCTGTAGGATGGGCAATACTGCCCATCCTACTTGACTTTCGGCACCAACAGCTTGGCAGGCCGCATCGCCTCGGCCGCTTTGAACAGGCCGAAGGTCTGGTTGACATAGTTCACCACCCCGCCGATCTGCTCGATATAGCGCGCAAGGTCCGCCGTCCGTTCCGCTTCGACCACCTGCACCGGGCGGTCCGGCCCCTCGGCCTCGAACTGCACGTAGAACAGCGGCTCGCCCCGCTTCAGCACAATATCCTTCGCAGGCTCGTGCCATTCGAACGCCCACATGATCGGCCTCGGCCAGACGTTCAGCGGGAACCGACCGCCAAAGATCGTGCCGGGCAGCGGATCGGGCCGGTAATGCGCGAAGGTGCCGGTCTGCGTCAGATACACCAGTTCGTCCGCGATGAAGCAGTAGGGCAGGCTCAACTGCACCGTCGGGCGGTCCGGATAGCGCCACTCCACCTCTGACACCAGCGTCAGAACCTCGCCCAGTTTGTTGCCCCGGATCGTGGACCCCACCCCGGCGCGGTTGATCAGATGCGCCTTGCCCTTGTCGTCCCTGCCAAAGCCCACATGGATGTCGAACGGACATTTCACCACGAAATACCGGCTTTCCATCTGGATCACCGCCGGGCAGCGGCTGGCGCTTTTCGCATGGGCCTTGTTGGTCTGCCGAAAGATCAACCGTTCGGGCGCGTCGTACAGCACCGCCCCCTTGTCCGACGTCAGGAACCAGCCAACTGTCACCGGGCCGCTTTTCGGGCCGTCCTCGGGCCGCTCGAATGTAAGGTTGATGTCCATGCCTGCGCGCCCCGTGTTTTCGCGCAGAGTCACGGCAAAGCCCGCGTCCTGTCAAGGAACCTGTCGCTTGACACGCCGCCCCGCCCCGCTCATCACGCCCGGAAAAAGGAGCGTGCCATGGATGACCGCCTGATCGTCGCACTGGATGTGCCGAACATCGTGCAGGGGCTGGACCTTGCCGCGCGGCTGGGCGGTTCGGTCGGTTTCTACAAGATCGGGCTCGGCATGCTGACCGGTGGAGGTCTGGCGCTGGCCAACGAATTGAAGGGTGAATACGGCAAGCGCATCTTTCTGGACATGAAGCTGTTCGACATCGGCGCGACGGTCGAGGCCGCCGTGCGCGGCCTTGCGCAGTACGATCTCGACTTTCTGACCGTCCACGGCGACCCGCAGGTCGTGGCCGCCGCCGCCACCGGCAAAGCAGGCTCGAACCTGAAAATCCTCGCGGTCACCGTGCTGACCTCGCTCGACCGCGCCGATCTGGACGCCAACCTGATCCGTCCGGGCGACCTTGCCGACATCACGCTGGAACGTGCTGCACGCGCGCTCGATGCCGGGGCCGATGGTGTCATAGCCTCGCCGCAAGAGGCCGCCGCGATCCGCGCTTTGCCGCAGGCGCGGGGAAAGCTGATCGTCACCCCCGGTGTGCGCCCGGCCGGATCGGCGGCCGGGGATCAGAAACGCACGGCCACTCCGGCCGAGGCCCTTTCCAGCGGCGCAGACCATATCGTGGTCGGGCGCCCGATCTGGGCCGCAACAGACCCCGTCGCCGCCGCCCGGGCGATCCTTGCCAGCCTGCCCTGACCTCAGGCGGCCACCACCGCCTTGGCGACCATCTCCTGCACCATCGGAATGACCTTTTCGCCATAAAGCCGGATGCCGTCCAGCAACTGGCCATGCGGCATCGGACCGGTGGAATACTTCATGTCGAACCGCTGCACGCCCAGCGCCGTCACGGCTGCGGCGATCTTGCGCGCCACCGTGTCAGGTGATCCGACGTACAGGCTGCCATGCTCCACCTCGGCCAGATACTTATCCTTGGTGACCGGCGGCCAACCCCGTTCGCGCCCCAGCCGCCCGAACATCTCGCGGTAATGCGGCCAAAGCTGTTCGCGCGCCAACTCGTCGGTTTCCGCGACGTGACCGGGGGAATGGATGCCGATGGGCCGCGCCTGCCGCCCCAACTGTTTGACCGCGCGGTGATAGAGGTCGACGTAAGGCACAAACCGGCGCGGATCGCCGCCGATGATGGCCAGCATCAGTTGCAGGTCCTGCCGCACCACACGCACCACCGACTCCGGGCTGCCGCCCACGCCAACCCAGGTGGTCAGACCCTGAGGCCCCAGCGGCGGATAGACCACGGTATCGGTCAGCCCCGACCGGGTTTCCCCCGACCATGTCACCTTTGGCTCGCGGACCAGCCGCGCGAACAGATCCAGTTTTTCTTCGAACAGGCGTTCGTAATCGTCCATGTCGTATCCGAACAGCGCATAGCTTTCGGTGAACGACCCCCGGCCCAGAATGACCTCTGCCCGGCCGTTCGACACGGCGTTCAGCGTCGAAAACCGCTGGAACACCCGCACCGGGTCATCCGATGACAGAACCGTCACAGCCGTGCCCAGCCTGATCCTCGACGTGCGCCCGGCAATCGCCGCCAGCACCATCTCGGGGGCGGAAATGGCAAAGTCCGCCCGGTGATGCTCGCCCAGCCCGATGAAGCTTACGCCGACCTGATCGGCCAGCACCGCCTCTTCGACCACATCGCGCAGCACCTGATCCATCGGTTTGGGCTGGCCATCGGCCCCCAGGGTGACGTCGCCAAAGGTATCCAGTCCAAGTTCGATCATGCTCGCTCTCCTGCTGCCTTGGCCGCCAAGATAGGTACGCGCAGTCTATACCGAAAGCCCGCTCAATGGCAGCCGAAGGGTGCGCAGATGCACAACCGGGCCATAGGGCCACGTCATGACGCAAGCCATACGTTCGCCATACGTTTTACCGACGCAAACCCGACGCCGCCTTGCAGCGACAAGGCCCTGTGCAATTGAACCTTGACGGGTGGGTCAAGCCACGTCGCGCGCCAGCAACTGCCCGCCCGGGCCGGGCTTCACCTCGAACCGGCTGCTGATCTTGCGGACAAGGTCCGAAAGCTTGGGTGCGCCATAAGTCCTTGTATCGAAATCCGGATTTGCCTGCGTGATGTACTGGCCGACCTGCCCCAGCGAATACCACTCCCCTTCCGGATCAATCGCCCGCATCGCCGCGATGATCAGCGGAATGGCCTTCGCCGGCGGCTCCTTGGCTCCCGGTTTCGGCAGCGGTTCTTCCGGGGTGTCCGCCTTCACGGCCTTTGGCGCCGGCTCTTCCGCCACACCCAGATTCTCGACATAAATGAACCGCTTGCAGGCCATTCTGAATGCTTCGGGCGTCTTCTTCTCGCCGATTCCGTAGACATCCAGCCCCTGTTCGCGGATGCGTGCCGCCAACCGGGTGAAGTCGCTGTCCGAACTGACCAGCACAAACCCGTCGAACAACCCCGAATGCAGGAAATCCATCGCGGCAATGACAAGGCCTATGTCACTGGCATTCTTGCCTTTCGTGTTGGAAAACTGCTGATCCGCCACCAGCCCCAACGCCGCCACCTTCTTGGCCCAGGCGTTCAGCCGCGTTGCCGACCAGTCGCCATAGATACGCCGCACCGAAGCCTCGCCCAAGGCGGCAATCTCTTCAAAGATCGCCTCGGCATAGCCTGCGGGCACATTGTCGGCATCGATCAGAACGGCCAGTCTGGGGGCACGGGGGTCTGCCATGGACGAAGTCCTTTCCGACTTTTCCTCTTGATGCCGCAAACCGGCTACCATGTATAGTTGCGGAACGAAAAAGGCCCACCAAAAGGTGGGCCGTTGAGCGAAAAGTGGTGAGCGGGGGGGGATTCGAACCCCCGACCCCATGATTAAAAGTCACGTGCTCTAACCAACTGAGCTACCCGCCCTCACCAATCGCAGCGGCCATTTTTCAATCTTGCCAGAGGGTTCCGGCTTTCCTGAAATCACCTTTCATCCCGTTGGCGGGCTGGCAAGGCAATGCTCCACGACAGGGGCGCTGATTATGGGGGTTGCCGTCAGGGGTCAAGGGCAAAAGCAAGACGGCTGGCAAATTCGCCGCCGCTGCCGTATATCGCGCGGCATGACCGAAGATGCGCACGCCGGCCTCGGCTTCATCAAGATGCATGGAGCGGGCAATGATTTCGTGGTGATCGACTCGCGTGGGCGCGAAGCGGTGACCACACCTGCGCTGGCCCGCGCCCTGGGCGACCGGCATCGCGGTGTGGGATTTGACCAGTTGGCCGAAATCAGGTCCGCGCAAGACGCTGATATCGCGATAGACTTCTGGAACAGTGACGGCAGCCGGGCCGGGGCCTGCGGCAACGCGACCCGCTGCATCGCCGATCTGGTGCTGCGCGAACGCGACGCGCCTGCATTGTCGATCCGCACCGAACGCGGGCTTCTGCGGGCCGTTCGGCACGCGGACGGCGCAGTCTGGGTCAACATGGGCCATCCGCAGCGCGACTGGGCCGAAGTGCCGCTGGCGCACCCGGTGGACCTGATGCACCTGCCCCTGCCGGGCGATCCGGTGACTGTCGGCATGGGAAATCCGCACTGCGTCTTGTTCGTTGACGATGCGGAAACGATCGATCCGCAAGGGTCCGGCCCTGACTACGAAACCAACCCGCTTTTCCCGCAACGGACCAATGTCGAATTCGCTTCGGTGCTTTCGGCCGATACGCTGCGGATGCGCGTGTGGGAACGTGGCGCGGGCGTGACGCTCGCCTGCGGTTCGGGGGCCTGTGCAACGGCTGTGGCTGCTCATCTGCGCGGGCTGACCGGCCGTCAGGTGGCGCTGGTGATGGACGGCGGCATATTGCGTGTCAACTGGCGCGATGATGGCGTGTGGCTGACCGGTCCGGTTCAGCGGGTGTTCGACGGTTGGCTTACCGCCGAAACGCTGGCCCAAAACAAATGAACACCCCTGTCTTTGCAACGCATGGCTGCCGTCTGAACGCCTATGAATCCGAGGCGATGCGCGAACTTGCCGCCGCCGCCGGGCTGGAAAATGCCGTTATCGTCAACACTTGCGCTGTGACGGCCGAGGCGGTGCGCAAGGCCCGGCAGGACATCCGCCGCCTTGCAGCCGACAATCCGGGCGTGCAGATCATCGTGACCGGTTGCGCGGCCCAAACCGAACCCGCCACTTTTGCAGCAATGCCGGAAGTCAGCCGCGTGATCGGCAACACCGAAAAGATGAAACCGGAAACCTGGGCTGCGCTGGCGGTTCCCGACCTGATCGGGCCGACAGAACGGGTGCAGGTCGATGACATCCTGTCGGTGCGCGAAACGGCAGGGCATCTGATCGACGGCTTTGGTCGCCATCGCGCCTATGTGCAGGTGCAGAACGGCTGCGACCACCGATGCACCTTCTGCATCATCCCCTATGGCCGCGGCAATTCGCGGTCGGTGCCCGCGGGCGTGGTGGTGGAGCAGATCAAGCGTCTGGTGGACAAGGGTTTTCTGGAAGTCGTCCTGACCGGGGTCGACCTGACGAGCTGGGGCGCAGACCTGCCCGGCCTGCCCCGGCTGGGCGATCTGGTGATGCGCATCCTGCGGCTGGTGCCCGATCTGGCGCGCCTGCGGATATCATCCATCGACTCGATCGAGGTCGACGAGGCGCTGATGACCGCGATTGCGACCGAACCGCGCCTGATGCCGCATCTGCACCTGTCGCTGCAATCGGGCGATGATCTGATCCTGAAGCGGATGAAACGGCGTCATCTGCGCGAGGACGCGATCCGGTTCTGTGCCGAGGTGCGGCGGCTGCGCCCCGACATCGTGTTCGGCGCGGACCTGATCGCGGGGTTTCCGACCGAAACGGAAGAAATGTTCCAGCACTCGGTCGATCTGATTGCGGACTGCGGGCTGACGTTCCTGCACGTGTTCCCGTTCAGCCCACGGCAAGGCACTCCGGCGGCGCGCATGCCCGCAGTGCCAAAACCGCAGGTCAAGGACCGCGCCGCCCGTCTGCGCGCTGCGGCGCAGGTTGCATTGCAGGCGCATCTGGCGGCACAGGTCGGACACCGTCACCGTGTGCTGACGGAAGGTACCCGGATTGGCCGGACAGAACAGTTCACCGAAGTCAGCTTTGCCTCTGACCAGCCCGAGGGAACGATCCTCGATGTCAGGATCGACGGCCAAGGGTCGGGACGGCTTTTGGCGGGGGGCTGAACCCGCTATCTGATCGTGTCGCCTGTCTGCAGAACAGGGAACAGCTCGATCTTCTGACCGGCGATGGCGCGTCCGGCGACGATTTCCGCCGACCGTCGGCCGATTTCCAACCGACACGCATCCATCGTGGCCAGCCTGCGCGGCAAACCTTCCAGCAGGTCCACGCCGTTGAACCCGGCCAGACCCACCTGTCCGGGCACATCAAGCCCTTGCGCCAGACAGTAAAGCAGACCACCCGCACCGATCATGTCGTTGGAGTAATACAGAAAATCGATGTCGGGGCTGCGTTTCAGCACGGTTTCTGTCATCTCTCGGCCCTTCAGCAGGGCCGACGATCCCGAATAGAACTCGCGGTCCACCAACGACAGACCCGCCAGCGCCAACGCCTCTTCGAACCCTTCCAGGCGCTTGCGGGCCCGGTGGTCGTTCGGCATCCGCGTGCCCAGAAATGCGATGCGACGATACCCCGAGGCGATGATCGCCTCTGCCATCTGGCGGCCCGCGCGCCGGTGCGAAATGCCGACCGCACTGTCCACCGACGGTCCGTCGATATCCATGATCTCGACAACCGGAACGCCCGCCTGCGCCAGCATCGCGCGCGATGCATCGCTATGCTCCAGCCCGGCGAGAATCAGGCCCGAAGGCCGCCAGGACAGCATTTCGTAGATCACCTTTTCTTCCTGATCCGGCGAATAGTTGGTGACCCCGACAACCGGCTGCAGACCGGTTCCTTCAAGCTGCTCAGAGATTCCCGACATCACTTCGGGGAAGACGAGGTTGGACAGGGAGGGAATGATCACGCCGACAAGGTTCACCCGGCTGGACGCCAGCGCCCCGGCGATCTTGTTCGGCACGTAGCCCAACCGCCTTGCCGCTTCCAGAACCCGGCTGCGTGTCGCCTCGGACACATCGCCCCGCTGTCGCAGGACGCGACTGACCGTCATCTCGCTGACGCCAGAGGCTTCGGATACATCCCGCAGGGTCAGCGGGCGACGGATGTCGGCGGAGGGAAGTCTTGTCAACGGGGCAGGGCCTTTGCAAGCGTCACGCGCCAGTGTTAGCGCCAAACACGGTGCTGTAAAGGGACGGTTTTTCCCGCCCGGACCATCCCTGGCGCATCAGATGTTGCCTGACCGGACCGTTCAGGATAAACAGCGGACAGAGATGAATGTCTGCGTAGCTCAGATGGATAGAGCACAGGATTCCTAAGTAAAATTGGGCGTTGCAGTTGGAAACGGTGCAACGGAACTGCTCAAATTCGGGGAAAGCTTCGGTGTGCTTGCACCTTGCCAATCCCGAGCCAAGCCCCGCAAGGGGAAGGTGTAGAGACTGGATGGGCAGCACCTAAAGGCTTCGGCCAATGGTGAAGGGACAGTCCAGACCACGAACGCCGGACGGCGGCGGTGAAAGCCGAAGTGGTATGAATCCTGGGGCCGTGGGTTCGAATCCCGCCGCGGACACCATCTCTGATTACACCAAGCGGGGCTTGAAGGGGGCGGATCGCCCGACATCCGAAAATGCCGGAACGCGGCCTTTCCGTGCGGACGGACCGTCTGCGGGGGGAGCAGAGTTTTTCCTTTGTGCAGGGATGCCTTTCCCCTAATCTCGCCTTGCGCCCGGGCCGAGGGGTTGCGGCGCGGCAAGCAAATTTCAAAACAAGGAACTGAACGATGAGCAAGCGCGACGACCTGATCGCAAAATATGCCAATGATTTGAGTCAGAAGTGCAAGATTTCGCCCGACATGGGGCTTCTGACAAAGGTGACCATCGGTTGCGGTCCGGCAATCTACAGCGCTGACAGCGAAACCATCGCGGCGTCGGATTCAGCCGAGCTTTTGCGGGTGAAAACAAACTTCCTGATGAAGAAACTCGGCCTTCCCGACAGCCCCGCCCTGCTGGAAGGCCTGAATGCCGTGATCGACACCTACGGCAGGTCAGAGCGCAACAAGTACCGCGCCGTGGTCTATTACATGCTGACCAAGCATTTCTCGAAAGAGTCCGTCTACGCCTGACCACCCCATTTGAAACAAATGCGCCGGGGTTGGCTTTTGCCCCGGCGGCGAAAATCGGCTAGTTTGACCTTGGGCAGTATGTCCGGGACCTTTTCAGAACACGTGTGGTGCCAGGGGAGCACGTGGGGTGGTGGGGGGTCTCGTAGGGGTGCGGGTCTCCCCATTCCATTCTACGGCTCGACACCGCCAAGGGCGCAGACGATACGCCATTCATCGGCCGTGACCGGCTGAACCGACAATCGGCTGTTGTTCACCAGAACCATGCCTTCCAGCCCCGGCTGCACCTTGCAGGTTTCCAGCGTGACCGGCCGCTGGAAGGGGCGCACGGCGCGGATATGGACGCAATCCCAACGCGGATCATCGGTCGTGCTGTCGGGTGCGGATGTCTTGCACACCTCGACGATCCCGACGATCTCTTTGCCGATGTTGGAATGGTAATAGAACCCCTGATCGCCGATCTTCATGGCCCGCATGTTGTTGCGGGCCTGATAGTTCCGGACGCCATGCCACTCTTCGCCCGCGTCGCCTTTGGCCACCTGCTGATCCCAGCTCCAGGTGTCGGGTTCGGATTTGAACAGCCAGAAGGTCATCCGATCACCTTTTTCCATTCCCGGATCGTCACGCTGTCGAACAGCCCGGCCCGCGCATAGGGGTCCGCCGCCGCCCATGCGTCGGCGGCCTCCAGCGAATCGACCTGCAACACGATCAGGCTTCCGGTCATCTCGCCCTGCGGACCCAGAAACGGCCCTGCCATCTCGACCACACCGGTCGCCTCGATGTAGGCAAGATGGGCAGCGCGGGTGTCAAGGCGCACCTGCAGCGCGCCGGGTTTGTCCTGACAGATCACAGCGTAACGCATGGGGTCATTCCTGTTTCAAAGGGCGGTTCAGCAATTGTCGCACAGCGTCGGCGATCCCGATCCGGTCGTCCAGCAGATCGGCGACAGTCTGCGTGACCGGCATGTCGATCCCCGTCCGCAGGGCCAGATCGCGGGCTGCACGGGCTGTGGCGATGCCTTCCACCGTCGCCGCGGTCGGCGCGCGGTTCCCGGACCCCAGACCCCGGCCAAAGGAAAAGTTGCGCGACTTGTCCGAGGTGCAGGTCAGGATCAGGTCCCCCATTCCGGCAAGTCCGCCCAGGGTTTCCGTCCGCGCCCCGATGGTCAGCGCCAGGCGCTGCATCTCGGCAAAGCCGCGCGTCATCAGCGCGGCCCTTGCCGACTCGCCAAGGCCGGCCCCGATGACGACCCCTGCCGCGATGGCGATGACATTCTTCAGGGCGCCGCCCAGTTCTGCCCCGGTCACATCGGTTGTCCGGTACAGCCGCAGCGTCTGGGTGGAAAGGCGCGATTGCAGGGCCTGCCCGATATCGTCGTCCCGGCAGGCCAGCGTCAGCGCGGTGGGCAGACCCTCGGCAATGTCTGCCGCAAACCCCGGCCCGGTCAGAACGGCAGGGACTGCAGCCGGACAGGTGACGGCGATCACCCCAGACGCCCCTTGCAGGGTGGACAGGTCAAGGCCTTTGCAGCACGCAACCAGACGCTGCCCATCCAGTCCGGCCGCCGGCAGGAACCCCGCAAGAGCCTGCATCGGAATGCACAGCAACACGGCATCGGCCCCGTCAAGCCGACGCAGATCCTGCGTGACCTGCACATGCAGCGGCAGCATTGCCGGGTGATGCGGGTTGCGCGACCAAAGCGTGACTGGTCCGGCCGCCACGCGTGCCAGGGCCGTTCCGAATGCTCCGGCTCCGACGATGCCGATCATCCTTTCGCGCCCTTCTTGCCCGATCCGATCAGAACGGGCGCCGTCGCGTCCAAAGGCCATCGGGGCCGCGCGACCAGATCGGCCGGGTCCACCAGACCGGCGCGGAACCGTTCAAGCCCGGCCCAGGCGATCATCGCGGCATTGTCGGTGCAAAGACGCAAGGGCGGTGCAAGGAACTGCACATCCAGGGCCTGACACACGGTTTCCAGACGCGCGCGCAACGCCTGATTGGCCGCCACGCCGCCCGCCACGGCACAGACCGCCCGTGCAGGAGACAATTCCAGATACAGCGACAGCGCCCGCCGGGTCTTTTCCGCCAGAACATCCGCAACCGCCGCCTGAAAACCGGCGCACAGGTCGCGGCGGTCTTGCAGGCGCAGTCCACCCGCATTGGCCATCACGGCATCGCGGGCGCGCAACAGGGCTGTTTTCAAGCCGGAAAAGGACAGATCGCAGCCTTCCCGATCCAACAGCGGTCGGGGAAAGGCAAAGCGGCGCGGATCGCCCGCCCTGGCCTCGGCCTCGACGGCCGGCCCGCCGGGTTGCGGCAGACCAAGCAGTTTGGCGGTCTTGTCGAACGCCTCGCCGGGCGCGTCGTCTATCGTGCCGCCAACCCGACGAAAGCGGTCGACATCTTCGACGATCAGGAACTGGCAATGTCCGCCCGACACCAGCAGCATCAGATAGGGAAAATCCAGACCGTCGGTCAGCCGCGGCGTCAGGGCGTGCCCCGCCAGATGGTTGACACCGATCAGTGGCAACCCGGTTCCCGCGGCCAGCCCGCGCGCCAGCATCACCCCCGACAGCACGCCGCCGATCAGCCCCGGACCCGCGGTCACGGCGATTCCATCCAGATCCCGCAGGCCAACGCCCGCCGTCGCCAGCGCCCGCTCTACCACATGATCCAGCCGTTCGGCGTGGGCACGGGCGGCGATTTCGGGCACCACGCCGCCAAAGGCGGCATGCAGCACAACCTGCCCCTCGACCTCGGACGACAGGATACGGCCCGTGCTGTCCACGACGGCCGCCGCGGTATCGTCGCAGCTCGACTCGATGCCCAGAAAGGTGAGTGTCTTGCCCATTGCCCGCACGGTTGCCCAAAACCTGGTGCGCAGGTAACACTCGTGTCATGCCCAGACAATCCTTCCTGCTGACCCGCCCGGCTGCCGCGTCAGAACGGTTTGCGGCGATGCTGCGCGAGTCGTTCGGACCGGAGCTGGCGATCGTGATCTCTCCGCTGATGGCTCCGGTCTTTCTGCATCCGGCGGTGCCGGATGACCGGTTCGACGCCTTGATCCTGACCTCGGAAACCGGAGTCGAAGCGGCGCGGCGGATATCCGCCGAAGGGGTAGATCTGCCCGCACGGGCATTCTGCGTCGGGGACCGGACCGCCTTGATGGCACAGGAAGCGGGCTTTGTTGCCATCTCGGCCAAGGGAGATGCCGACGCGCTGATCCGGTTGATCGGTGGTGACCCCACGGCGAGGCGCGTGCTGCACCTGCGGGGGGCCGACACGCGCGGCGACATCGTGCAACGCCTTGAATCTATGGGCCTTCACGCACGCCAAGCCATCGTCTATAGCCAACAGGCCCAACCGCTGACCGCAGAGGCGGCAAAGCTTCTGGCAGGCGGGCTGCCAGTCATTCTGCCCCTGTTTTCTCCGCGCAGTGCAGACCTTATGGTCATGGCGGGACCATTCGTTGCGCCGCTTTGGGTGGCGGCACTCAGCCTTGCCGTTGCGGAAAGGGCCGCTGGTTTGCATCCCGACCGGTTGACCGTTGCAACGCAACCGGAGGCCACGGCGTTGGTGCATGCCATCGAATGCCTTTGCGCCGCAGGGAGCCGGACTTGAACCTGTCATGTCGCGAGGACTAGGGTGCAACGACCTCGTTCCGGGAAGGCCCAATCCACCATGACGGAAACATCGCCCAACGCCGCAACCAAACCAGAGGCCGCTTTGGTGGACGACCGCCCGCTGGAAGAGGCTTTGGTCACGCCAGCGCAGGCGGACCCGACGGACACCCCGCTTGATGACCGTCAACCCGTCGCCTCGGCGCCCATCGCCGCCCCGGTGACGGAAGCCCCCGTGCCGCCTGTGCCACAGAAGTCGGGCTCCACGCTGCTGGGTATCCTGATCGGTGCGGTTCTGGCGGCGGGCGCAGGCTATGGCGTTCAGCGTTTTGTTGTGCCACAGCAAAGCTTTGACCCATCAGGACTGGAAGCGCGACTGGGTGCCGCCGAAGCCGAAGCGCAAGCCCTGCGCGCCGAGGTCGTCCGTCTTTCGGAGGCCGCGCAAACGCCCCCCACCCCGGACCAGGCGCTGCTGGATCGGATTGCGGCCCTCGAATCCCAACCAGACGCGGGGATTGACCTGGCACCCCTGACTGCGCGGATCGACGGATTGGAGGCCAACCTTGCCGCCCTTGCGAATCTGCCATCGGAAACCGGGGTTGCGCCGGCCGCACTGGCCGCCTTGCAGGCCGAAGTCGCAGCCCTGAAATCACAGGATTCGGGTGTGCCGGGCGAACTTTCCGCCATGGCCGATGCGGTCGAGGCCCGGCTGTCGGAAGCCGAGGCGCGGGCGGCAGAGTTGAGCGCGCAGGCAACGGCCATTGCCGCGACCGCCACACGCAACGCTTCGCTGGCCCAGATCGGGGCCGCACTCGACAGCGGACTGCCCTATGCGGCGGCCCTGACGGCGCTGGGGTCAGAGGCGGTTCCCGAAGCCTTGTCGGCGCATGCAGCCACCGGTCTGCCCTCGATTGGAACGCTGCGCGCGACCTTTCCAAAGGCCGCCCGGCGCGGGCTGGAAGCAGCCCTTCGCGCCGAGCCGGGTGACACCTGGACCGATCGGATGGCAACCTTTCTGCGCAACCAGACCGGCGCACGGTCCCTGACTCCGCAGGACGGAACCGGACCGGATGCGATCTTGTCCCGCGCCGAAGCGGCCCTTTCCCGTGCCGATGTGCCCGCCGCGCTGCAGGAGCTTGGGACCTTGCCGCCGGACGCCCTGGCAGCGATGGCCGAATGGACGGCAACCGCGCAACAGCGGCTGGAGGCACAGGCCGCCCTGGCCGGTCTTATGCAAGGCGCGGGGCAATAGCATGATCTGGTCCCTGCTGAAGGTCGTTCTCTTTGTGGCGCTGATTGCCGCAGCCAGCTTTGGAGCAAATCTTCTGCTCGAAACGGATGGCGGCATACGGGTGGCGGTTGCCGGGTGGGAATTCACGCTTGGCCCCCTGCAGGCCACCGTTGCGGCGATGCTGGTGCTGGGTCTGCTGTGGCTGGCGATGAAGACAGTCGGCTTGCTGGTAGCCACGCTGCGGTTTCTCAACGGCGACGAGACCGCGATTTCGCGCTATTTCGACCGCAACCGGGAACGGCGCGGCTATCAGGCGCTGAACGATGGCCTGCTTGCGCTTGCCTCGGGCGAGGGACGTCTGGCCCTGATCAAGGCACAACGGGCCGCCAAGTATCTGGAGCGTCCGGAACTCACGACATTGCTGGTGGCGCAGGCCGCCGAAGCCTCGGGCGATGGCAAAAGGGCAACCGAGGCTTACAAGCTTTTGCTGGCCAATGATGCCACGCGGTTTGTCGGCATTCGCGGGCTGCTGAAGCAGAAACTTGCCGAAGGCGATACGGACACTGCCCTTGCGTTGGCCGAGAAGGCCTTTGCGATGAAGCCGAAACATGCCGAAACGCAGGATATCCTGCTGCGTCTGCAATCCGAACACTCCGACTGGAAAGGTGCCCGGGCAACCTTGGGCGCGCAGCAGAAAAGGGGGGCCCTTCCGCGCGACGTTTTCCGCCGCCGCGACGCCGTTCTAGCCCTGCAGGAAGCCGCGGGCATCATGGACGAGAACGCCAGCATCGAGGCGCGCGAGGCCGCGATTGCCGCCAACCGTCTGTCTCCCGACCTGATACCGGCCGCGGTGATGGCCGCGCGCAGCTACATCTCGAAGGGCGACAAGCGCCACGCGACGCGCGTGGTGCGCAAGGCCTACGAAGGCCAGCCCCACCCCGACCTTGCCGCCGTGTTTGCCGAGATCGAACCCGAAGAAACTCCTGCCGCCCGGCTGAAGCGGTTCAAGCCCCTGTTCGCTATGCATGCCAACCGGGACGAAACCCGCCTGCTGGAGGCGGAGTTGCAGATCAGCGCCGAAGACTTTCCCGCCGCCCGCCGCGCGATGGCGGATGTCGCCACCCGACACCCGACCCAACGGGCGCTTGCGATCATCGCCGCAATCGAGCGCGGCGAAGGATCGGACGAGGCGGTGGTGCGCGGATGGCTGACCCGCGCGTTGACCGCGCCGCGCGGTCCACAGTGGTGTTGCGACAAGTGTCAGGCGATCCATGCGACGTGGCATCCGATCTGCGACAATTGCGGCGGCTTCGACACGCTGTCGTGGCGCGAACCGCCGGAAAACACCGGCCCCAGCGCGACGGGTGCAGAACTGCTTCCGCTGCTCGTCTCGGCACCGAAGCCGGTCTTCGAACCGGACCGGGCAAAGAGCGACGATGGCGAGAATGCCGATGCCGACAGGACACCCTGAAAGGGACAGGCCGACCCGTTGAACCGCCACGGCGGAAAGAAGGTGCCGTTGTAGTTTAGGTCAAGATATCATAGGCTTGCATTTGGTTGACATTCATTCAACCTCCCCCTATGAGAACGACACCGGAAAGATGCCGCTGTAGCCGGGCTTGTCGCACATCGTTCGCTATGATGGGGTCCGCCCCCTGAACGATGTGTGCCACCAGTCTGTTGCGAAGTGGCTTGTGAAACGGGCAGCGCCGTAGTAGGGCCGCGACCGAGAAGGATGCCGCTGTAGCTCAGCTGGTAGAGCACGTCATTCGTAATGATGGGGTCGGGGGTTCGAGTCCCTTCAGCGGCACCATCCTTCTCAAGGCACCGGGCCACCGCGTCTACGCCGTTTCCCGTCGCAGAGGCTACTGGAGCAAAGTGCCCGGCAAAGCCCGTCGACTTTTCTCGTCGACCTTGCGAGGCTCCTTTTCAAGAAACTGCGCGATGCGGTCGATCGCGGCGGGAAGATGGGTCTGGTGGCTGAGCGGGCCGAGTTGTTCCAGCACCGCAGCTACGACCGCAACGTCGGACTTTCCCATGTCGGGGCACAACGGGGCATCAGGATCGAGGCTGCGTTCGCGCAAGGCGGCGGCCATTCCGCCCGGCGCGCGCCCTTCCAACCGGCAAGAGGCACGGACGGTGACGTCGCGGGCATGCAGCACCGGCAAGCCCATCGACTTCAGGCGCAGGATGATGGCCCGATCCTCATGCGTCGGCATCGGGACGAACCCCCCTGCCGCCACATAGGCGGCAGGCTGGAACGCAAGGCTCGCGCCGGGGGTCTGCTCATGGCCCGCGCGGCCGGTCAGATGGGCTTCAAGCTGCGCCTTGAGGTCGAGAAACCGGTCCTCCAGCGCCGCGCGCCGCAACAGGGTCTGCGGCAAAGACGCATGTTCGTGGGCAATCGGCAGGACCAGCCCGCAGACGGCAGCGGCCCCGGACTGTAGGTGCGTCTGGTTGGCGGCAACCCAGTCGGGCGCGACAAGGCAATCGGCATCCGATGTCATCAGCGCGCGCGGCTTTGCAATCCGCCGCATGCCCTCCGTCGCACCCATTCGCCGCGCCGCCCCGACGCCGCCATCCGCAATGGTGCAGTCGATCACGGCTGCACCGGCCTGGCGGGCCAGCGCGCCCGTCGCATCGGTACAGTTGTTGGCGACAACCAGAACGTCCGCTATCTGATTGGCCAGCGCAGTCAGGCAATCCGTGATCCGGTCGGCCTCGTTCCGTGCCGGGATGACCACCAGACAGCCGGTGCGGCCCCATCCCTGCGGGACGGTGATCTGGTTTATGCGGGGGGTTCGTAGGGTTGTTGTCATGATGCCCTAAACCTGTCGATGCGGAAATTGTCGGTCTCGGTGATGGGAACGGATCGGAAAGTCGGCGCCATCGCCGACCGGAAGGCTTCAAGCGCCTCCAACCCCTCCAGAGGATTGCCGGACGGCCCAAGCCAGTTGACGCACAGCACCTCGGCGTCAGGCCACCGCTCTGCGATCTGCCGGCCGAGGGACACAAGGCCGGGGGTGTCCAGAAAGTAGAGGATCTCGGACAGGATGATCAGGTCAT
Source organism: Rhodobacter sp. (assembly GCA_027487575.1). Classification (GTDB taxonomy): domain Bacteria; phylum Pseudomonadota; class Alphaproteobacteria; order Rhodobacterales; family Rhodobacteraceae; genus JAIYDJ01. The sequence continues at coordinate 143,515 of JAIYDJ010000016.1, read as the reverse complement.
GCGGTCCATCCGGCAGCGGGCATGGCAGATAGGCCTGCACAAAATGCCCGCCGGGGACGGCGCGGCGGGCTGCGGCCAGCGCGGTTTCCACGGCGTCGACCCCGGTATAGCTGTCACAGCGCGTTGCGATATGGCGCGCAAGCTCGCCATTGCCACAGCCCACTTCCAGCGCGCTGCGATAGCGGCGTTTGGCCAGTGCATCGGCGGTGGCGCGGAACTTGGCCTGCTCGTAGTCGCTGCTGCGGAAACCCCATGGATCATCGCCATGACCGTAAAGTTCGTGCAGGCGGGATTGCGAAACGGCCGTCATCCAAGCCCCTCCTGCTTGGACAGAAAATACACTTCGTCGCGGTCGGCGAAGAATGTGGCAAAGCCGGGCGGCATCTCGAAACCGTCCGGATCGTCGTTGATAACCTGGCCCTGCTGGCTGCGGTGGGCGGCAATGGCGGCTGCCTTTCGCACCTTGTTGGCACCGGTCTGCAGGCAGACGGCGCGCAAGCCCTGCGGCACGGGAGCAACCCCGCCGCCATGCCAGCGTGACCAGACCGGGTAGAAGCCCAGCCTGAGACCCGGCAGCGCCATGGCGACCCGCCGTCCGATCTCGGCCCCTGCCACGTGATCGCAGTGCGGGTCGAGCGGCGAGGGCGCCATCAACAGACCCGCATCCGTTGCCATCGCAAGGCCGACGATGGCCCCGACGATCTCTTTGCCGGCTGCCAGCGCCCCGTCCGGCGCGCCAATCCAGGTGACGTCCGTCTCCTGTCCACCCAGATGGGCGATGGCTGCGACAAGCTCTTGCCGCCGCAGGGCTGCAAGGTCCACCGGCGGAACACGTTGCGAGGCGGGATGCGAGGCGGCTCCATCCGTCAGGCAGACGACATGCGCCCCCGGCCCAACCGGCTGAAACGCCGCCGCCAGCAGTTCACCGCATGCCAGGCTTTCGTCGTCGGGGTGCGGGGCGAGCACGAGCGCAGGGTGACCGCGCAGCATTTCGTCGGCTGTGACGAGGGGAAGGGTGTCGTCAGGCCCTGTCCTGATGACCGCGAGATCAGCCGCGCGCATGGACATCCTCCGGCGAAAGCAGTCGCGAGAACGGCCCCGGTTGCCCAAGCATCCAGGTCCCCGCGCGCTGCAGCAGCGCGTCGCGCGCCGCCTGCCGCATGTAGGTGGCAAGGTCGCGGGCGATGCGGCCGGTCGGTGCATCCGTGTCGAAGTGGGGCAGACCGACGGCGCGTTCGGTGGCGGCGATCGCATCCTGACCGATGTCTTCGGTCAGAAGGCGCGCCTGCGCCGACAGGCTCGCGGCACGCTCCGGGTCGCGCGCGCCCTCAGGCCCCTCGGCGCAGATGGCGGCGCGCCGGGTGAAGTCAGCGGCGGCGAGCGCGCGGGTCACAACCGGGGCAAGCCGCGCCACCTGCGCCTCGGCCCCCAACCGCCCGAGTGCCGCCAGATGATCGGCTGCGGCGCGCAAAAGCCCCAGCGTTCCCCCGGCCTGAACCGCAGCAATGCGCCAGACGCCCCCGATAAAGCCCGGCTCCTCCAGATACTGCCCCGGCTCACCAAGCCAGACGAGGTCCGAAATCAGCAGTCCGGTCGCATCGAAATCGCCCGACACCGTGGCGCGCATTCCCGTCTTGCGCCACGTCTCGGGGCGGTGCCTCTGCGGGTCCGACACATTCACAATGGCCAGCCGGACCGCCGCGCCCTCGCCGGTGGTGACGACAGCCCGGCTGACCGTTCCCAGCCCCGAGGCAAACCGCTTGCCCCCCGTCAGGAATGCGCCGTCCATAACGAGCGGCGGTACACCTTCGGCTCCCCAGACGCCAAAGAGAAGTCCTGCGTCGCAATCTTGCCGAACCTGTGCATGCGCGGTCGCATCGCCCAGCGACCGAACCAACCTCAGGGCATTCACATGGCCTTCGTACAGGCGCGCGAGCGGCAGGTTGACCTCGGCAATCTCCACCAGGTCTGCAAAAAGGTCGTCTGGCGGGACGTCCTCCCATTTCAGTCGTCCCGAAGCGGCAAGAAGCCGGACCGAACCTGAAATGCCGACATCGCCCCGGTCCTCCAGGCCTGCCGCCCCGGACAAGGCCTGCAGGTCCAGCGGCGGCCTGATCGGGGCGCTATCGCGCGTCTCGGCCACCGGTGAGACGGGATGAGGCACAAGGCCAGGCTCCGGCAGGACGCGCAAGGGGATGGCTTGTGTCATGTAGCCTAAACCAAAAGATCGCGGCCAGGTTCCAAGGCGCGCCGCCATTCGTTGCCGGTCTCGACGGCCCTGCGCGTCGAGCCCGCCCTGAACCGCGAAAGCGCCCTTCCAGACATCCGCGACACGGGCCTGACTGGTGGCGACGTGATGTGGCCGAACCCGGCAAACCCCATGGCGGCCAGACCCTCTGCCATAGCGATCATCGGCAGAGGTCAGTCGTTGGCGGTCTCGCGCAGCATGTCTGCAACCGTCCGCAGGTCGTCGCGAAAGCGCGCCCGCTCGGCCATCTGAAGGGCCGGGTCGGGCAGGCGCAGGATGTAGGACGGGTGAACCGTGACAAAGACCGGCGTGCCGTCGGTTGCGACCTCGACCTTGCCACGCCGCGACAGGATGCCCTCGCCCTTGCCGGTCAGGCTGGCAAGCGCCGTCGCCCCCATGGCCAGGATCAGCCGGGGCCGGATCAGTTCGCGCTCCAGATCAAGCCACCAGCGGCACGCCGAAACCTCGCCCGCATCCGGGCGCTGGTGAATGCGCCGCTTGCCGCGCGGTGTGAACTTGAAATGCTTGACGGCATTGGTGACATAGGCGGCACCACGGTCCAGACCCGCAGCCTGCGCCTCGGTGTCGAACACCTGCCCCGCCGGGCCGGTGAACGGCACGCCAGTCAGATCCTCGGTATCGCCGGGCTGTTCGCCCACGATCATCAGGGCCGCATCTTCCGGCCCCACCCCGAACACCACTTGCGTCGCCGGTGCGTACAACGGGCAGCGGGTGCAGCCTCCCGCCGCCGCCCGCAGCCCCGCCAGACCGTCCGTAGGCACCTCGGGCAGCGCCTCTGCAACCATGGTTTTCGCCCGAGCCAGCAGCCGGGGGCTGGCTTCAGTGGGGGCCGCCGCCTGCATGACCGAGGTCCGCGCGTTCGCACTGCGGATCAGGCCGGGGATCAGTTCGGCCTCGGGCAGGTTTTTCCAGTATTTGCGCGGCATCTCTGATGTCATCGCATCGACCATCAGCCGCGCCGGATTGAAGATGTTGGCATAGTAGGTCCGCCAAAGCCCTTCGGTCGCGTCATCGGGGATCACCGTGCCGGGGGCCGTAAGCTGATAGTCCAGCACGCCGCTGACAAAACGCGCGGTGATCTGCGGCGTCAGGATCGCCCAGTCCATGTCGCCGAAACGTTTGGCGAAGAACGGCGTCGCGGCCTCGACCACCGGGTGGTCCGGCTCGAACCACGCCATGAAGGCGCGGCGTCCGCCTTCTCCCGAAACTTCGCGGAACCGGACGAAGGCGTGCATCTTGTGGATCGCTCGCCGCACCGTCTTGGCCTGATGCAGCACCTTCAGCATCGCCGGATCGCTGCGGTCCCCCCACCGGACCAAGCCATCCGCCAACCGCCGCAAAAGGCCGTAAGCCCGGGCGAACCGTTCGGGATCGGCGTGGCAAAGCGCGGTCTCGATCTCCGCAATCGCGTCACGGGAAAGGGTTAGCGCAGGCACCTTCCCGGCAGGCTCCGCCGTTTCGGTGGCGAACAGGTCGGCGGGCGCGTCTCCCACCTGCCACACCGCCTCGGGCACGCCGCGCGCCAGAAGGCCCCGCGCCGCCTTGCGCCAGGCGGGCACCGTGCCGATCACCGGCAGGAAGATCAGCGGCACGTCCATTGGCGTCAGAACAGCGAGAGCTGCACGGGCGCGGGGGCGAACCGGGCGCGCAGGGCGGCCTCGTCCGTCATTCCGCGCGGCGACCAGCCGGGGGTGGTGATGAACGCCTTGGCGGTCTTCATCACCGCCCCCATCGCAGCCAGATGGTCATACCGCAGCGCCCCGTGCCGTCGCGCCTCAAGGATGCGTCCCACCGTCTTGGTGCCGAACCCCGGCACGCGCAGCAGCACCTCGCGCGCGGCCTTGTTCACGTCCACGGGAAACGCCCCCCGGTTGGCCAGCGCCCAGGCCAGCTTGGGATCAACCTCCAGGTCCAGCATCCCCGACGCGCCGGCAATCTCGTCCACCTCGAACCCGTAGAACCGCAGCAGCCAATCCGCCTGATACAGCCGGTGTTCCCGGAGCAAAGGGGGACGTTTCAGCGGCAACAGGGCCGAGGAATCGGGAATGGGAGAGAACGCCGAGTAGTAGACCCGCGATAGCCCGTAGCCCGCGTAAAGCTGCGCGGCCTGCGTGAGGATCGTGCCGTCATTCGACGCATCGGCGCCCACGATCATCTGTGTCGACTGGCCCGCCGGGGCGAACCTCGCCTTGCGCTTGCCGGTGTGCGTCACCTCGCGCGTCGCCTCCCGCCGCTGGCGCACTGCGGCCATGGTCTTTCTTATGCCGGTTGCCGACTTTTCCGGGGCCAGCCGCGCCAGCCCTTCGACTGTCGGCATCTCGACGTTGATCGACAGCCGGTCGGCCCATTTCCCAGCCTCGTCCAGCAGTTCTGGGCTGGCGTCGGGAATGGTCTTCAGGTGGATGTAGCCGCGAAAGTTCTCGACCTCGCGCAGGGTGCGGGCGATGCGCACCATGTCGGCCATCGTGTCATCCGGCGACCGGATGATGCCCGACGACAGGAACAGCCCCTCGATGTAGTTGCGCCGGTAGAACTCGATGGTCAGCCGCACCACCTCTTCCACCGTGAACCGCGCGCGTTCCACCTGGCTGGACACCCGGTTGACGCAATAGACGCAGTCATAGATGCAGAAATTGGTCATCAGGATCTTCAGCAGGCTGATGCAGCGTCCGTCCGGCGCATAGGCATGGCAGATGCCGCTGCCACCAGACGACCCCACCCCCTTGCCATCCGAAGACGAGCGCCGCTCACCACCGGACGACGCGCAAGAGGCGTCATACTTCGCTGCGTCCGACAGGATGGCAAGCTTCTGATCAAGGGTGAGCGTTGTCATGCTGTTCCACTTATGTTCCTTTGCCACCGGGAACAAGGCAGACCGGCCACCCGCCCGGATTGAAGTCCGGACTTGTGGTAAAATGATTGTGTGCCTGACCCGCGCGCAGGTGTGGTTCCCCGATCGGCGCGCCGTTTTCCGCGGGGTTGCTGACGGGCAGCGGCTGTGCCCGGACTTCAGGGCTTGGGTGCGGGTTGGGCCCCGTCGGTATTGGCCGGCTTGTTTCTTGCCTGAAAGGCGTCAAGGATGCTGTAGTAGCTAAATTTTCCCTGACCTTCCTGCGGGTTGATGCGGGACTCGGGATCAAGGATGAAAAGCTGGTCGGCCGGTGCATCCCATGTCAGGTTCTTGCCTCTTCTGCTGGCCTCGGGTCGCTTGACCCTTTGAACGGCACCGCTGTTGATATATGCCTTCAGCATGCGATGGCGCTCGACAAGCCCGTTCTGCTCGTTCGTATTGAGCAGCCCGTCCGTGCTTTTGCGCAGGTCCTCTTCGCTCAGATTTAGAAAGCTTTCCCTGAAATCGGCATCAATCGTGACCGGCTTTGTCGGCAGCCTGAATTTCGGCGTGGCTTGCGGGGTATCAAGACCGTAAGCCCTGTTATCCGGTCCAAAGGCGAGGTCGTTGTCGATCAGCTTGACCACCGGAACCCCGGATGTATCGATCATGATGTTGCCCATATGCCGGTCGACCTGCCCGCACAGCAGGTCAAGCCATTGGGCGTTCGACAACTGCCGCCGCAACTCGGGGTGTCGCAGATCGGCCTCTGTCAATTCCGTCAGCTGGGACTTGATCTGCAGGGTTTCCACTGTTGTGCCGTCGTCACGTCTTTCCACGACCTTCGTGAATCCGGTTGAAGTGAGCGCTGTTTCCAGATTCTTTTTCTCGACCCGCCATCGGGCCAGATCAAACGTGTCGACTTGGGCAAACCGGTTCCGCATCGCGGCGCTTATCGGCAGATTGCCGGGCGCATCTGACAGAAGGAGCCGGATGATTCCGTCGGCTTCGCCGATCAGAGTATCGACCACGTAGTAATCGTTGATCTCGTCGTCAGTGGGGGTTTCGATCCGCGTTATCATGCCTTCCTTGCCGGAAGCACGTTCCATGATCAGACCCGGCGTTTTCTTTCCGTCGTTCAGAACGGCGACCCGCATGTCGACCACCAGATCGCTCACCTTCAGAAGTTCGGCCATTCTGCGGGTTGCGATCGACCGCAGTTCCAGCCGGTGCGGCTTGCCAACGGAAAGGTCAACCCCGGTATCGGCCAGCCCTCCGGTGCCCTGGGGTTCGGGATCGGTCGGCTTGAAAACGGCAGGTTTTTGCAGGAAACTGCCCTCGAAACTGAACTTTGCCTTGAGGGGCGGCGCGTTCATGCCACCCGTCAGCTTTTCGCCAAGGTCTGACGGCTGCACCACGTCCGTCGCGTGGGCCGCAGGGTAGGTCGCAACAACACGCCCGAGGTATCTGGCCAATGCCTGCCTTTCCTGCTCGGCCTGCCGGGCGATTTCGGCGACCTTCTGATAGGTCTCGCTTTCGGGCTCATAGTCATTGGCGCTGTCCTGCGCCGAAAGAACCAGCCTTTCCAGGTCGCGAAGCCTGCGGACCGGGGCAGATTTGCCGATCGGGCTCTTTGCAGCGTTGGCGTCCAACGTCTCAAGATATGCGCGCGGGTCCAGAAGACCGTCCTGAGTAGCCAGAGCCCGAACTGCCTTCACGCCACCTTCCTGGGCCAGATTGACCAAGGCTGCGGCAAAGTCGGGCGGCATCATGCCAGCGCGACGGCGGTTCATTCCGGGAATGGTTTCGTCCAGCGCCTTCAGGTGCTGAAGCACAGCCTCACGCCGCTCTGTTTTTCCCTCCAGTCCCTTGCGCGCATCGGCCTTGGCATGGCTGGAAAAGACTTTCCTGAGATCCGCAGCCTGTTTCGTGGTCCCTGTCGGCTCAAGATAAAGATCGGCCTGCCTTGACGCGAACACCCGATCTGTCCTTTTCAGGTTGCGCGCGCCCTGATCAGAGGACGACGCGCGTTCTGCCGGCACGGCCTCCACGGCCGTGCGGCGTTCGGTGGTTTTCGGGGCTGGGGCGCTGCTTTGCGAGGCACGTTCTGCCAAAGAAGGCGTGGCCGCCACCCCGGCGGTGGGCTGCCCCACAAGGGCATCCAGCGCTTCGGCCGGAACCTGCGCGTAGCCGCTTTCGGCCCGGATGTTCCGAACCGTTTCATCCATTTCAGCGGCACTGCTTGCTTCGGCCACCAACAAAAGCTGCGCGATCAGCCCGTCAATCATGTCGATCCGGGATATCGCCTGCAGGTCTCTTTCGATCCGTGCACCTGCCGGGTCCGACTCGGCGGCGCGTTGCACCTCCTCGTCCTCCTCCTCCTCGTCAGGGGCGGGCGGGGGCGTTTCGCTTTCGTCCTCCTCGGACACCTCGGGCGTATTGAACGCCATTGCCATCGGCGCGGACAGCGCCAGCATCAACGCCAGAACCAGACGCCACGCGATCATTGCAGCACCCTCAACGAATAATCGACCCTGCGGGGTTCGCAAAAGTAAAGCCGGGACCTTTGTCCGATCGAGGGAACGCTCAAACGCCCTTGGCGCACCTGTCGCTGATCCTCGGGGCAGTTGCGGGGCATGAAGTCGGAATGGCTGAACCATTTGCCCGACAGCCGGTCAAGATCGGTCGTGCTGACAGGGCAGGGCTTGCCCGCATCGCACAGCGATCCACCGATGGAACGGTTGACCTCGCGGTAGCCGGGCCTGAAAACCCTTTCGGTGGCCCGCACCAGCAGCGAGCCATCCTCTGTGGTCAGTTCGTCCACCAGCACGCTGATGCCCATGGTCAGCCCGGCAAGCAGACCCTTGGTGAAAAGTTCGGGATCACCGGAGTCGACCGGGGGGGTCAACACGCGCGATTCCAGATCCAGCCGGTCCAGCACGCTGTAGGTCGCCCGCGCAGACAGGATGTCGGCCCCGGTCATCTGGAACCGGAACAGCGAGTTGTCGGCAGCATAGGGCGATCGTTCCAGCAGGTTTACCTGCGAAGGGCACTGCACCGTCAGCGGCTTGTAATCCTCTGTCTGGCTGATCTGGTGCGCGACGAGGTTGCGCAGCATGCCTTGTCGGCCATCGAAAACCGCGATCCCGACCATCGGAAACATCTTGACCGGCGAACTGGTCAGCGCGATGGCGCGCGCGCCCGCCAAACTTTTCGCCACCTGACCCAAACCGCTAAACCCGCCGAAAATCTCGGTCGCGGACAACTGCCCCGGCTCGCGCATCGAACTGGCGCGGTCCGCGGTGCAGGCCACCCCGTCGATGCGCAACTCGACGACATAGGTATCTTCACCAACCCCGCCGGGATGGTTCGCGGCGGCGGCGGCGATGCGCCGGTCGATCGCCTGACGCAGTTTCTGGCGTGCCAGACCGTAAACTGCCGGGTCGCCGAAATGCAGCGGCGACAGCAACTCCCAGATCGGGCGCAACTGCACATGCACCGGTGCCACGCCATCGGTCCCCACGGTCCAGCCCGAATTGGACGCCCCTGCATGCGTCCCACCGATCCAGTAGAAATTCTCGACCTGGCTGCCCATTACATCGCGGAAGGTTTCGGAATGTTCGGACTGGTGTTCATAGCCGAAAGACGCGCTGGTCTGGCTTTCGGCATCCAGCATGACCGAAGCTTCCAGCTTGATCGACACCCCGTTCTGTCGCATCTGCTCGCGCATCGTTTCGGTCGCGTCGATTTCAAGCACCCCCAGCCCGCCATAGACCACGGCCACCGGGTAATGCGTGCCAAACGTCCGGATGAAGCTGTCGTAATCGCCCTCGGCCGGAAGGGTGGCAGCTTCGGCGGCAAAGAGGCTGTCCAGCGTCATGTGCTGATGGTCCAGCACAAGGTCATAGAACACCGCTCGCGACAGCGCGCGGGTTCGGCTGTTCTTGGCATTGGCGATGGATTTTCGCGCGCCCGACATGGTGGAACTGGCGCTGAACGAGCCGGGCGCCGCCTTTCCCGATATGCCAAAGCTGACCGTGTCGCTGAAGCTGTCGAAATACTCGGAATAGGTGTCGGCCGTGGTGACAGAGGCGTGATGTTTGCCGGTGAATTCCGGAAAGTAGTGCAGACCGCGCGGCACAAAGATGCGGTTGGCGTCATAGTAGTCACGGCTGTCGCCATCCGGCATGGCAAAGACCGGGTGCGCCGTGCCGGTTCGGGTCAGGTGCAGGGGGTCCATCTCGACCGCGTCATAGCCGATGTAGTTGGCCTGCAGGTTGACCGCCTTTGACAGCGATACGAAGGTGTCGTTGAACGCGGTTCCCGGCTTGGTGGCAGCATGGCTGGGCGACAGGATCAAGTCATGCGGTACCCCGTCGATCCGGATGCGACCGCTGTCCAGCACCTGCAACACTGGGTCGGTGCGCGGCACCGCGCCGGGAAAGCCCGCGAGCAGACCCATCGTTCCATCCGCGCTGACCAGCCTGTCGGACCCCAGCCGGGCAAAGCGCATCGCGGCCCCGGTTTCGGATACCAGCGTGACGCCGGGGCGGGCATGGCGCGGGTCATAGTCCAGCCCGAAGTCAACCAGCCGCCCCCTGCCCCGGTCGTAATAGGCGATCAGGCCCGATGGCATGACCCCCGCAGGCAGGAAAACATCATAGGTCTGGATCACCCTTCCGTCCTGCTGGGCAGGGGCGCCAAGCAAGGGAGTGATCCGCTTGTTCGTCACAAAATACATGTTTTGCAGGGACTTGTCGGTGCGTTGCCAGCCCATTCCGGTCAGGTATTCATCCGGATCAAAGATCACCAGCGTCTCGCCGGGGAACTTTGTATCGGGACAGGTCCAGCGGTCACCCACCCGAGACGACGTCGCACAATTGGTCAGTGTCACCGACAGCACACCAAGGCGGTCGGTCCGCACCAGAACCCCCCGATTCTGCTGTCCCCAAGGCCAGGCCAGCGCCTGCTGAAAATCGGAATCCGCAGGTACCGGGCGGCGCAGCGCCGCAAGGTCGATACCGGGGTCCGGCACAAGCCGGAAGGCATGGCGCACGGCAAAGCTGGGGTTCAACTGCGCATCCGAGGTTTCGCCAAACGCCCCCGGATTGCCCGGATCGACGGGGCGCGCGGCCACCGACAGGCTGCGGTCCTGCCATGCCTCCTGCATCCCCGAGAACATCGGCACTTCCTGCCCGCGGTCAAAAGCATCCGCGTTCATCATTCGGATATCGCTTTCGGCAAGCGGCGCATACCAGCCCGCCTCCGGGGTGAGGATCTCGGGCAGGTTGCGCATTTCGGTCTCGGCCGTCTGCGCGTTCCACCAGATGACCGAAGAGGCCGAAGCGGCAAGCGGATCGACCTCTGCGGGAACGAGGTCGATCGCCCGCAGCCGGGCCAGATCGGCGGCCAGCGGCACCTCGTGCCAGATCCGAACCGCACTGATCCGCCCGATGAAGGGTGAGACGTTTTCGGCATCATTCCCGACCCGGATCACGAGCGGAGCGGCCGGGCCGGGCAGCAGCGGAAGGGTGGGCTCCAGCGTGAAACCATCGACCATCAGGGTCATCTTCCCCGCTTCGACCAGCAGCGCCACATGATAGGGGCGGTTCTCGGAAAAATCATGCGGCACCGACAGGAAAAGCCCGGGGATACCGGTCCAGACTGCAAGGCCTGCGCGGTTGTCCAGCATGTGCAGGCTGATCGCCGTCTGCCCGCCGCTGCCGATATCGAACAGGGTGGGGTCATGGCCGTTGAGGAATTTCCATTCGGGCGAGACCCAGAGATCAACCATGGCATTCTCGAAGGGCAGCAGCCGCAGGTCGGTCAAGGCGAAATCCCGGCCCTGCAAGCCTGCAGCAAAGCCGAGCGCATGGCTGTCCGACGGCGCGCCGGGGGTTTGCAGCCAATCGGGCGGGTCGGCCTCTGGCAAGGCCATCAATGTGACGGCAAGCGCCATGTCATCGGTCATCGGCGGCAGCACGGCCGGTGGGGACGCGATCTTGAACGCCCCGGTCCAGTCCGGCCCCAAGGCTGATGCCACGGCGGAAAGCCGATCGGCTTCCAGTTTGATATCTGCGTCGGTGCTGATGCCCAGTGCGGTTTGCGGCACAAAAAACAACTGAAACCGGTCCGCGCCCTGTTCGGCAGAGCGTCGTGCGAAATCTTGCAGCATTGCGACCGAGCCGGGGTGAAGGGTCGCCGTTCCGGGCGCAAATTCCAGCACCGGCAATTCCAGCGAGGCACCAAGGATCAGGTTTTCAAACGGGCCAACCGCCAGAAACGGCTCGGGGTCCGGCGGTTCCGGCGCAGCCGCCGGGACAGGTGACAGGGGCCGGTCGATATCGGTTGGCGGAAGCGGGAAGTCTGGCGATGCGCTGATGGTCAGGCGGGCAAGCAGCGTGTCGGTCAAGGGCTGTGGGTCCGGTGGCGCATCGGTCAGCAACAGCGCAGGGGCGGCCTGCCCCGCCGGGCGCGCAGCGGCGGCATAGGCCGCGTTGATCCGGTCCCGCTCGCGAGTGACATCCGCCTCAAGGCTCAGGTCGGTCTTTGTCTGCATCTGGAACGTGATCGCCGTACGCTGCGCCCCAAGGGGTTTCAGCGCAGCCCCCAATCGCCCCAGACCAGCGGCATCGACCGCAGACAGACGGTTTTCCGCGTCATGCAGCAGGGGCGGCAGATCGAAGCTGCCGGGCTGACCGCCCGACACCGCTGCCAAGAGCGCGTCCCACGGTCCGGCTTGCACGTCTGTCGATGGGCCGGGAAACGGACGGCGGCTGTCGGAAACAGCCAGACCCAGAATCGCGGCAAAGCAGATCAGCCCGAAGATCAAAATCGATAGAAAAAAACGCATCGCGCAACCCCAACCGCCAGTCTGAACTGGTCTGCAAAGCACTTCCTGCCAATAAACATTGGGGGAAACGGGTTGTCTGATCAACACATTCCTGCCAATTCCAGGAACAAGGTCTGAATACCTGCGCACCCGCAAAACCAGTGCATCCGCCAGCGCGGGCGTCAGGCGCGAAAAGGCTGTCTGCACTCCCCGCCGCGCAACCTGCAAAAGACTGACAATTTCCCCTTCGGCACGTCCAGAACCGGCCTGCGGCAAGCTTTGGCCACTGCGGCCTCGAACTTGGGGATGCAGGGATGTATCCCGTTGTTTTTCATCGTGGGACGGACTGCCGGGAAGGGCCCGCAGCACCCGGTATCGTCGCGGACGGGTTGTCATGTTTCCGTCGCACCGTTAACACGGTATCGGCAAGACTTGACGGGACGGTTGGATGTCAGACGCTACGCATGTGCACCACCGGCAAGAGCCGCTCGCCCTTTTGTCCCGTCTCGCCTATGATTTTGCGCCCTTCCTGTGCAACCCGGCGCACGGTTGCCTGAACTACCACCGCGGGTGGAGTTTGGTGCGCCACTATGAAGCCGACGGTGCCTTGCCGCTTGGCCTGACCTTCTTTCGCCGTGAACTGGGGCGGTTGGCCGAAGAACTGGGGAAGTCGCGCTTGCGCCTTCTGATTTCAGGCGCTGCCGATACCGGAGTGGCCGCAATGCTGGTTCAGGCGCTGATGCCGCTGGGTATCGAGCCGGAATTTGTCATTGTCGACCGCTGCAACACGACGCTGATGCAGCAGCGGATGTATCTGACCCTGATAAGGGTTTCGGCCGAGTTCATCCAGGGTGATGCCGTTTTGGTCGATACGGCCCCGGTCGATGCGGTGATATCGCACAGCTTCATCCCCTATGTTCCGCCGGACCGGCGACTCGCGCTTCTGGAAAACTGGGCACGGTTGCTGCAACCCCAAGGGCGTATCCTGCTAAGCGAACGAATGGTCGCCCGATCGGGAATGGCCCCGGCCTGGCCCGACCCGACCGAGCGTCAGCGGCGTCATGCGGACCTTGCGCACAGGCTGGAGTGCAAGGGCGTGTCCGAGGTGGAGAGCAGAGCGTTCCTGGAGGCGGCGGACAAGCTCTGGAATTTGACGGGGCAGCGGCACCGGATGGGACTTGCCGACTTTCATCAGGCGGTGGCCGTCGCCGGGATGAAGGTTCTTTCGCTCGACGCAAGCCACGATACGACGGTGGTGTCGCCCATGGGACCCAAGGCAGAGACGGCAAAGCGTCCGCGGCATGAAATCGTACTGTGCCGACGGTGAGCGGTTCTCACCCCTCTGGCGCGTTGTTCAGAGCGATTCCGGACACCCGCCGCCTTGACGCAAGCATCGGCCCCGGGGGCACACCCGTCTTGCATCTGCCCGGCCACTGGAACCCCATCCCTCTGACCGACCGGCGGTCGGCGCGCTGGGACGAGATCTGGTTTTGCCCGGGACAGGACCTGACGCTGCCGGCCGGGGTGCGCCGGGTCGTGAATCTTTGCGCGGCACCTGACGCCTGTGAACTGGGTCTGGCGGCATTGGAAAAGTCTCTTCGCCCCGACACCGGCATTCTCAACCATCCGCGTGCCGTCACGATGACGCGGCGCGATGCGGCGGAAATCGTGTTTCGCCCGTTGCAGGGGCTGCGGGTGCCGCCTGCCCTGCGCTTTGTCACGGCGTCTGCTGATGCCTTTGAACTGGCATTTGCGACATCGGGGTTTTCCTATCCGGTACGGCTGACCCCCGAAGCAGCCCACCCGGACGACTCCATGCGCATAAAGGCGCCGTCGGACTGGGCGACACTGCGACGCCAACCCTGGGCGCGGCGGGCGTGGGTGATGGAACAGGCGGACGCGTCAGAAGTCCGCTGGCGGATGATGCTGGGCATTGTGGGGCGCACGGTGCGGGCAGAGGTTTTTGATGCGGACCCGACGCCGACTTCGGTCTTGCCGCCGCCGGTCGCACCCGATTTCGCGCAGCGTCTGTCGGCACTGGCTTGCGCGTGTCTTCCGTTGGACATCTGGACACTGATCGTTCGTCTTGAACCCGGCGGCCCGGTTCTGGACCGTGTCTTTGCCGGACTGCCCGAACCGCGCCCAAAGGAAGGGTCGGATTTTGACCGCGCGGCAGGGCGGGTTGCCGAGGCGCTGAAGCCGACGGCTTCCGCCTTGCTGGCCGACAGCGCAAGCTGGCGGATGCCTCCGGGGCTTGGGGCCAGATTGCCAGACGTCATTCCGGGTGCCCCGACATGACAGGTCTGATGTTGATGGCCCTTCCGGGGGATGGCCGCGTTCTGGTGCAGCCTGACGCCAAGGGACGCCCCAGAATTCGCAGTGAAAACTGTCTGATCCTGCCAGGGGAAACAACGCGCTGGCTTGACGAAAACGCTCGCATGGTCTGGGCAGACGGCATGCTGCCACCGGTCCGCAAGCGCCCGTGGGCGGTCAACCTGTTGGCCGATGCCGAAATGTATGCCCACGGGCTGGCTTGGCACGATGTGGCACTGGACGGCATTCCTGTCTTCAATCACCCCCGCGCTGTTGCCAGAACCCGACGAGATCTTTCGGCTGCGGCCTTGGACGGGGTACAGGGGCTTGTGGTTCCTGCCACGGTCCGCTTCGTGCCGCACTCCGCGGATGACTTTGCGTCCGCGTTTGCGCAAGGCGGTTTCCACTTTCCGGTGCTGGTGCGTCCGGCGGGGCAGCAAGGCGGGACCGGCCTTTTGCGCGTCGATGGGGCCGAAGGCTGGACAAAGGCCGCCAACAGCACCTGGGTCGGCGCACCGCAGTTCATGACCCAGTTCGTGGATTTTGCAACCGCGCAAGGGGTTTACCAAAAGGCCCGCGTCCTGTTCATCGGGGGCAGGGCCTTTGTGCGGCATGTCAAATCAGCGTCGCAATGGATGGTGCACAACCGCGGCACCGGGCGTCTTGCCGATGATTCCGAGTTGCAGATCGTCGCGCAACTGGACGTTTGCCCGGTGTTCCGACATGCCTGCACCCAGATCGCGGCACGGATCGGGCTCGACTTCTGTGGTCTGGATGTGGGGGTCGACGTCGAACGCGGGCGCTATGTGCTGTTCGAATGCAATGCGGCGATGGCTGCCTTCTTTCCCGAAAGACCGGGCCGTTCTGACCACGACAAGGCGCGCAGGGCGCTGTTGCAGACACCAGCGCAGGTCGCGCTGGATCGGCTGATCCGCACACCGGCGGACTGGGCCGCCGTTCGCGGTCTGCCTGACGGGCTGCACCCTGTCAAAGACCAGCTTTCAGACGCGCTGGCGTCAGCGGCCCGGTAAACGCGCGATCAAATGGGAAGGGGGGCAGAGCCTGCCCCCCGTCACCAAAACCCAGGCCCCGCAGGGAAGCGACCACGGGCCAGTCAATAGCGGTAGTGTTCGGACTTGAACGGGCCTTCCACCTTGACGCCGATATAGTCAGCCTGATCCTTGCGCAGTTCGGTCAGCTTGACCCCGATCTTCTTCAGGTGCAGGCGGGCCACCTTTTCGTCCAGCGCCTTGGGCAGGATGTAGACGCCCGGCGGATAGTCTGCCGCCTTGGTCCAGAGTTCGATCTGCGCCAGAACCTGATTGGTGAAGGACGCCGACATCACGAAGGACGGGTGGCCCGTGGCGTTGCCAAGGTTCAGCAGGCGACCTTCGGACAGCAGGATGATCCGGTTGCCGTTCGGCATCTCGATCATGTCCACCTGTTCCTTGATGTTGGTCCACTTGTGGTTCTTCAGCGCGGCGACCTGGATTTCGTTGTCGAAGTGGCCGATGTTGCCGACGATCGCCATGTCCTTCATCTCGCGGATATGCTCGATGCGGATGACGTCCTTGTTGCCGGTGGTGGTGATGAAGATGTCGGCCGATGCGACCACATCCTCCAGCAGAACCACCTCGAACCCGTCCATCGCGGCCTGCAGCGCGCAGATCGGATCGACTTCGGTCACCTTGACGCGCGCGCCCGCGCCCTGCAGCGACGCGGCAGATCCCTTTCCCACATCGCCATAGCCGCAAACAACCGCGACCTTGCCCGCCATCATCGTGTCAGTCGCGCGGCGGATGCCGTCAACCAGCGATTCCTTGCAGCCGTACTTGTTGTCGAATTTCGACTTGGTGACCGAGTCGTTGACGTTGATCGCCGGAAACGGCAGGCGACCTTTCTTGTGCAACTCGTACAGACGGTGCACGCCGGTCGTCGTTTCCTCGGACACGCCGCGGATCGCGGCGCGTTGGGCGGTGAACCAGCCGGGCGAGGCTTTCAGCCGCTTCTTGATCTGGTTGAACAGGCAGACTTCCTCGTCGGACGTCGGCACTTCGATGATCTCCGTCTCTCCCGCCTCGACCCGCGCGCCGATCAGGACATACATCGTGGCATCGCCGCCATCATCAAGGATCATGTTGCAGGTGCCACCCTCGCCGCCGAAGTGGAAGATGCGGTCGGTGTAATCCCAGTAGTCTTCCAGCGTTTCGCCCTTGATCGCGAACACGGGCGTGCCGCTGGCCGCGATGGCCGCTGCCGCGTGGTCCTGGGTCGAAAAGATGTTGCACGACGCCCAGCGGACATCCGCGCCCAGCGCGCGCAGCGTCTCGATCAGGACGCCCGTCTGGATCGTCATGTGCAGCGATCCGGCGATCTTTGCACCCGTCAGCGGCTTGCTGTCCCCGAATTCCTCGCGGCAGGCCATCAGGCCCGGCATCTCTGTCTCGGCAATCACCAGTTCCTTGCGGCCGAATTCTGCCAGTGAAATATCCTTGACGATGTAATCATTCGGCATCCGCGCCACTCCTTGATCCAGTATTGGCCCGGCAGATAGCATTTGATTCCCCTGGCGACAATTGCGATGCGTGGCGGTGTCGGTTCTGCGCCACATTGTGATCTGATCGGGGTTTTCATGACGGACCTGCAGACGTTCAACGATGCCGCGTTGATCCTTGCCTGTGACGAAAGCTATCTTCCCTTCACGCTGCACTTGGCCTGGCAGGTGGCCTGCCGCTGTCCGACCCGCCAGTTCGACATCCTGATCGCGTCCGAACGGCCGCTGCACCTGCCGGACTGGGCGATCGCACTGCGTATCGGCAATCTGGCACTTGGGCATCCCGCCTGGATCGACGATATGCCGATGCAGCGTCTTGGACGGGCCTCTTACCTTCGGCTGGAAGTGCCGGGGCGGCTTGCAGGGATTTACAGGCGGTTGCTTTATCTCGATTCGGACATTTACCTTGAAAGTGGCGATCTCGACCGACTGATGCGCATTCCGATGGGGCCCCATGCGATTGCAGCCGTGCGTGACATCAACTGGATCGTCGACCCGGCCTATCATGCGCAGGAGTTTCTGGCGCAGGGCCTTGGCGCGCTGCCCTATTTCAACGCCGGAATGCTTGTCATCGACACGGCGGCCTTTGTGCGGGATGACCTTCTGGCGCGCGGGTGCAGGCTCGCGCTCGGCAATCCTGCGATCATGCGGGTTCAGGATCAATCCTTGCTGAACGCGGTCGTGGCGGGGCGGTTTGCGGAACTGTCCCCCGTCTGGAACTGGATGAACAATATTGGCATGCCCTTCGCGACATTGAACTTGCCGATCCGGTTCCGGCATTTCGTCGGCCAGCACAAACCCTGGCATGACCCGCATGGCCGCCACGACCTGCGATATCATGACAGTTACGCGGATTTCTTCCGCGCCTTGTTGCCCGAGGCGATGGGCAACCTGACGCCCCGTCCTGACCCGCGCCTGAACAGCCTTGAAGACGCTGTGCGGCTGGTCATCGCGCAGGCCCGTCGGCAAAAGCGGATGTCGGCGGTGGTGGGCCGCTTTTCGAACGAATGGGACGTCAAGATCTGACGATTGTCCAACGGGTGTTGAGGCAAATCAAGGTGCAGGGCGGCGGAATGTGGTCCTTTGATGCAGCTTGATCCGCCGCAAAGGAAACCGTCCATGACCTTGCCGAAAACGATGAAGGCCGCCGTCTGCACACAGCTGGGTGCGCCCCTTGATATCCGCGAAGTCCCCGTGCCGCAGATCGGGCCCGGTCAAATCCTGATCCGCATCCGTGCGTCCGGGGTCTGCCACACCGACCTGCACGCGGTGTCCGGCGACTGGCCAGTCAAACCGCAACCGCCCTTCATCCCGGGTCATGAAGGTGTGGGGGAAGTGGCGGCTGTGGGCGCGGGCGTTACCCATCTGAAGGAAGGCGACCGTGTCGGCGCGCCATGGCTGCATACCGCCTGCGGACGCTGCCCGCATTGCGTGGGCGGCTGGGAAACGCTGTGCGAAAGTCAGCAGATGACCGGCTACACCGTCGACGGCGGCTATGCCGAATTCGTGCGGGCCGATGCCAACTACGTGGGTCAACTGCCCGACGGTCTGGACTTCGGGGCGGCGGCGCCCGTTTTGTGCGCCGGGGTCACGGTCTACAAGGGCCTGAAAGAAACCGAGGCGCGGCCCGGCCAATGGGTGGCGATTTCCGGGATCGGCGGGCTGGGGCATATGGCCGTCCAGTATGCCAAGGCGATGGGGCTGCATGTCGTGGCCATCGACATTGCCGACGACAAGCTGGCCCTTGCCCGCACCCTGGGTGCCGACATCACCTTGAATGCCGTCGATGTCGATGTGGTGACCGAAGTGCAGAAACTGCTGGGCGGCGTTCATGGCTGTCTTGTCACGGCGGTTTCGAATGCCGCTTTCGCGCAAGGCGTCGGCATGTTGCGGCGCGGTGGCTTCCTGTCGCTGGTCGGATTGCCACCGGGCGATTTCCCTCTGCCGATCTTCGAGGTGGTGTTGAAACGGATCACCGTGCGCGGGTCGATCGTGGGGACGCGCAACGATCTGCGCGAGGCGCTGGCGTTTGCCGGCGAAGGCCGAGTCGCGTCGCATTTCAGTTGGGACAGTCTGGACAACATCAACGCCATCTTCGATCGGATGAAGGCCGGCCAGATCGAAGGGCGCGTCGTGCTGAACATCTAGGCTTGAGCCCTGCGCGGTGCCGGTCCATCTTGCGCGAAAGAGGCCCGGAGCAAACATGGCGAAGCCGGCACGCGCATGGCAAAGGATGCTGTCGGGACGAAGGCTGGACCTTCTGGACCCGACACCGGTCGACATCGAGATCGAGGACATCGCGCACGGGCTTGCCTTCGTGGCGCGGTGGAACGGGCAGACAAAAGGCGACTGGCCCTATTCGGTGGCCGAACATTCGCTGCTGGTGACAGACCTGTTCGCCCGAATCGCGCCCGGCGAACCGGCACGCTGGCATCTGGCCGCCCTGCTGCATGACGCGCCAGAGTATGTCATCGGCGACATGATCAGCCCGGTGAAATCCGCCGTCGGCCTGGCGTACAGCGAAATGGACGCGCGTCTGTCGGCGGCGGTCCACCTGCGATTTGGCTTGCCCGCCGTCCTGCCCGACCGGGTCAAGAAGATGATCAAGGCCGCAGACAAGGTTTCTGCCTGGCTGGAGGCGGTGCAGATCGCGGGCTTTTCCCAGAGCGAGGCGGATCGTCTGTTCGGAAGACCGGCGGAACCGCTTTTGTCCGGGCTGGCCATTCGTCTGCGGCCGCCTGCCGTTGTCAGGACGGATTACGTGTCACGCCATGAAATCCTTCTGGCCGCCTGCGCAACTTAGCACGATCATGCCAAGGGTGATTTGCGGCATGACGAAAGGGTCGCCGAAATACGGACAAGAGTTTCGGACCGCAGGATCTGCGGTCCGGTCTTATGTGGCGATCAACCAAGCAATCTCAGTTGATCGCAAGATCTTCAGGGCTGCTTCCAGACTTCAAGGCGGCTTCGAACCAGCGCGGCTTGCGCCCGCGTCCCGACCATGTATCCGATGCATCTGCCGGATTGGCATATTTCGGCGATGCCGGAGTCCGCTTGCGGGTTGCGATCGCCATTGTGCTGGTCAGTTCTGAAAGCGAAAATCCAAGTGAACGGGCCTTCTCTTCAAGTTCGGCCAATGCCTCTTTCTTGCGTCGGTCTTCGAATGACGCAATGGCCTTTGCCACCTGGGATTGAAGATCCCGCAACTCTTTAAGCGACAGGCTGTTTAGATTCACGTCCACGGCTGTATCCTTGTTATTGTTATAACCGTGTGGGATAATCCAAAGACGAACCGCATTCAAGTCCAGCGTTATTTTGGACTGCGCTTGGCCAGAATCCGCTGAAGAGTGCGGCGGTGCATGGAAAGGCGACGTGCCGTTTCCGATACGTTCCGGTCGCACATTTCATAAACCCGCTGGATATGCTCCCATCGCACCCGATCTGCGGACATCGGATTTTCCGGGGGAAGGGGCAGGTTTTCGCCCCGCTGCAACAAGGCTTTCGTCACATCGTTTGCGTCTGCGGGTTTCGAAAGATAATCGGTTGCGCCAATCTTGACCGCCGCCACTGCTGTGGCTATCGCCCCGTATCCGGTCAGAACGACAATGCGGCAATCCGGGCGGTGGTCCCGCAAAGCCTCCACCACATCCAGACCGTTGCCATCCTCAAGCCGCAGATCGACCACCGCATAGGCCGGGGGGCGTGTCGTTGCGATCAACCGTCCGGCCGCAACACTTTCGGCCGTTTCAGGCAAGAAACCACGCTTTTCCATCGCCTTGGCCAGCCGCTTTACAAACGGCTCGTCATCATCGACCAGCAGCAGGGTGCGATCCGGACCAATTTCGGCGCTCAGCTCGTCGCTCATCGGTCATTCCTTTTCTTTTTCTCTGCACAGCAACCTAGGCCGCTGACGGGTGCAGGTCAAACACGCGCCCCTATTTGGCGGCCGCGAAACAGGCAACGCGATCGGCTATTTCGGCCGGGGTCGTCTCGCGGCGGAAGAAATCCACGAAACCGACCTCGGGCAAAACCAGATAGGTGAAGGTGGAATGGTCCATCAGGTAATACTCGTCGCCGGATTCCTGTTTCTTGTAGTAGGTGCGATAGGCGGCCGAAGCCGCCCTGACCTGATCCGCACTGCCTGTCAGAGCAATCATGGCCGGATGCATGTTTTCGGCGAAGTCCCGCATCACTTGCGGCGTGTCACGCTCCGGGTCGATCGAGATGAACACCGGAATGGTCTCCAGCCCCCGGTCCGCAAGCAGATCCACCGCTTCGGCGTTGCGCGCATTGTCCAGCGGACAGACATCCGGGCAGAACGTATAGCCGAAATAGACCAGCGATGGTTTGGTGATCACGTCCTTGTCCGTCACGGTCGCGCCGGTCGTGTCAACCAGAGTGAACGGCCCGCCGATGTCACCCCCGCCCACGGTACCACCCCGACACTGGGCAAAGGCATCTGTCGGCCTGCCCGCGTAAATTGTATACCCGGTCCATCCGATCAAGGCCGCAACTGCCGCCACCGCCAACCCCGCATACAGTTTCGCCATCGTGACCCTCTGGTTCATTGTGGCACATTGATCAACCAGAACGGCGCAACTAACAATGCGCGACTTGCCGCAAGGTAATCACAAGGGCTTGCATGACCTTCGATCCCGCCCCGCACCTCGGATTTCAGCGAACAGACTGGGTGCGTCTGCGCACGCTGATCGTCCTGCGCTGGATGGCGATTGCGGGCCAGCTTCTTGCCATTGTCGTGGCGGACCGCCTTGTCGGGCTGCAGTTGCCGCTGGGCCTGTGCTATCTGGCGGTGGGTGCATCGGTCATCGCCAATCTGGTGGCGACCTTCATCTTTCCTGAAAACAAGCGGCTTTCAGAGCGTGAGGCGATGCTGACGCTTCTGTTCGATCTGTCGCAGCTTTCGTTCCTCCTGTACCTGACGGGGGGCCTGACCAATCCCTTTGCCTTGCTGATCCTCGCGCCGGTCACGATTTCAGCTTCGGCGCTGCACTTGCGCACGACGGTGATGCTCGGTGTCGTGGCTGTGGCGCTGGTGACCGTGGCCGCACTGGCGAAGGTGCCGTTGCGGATGGAGGACGGAACCGTGCTTTCGGTGCCGCCGCTGTTCGAATTCGGGTTCTGGCTGTCAATCGTGATCGGACTGGTCTTCCTCGGCGTTTATTCCCGCCGGGTTGCGACCGAAATCCGGACGATGTCGGATGCGCTGCTGGCCACGCAGATGGCCCTGGCACGCGAACAGAAGCTGACCGATCTGGGCGGTGTGGTCGCAGCGGCGGCGCACGAGCTTGGAACGCCTCTGGCCACGATCAAGCTGGTCAGCGCGGAACTGATCGACGAACTCGCCGACCAGCCCGACCTGCAGGACGATGCGCGGCTGATCCGCGATCAGGCGGACCGCTGTCGCGACATCCTGCGGTCCATGGGGCGATCGGGCAAGGATGACCTGCATTTGCGCAAGGCTCCTTTGTCGGCGGTCCTGGCCGAAGCGGCCGAGCCGCACCGCAGCCGGGGCAAGACGTTGAAATTCGGCAATATCCTGTTGCCCACCGGACCGTCGCGCGCGCCCGAGATCCTGCGGCGGCCGGAGCTGATCCATGGCCTGCGCAACCTGATCCAGAACGCCGTGGACTTTTCCCGCAGTACGGTCTGGATCGACGGAGAAGTGTCCGGGTCCAAGGTGACCGTCAGGATCGTCGATGACGGTGATGGCTTTCCACCCCAGATGATCGGGCGGATCGGCGACCCCTTCCTGAAATCGAGAAAATCGGTACAGGACGTGCAAAGCCGTCCTGCCTACGAAGGAATGGGGTTGGGGCTGTTCATTGCCAAGACATTGCTTGAAAGGACCGGGGCCGAATTGACCTTTGCCAATGCCGCCGATCCGTTTCTGTCTTCGGATGAACGGCCAGAGCGGTGCGGTGCGGTGGTCGAGGTTTCCTGGCCCCAATCGGCGATCCTCGCCGATCCGGATATCGGCATCGGAGCCAATTCCCCCATCATCGGCTAGGCGCATACCTGCATGTGCCGGGCTTGCAATAGTTTTCCGTGCATCCCGCGCAGGATTAACGTATCGTTAACGATATCGTCTTTAGGTTGATTGGAAGGTTTCACGGGACTGGACGGATCGGGAATGCAGTTCGACTGGATTTTGGCCGCGGGAATCGTGTTCACCTCTGTCCTTGCAGCCGCGGGGGGAATTCTGGTTCTCACCGCCCTGCCCGCGCGAAGTGCGCGCCCGCCCGGCAGTATCTTTGGCCAGATGGCCAATGGAGCGGTGTTTCTTTTCGATGGCGAGTTTCTGGTCGACTCGACCCCGGGGGCGCGGGCCCTTCTGGCGGGCAGCCATATTCGCGGCGGGCCCTGGATCAAATTGAAAGCCTATCTCACACCGCATTTTCCCGATCTGGAAGACCGGGTGAAACGGCTGGCGCGCGATGGCTCGTTCACGCTGACCTCGACACCGGATGTGGGGCCGCCGCTTGTGTTGCAAGGGGAACAGCGCGGTGGCCTGGTGCGACTGGTCCTGATCGATCTGGAACATGATGACCGTGTCCCAGGGCCCGACCCGATCGCGCAGCGTGCGCAAAACGAAGAGCTTGACCTGCTGCGCCAGACCATGGCCAAGGCCCCGATCCTTGTCTGGCGGGAACGTCAGGATTCCGAGGTGATCTGGGCGAATGCGGCCTATCTGCTGCGGGCCGGGCGCGAACTGCCGCCGGGGCAGGACCTGACATGGCCCCTGCCGCGGCTGTTTGGCCGGACCGCAAGCATGCAGGGGGCTTCGGGCCAGCGCCAGAAACTGGAACTGGCAGGAGGCGGAACGGCCTGGTTCGACATGGTCAGCTTTGTGGAAGGCACCGGACGCCTTCTGTTTGCCGTCCCCTGCGATGCCGCCGTGAATGCCGAATCGGCCTTGCGCGACTTCATGCAGACCCTGACCAAGACCTTTGCACATCTTCCCATCGGTCTGGCCATCTTCGATCAGAACCGGCAGTTGCAGCTCTTCAACCCTGCCCTGCTTGACCTGACGGGGCTGCCGGTGGACTTCCTTTCGCTGCGTCCGTCGCTGGTATCGGTGCTGGATGCCATGCGCGACCGGGCGATGATCCCCGAACCCAAGGATTACCACAGCTGGCGGCGGCAGATGGTCGACATGGAACGGGCGGCCTCCTCCGGGGTCTACGAAGAAACATGGAGCCTTCCCGGAGGGCAGACCTACCGCGTGATTGGCCGCCCGCATCCGAACGGCGCGATTGCCCTGCTGTTCGAGGATATCTCGACCGAAATGCTGCGGACCCGCCGCTATCGCGCCGATCTGGAGCTTGGGCAGGCCGTAATCGATCAGGTGGACGAAGCGATTGCCGTGTTTTCGGAAAGCGGAATGCTGGTGATGTCGAACAGCGCCTATGCCTGCGTCTGGGGCCACGACCCTGCGGCGGGGCTGGTCGAGGGAACGGTGCGCAGTCTGTGCAACCACTGGAAGGCGCAATGCGCGCCAAGCGGCATTTGGACCGAGATCGAGGATTTCGTGTCCAATCTCGACGACCGGCGCGCATGGTCCGCCGAGGTTCGGCTGCTGGATGGCCGACTGCTGGATTGCAGGCTGGCACCGCTTGCCGGGGGAGCGACGCTGGCGGCGTTCAAGCCGGCGCGGTCGGGCGAGGCGGTTCCGCCCCGACTGGCGGCGGCGCTGAAAACGGCCTGACGCGGCCCTTGCGGCGGGCAGCGTCCGCTGTAAGTTCGCGGCATGGAAAAAACCATCTTCCTGCAGGACGAGGCGGCGACCGACCGTCTGGCAGCCCGTCTGGCCCCAAGGCTGCGTGCAGGCGACTGCATCCTGCTGCACGGCCCGGTGGGCGCGGCAAAGACCAGCTTTGCCCGATCCCTGATCCGGGCCCGTCTGGGCCGGATGGAGGATGTCCCCTCACCCAGCTTTACGCTGGTTCAGATATATGACGATGACGGCACCGAAATCTGGCACGCCGACCTCTACCGGCTGTCACATCCCGATCAGGTGCTGGAACTTGGGCTTCCGGATGCCTTCGCGACGGCCATCTGTCTGGTCGAATGGCCCGACCGGCTGGGCAGCCTTGTGCCGCCCGATGCGGTGAACATCGTCCTGTCGGTGGACGGGGAGGGCCGGCTGGCGCGGCTTTCCGGCGGGCGGCCGGGCGTGCTTGAGGGTCTGGAATGACGGACCGGGCCGTGGAACGACAGGCGTTTCTGCAAGCTGCGGGCTGGGGCTCGGCGCAGCGGCAGTTTCTGGCGGGAGATGCGTCGGACCGCAGCTATGACCGGCTGACGCGCGCCGGCGAAACGTCCGTGCTGATGGACGCGCCGCCCGGCAAAGGCGATGATCCGGCAACTTTCGTGACGGTTGCGGGGTTTCTGAACAGCCTTGGCCTGTCCGCCCCGAAGGTGATTGCGCAGGACCTGCAGACTGGGTTTCTGCTGCTGGAAGATCTGGGCGATGCGCTGTTTGCCCGGGTGGTGGCAGCGGACCCGGCGCGCGAAGGCCAGTTGTATCAGGCGGCGACGGATGTCTTGATCCACCTGCAATCGCACCCCCTGCCTGCCGGGATGACTGACCTTTCGGCGGGGGATTGGGCTGCCGCTGCTGGCTTTGCGCTGGATTGGTACCGGTTCTCGGTGACCGGCGACAGGATCAACCCCGCGCCGTTCCGTGCCGCCCTGACCGACGCCCTGCAACACCACGCGGATGGTCCCCGCGTCACGATCCTGCGCGACTATCACGCCGAAAACCTGTTGTGGTTGCCACAACGAAGCGGACATGCGCGGGTCGGGCTTCTCGACTTCCAACTCGCGCAGGCCGGGCAGCCGGGCTATGATCTGGTATCGCTGTTGCAGGACGCGCGCCGCGACGTGCAGCCGCAAACCGAAGAGGCCATGATCGACCATTTTGCCATCAGCACAGCCCGCCCGGCAGACGCGTTTCGCCGCAGCTATGCCGTGCTGGGCGCGCAGCGGGCCTTGCGGATTCTGGGTGTGTTCGCCCGCCTGTGTCTGGTGGGGGGCAAGCCCGGCTATCTGCCGCTGATCCCCCGCGTCTGGGGCCAGTTGCAGCGCAACCTCGCCCAGCCGGGGCTGGAAGGGGTGGCCGAGGTTTGCGCCTGCCTGCCTGCGCCCACCCCCGCTCTTCTGCAACGGATCGAGGCGCAATGCGGCGCTTTCCGTTGATGCTGTTCGCCGCAGGGTTCGGCACCCGCATGGGCGCGCTGACCGCCGACCGGCCAAAGCCCCTGATCCCGGTGGCGGGTAAAGCCCTGATCGACCATGCGCTGGCACTGGCCGGGGCCGTCAACGCCGATCCGTGCGTGGCAAACCTGCATTATCTGGGCGACCAGATTGCCCGGCACCTCTCCGGGCGCGGCGTTGCCCTGTCGTGGGAGCATGGGGCGATCCTGGAAACCGGCGGCGGTTTGCGCGCGGCGCTGCCGCTGTTGGGGCAGGGGCCGGTGATGACGCTGAACACCGACGCGGTCTGGACCGGTCAGAACCCGCTGGCACAATTGGCCGCCGCGTGGCGGGAAGATGCGATGGACGCACTGTTGTTGCTGTTGCCCGCCGCGCAGGCGCGTGGCCACCATGGAAGCGGAGACTTCCTGCCGGACAATGACGGTCGGCTGAAGCGGGCCAACGGGGCGGCGGGCGCAGTCTATCTGGGTGCGCAGATCATCAGGACGGAAACGCTGCATGCCATCCCGGATCAGGTGTTTTCCCTGAACCGCATCTGGGACCGGATGATCAAGGATGGCCGCGCCTTCGGTCTGATCCATCAGGGCGGCTGGTGCGATGTAGGCCGCCCCGAAGGCATTGCCGAAGCCGAAGCGATGCTTGCGGATGTTTGACGCACAATCCCACCCGCGCGTCTTTTTCCTGCCGCCCGGTCCCGATTTTGCCACATGCCTTGTCCGCGGGCTGGACGCACGTCTGCAGGGCCGACCGCCCGAGACTGCGGCGCGCGTCACGGTCTATCTGAACTCGGGCCGGATGCGGCGGCGGGTGACGGATGCCTTGACCGCCAG
The DNA here is from genome assembly GCA_027487575.1 of Rhodobacter sp. Lineage (GTDB taxonomy): Bacteria > Pseudomonadota > Alphaproteobacteria > Rhodobacterales > Rhodobacteraceae > JAIYDJ01. The sequence continues at coordinate 116,650 of JAIYDJ010000016.1, read as the reverse complement.
CGGCGCGCGGTTCCTGCCCCGCCTGCGGCTGGTCACCGATCTGGCCCGCGACCCTGTGCTGGCCGATCTGGCCCGCCCCGTCCCACCCTTGCGACGCAGACTGATCCTGACCCGGTTGATCGACGGGCTGATCGCGGCCCAGCCCGGAATTGCCCCGCGCGCCGCCCTGTTCGATCTGGCCGACAGTCTGGCGGCGCTGATGGATGAAATGGGCGGCGAAGGGGTTGAACCCGCCGCCATCACGGCGCTCGACGTGTCGCGCCATTCGGCACACTGGGCGCGGACCCAGACGTTTCTGGGCATCATCGCGCAGTTTCTGGGACAGGACGCCGGGCAGGACGACAGTTCGCGCCAGCGCATCGCGGCGTTGCGCCTGAAACGGCTGTGGCAGGATCGCCCCCCCGGTGATCCGGTTATCGTTGCGGGTTCGACGGGATCGCGCGGCGCAACCGCGCTGTTCATGCAAGCAGTGGCATGCCTGCCGCAGGGGGCGCTTGTTCTGCCCGGCTTCGATGCCGGTCTGCCGGGTCCGGTCTGGCGCGCGATGGATGATGCCCTGGCGGCCGAGGATCATCCGCAGTACCGCTTTCACCGCCTTCTGACCGACCTGAACCTGAAGCCGGACCAGGTTCTTCCCTGGCATGGCGTGACGCCGCCCGACCCCGATCGCAACCGGCTGATCTCGTTGTCGCTGCGCCCGGCCTCGGTCACCGACCAATGGCTGATCGAAGGCCCTTCCCTGCCAGACCTGCGGCAGGCGACCGGCGCCATGACCCTGATCGAAGCGCCCTCACCCCGCAGCGAGGCCATGGCGATCGCCCTGATCCTGCGGCAGGCCGCCGAAGACGGCACAAGGGCCGCCTTGATCAGTCCGGATCGCAACCTGACCCGGCAGGTCGCGGCCGCGCTGGACCGCTGGGGCATCGTGCCCGATGACAGTGCGGGTCGCCCGCTGGCCCTGTCGGCACCGGGGCGTCTGTTGCGCCATGTGGCGGGGCTGTTCGGGCAGCGTCTGACGGTGGATACCCTTCTGGTGCTGCTGAAACATCCGCTAACCGGAACGGGCGGGGATCGGGGCAACCATCTGCGACTGACCCGTGATCTGGAACTGTCCCTGCGCAAGGATGGCCCGGCCTTTCCCGAACCTGCGGCGCTGCGGGCCTGGGCGGCTGCGCGGAACGCAGCGGCTTGGGGCGAGTGGCTGAGCGATGCGTTGCACGGGTTCGAGTCCGTCGGGACGCGCCCTTTGTCCGGTCATGTCGCCCATCATCGGAAGGCCATCGAACGGCTGGCGGCAGGCACCGGGGACGGGCCGGGCACCCTGTGGCTGGAACCGGCGGGAGAGGCGGCGCTGGCGATGATGACCGACCTTGCGGCCGAGGCGGCGCATGGCGGCGATCTTGCCCCGGCAGAATATCTCTCCCTGTTCGAGGCGGTGATCGCGGCGGGCGAGGTGCGCGATGCCCTGATCGTCCACCCCCACATCAGCATTCTCGGCCCGCGCGAGGCGCGCGAAATGGACGCTGATCTGGTCATTCTGGGCGGGCTGACGGATGGCATCTGGCCCCGCATGGCGACCCCCGACCCCTGGCTGAACCGCAAGATGCGCGCCGAGGCCGGGCTGCTGTTGCCCGAACGCCAGATCGGGCTAGCCGCGCATGATTATCAACAGGCCGTGGCCGCATCGCGCGTGGTTCTGACCCGGTCGATGCGCGACGCCGAGGCGGAAACCGTTCCGTCGCGCTGGCTGAACCGGCTGATCAACCTGCTGCGCGGACTGCCGGACCAGCACGGACCCGACGCCCTGAAGGCCATGAAGGCCCGCGGCGAAGTATGGACCGGAATGGCCGCCGCGATGGACCTGCCGACACCCGCATTGCGCGCCGACCCCGGGCTGATCCGCGCTACCCGGCCCGCACCAAGGCCCCCCCTTGCCGCCCGGCCCGACCGGCTGTCGTTGACCAACATCGCGCGGCTGATCCGCGACCCCTACGCGATCTATGCCCGCTATGTCCTGCGCCTGTTGCCTCTGGACCCGCTGCGGCAGGCCCCTGATGCCCGCGACCGGGGGATCGTGGTGCATGACGTGCTGAAACGGTTCGTGCAGACGCGACCCGGGTCCGAAAGCCGCGATCAGGCGCGGGCTCGACTGATGGACATTGCCGCGGATGTTCTGGCCGAACAGGTGCCCTTCCCCGCAGCGCGCACGTTGTGGCTGGCGCGACTGGACCGGGGGGTGGATCATTTCCTGAACGAGGATGCCCGCTGGGGGGGTGTCCCGCAGGTGGTCGAGACGATGGGAAAGGTCACGCTGGACCCGCTGCCCTTCACTCTGTTCGGCACACCCGACCGGATCGACCGCTTGCCCGATGGCCGGTTGCTGCTGATCGACTACAAGACCGGCGCGCCGCCGTCACAGGCCGAACAGAAGTCCTTCGAGAAACAGTTGATCGCCGCCGCAGCCATGGCCGAACGCGGCGGCTTTGCCGATCTGGGACCGTCGGAGGTGGCCTTCATCAGTTACATCGGGCTGGGGGCCGGGCACAAATCGGTTGAAACGCGGGTGACGCCCGAGGTGCTGGCCACGTTCTGGGACGGGATGCTGCGGCTGATCGGGCAGTATGGCGACCGGCAGACCGGCTATGCATCGCGCCGCGCGATGTTTCAGGACCGGATCGCGGGCGACTATGACCATCTTGCGCGCCATGGCGAATGGCAGATGACCGACCCGGCGCAGCCGGTGAAAGTGGGGCCGGATGATCCGGCGTGACCCCGCCACCGAACCACAGGTCGCGGCCAGCGCGCCCGCCGCCTCCACCTGGCTGTCGGCGAATGCCGGGTCGGGCAAGACCCGCGTTCTGACCGACCGGGTGGCGCGGCTGCTGCTGTCGGGGGTCGAGCCGCAGCGCATCCTGTGCCTGACCTACACCAAGGCGGCGGCAAGCGAGATGCAGAACCGCCTGTTCCGCACGCTGGGCAGCTGGGCGATGAAGCCCGATGCCGAATTGCGGACAGCCTTGGCGCAGCTTGGCGAGGAGACGCGCCTTGCCGCCGCCGATCTTTCCGCCGCGCGGCGGCTGTTTGCCCGCGCCATCGAAACGCCGGGCGGCCTGCGCATCCAGACGATCCACAGCTTCTGCGCCACGCTTCTGCGCCGCTTTCCGCTGGAGGCCGGGGTTTCACCGCAATTCACCGAGATGGACGACCGCGCCGCCCGCCTGCTGCGCGATGACATCGCCGAGGAAATGGCCGACCGGCTGGCCCCCGACCTGATGGCAGACCTCGCGCGGCTTTACACCGGCGAAGAATTCGCCGGGTTGCTGTCGCAGGTGGCCGCAGCGCGCGATGGTTTTGCCGAACCGATGGACGAGGATCGCGCCCGTTCGCTGTTCGGCGTTCCACCCCACGAAAGTCTGGCCGCCATCCTGTCGGACACGTTTCTGGGGGATGAACCGGCGTGGATCGCCGAAATGTTGCCCATCCTTCGGCAGGGCAAGCCTACCGACTTCAATCTGGCCAACACCTTGGCGGGACTGACGTTTGACCTGGAAGGTCTGGGAGTTCTGGAAGACGCCCTGCTGACGGGAAGCGGGGCAAAGGTGCCCTTCACCGCCAAGATCGGCGCGTTGCCCACCAAGGACGCGCGGGCGCTGCTGTCGGATGTGATGCCCCGCTTCGATGCGCTGATGTCGCGCGTTGAAACCGCCCGGACCCGCCGAATTGCCCTTGCGGCGGCGCTGCGCACGGCAACCCTGCACCGCTTTGCCGCCCGGTTCCTGCCGATCTATGCCGCGCGCAAGGCGGCGCGGGGGTGGCTTGATTTCGACGATCTGATCCTGCGCGCCAAGGCGCTGCTGACCGATCCGTCGGTGGCCGCATGGGTGCTGTTCCGGCTGGACGGCGGGATCGACCACATTCTGGTGGACGAGGCGCAGGACACGAGCCCCGACCAGTGGCGGGTGATCGAGCTTTTGGCCGCCGAGTTCACCGCAGGCGTGGGGACACGTCCGGGCGGGCGGACCCTGTTTGTCGTGGGGGACAAGAAGCAGTCGATCTATTCGTTTCAGGGCGCCAACGTCGCCGCCTTCGATGAAAAGCAGACGTTCTTTGGTGCCGCCTTCCGCGCGGCCGAACAGCCGTTCCAGAACCTGCTGTTGCAGTATTCCTTCCGGTCTGCCCCTGCCGTGCTTCGGCTGGTCGATGTCACGCTGCACGACCGCTATCCCGGCGCGCTGGGGGCCGAGGTGCGGCACACCGCCTTCAAGGACCAGATGCCGGGGCGCGTCGATCTTTGGCCACTGGTCGAGCCGATCCCGGAAGACAAGGACGACGACTGGGAAAGCCCGGTGGACCGCGTCAGCCAGACGCACCACAACGCCCGCCTTGCCCGCCAGATCGCCGCCGAAATGCGCCAGATGATCGATGCCGGCGTCCAGATTCCGACCGACAAGGGTCCGCGCCCTGTTCATGAGGGTGACTTCCTGATCCTGGTTCAGCGCCGCTCGGCGCTGTTTGCCGACCTGATCCGCGAATGCAAACAGCACGGGCTGGCGGTGGCCGGGGCGGACAGGCTCAAGCTGGGGGCCGAACTGGCCGTCAAGGACCTGATGGCGCTTCTGGCGTTTCTGGTGACACCGGAGGATGATCTGGCGCTTGCCACCGTCCTGCGGTCACCCCTGGGCGGTTGGTCCGAGGCGCAGCTTTACGATCTTGCAAGGGGCCGTCCCGGATTTCTGTGGCAGGCGCTGCGCGGCATTGATGCCCCTGCGCGCGACATGCTGGACGATCTGCGCCGCCAGTCCGACTTTCTGCGCCCCTTCGAGGTTCTAGAACGCTGCCTGACCCGGCACGACGGCCGCCGCCGTCTGCTGACCCGGCTGGGCGACGAGGCGGCAGAGGGCATCGATGCGATGCTGGCGCAGGCGCTGGCTTATGAACGGCACGAGGTTCCCAGCCTGACCGGCTTCCTGATCTGGCTGTCCACCGGCCAGATCGACATCAAGCGGCAGATGGAGGCCGAGGGCCATCGCATCCGCATCATGACAGTGCACGGTGCCAAGGGACTGGAAGCACCGATCGTCATTCTGCCCGACACCACCGATGGCCGTCATCAGGACCGGGCGGATATTCTGGTGCCGCCGGGCGGTGCCGCGCTGTGGCGCATGCCCGCAGACGAGATGCCGCCACTGTTGGCCGCAGAGCGCGACCGGCGCGAGGTACTGCGGCATGAGGAAAGTCTGCGGCTGCTGTATGTGGCTCTGACCCGGGCGCGGTGCTGGCTGATCGTCGCGGGTGCCGGAACGGCGAAGACCGAAACCGCGTCGGGGGGAAAACCGGTTCCCAAGGACCCGCTGACATGGTGCTGGTACCGGCAGGTGGCCGAAGGGATGCGCGCGGCGGGGGCCATGCTCTTCGAGGAAGGGCGGCTTCGCCTGTCGTCGGGGGTATGGCCGGTTGCAGACGCCCCCCGCGTTCCGGATGTGCCGCCGGACATTCCGTTGCCTGCCTGGGCAGACCGGGCGGCACCGGTAGCCCCGCGTCAACCAGCCCTTGTGCCACCGTCCGGTCTGGGCGGCGCAAAGGTTCTTCCGGGGGAAACCGAACCGGGCACCGAAGCGGCAGCGCTGGCGCGCGGCACGGCCCTGCACCTGCTGCTGGAAGTCCTGCCGACCGTCCCCGTCGCGCACTGGCAGAGTCTTGCGGCCAGTCTGATCGAGGATGCCGACCTGTGCGGGGATGTCCTCGCCGAGGCGGAACGGGTGCTTTCGGACCCGACGCTGGCAGATCTGTTCACCGCCGACGCCCTGACGGAAGTTGCCATCACCTGCGACCTTGCCGACCGCCGCCTGTTCGGCAGCATCGACCGGCTGCTGATCCGCACGGATTCGGTGCTGGCGATCGACTACAAGTCGAATCGGCTGATCCCGGCGACGGCCGCCCACACGCCGGAGGGGTTGCTGCGGCAAATGGGGGCCTATGACCACGCCCTGCGGCAGATATACCCTGATCGACGGATCGAAACCGCCATCCTGTGGACACGTGCGCCCCGCCTTATGCCACTTGATCGCGATATGGTGAGGCAGGCGTTGCTGCGTGCCACGATCCCTTGACGTCGGAGCCCCGCATCCATAGCTTCTGTTGCCTAGCCAGAGATTCAGGAGGCCCGCCATGGGTGCCAATACGATCGCCGTCACCGACGCCACGTTCGATGCCGAAGTCCGCAAGTCCACTGTGCCCGTCGTGGTCGATTTCTGGGCGGAATGGTGTGGCCCGTGCCGCCAGATCGGCCCGGCCCTTGAAGAACTCGCAGCCGAATATGGCGGCAAGGTCAAGATCGTGAAGGTCAACGTCGACGAAAACCCCGACAGCCCGGCGATGCTGGGTGTGCGCGGAATTCCCTCGCTTTTCCTGTTCAAGGACGGGGAAGTCGTGTCGAACAAGGTCGGCGCGGCACCGAAGGCGGCGCTGGCAAACTGGATCAACGCGTCGATCTGACCGGCGGGGGGCGGCAGCGCCCCCGCGCTAGACGGGCCAGCCGTGCTGACGAAGACGGCTGGCGATCTGGGCGTGCACCTCGTCGCTCCATGACGTTATGGCGTGCATCTTGAAGAACCAGAACAGATAGGGCGCGAAGGGCGGCTTCTTGCGGCTAATGTCGAACGCCTTTGCCAGCCCATCGCGCGGCACCGACCCCGCGACATGGTGAAAATCGGCGTCGGCGAAAAGAACCGCGCGCTTTTCGGCAAAGCACCCCTTCAACGCCATGCTGGAATTCTGCGTCACCACCATGTCGCAACTTGCCAGCAGGTCCATCGACGGCGCAGAGGACAGGGTGAAATGCGGGTGGCGTTGACCCAGTTTCTGCAGGGCCTCGATTTCTTCGGGCTCATAGGTCTCGCCGGGGTGCATCGTCGCCACGACAGGCCGCACTTCACGCGTCAGGACGGTTTCGAGCATTTCGAGCGGGCTCATCGCCTGAAAATGCCGGTGGCGCAGCAGTTTTCCCTGCAGGGGCACAAAGATGAAACCCTCTTGCAAGATAGGCCGCGCGCCGAACAGGTTACCCCGCCAGCGGTTGAAGAAGGCCTGCACATAGGGCGACTTCACGTCTTTCGGATCGAAGTGCAATCTGGCGGTTTCCCAGGCCCAACGGTCGTTCGCCGCCTCGATCCGCCAGAACGGCTCCATGTAACACTGGCGCAGCGACAGACAGAAGGGGCCCGGCACCGCCTGATTCAGGACCATGTGATAGCCGTCGATCGAGGTCGCCGCGTGCCTCGCCTCTTCCGGCAGAAGGACCACCTGCCACCCGGCGGCCTCTGCCACTTCCGCGATCCGGGTCAGGATCTTCGGCTCGCGCGCCGCGACCTGGGCGCGCTGTCGCGGCCCGAGGTAAAAGTAAAGCACCCTGTCCCGCACCGCCCGCCCCCGCTTCGCATGCCCAACGTAATGCAGAAGGGCAAAGATGCAAACCGGGGTCGGGTTGTAGGCGGGCCGCGGGCCGCGCATATTGATGGCGAAGACGGAGGACATGATGGCAGACGACAGATTTCCCGGCTGGCACGGCACGACCATTCTGGCGGTCCGTCGCGGCGGCGAAGTGGTGGTGGCGGGTGACGGTCAGGTGTCGCTGGGCCAGACCGTGATCAAGGGCAGCGCGCGCAAGGTGCGCCGTCTGTCGCCGGGCGGGCAGGATGTGGTCGCGGGGTTCGCAGGGTCCACCGCCGACGCGTTCACCCTGCTGGAACGGCTGGAAAAGAAACTGGAGGCGGCGCCCGGCCAACTGGCCCGCGCCTGTGTCGATCTGGCCAAGGACTGGCGGATGGACAAGTACCTGCGCAATCTTGAGGCGATGCTGATCGTCACCGACGGCCGCGATCTGTATGTGATCACCGGCGCGGGCGATGTGCTGGAACCTGAACATGACGTGGCCGCCATCGGATCGGGAGGCAACTATGCGCTGGCTGCCGCGCGCGGACTGATGACCACCGACCTGCCCGCCGAAGACATCGCCCGCCGCGCCATGGCGATCGCAGCGGACATCTGCGTGTATACCAACGGGAATCTGACGGTGGAACGCATTGCCAAGTGACCCTGCGCCCCGACTGCACGTCAGCCCGAAGGCCCGCTTTGTCCCGTCAGGACAGGTCGACCTTGGCCACGCTGTCGCGGTAGTCGACCTTGGGATCGGATCCCAGCAGGGTACGGATACCCGCAAGCAGGCTGGACTTGTCTTCCCAGATTTCCGCCTCGGTCGGATCGAACCGCAGCAGGATCAGCTTGGGGTCGTCCTTGCCGTCCTCGTACCATGCAGCCACGTAGGCGTTCCACAACCGGTCAATCACCGCGCGGTCGTTGTCGACACAAAGGCTGCCATGCACACAGGCGAACAGATCGTGGCCCTTGTCGACGAAGGTGAACATGGCGGGTCGGGCGTCGTACCCGCTTGCCACCAGCTTGCTGTCGGTGCTGGTGAAGAACCAGATCGGGGTTTCATCTTCTTCCCGCTGCGCGGTCATCGGGCGGCAATGCCCGTCGCCGACACCGGTCAGACCCAGCATGACCGTCATGTCAGAGGTCAGCGCCTTCCAGAATTTCGTTTCAAGTTCGGCCGCATCCGGCATCTTTCATTCCTTTCGATGGACTGCACCGACCGAACGTCGTCCGGCGCGGGTGGTTCCCCTCATCCGTCCTGCCTGCCTGGAGCGTGATATGACCGACCTGACCCCGCGCGAGATCGTGTCCGAACTGGACCGCCACATCATCGGCCAGCGCGACGCCAAGCGCGCCGTTGCCGTTGCCCTGCGCAACCGCTGGCGGCGCAAGCATCTGGCCGACGACATCCGCGACGAGGTGTATCCGAAGAACATCCTGATGATCGGGCCGACCGGGGTGGGCAAGACAGAAATCTCGCGCCGTCTGGCCAAACTCGCCCGCGCGCCGTTCCTGAAGGTGGAGGCGACGAAGTTCACCGAAGTCGGCTATGTCGGGCGCGACGTCGACAGCATCATCCGCGATCTGGTCGATACCGCGATGGCCGACACCCGCGCCCGGATGCGCGAGGACGTGGCCGCGCGGGCCAAGCAGGCCGCCGAAGACCGGGTGATCGATGCGCTGGCGGGCCGCGACAGCCGCCCGCAGACGCGCGATCTGTTTCGCGGCAAGCTGCGCCGGGGCGAGCTTGACGATACGGTGATCGAGGTAGAGGTGCCCGATGCCGCACCCCTGCCGATGATGGGCGCGCCGGGGATGGAGCAGATGCAGGGCCTGACCGATCTGTTCAAGGCGTTTGGCCAGCGTACCGTGACCAAAAAGGTGACCGTTGCGGCCAGCTATGACCTGCTGATCGGGTCCGAAGCCGACAAGTTGCTGGATGACGAGGCGGTGAAGGCGGCCGCACTCGACGCGGTTCAGGAAAACGGCATCGTCTTTCTGGACGAGATCGACAAGATCTGCGCCAAGGCCGAGGCGCGCGGTGCCGATGTCAGCCGCGAAGGCGTGCAGCGCGACCTGCTGCCGCTGATCGAAGGCACGACGGTCAGCACGAAATACGGGCCGGTCAAGACCGACCACATCCTGTTCATCGCATCCGGCGCGTTCCACACCGCCAAACCATCGGACCTGCTGCCCGAATTGCAGGGTCGCCTGCCGATCCGCGTGGAACTGCAAGCCCTGACCGAAGCCGATTTCGTGCGCATCCTGACCGAAACGGACAATGCCCTGACCCTGCAATACACCGCGCTGATGGCCACCGAAGGGGTCAGCGTCAGCTTCCTGCCCGACGGGATCGCAGCCCTTGCCCACATTGCCGCCGAAGTGAACCGCGCCATCGAAAACATCGGGGCCAGACGGCTGTACACCGTGATGGAGCGCGTGTTCGAAGAACTGTCCTTCACCGCGCCCGACCGGTCGGGCGAGACGGTGACGGTCGACGCGGCCTTTGTCGAAAACAACCTTGGCGCGCTGTCGCGGTCGTCCGATCTGTCGCGGTATGTCTTGTAGCCTTTGGCGTTATGGCGGACGGTGCGTTTGCCATCGGGAATTCTTTGCCCGATACGGCTGAATACGAAGACAGTCCGGGGGTAGGATCCGATGATGCGTTTCGCGATGGTCTTACTATGCTGCGCCGTCCTGGCCTGCACCCCGCGCGGACAGATCCTTCTGGTTCCGTCAGCCGGGCAGGGCGGGGTCACCGAAACCGTCTTCGTGGCGACCACCCGCAGGCTGGACCCTGAAACCGGTCGCTATTCAAGCAAACGGTCGGAAGAGGCCAGTTTCGCGCAATACACCATCTCTGTTCCCAAGGACCGCTCTCCTGGGTCGATCACCTATCCGCGACAGGGGGCCAAGCCGGATGCGACCCGCGATTTTCTGACCACCGCAGAAGTCCTTTATGACGACGAGGCCACCTTTCGCCGCGACCTTACGACGGCATTGCGCACCGAACGGCGCGGCGGGCGCGAGGCGACGATCTTTGTTCATGGCTACAACAACACCTTTGCCGAGGGCGTCTACCGCATCGCGCAACTGTCTCGCGACCTCGATCTGCCGGGCGTGGCGATGCATTATGCCTGGCCGTCGGCGGCGACGCCCTTTGGCTATGTCTATGACCGCGATTCCGCCAATTTTTCGCGCAACGGTCTGGAAGACATGCTGCGCGAGGTTTCGGAATCGGGTGCCGACCGAATCTTTCTGGTGGCGCATTCGATGGGCAGCGGTCTGGTGGTGGAAACGCTGCGGCAGTTGTCCATCCGCAATGACCGGCAGACGCTGAACAAGATCGCCGGTGTCATCCTGATTTCGCCCGACATCGACGTGGACGTGTTTCGCAGTCAGGCGCATGACATCGGGCGGTTGCCAAAGCCGTTTCTGATCTTCGGATCGCAACGCGACCGTGCCTTGCAGCTTTCGGCGCGGCTGACCGGACAAAAATCAAGGCTGGGGTCGCTGTCGGACCTTGGCGCGCTTTCAGATCTGGAGGTGACGTTTCTGGACGTCGCCGCGTTCAATGTGGGTGACGGGCATTTCAATGTCGGAAATTCGGCAGCCCTGATCCGTCTCTTGGACCGCATCACCGATGTCGACGCGGCGTTCAACGCCGATGCGGCCGCGCGGGTGGGGTTGCTTCCCGGCGTGGTCCTGACGGTGCAGAATGCGACGCAGATCGTCCTGTCGCCCATCACCAACGGCGGTCTGCCGCGATAGGGCGCGCCTAGCGCCGCCGCAGATACACGTAGTAGGCTCCCGACCCGCCATGCTTCAGATGCGCCTCGGCGACCTGCAGCACGGCTTGCCCCAAGGGTGGCAGGCGCAGCCATTGCGGCACCTGATGGCGCAGCGCGCCCATCCGCTGCGGGATCGGGCCGTGATCCGTGCCGCGCTTGCCCTTGCCTGTGATCACCAGAACCAGCCGCGCGCCATGGCCCTGCGCGTTCAGAATGAACCGGATCAGTTCGGGATGCGCCTCGGCCAGCGTCAATCCGTGCAGATCAATCCGCGCCTCGGGGGCCAGCTTGCCACGGGTCATCCGCCCGAACGCCTTGGCATCCATTTGCAGCGGGGCCATCTGCAGACTGTCCGACAGGCTGGGCGACAGGTCGTGCGCACGGATCACCGGCGCCTTTTCACCCAGACGGAAAGTCGGCAGGGGTGGGCGTACCAGCGGCGGGGCAGGCTTTGCCGCCGGATCGGCTCCTTGCGGCTTGGACGTAAAGACCGGAGCCTTTGGATGCAGCGGCCGTGCGGACCGGGCAACCGTCTGCCAAAGCTCTTCCTCGTCGGGACGCAGGGACCGTCGGCGCGCCAAGGATCAACCCTCGGGCAGCAGGGCATAGGCCCGGTCGATCGGCAGCAGCACCAGCATCCGGCCGCCATCCTTGACCGTCCCGGCGGCGTTGCCAGCAGCCTCGCCCGTGCCGAAAAAGATATCGGCGCGCTGTGCCCCCTTGATTGCCCCTCCGGTGTCCTGTGCGATCATCAGGCGGCGAAACGCGCCGGCCCCGTCTTTCTCGACCCAGACCGGCGCGCCGAGCGGGGTGAAATCCGGGTCCACCGCGATGGACCGCAGGGTGGTGATGGACCGCCCCATCGCGCCGATCGGCCCCTTTTCCGGCGGCAGATCGGGCAGCTTGCGGAAAAAGACATAGGACGGATTGACGTTCAGCAGGGCAGCCCCCGCCTGCGGGTTGCGCGAGACCCAGGCCCGGATCGCCTGCGCCGAAACCTGATCCGGCGTGTGCGTCCCGCGCCGGATCATTTCCTGCCCGACCGACCTGTAAGCATGGCCGTTGCGTCCGGCATAGCCGACACGGACCACCGAACCATCCGGCATGACGATCCGGCCAGACCCCTGAATCTGCAGAAAGAACGCTTCGACCGGGTCATCCAGCCAGGCTATTTCAAGCCCGCGCCCGCGCAGCACTCCGGCTTCGATGGTCGCGCGGTCATGGTAGACCTGCCCATCGCGCAGGTCTGGCGGGCGGCGATAGATCGGCCAGGCAAAACGGGGTGTGCGCACCGGCGAGCCTTGCAGTTCAGGCTCGTAGTAACCGGTGAACAGGGCCGGGGGGTACCCGATCAGCACCGGTTTGAAGAACAACTCGAAAAAGTTGCGCGCGGTTCTCGCATCGTCGGGAAGGTCCGCTGCGACCCGGCAGATCGGAGTCCAGTCCGGGTCGGTCAAGAGATCACAGGTGTCCCGGAATGTTGCCAGCGCCGCCGCATGGTCGTCCGTTTCCCAGCCATCCAGCTCGGCAAACTCGGCAATCTGGGCGGCGAGCGTGCCCGGCGTCATCAGCACAAGCGCCAGAACAAGGGGGCGAAGCACACGACGCATTTGCCCCGGCTCAGTCGCCCGTCGCGACCAGTTGCCAGTTCGGGTCATCGACCCCCATCCGGCGCGCAAAGGTCCAGATGTCCCGCTGCCGCTTGACCTCGGTTTCGCGGCCTTCAACCACCTGTCCCGCCTTGTTTCGCACCACAGAGGTCAACTCGCCGGTGAACCTCATGGTGATTTCGGCGGTCCGGCTGTCACGGTCAAAGGTGGCTTCCTGCAGGATCAATTCGCGCAGACCGACGAATTTCGCCTCTACCGTCAGACCTTCACGCTCGCGCGCTTCGACGGCCGCGTCGAAACTTGCCGCAACATCCTCGGACAGGAAGGGCCGCACAGAGTCGATCTCGCCATGTTCGAAGGCCATCAGGATCATCTCGTAGGCGCTGCGTGCGCCCGCCATGAAGGTGCCGACGGCAAAGCTGGGCTCGGCTGCCTTCATCGCCGCTAGCGCCTTGGCGGCGGGCGACCCTTCGGGCACATGATCTGTGATGTCACGGTCCGGACCGCCTTCGATCACTTCAAAATCGCGTCGCGCGCCGGGGCGGGCAGCGTCCAGCGGGACGGGCGGTTTTTCAAACCCTTCGCGCGTGCCAAGAACCGAACGCAGCTTCAGGATCAGAAAAATGGCAATCCCGGCCAGAACAAGCAGTTGCAGAATGGACGAATTCATTGAGACCTCGAAACGCCGGAACGGGGACGTTGGTATTTGCGGTGACACGTGACTATGTAGGGGCTGGGTCCGGCCAAGTCCACCGCCTGACGCCAAAGTCATGAAAGGAGCCTTGCGATGTGGCTGTTTGTAGCGTTTCTTGCGCTGCCGCTGATCGAAATCGCGCTGTTGGTGACCGTCGGCGGATATCTTGGCCTGTGGTGGACACTGGCCATCGTGATCGGCACGGCGGTGGCGGGGGTTCTGGTGATCCGCAGGCAGGGTCTGCGTGCCGCAGAAGGATTGCAAAGGGCCGCGCAGTTGCGGCGCAATCCGGTCGGTCTTCTGGCCGGCAATGCGTTGATCGTGCTTGCGGCGCTGTTGTTGATCCTGCCAGGCTTTCTGACCGACGCTCTGGGGCTTTTGCTGTTGCTGCCCCCCGTCCGGCAACTGGTGGTGCGGGGCTTGTCGATGCGCGCGCAGATCTTCACGACCCGGGCGGCGGACGGACCCCGCCGCAGCGGGTCTGATGTGATCGACGGTGAATTCTTCGAGATCGAGCAGGATCAGGTCGACGGTCCGCCCAATGGACACAGGCCTTCGGGATGGACACGCCATTGAGGCGCGAAGGACGACCTGTTAAAGGCTTTCGCGAGTCATGAGGAGCGAGGACGATGGCCGAAGAAAATGGAGCAGCGCCGCAAGCCGCGCCGCAGATCAAGATGCAGGTACTGGCGCAATTTGTGCGCGATCTGTCCTTTGAAAACATGGTAGCCCAAAAGGGACTGGTGGGTGGCGAAGTGCAGCCCGACATCCAGGTTGCCGTGAGCCTTGACGCCCGCAAGCGCGCCACGGAAGGGCATTTCGAGGTCATCACCAAATTCAAGATCACATCCAAGAACAAGGCCACTGGCGACACCCTGTTCCTGCTTGAACTGGATTACAGCGGCGTGTTTCTGGTTGAGGGCGTTGCGGATGACCAGTTGCATCCGTTCCTTCTCATCGAATGTCCGCGCCTTTTGTTCCCCTTCGTGCGGCGCATCATTTCCGACGTGACGCGCGATGGCGGCTTCCCGCCCCTGAACGTCGACACCGTCGACTTTCTGGCACTGTATCGTCAGGAAATCGCGCGCCGCGCACAGGCGCAGGCAGCGGCCGCAGCCGTTCCGAACTGACCAAAGGACTATCCGCGCAGGCATGACCGGAACCCGGGTCTGCGCGGACGCATTCCGCTGACACTGTTCTTTGGGCATCGGTGTCGGGACAGGGATGCAAATTTGTCGAAAGTTGGTCGAAACTGCGCCAAACCACATTTCGCCACAGTGCAGGGCCTAGAAATTTATCGAAAGATAGGTATTACTCTCCTCAATCGGGTCACAAAAGTGGTCCCATAACATCCCGGGCGCCTTAATTCCGGGTACGAGGCGGAGAAGTATTATGGTCAACGCGATTCAATTCGCGGTTCGCGACGGTGCGGACCGCGTTCAGTACGGTACAGTGTCCGGTGAAGGCCAAGGCAATGTCATCCGGCTGGGTTCCGGCGAGTCAGTGTCGCTCAACCTCGGGCAGGCCAGTGTGGTCGCCTATGAACAGCAGGGCCGCGACCTGCTGATCAAGCTGACCGATGGCAGAACCATCCTGTTAAGTGGATACTTCAACGAGGCGGCAGGCGAGGCAAACCAGCTTTACCTCAGCACGAATGGCGACATCGTCGAGGTGAAGCTGGCCGAAAGCGGCAGCGGGGTTCTTTTCGCGAACTATGGAAGTGTCGAGGAGTGGGGCAAGTGGAGCCCGCTGGATGACCTGCGCTTTACCGGCAACGATCCGATCGGAAGCTACGTGGTCGCGTCGGAAGAACCGGCCGGCATGGGGCCGCTGATCCCGGGCCTTCTGGGCGGCTTTGGCGGTCTGGGCACGGCTGCGGCGGTTGCGGCGGGCGGTGCGGTCCTGATCGGCGGCGGTGGCAGCAGCAGTGGCGGCGGTCGGGCCAATCCGACGGTTGACCCGCAGGATGCCGCACCGCTCACCTCGAAGACGACCGACCCCAAGATCATCGTGACCGGCACCGGCGAGCCCACGGATGCGGTAACCGTCACCATCGGTGGCCAGACGCAGACGACGACCATCACCGCCGGCGGCACCTGGACGGTCACCTTCCCGTCGACGGGCCTGCCGGGCGATGGCAGCCATACGACACAGGTTGTCGTCACCCCGACCGGCGGCACGGGCATCCCGCTGACCGGTCCGGTCTTCGTCATCGACATGACGCCCCCCGCCGTCGAAGTGACGGCCGGGACAGGTTCGGTCGGCGATGTCGAAAATGCGGTCGAGTATCAGGACGGTGTCACGATCAGCGGTGAAGGTGAAGCCGGGGCGACCATCGCGGTTGTGGTCGGCTCTGCCACCCAGACCACGACCGTTGCCGCGAACGGCACCTGGTCGGTGACGTTCACGCAGACCCAGATCGCTGCCGGGGCCTATGAGGTGCCGGCGCGCATCACCGCGACCGACGCCTTCGGCAACCAGACCGTCTTGAATGACACACTGGTGATCGACACGGTTCCGCATCCGATCAACTTCAATTCCGTCACGTCCGACAACATCGTGAACTTCACCGAATCTCAGGCGGGATTGCTGATTTCCGGCACATCGACCGCCGGGGCCACGCTGTCGATCACACTGCAGGGCATGACGCAGACGACGACCGTTGCCGCCAACGGATCGTGGTCGGTCACCTACCCGACCGGAACGCTGCCGGGGGGGGAATATTCGGCTACCATCACGGCCACCACGACAGACTCTGCCGGCAACGTCAGCACCGCGTCGCACAGTTTCCAGATCGACACCCAGACATCGGTCGCCTTCGCGGCCACACCGGTCGCCATCGACAACATCGTGAACGCCGCCGAAGCGGCGGGCGGCGTGACGCTGACCGGAACCGCGCAGGCGGGTGCTTCCGTCAGCGTCGCCTGGAACGGAACGACGCTGCCCGCGACCGTGGGCGCTACCGGTGCCTGGACAGTCACCTTCCCCTCGACCGCGATTCCCACCGGCACCTCGACCGGGACGGCAACCGTCACAGCGACCGATGCCGCCGGAAACACCGCCAGCGCCACCCGCACGATCCAGATCGACACCACGACGTCGGTCGGCATCGCCCAGGGCCAGTTCGGCGGCGACGACATCGTGTCCGGCATGGAAAAAGCCGGTGGCGTGGTCCTGACCGGTACGGCCGAAGCCGGCGCATCGGTTGCGGTCACGTTCGAAAACACGACACGCACCGTGACGGCGGGGTCGAACGGCACCTGGTCGGCAAACTTTGCCAGCTCGGACCTGCGCGCAGGCAGCTATGCCAGCACCGTTTCGGTCACGTCGACCGATCTGGCGGGCAACACCGCCACGGCGACCAAGGCTGTCAGCGTCGACACCGAAGTGCAGAACTTTGCCCGCTCGGGTCTGTCCTATGGCTCGGATGCCGTGCTGAACAAGGCCGAGGCCGCGCAGGGGTTGACGGTGACCGGTACGGTCGAGCCGGGCTCTGCCGTCGTGGTCCGGTTCGGCGCGGGCAGTGCCCACACCGCGACCGTCGCGGGCGACGGAAGCTGGTCCGTCACCATCCCCGCCAACCAGATCCCGGCGGGCGAAAGCGCCGTCACCCTGACGGCGACGGCCACCGACCGGGTCGGCAACACCGCGACGCTGACCGAACAGGTCACGGTCGATACGCTGGTGCGCAATTTCGCGATGACCAGCGGCCCGATCGGCGGCGACGGATTTGTCAACGCCGCCGAAGCCGCGCAGGGCATCACCCTGACCGGGACAGCCGAACCCTTTGCCACGGTCGTGCTGCGTCTGTCGAACGGCGCGGAACAGACCGTCACTTCGTCGGCATCGGGCGTCTGGACGGCAACCTTCGCCTCGGGCCAGATTCCGCGCGGCGAGTCCAACCACACGATGACGATGACCGCGACCGACCGTGCAGGCAACACCGCGACACTGACCGAAAGCTTCGTGATCGACACCACCGCCCCCGGCGCGCCGGAAGTGGAATCGTTCGGCCGCGACAATACGGGCCTGCGCAACATCGGCACCCAGTCGACCGATGACACCTATACCTTCTTCCGGATCGACACATCCGGCAACACCAGCACGGTGAACGTCAGCCGGACCGATGATCCCAACTATGACGAGACGAACTTCCGTTTCGCCAACACGGTCCCGGATGGCAGCTATCTGGTGGTGAACACACGCGATGTGGCGGGCAATGAAAGCTCGACCCTGCTGATCGTCAACAACACCAACGCGCCGGATGTGGACCTGTCGCGCCCGGGTCTGGCCGCGTTCGATTTCACGGCGATCGACCTCAGCTTTGCACCGGACGCCAGCCTTTCGATCAGCGAGGCGCAGTTGCGCAGCCTGACCGGGCCGGACGGGCAACTGATGATCAAGGGCGGCGAGGACGACACCGTGACGCTGATCGGCGGTGCCGGGACCAGCACCACCCGCACCATCGGAGGAGAGACCTACAAGCTTTACACGTTGGGTACCGGGGCGAGTGTCCTCATCGACGACGATATCCTGACCAACACTTCCGTGGTTTGACCGGAGGGTAGGGCAATGCCCTTGAAGGTCAGGACAAGCATTGCGGCTCTGGCCGCAGCCGGACTGCTGTCCGGCTGCCTGGCCGGGCTGCAGCCAGCGTCCAAGCAAAGTTACAGCCCGGGCGACGATCCGGCTTCGGCGTCGAACATCGGTCGTGCCGAGACGACATCGGCGTTGATCGCAGATCTGCAGTCGCGGCAAAGCGTGCTGCCGCCGGACGGACCTTTCGCGCTGGTGGCGGACTCCGTCATCCGGGCAAGCTCTGGGGCGTCGGTCGCGGAACTGCGGGTTGCGCAACTGAAATCCCAGGCGAAGGCCAAGAACTGGCTGCCGCAGATCGGGCCGTCGGTCAACCTGACCTCGCTGTCCGGTCTGGTGACCGATCTCTTGTTGCAGCAGGCGCTGTTCGACAATGGCCAGCGCAAGGCGGAACGCGCCCATGCGGCGGCGGATGTCGAGATTGCCGCCGTCACGCTGGCAACGGAGATGAACCAGCGTGTGTTCAGCGGCCTGTCCTATCACGTCCGCGCCGAACAGGCCCGCGCGCAGGCCGAGGTTGCCCGGCGCGCGGCGGACCGGCTGGCCGGCTATGATGCGGTCATCACCGAACGGCTTGCCGGCGGATTGTCGGACCGGTCCGAACAGCAGGTCATCCGACAGCATCTGACGGAAATGCAGGCCACCCTTGCCGGAGACATGGAAACCGAGGCCTCGGCGCTGGCCGAACTGTCGGCTCTGGCCGCCGGTCCGGTCGATGCGATCCGCGGGTTGGACAGCCTGCCGCCCGACATGGTTCAGGTCATGCCCTTAACCGTGATCCGCGCCCGCGCGGAGGGCGCGCAGATGGTGGCAGAGGCAAACATGGCGCGGGCCGAAATGATGCCGGGCCTGCGCGCAACCACCAGTGTCGGCACAGGAGGTTTGCAACCGGGGTTGCGGCTGGGTGGCGGCGTTCTGAACGCTGGCATGCGCGACAGCATGGCCGCCCTGCAGGCAACCGGCGAGATTGCAGGCAAGCGCACCGCACAGGCCGCCGAGGATGCCCGCCGCCGCATCGTCATGCTGGAACGCCGGATCGCCCTGCTGCAGCAGCGAGAACGGTCGGGCACCGCCGTTCTGGCGCAGACGGCCGAAAACCTGGACCTGTTCGATCAGCAGTATCGCGTCGGCCGGCGCACCCTGTTGGAACTGGTGAACCAGTACCATGACTACGCGCGTCTGGAACGCGAACAGGTCGGGCTGCGCCACGAGGCAATCCTGCTGCGTCTGGAAATCGCCCGGGATCGCGGGCAGTTGGTGAATGGATCGCAGCTTTGACCGACCGCGTCGTTGCCTTCGAGATGAACGCGGTCCGCCCCGCACCTGCACCCGCACCGGGGCAGCCTGACCGTCTTGTCCCGCCCCGCACGACCGCAGCACCGGCAGCGGACGACCGGACGCTGGCGCGGGCCGAGATCATGTCGGTCTATGCCAGCCTGCTGGGGATGGACCTGCCCGCCACCGATCTGCTGGAAGATCTGCGGATCGCAGCGGGCAACAGCGCGCCCGGCCTTGAACAGATGCAGGCCCCATTGTCCGCCGCCGGTCTGACGGTGTCGGTGGACCGTGTCCCCCATCCGGCAGCGCGGCACTGGCCCGCGCTGGCCGAGATGACCTCGGGGCAGGTCGTTCTGGTTCTGGGAGAGGGTCCGGACGGGCTGCAGGTGTACGATCCGGGCGAACCGGATGGCCGGGCCGATGTGGCGCAACCGGATTTCGCGGGCGTCTATGCCGGACGCCTGCTGCGCGCGCGCAATTCGGTCGCGCTTCTGGAACAGCGCCACACCACCACCGCACCGCAAAAGCACTGGTTCTGGGGTGAATTTCGCAGCTATCGCCGCCAGTTGGCCGAAGTGGCCGCCGGGTCTATGGTGGCCAACCTGCTGGCGGTCGCAGTGGCGCTGTTCTCGCTGCAGGTCTATGACCGCGTCATCCCCTACCAGTCGGAAACGACCCTGTGGGTGCTGGCCCTGGGGGCCCTGATCGCCGTGGTTCTGGAAGGATCGCTGAAGCTCGCGCGGTCCGGCCTGATGGACATGACCGGACGGCGGATCGAACTGACCGTGCAGGCGCGGCTGATGCAGCGTTTGCTGGGCATGAAACTGTCCGCTGGGCGCAGCCCGAGCCAGCAGTTCAGCGCGATGCGCGAGTTTTCGGCAGTGCGCGAGTTTTTCACGGCCTCGACCATCGGCACGCTGGCCGACCTGCCGTTCATCCTGATCTTTTTCCTGCTGGTCGCCTCGATCGGGGGAAATCTGGTCTGGGTGCTTGTCATCGGGGCCGTTCTGATGGTCGCGCCCGGCCTCTTGTTCCAGAAGCGGATGATCGCGCTGACCGTGGCGACGCAGGGCGCATCGGTTCGTGCCGCCCGACTTTTGTACGAGGCGGTGTTCGAGGCGGAAACCGTGGCGACGCAGCGCGGCGAAGACCGGATCAAGCGCATCTGGGCCGAACTTTCGGCCCTGTCGGCGGTGAAGGCGTCGGAACAGCGGCATCTGACATCGCTGCTGGGGTATTGGGCGCAGGGCGTGCAGCAGGCGACCTATGTGATCGCGGTTGTGGCGGGCACCTATCTGGTGTTCGCGGGCGAATTCACCGTGGGCACGATGATCGCGGTGGGTATTCTGGCCGGACGCACGCTGGGCCCGCTGGCACAACTGTCGTCGACGCTGGCGCGGTGGTCCAACGTCAAGTCGGCGCTGGACGGTCTGGAGGCGATCGCGAACGCCCCCCAGACGCAGGAACCCGGCCACCACTACCTGCGCCGTGAACGGCTGACCGGGGGGTTCGAACTGCGCAACCTGACGTTCCGCTATGATCCGCAGGCGGCCCCGACCATCGACATCGCGGCGCTGGCCATTCCGGCCGGGCAGCACGTTGCGGTTCTGGGCGCGAACGGGTCGGGCAAATCGACGCTGCTGCGGCTGCTGGCGGGTCTTTACGAACCATCGGACGGGCGGGTCCTGATCGATGGCGTGGACCTGCATCAGGTGCACCCGCGCGACCTCAGGCGCGGCATCGGCTATCTGGGTCAGGAAGTGCGGCTGTTTGCGGGCACGTTGCGCGACAACCTGAACATGACCCAACTGGAACGCGACGACGGCCGGCTTTACGCCGCGCTTGATTTTGCGGGGTTGGGCCCGTTCGTGCGCAGCCATCCGCGCGGGCTGGATCTTGAGATCAAGGAGATGGGCGAAGGCCTGTCGGTCGGTCAGCGGCAAAGCCTTGGCTGGGCGCGGATATGGTTGCAGGACCCGGTCGTCGCCATTCTGGACGAACCGACCGCCGCACTGGACCAGACGCTGGAATCGACGCTTGTCAGCCGGTTGAAGGGCTGGCTGGACGGGCGCACGGCCATCATCGCAACCCACCGCGTGCCGATCCTGCATCTGACAACGCGCACCCTGATCCTGCAGAACGGCCGCCTGGCTGTGGACGGCCCGCGCGATGCCGTGCTGGCGCATCTGTCCAAGACCAGCGCATCGGGCGGGGTGAAGGCATGAGCGTGATCGGTCTGGATGACGGGATGTCGGACCGGATGCGCGGGCCGAGTCTGACGATCTGGCTGATCGGGGCGGTGGTTGTGACCTTTCTGCTGTGGGCGTCGGTCGCCTGGCTGGACGAGATCGTGCGCGCGCCCGGCGCGGTCGTATCTTCGTCGCGCCCGCAGATCATTCAGAACCTGGAAGGCGGAATTCTGGCCGAACTGAACGTGGCCGAGGGCGATGTGGTGGCACCGGGGCAGACGCTGGCGCGACTGTACGGCACGCAATACCAGTCTGCCGCGGATGAACTGGCGGACGAGATTGCCGGGCTGGAAATCCGCCGTCTGCGGCTGGAGGCGGAGATGGCCGGGATGACCGGGTTCGAAGTGCCCGATGCGCTGGCGGTGCGCGTGCCTGCCATCGTCGCGTCGGAAGGCGGGCTGCTGCGCGCCCGGCAGACCGAATACCGCGCACGGGTGGCAGGGGCCGAGGCGGTTCTGGAGCAGGCCAGTGCCGAACTCGACCTGCTGGAGAAGATGTACAAGCGGGAAATCGCCCCGCTGATCGAGGTGACACGCGCGCGCAAGGCCAATTCCGACGCGCAGAACCGGTTGAGCGAGGCGATCACCTCGACCGAACTGGAACGCGCGGCCGAGTATTCGAAAACCCAGGGCGACCTTGCCGCGCTGCGCCAGAAAATGAAGCTGGCAACCGACCAGTTGGACCGCACCGTGCTGGTGGCCCCGATGCGCGGGGTGGTGAACAAGCTGTCGGTGACGACGATCGGCGGCGTGGTGCGTCCGGGCGAGGAGATATTGCAGATCATCCCCCTGGACGAGGAACTGTTCATCGAGGCCAAGGTGAAACCGCGCGACATCGCGGCGGTCCGTCAGGGGCAGGAGGCGGTGATCAAGTTGTCGGCCTATGACTACACGATCTGGGGCAGCCTGAAGGCGCAGGTCACCTTCGTGTCGGCCGACACGTTCAAGGACGACCGGTCGCGCAACCCGGACGGCGATCCGCATTACAAGGTAACGCTGCGAGTCGACCGCTCGCAACTGACCGAGCGGCAGGCCGGTCTGGAAATCCGCCCCGGAATGCAGGCCGAGGTAGAGTTGCAGACCGGCGGCAAGACCATCCTGACCTATCTGACGAAGCCGCTGTACAAGACGAACGAGGCGCTGCGCGAGCGGTGATCCCAAGGAGGAAGCCGCCCGGCGGGCCATCGAGGCCCGCCGGGCGGCGTCGCCGGTGATCGGCTCCGGCGCTGGTCCCGGGTGCCGGCGCCGGGGGTTTCACACCCCCGGACCCCCGTGGGATATTTGGAAGCAGAAAATGCGACCGGGAAGGTCGGGCCGATAGGGTCAGGCAAAGGCCACGTGGTGCCGCAGCGGCAGGCTGCGGTACCGCTGGCCGGTCAGAGCGAAGATCGCGTTGGCAAGGGCCGGGGCGGCGGGTGGCGTGCCGGGTTCGCCGATGCCGCGCAGCTTGGGCCCGTTTTCCAGAATGCGGACCTTAATGGGCGGACACTGGTGCAGGCGCAGCGCGTCGTAGTCCCAGAAATTCTGTTGCTGTGCTTGACCGTCGGCAAAGGTGATTTCGCCATGGATCGCGGCCGACAGGCCATAGACCATGCCGCCCTGCACCTGTGCCTCGATGATCGACGGGTCGAGCGCGATGCCCACATCCACCGCCGCCCAGGCCCCGGTCATCCGCACCCCTGCGGCGGTCTGTTCGATCTCGATCACCTGTGCGACGGGAACCGAGAATGACAGGCAGAACGCAACCCCGCGGGCGCGGCCGGGGGGCGTGGTGCCCCAGCCGGACATCTCGGCCACCGCTTCGAGCACGCGGCGGCTGGGGTCGTGGGTCATCTGCGACAGGCGGAACTCCAGCGGGTCGACCCCGGCGAGATGGGCCAGTTCGTCGACCGCGCTTTCGTGAAAGAAGGCGTTCTGCGAATTGCCGACCGACCGCCACGACCCGACCGGTACACCGTCGGGCACCCGGTAGCCGGTCACTCGGTAGTTCGGGAAGCCGTAGGGCTGTTCCCAGGCCCCCTGAACAATGGTCGCGTCAGGTCCGGGCACCGAATAGCCCAGCCTGCCCAACTGGCTGGCGATGACGGACGGTGCCGCGACCGACAGGTCCATCGCGGCCACGCGCCCATCGGCCAAGGACGCGCGGACCCGCGCCATCGCCATCGGGCGATAGGCGTCATGCGTCATGTCTTCCTCGCGGCTCCAGGTCAGCAGGACCGGCGTTCCTGCCATCGCGGCCGCGACCGTGATCGCCTGCCGGATGAAGTCCATCTCGGCCCGCCGGCCGAACCCGCCGCCCATTGTCAGGGTATGAACGTCGACCGCCTGTGCGGGAAGGCCGGTCAGGCGGGTCACTTCCGTCACGATCTGGGTCGGAAGCTGGTTGCCCGCCCAGACCTGCATCCTGCCGTCCTGCATCCAGGCGGCTGCGGTCATCGGCTCCATGGTCGCATGGGCGAGGCAGGGCACGGTGTAGTCCGCTTCGAACGCGGGCTGGGTCAGCGCGATGGTCACGTCGCCATCATCCCGCAGGCGGCTGTTCTGGCGGTCAGCGGTGAACGAGGCGGCGGTTTCGGCCATCTGGGCTTCGGTGGTCGCAAGGTAGGTGGCCGGGGCCCAATAGAACGTGATCGTGGCGGCGGCCTGCATCGCGGTCCAGGTGTTGGCAGCCACCACGGCCACGCCGCCCGCCACCGGTACGATCCGGTCGACACCGGGCATGGCCAGTGCCTCTGTGGCATCGTGGCTGATCATGTCGGCCCCCAGACCGGGGTTGGTCCGCACCGTCGCGAACTTCATGCCGGGCAGGCGCAGGTCCCCCGCATAAAGCGCGGTGCCCGTGACCTTTGCGCGCATATCGGTGCGTGGCAGCGATTTTCCCAGCAGCGTCCACTCGGACCGGGGTTTCAGGGGAGGGACGTCGGGCAGGTCGACCGAGGCCGCGTCGGCGGCAAGGGCTGCATAGGTCAGACGCGTGCCGTCGGTGGCGACGACCGCCCCCGCCTCGGTTCTCAGCCCGGTTTCATCCACCCCCAGCCGCCGCGCCGCCGCCCGGATCAACGCCCGCCGCGCCACGGCCCCGGCCGCGCGCATCCGGTCAAATGCGTCCAGCGTGGAACTGGAACCTCCGGTGATCTGGAACCCCAGAAACTTTCCCGGCACGTGCATCGCGGCACGCATCGTTTCTGCCAGCCAGCCGGTATCGGTCGGGGCAAAGGGCACGCCTTCTTCCAGAATGCCCGCATTGAAATAGGCCTTCGACGCCGGTCCGTGCGCCACGCGCACCTGATCCCAGGGCAGGTCCATCTCTTCGGCAACAAGAGCGGCCAGAGTGGTATGTACCCCCTGCCCCATCTCGGCGCGCGGCGTGATGATCGTCACGCCATCGGCGTCGATCAGGACATAGGGCGTCAGGGTTGCGGCCCCTTTCGACTGCAGCGGATTGGCATGGGGTCTGGCATAGCTGTACCAGCCGAACGCCACGCCCCCCGCGATGGCGGCTGACCCGATCAGGAAACTGCGGCGGGCGATCTTGCCAAGGCGCGACATGTCAGACCTCCTGCAGGCGGCGCGCCGCGTCGTGGATTGCGGCGCGGATGCGCGGATAGGTGCCGCAGCGGCACAGGTTGCCGGACATCGCCTCGTCGATCTCGGCATCCGTGGGCATCGGCGTTTCCGACAGAAGCGAGGCCGCCTGCATGATCTGCCCGGACTGGCAATAGCCGCACTGCGCGACCTGTCCCGCCTCCCAGGCCGCCTGCACGGCATGAAGCGCGGCCGGGGTTCCCAGCCCTTCGATCGTGGTCACCGACTGCCCGGCCACATCGCCGAGCGCCGTCTGGCACGACCGGACCGCCACACCCCCGACATGCACCGTGCAGGCCCCGCAGGCGGCAACCCCGCAGCCATATTTCGTTCCGGTCAGGTTCAACCCTTCGCGCAACGCCCAGAGCAGGGGCATCTCGGGCGGCAGATCGAGGGTTGCTGGATTGCCATTGACGGTCAGGGAGATGGGCATGGTGACTCCTCGCGGTTCCATGACAAACTGGATGATTCGTGTCATTGTGTCAATTGACGATCCGCGCAAGCCGTGGCATGGTCGCGGAATGGGGCCAAACGCTGCGCAAACCGACCGTCAAGAGATAATCCTGACCGCGGCGTTCACCGCCTTTGCGACCTATGGGTTCCGGCGCACCACGATGGATGATATCGCCCGGGCGTCCGGCCTGTCACGGACCGCCCTATATCTGCATTTCCGCAACAAGGAGGATTTGTTCCGCCACATGACCCGCGCCTTTTTCGACAGCGTGAACCACGAGGTGAAGCAGATCCTTGGCGCGCCGCCCGACGATCCGGTGGCAACGCTGACGGCGGTGCTGCGGGCGAAGGACGGCAAGATCATGGACGTGGTTCTGGGCACGCCGCATGGGGCCGAGTTGATGGATGCGGGCACCTCGATCGCCGGCGACATCGCGGCCGAGGGCGAAGCCGCCATTCAGGCCCAGGTGGCCGAATGGATCGCAGGGCGCAGCGTGCCGGCCGGACTTGGAACACCCGACGCCCTCGCGGCCGCCCTGATCGCCGCCGTCAAGGGGCTCAAGTCCGGAAGTCCGACGCTGGCCGAATACAGGGCGGCACAGGCCACGCTGGCCTCTGTGTTCGGGCGTGCAATTTCGGTCTAGATGGCGGCGCCGGCTCCGGTTTTCGGGAAACCCGCTAAAATCCAGAATGTTAAGTCGGCCTTCACCGCGTCCATACATGATCGGACCTGGGTGTGAGACATGGGTGTGTGATGGCAGGACAGTCAAATGTCGCGCCAGTCATCATCAAGCGGAAGAAGATCATTCAGGCGGGCGGTCACCACGGCGGGGCGTGGAAGGTTGCCTATGCCGACTTTGTGACGGCCATGATGGCCTTCTTCATGCTGATGTGGCTGCTGAACGCGACAACGGAAAAGCAACGCAAGGGGATTGCGGACTACTTCAATCCGACCATTCCAGTGAACCGCATTTCAGGCGGCGGGGATGGCGCGTTCGGCGGAGATTCGGTGTTTTCGGAACAGACCCTGACGCAAAGCGGCACCGGGGCGAATGACGCCCGGCCGACAGACGCGGACAAGGCGCGCGGCAACTCCGATGGCGGTCCGTCGGATGCCGAGACAGAGCAGCGCGCCCTTCAGGACATCGACAAGCAGTTGACCGCGCTGGGCGGCGAAAGCATGACGATGGAACGCCTGATGCGCCACGTCACAACCCGCATCACCGACGAAGGCCTGGTGATCGAGGTGTTCGATCTTCCCACGGCGCCGCTGTTCGCCGCGGACACCGCCGATGCCACGCCCGAACTCAGCGCCATCGCCGACCTTCTGGCCGAGGTGCTGTCGCTTGCCGAAAACCGCATCGCCGTGAACGGGCACGTCCGCTCGTATCCCATCACACTGATCAACAATCCCTCGTGGGACCTGTCGGCGGCCCGCGCGCAGGCGATGCGGGGGCTGCTGGGCCTTGCCGGGTTGCCCGAACAGCGCATCGCCCGCATTTCGGGCCACGCCGACCGGATGCCGGTGACAGCAGACCCGACGGCCCTGCGCAACAACAGGCTGGAGGTGATCCTGTTGCGAAAGGACCGCTGAACCGGGGCAATTGAATAGGATTTTATCCGTTAGGCCGATCTTAAGCCGCCGCGCGCATCTTGGCCGTCATCAGACGTCAAGGCTGCAGAAAGGCGCTTTTCATGACGATTTCCTCTTCGCTCGCGGCGGGGGTTGCCGGACTGGCGGCGAATGCCAACCGCCTTGCCACGATCTCGGACAACATCGCGAACTCCTCGACCTACGGATACAAGCGCGCCGCGACCGACTTTCATTCGGTGGTGCTGAACGGGGCGGCGGCGGCCTCCTATTCCGCAGGTGGCGTCCGGGCGACCAACGTCAGGCTCATCGACGAACGCGGGCCGCTGATCGCGACGTCGAACCCCACCGACATCGCCGTGGATGGGCGGGGCTTTCTGGCGGTCACCAACATCGACGCGCTGAACGCGGCGGGGGGTGACTATCCGATCGCACTGGCCACGACCGGATCGTTCCGGCCGGACGATGCCGGAATCCTGCGCACGGCGACCGGGCAGGTCCTGATGGCCTGGCCCGCAAATCAGGATGGCACGATGCCCGCCTATCCGCGCGATTCACTGACGGGCCTGCAACCGGTGCGCATCGATTCCAACCAGTACACCGGCAATCCCACGACCGGCATGCGCATCGGGGTGAACCTGCCCGCAACATCGACGGTCGCCGGGGCGTCGGACGGCCCCCGCACGGTTTCGGTGGAGTATTTCAGCAGCCTCGGCACCTCAGAAACGCTGTCCTTCAGTTTCACTCCGACCGTCCCCGCCACGGGTTCGTCCAACGAATGGACCATGGGGATCACAGATTCCGCCTCGGGGCAGGTGATCGGAACCTACAGGCTGACCTTCGACGGAAGTCAGGCTGCGGGCGGAACCCTCGCAGCGGTCGGGGTCCAGGTCGGCGGGGCCTACGACCCCGACACCGGGCTGATCGACCTTGCCGTTGCCGGCGGCACCATCGCGCTGAACATCGGGCGCACCGGCAAGCCCGACGGGATGACGCAGCTATCGGACAACTTCGCGCCCGTCGGCATCAGCAAGAACGGTTCGGGCGTGGCGACGCTGACCGCGGTCGAGGTCGACAGCAAGGGCAACCTGCTGGCCATCTACAATCAGGGATTTTCCAAGCTGATCTACCAGTTGCCGGTCATCGACGTGCCCAATCCCAACGGTCTCGTCGCGCTGTCGAACCAGACGTTCCAGGTGTCTCCCGCCTCGGGGGCCTACTACCTGTGGGATGCCGGCGACGGGCCCACCGGTTCGATCGCAGGCTTCTCGCGCGAGGAATCGGCGACCGATGTGGCAGAGGAACTGACCCAGCTGATCCAGACGCAGCGCGCCTATTCGTCCAATGCCAAGATCATCCAGACCGTCGACGAGATGTGGCAGGAAACCACCAACATCAAACGCTGAACGCAGGAGGCGTGAATGACCATCGCAGGCACACTTTCTTCGGCGCTGTCCGGATTGACAGCCAACGCGCGGGCCGCAGAGATCGTCTCGTCGAACATCGCGAATGCCATGACCGATGGGTACGGGCGGCGCGAGATGATCACCAGTTCGCGTCAGGTCGGCGGGATCGGTCAGGGGGTCGAGGTGGTCGGGGTCTACCGCCACGCCGACATGGCGCTGATCGGCGACCGGCGAGTGGCCGATTCAGGTGCCGGAAACCAGCGCACCCGGTCGGATTTCCTGTCGAGGCTGGAGCGTGTGCTGGGCACGCCGGGCGAAGAGCATTCGCTCAGCGGCCGGATTGCCGCCTTAGACACCGCCTTGATAGAGGCGTCGTCAAGGCCAGAAAGCGAATCCCGTCTGTCGCGGGTCGCCGATACCGCCCGTGCCCTCGTGGCGCATCTGGCCGACGTGTCCACCGACATCCAGGCGGCCCGCACCTCTGCCGATGATGCGATCGAGACGAGCATCCGGCAGTTGAACACCGCCCTGACCAGAGTGGGGGAATTGAACAGCCTGATCCGCACCAATTCCGGAACCGGCCGGGATTCCTCGGCGCTCATGGATCAACGGCAGCAGGCGATCGACTCGATCGCCGCCATCGTTCCGGTCCGCGAAATGGCACGCGAAAATGGCCAGATCGCGCTGATTACCACCGGGGGGGCAACGCTGATCGAAGGGCCGGTGTCGCAACTGTCGTTCCAGCCGGTCGGCCAGATCACCTATGGAATGGTCAGTGGCGGGGCGCTGTCGGGTCTGTCGTTGAACGGCAAGCCGATCGCGACGTCAGGCGACAGCAGTCCGATCGCCGGAGGCACGCTTGCCGGGCATTTCCAGGTGCGCGACGACCTCGCCATCGAAGCACAGGCCCGGATCGATGCCGTCGCGCGCGACCTGGTCGACCGCTTTGCCGCCACTGGTCTCGACCTGACGCGGGGTCAGGATGCACCCGGCCTGTTCACCGATGCGGGCAATGCCTTTGATCCGGAAAGGGAAACCGGGTTGTCGCAACGCCTGCGCCTGAACGCCGCCGCCGATCCGGCGGCGGGGGGCGCGCTTTGGCGGCTGCGTGACGGGCTGGGCGCGAACACCGCCGGATCGGCCGGAAACGCGCAGTTGCTGACCGATTGGCACAGCGCCCTGACCGCACAGCGCCCCCCCGCCTCGTCCTTCATGATGGCCGGCGAACGAAGCCTTGCGACACTGGCGGCAGACATGCTTTCGGGTGTTGCGGCGGACCGGCTGACGGCGGATGGCGAGGCGGGCTATGCCCAGGCACGGGCACAATCCCTGCGCAGCATGGAACTGATAGGCGGCGTGGACACCGATCAGGAAATGCAGAACCTTTTGCTGATCGAGCAGAACTACGCCGCCAACGCGCGGGTGGTGAAGGCCGTCGATGACATGATTCAACTTTTGCTGGGGATGTAGACCATGTCGATCCTGTCGGTGGGCGATCTCGCCCAATCCGTTACCCTGACGCGCAGCGCCAGCACGATGAAGTCCGATATCCTGCGCCTGTCGACCGAACTGACAACCGGGGTGACCGAAAACACATCCGCCCACCTTGCCGGAGATTTCGGCCCGCTTGCCGGGATCGAGGCCTCTCTGGCGCAACTGAAAGGCTACGCCGCAGTCACGGCGGAAAGCGGGCTTTTCACTGACGCCATGCAGGCGGCCCTGGGCAGGATCACCGACATGACCTCGGATCTTGGCCAGTCGCTGTTGAGCGGAGCAACCACCAGCACACCGTCCCGGATCTCTGCCCTTGGCGCGGATGCGGCGCAGAAGTTCGAAACGGCCGTCGCCGCCTTGAACCTGCGTTTGGGCGACCGCAGTCTGTTTGGCGGGGTTGCCACCTCGGCGACACCGCTGCCGGGCGGGGATGCGCTTCTGGACCGGCTGCAATCGCTGACCGCAGGGATGCAAAGCGCGGCCGAGGTCGAAGACGCGCTGGACACCTGGTTTTCCGCAGCGGACGGGTACGGGCAAGTCTATCGGGGCGGAGTTGCGCTGGCGGGGCTGGCCATCGCGCAAGGCGAGGTGGCGCGTGTGGACATCACCGCAGCCGATCCGGCGATCCGGGACAGCCTGAAAGGGCTTGCCATGGCTGCCCTGCTCGACCGCGGGCTGCTCTCCGGACGGCCCGAAGGCCGCGCCGACATCGTCAGACGAGCTGGCGAAAGTCTGGTCGCGTCGCAGACCGGACTGGCCACGCTGACCGCACGGCTCGGCTCGACACAGGCACAGATCGGCATGGCGGAACAGCGCAACACGGCCGAGGCCTCTGCGCTGCGGATCGCCAGGTCGGACATTCTTTCCGTCGATGGTTACGAAGTTGCCTCCAGACTGCAGGAAACGCAGACCCAACTGGAAACGCTTTACGCCCTGACGTCCCGCATGTCGCGGCTGTCCCTGGCGAACTTCCTGTGATGCGCCGCACCCTGACCTGCCTCGCGGTCCTCTTGATGACGGCAACCGCCCCCGGTGCGGGCCCGATCCGGCTGAAGGACCTTGTCGAATTCGACGGCGTGCGCGGCAACGATCTTGTGGGCTACGGGCTTGTCGTCGGGCTGAACGGCACCGGCGACGGGCTGCGCAATTCCCCTTTCACGGAAGAGATCCTGTCCAGCCTGCTGGAGCGGCTGGGCGTGAACGTCGCGGGCGAGGATTTTCGCCCGAAGAACGTGGCCGCCGTCTTCGTGACCGCGGCTCTGCCCCCCTTCGCCCGGGCGGGCGGGCGGATCGACGTGACGATTTCGGCCATCGGCGACGCGAAAAGCCTGCTCGGCGGCACCCTGATCATGACACCGCTGAATGGCGCGGATGGCGAGATCTATGCGGTGGCCCAGGGCACGATCATCGCGGGCGGCATCTCGGCCGAGGGCGAGGCGGCGCGCGTGGTGCAGGGGGTTCCGACCGCGGGTGTGATTCCTTCGGGTGCGCGGGTCGAGCGGGAGGTCGAGTTCGACTTTGCCGGACTCGACACCGTGCGCCTGGCGCTGCGGGCGCCCGATTTCACCACGGCCGGGCGGATCGAGACGGTGATCAACAGCGAATTCGGACGCAGCGTCGCCGTCATGCTGGATGCCGGCACGGTGTCGCTCGACATCGCGGCCGCCAACATGCGCTCGCCTGCCCATGTTCTGGGCCGGGTCGAGTCGCTGCTCATCGAGCCCGAAACCCGGGCGCGGGTCGTGGTGGATCAACGGTCCGGCACCATCGTGATGGGAGAGGACGTGCGCATCAGCCGGGTCGCCATCGCGCAGGGCAACCTGACCCTTCGGATCGACGAAGCCCCGGTGGTCGTGCAGCCCAATCCGTTTGCCGAGGGCGAAACCATCGTCGTGCCGCGCAGCGCCGCGGACATTGAAAAGGACCCCGGGAC
Source organism: Rhodobacter sp. (assembly GCA_027487575.1). Taxonomy (GTDB): domain Bacteria; phylum Pseudomonadota; class Alphaproteobacteria; order Rhodobacterales; family Rhodobacteraceae; genus JAIYDJ01. Next base: position 84,537 of record JAIYDJ010000016.1, on the reverse strand, counting down.
CGGCCTGTCCGAGATTGTCGGCGGAACCAACCTGTCCGAGGTGGTTGCAGGGCTGAATGCGCTCGGCGTGGCCCCGCATGACATGATCGACATCCTGAAAAGCATCAATGCGGCGGGGGCGCTGCATGCAGAGTTCCTGGTCAACTGACCGGATCTTTGCGCCTTCAGAAATAGCTGCGCACCAGTGCGCCGGAAATCAGGCTCCAGCCATCCGCCACGACAAAGAACGCCAGTTTGAACGGCAGCGAGACGACGGCGGGCGGCACCATCATCATGCCCATCGACATCAGCACGGCGGCGACTACGAGATCGATGATCAGGAACGGCAGGTAGATCAGGAACCCGATCTCGAACGCCCGCTGGATTTCCGACAGCATGAAGGACGGCACCAGCAGGGACAGCGGCGCATCTGCCGGTGCCGAAACCTCGCCAGGGCGCAGAGCCTGAAGCGCCGCAAAGGTATCAAGGTCCAGTCGGCCCGCCATGAAGCCGCGAAACGGCGCCAGAATGGCGGGAAGCGCAGTCTCGACATCCATCGCGCCCCGGCTGAGCGGCTCGACCCCGGCCACCCAGGCCTCGGTCAGTACCGGGTCCATCACGAACCACGTCAGGAACAGCGCGAGACTGACGATCAGCATGTTCGGCGGGGCCTGCTGCAGCCCGATGGCTTGCCGCAGGATGGAAAGAACCGTGACGATGAACGGAAAACAGGTGATCATCACGGCGAGGCCCGGCACCAGGCTCAGGAGGGTGATCAGCGCCAGCAACGTGATCGACCGCCCGGCCAGCCCCGCATCATCGCCGAGATCGATCGAGACATCCTGCGCCAGCGCCGGGGATGCCAGCAGCAGCAGGCCCAGCGCCAGCAGAAGTCTCACAACCCGCCCCGCAGATTGGCGACTTCGGTCAAGCGGACGGCCAGTTGTCCTGCCTGATCCCCGCCGAGTTCGGTCAGCTCGCCGCGCGCGATCAGGCGGTCGCCCACGTAAAGTTCCACCGGGTCATCCACCCGCCGGTCCAGCGTCAGCACCGCGTCGCGGGTCAGCTTCAGAAGATCGCGCACCATGGGTCGCGCTTTCCCCACCGAAATCGTCACTTCGATCGGCACCTGGGAAAAGGGATTGGCGTCGGGCTGGTTTTCCATCATCGGTCTCCGCTTGTGTGAAGTTCGAAGAAGCCGCGCACGGCGGCGGTGATCTCGGCGACGGCCCGGTCAAGGTCGATCAAGGTTTCGGCGGACCCGAGGCGCAGATAGACCTGCCCCTCGCCCAGCGTCGGCTCTTCCTGCAGGATCAGGGGCAGGCCCGTCGCGCGGTCCAGAAGCTGTTCGATGGCCGGGCGGGCGGCAGGATTCATGACCAGCGTCACCGGCAGATCGGCCATCGCCTCGGCCATCGGCATCAGGGCCTCCAGCACGACGGGGGCCAGCGTTTCGCGTGCCAGATCGGGCAGCAGACGCTCGACGATTTCGATCAGCAGCGGCTCGATCGCCTTCAACACATGCATCCGGGCTTCCTGATAGGAAAAACCCAAGGCCTGCAGATGCCGCGCCAGATCGGCGCGCATCCGGCCCTGATCGTCGGACTGCGCGGCTGCCGCATCCTCCCATCCGGCGGCGTAACCCTGATCGTAGGAGGCGAGCTTGGCCTCTTCCAGTGCAAGCTGATCCAGAACCACCGTGCCACCGCCAGCAGAACTGCGCGCTTCCGTTTCGAAGACTTCCAGCCTCAGCGTCATGCCCGCTCCTCCTGATGTTCCATCCAGCCCCGCAGGATTTCCAGGGATTCGGCCTGACGTTCTTCGATCAGGCGGCGCAGGCGCGAGGCCGGGTCACTTGCGGTCTCGGGCGGGTCGATCTCCGAGATCACCGACAGATCCGGCAAATCGCCGCCATCGTCGATCTCCCCCGTCAGAACGCGGCCGTTGTCGCCATAGGCGCCGGCCGCCGCCGAACCTGACGCAAGCGCAAGCGGAGCCTGCGGCGCGGGCAGGGCAGGCGTTGCAGGCTGCGCCATGACCATCGGTCGGATCACGAACAGGCCCAGAATGACCGCGACCAGTGCCAGAACACCCAACTGGACCGCGGCCATCGTATCGATCGGGCCGAGAACACCCAGCCCGTCGGCCTCGGCAAACGTTCCTTCGGCGGCAGGCGTTTCGAACGCAAGGGACTTCAGCGTCAGGACATCGCCGCGCGCCTCGTCAAGCCCGACCGCCGAGGCGACCAGTTCGCGCAGCACGGCAAGCTCCTCTTCCGGGCGCGGTTCCAGTGTGACGGTGCCGTCAGCGGCCGTCACCGACACGCCGTCGACCAGAACGGCCACCGAAATCTTGCGCAACGCCCCCGGCATCCGCAGGATTTCGCGCGAGGTTTCAGAGACTTCATAGTTCACCCGTTCCCGGGTTTCCTCGGTTTCGCTGCGGCCCGTATCGCCGGTCGCAGCCGCGTCGCCATCCGGCAGATCGGACGCGACGGTCACGGCACCGCCAGCCGCTTCGGTGCCCTTTTTCGCTTCGGTGTCGGACGAAATCGCCACCCTGCCCTGCGGATCGAACCGCCGTTCGGTCACCGCCTCGCGGTCGGTCACCACATCGACAGCGACCTCGACAACCGCCTTTCCGGGCCCGACCCGCGCCGCAAGCAGCCGCTCGACGTTTCGGCGCAACTCGGCCGCGCGCAGGTCGGCACCACCCGGAGCGGCCGCGTCAGCCTCTTGCGCGATCAGCCCTGCCGCCGTGTCGATCACCGCCACATCCTCGGGACGCATCCCGGTGACCGCCGCCGCAACCAGATGGCGCAGCGCGTTGGCGTGTCCGGGGGCAAGCCCGCCCGCCGCCGTCGTGACGGTGACGCTGGCCGAAGGGTCGACATCGCGTTGAAACGGCTGCGACGGGGCCTGCGCAATGTGCACCCGTGCGGCCCGGACATGCGGATTGGCCAGGATCGTGCGCGCCAGCTCACCCTCCTTGGCGCGCCAGTAGGCCGCATCGAACATCTGCGATGTGGTCCCGAACCCCGACAGCCCGTCCAGAAGCTCGTACCCCATGCCCGAATTGGCCGGCAGCCCCTCGGCCGCAAGCGTCATCCGCAAACCGTCGCGCAGGCCGGATTCGACATGAATCGCATCGCCGCGCACCTCGTAGGCCACGCCTTGCTGTTCCAGTGCGGCCACAACCTCTCCGGCCGCCGACGAATCCAGACCGGCATAAAGCAGCGACATCGACGGTGCCCCCGCCATCCGCGACATCGCGAGAATCGCTGCGAACATCGCAACCGTGGCCCCGACAACCACCAGACGCCGCCGCGCATCCATCGCGGACCACAAGGAAAGCAGGTTCTGCACCGGTCTTCTCCGATCAGGGGGCTTCTGCACCGTTCGAACCCAGCTTTGAAGGATTGGCCTTAACAATCGGTTAGTAGGATGAGGTCTATCTTTGTTCTCATCCGAAGCACGGAGGGGACCTTGGCCGATGCTGAACAGCCGCAGGAAGCGGCGCCGAAAAAACGTTCCAGGCTTCCATTGATTCTGGGGCTGGGTCTGGCGGTGACCCTGGGCGCGGGCGGGTTCTATGCGACCTGGTCCGGCCTGCTGTTCGCACCGGCCGACAGCCACGCAGAAGACGCGCAGGCCGTCAGCAAGCTGCCCGATGTGGAATTCGTGGCAATCGAACCCTTGGTCATTTCGCTGGGGCCCGGCGCGCAAAGCACGCATCTGCGATTTGCCGCCCAACTGGAGGTTGACAGGATGCATCAGCGCGAGGTGACGCATCTGCTGCCGCGCATCCTTGATGTGCTCAACGGCTACCTGCGCGCGGTCGAGTTGGCGGACCTTGAAAATCCGGCTTCGCTGGTCCGCCTGCGGGCGCAGATGCTGCGACGGATCCAGATCGTGACCGGCGAGGGCCGTGTGCGGGACCTTCTGGTGACTGAATTCGTGCTGAACTGACAGGAGGAGCGGGTGGAAATGATCGCGGATATCCTGATGGCGGCCGGGGCCTTCGGCGCGGCGATATACTGCTATGTGCTGTCGGGCCGACTGAAAAGGTTCACAACGCTGGAAAGCGGGATGGGCGGTGCGATCGCGGTTCTTTCCGCACAGGTCGATGATATGACCCGCGCCCTTGACAGGGCACGGGGCGCCGCGACCGGGTCCGCCGCCACCCTCGACGCGCTGACCCTTCGGGCAGAGGCGGCAGCAGCGCGGCTGGAACTCATGATGGCAGCCCTGCACGACATGCCCGAATCATCACAGCCTTCGCACGACGCGGAGGCAGAGGCCGAAACCTCGCGCGTCCGGTTCGTGCGCCGCAGGGCCGGGCGGCCCGATCTGGGGGTGGCGGAATGACGCAGAAGGTCAGGCAACGGATGCGCAGCCCGGCGGGGCGCGGCGCGCTGGTGATCCTTGCACTGTTTCTTGCGGCGTCCGGGGCTTTGCGGCTTGGGGCCGGGGTCGGTACGGCCATGGCCAATGCCCCGGAACTACCGGCCGAACCCGATGCACCGCTGTCCTGCCCTCCGCCGCCGCTTGCCCTTGCCGAAGCGTTGAACGAACGGGAAACCAGCGTGGCCCGAAAGGAAGCCGTCCTTGAAGAGCGGCTTGCCGCCCTTGATCTGGCCGAAGCCGCTATCTCGGCGCGGCTGACCGAACTGGCCGCAGCGGAAGCGGGGTTGAAGGAAACGCTGGCCCTGGCCGACGGAGCCGCTGAAAACGATCTTGCGCGGCTGACAGCGGTCTATGAATCGATGAAGCCGGCCGACGCCGCCGCCCTGTTCACCGCGATGGCCCCCGAGTTCGCCGCAGGCTTTCTGGGCCGGATGCGCCCCGAAGCCGCTGCCGCCGTCCTGTCGGGCATGAGCCCGGAAACGGCCTACGGCATTTCCGCGCTGATCGCCGGGCGCAACGCGCTGGTGCCGAAAAACTGAGAGAGGGTTTCTTAACACCGGCCTGCGAAGGTCGGCGCACGGAAGACAGGAGGGGAACACCATGTTCGGATTCATCGGGATCGTCGTGATCGTCGTCATGGTGTTCGGCGGATTCGTCCTGCATGGCGGCAGCCTCGAACCGATCCTGCACGCCCTTCCGTTCGAGATGATCATGATCGGCGGCGCGGCGGTCGGCGCGTTTCTGGTCTCCAACGATCTGGCTGCGGTCAAGCAGACGCTGCGGGACGTGGGCAAGGTGTTCAAGGGTCCGAAATGGAAGCCGGCCGATTACCGCGATCTTCTTTGTGTCCTGTTCGAACTGATTCGCCTGGCGCGTACCAACCCTGTCGCGCTGGAAGAGCATATTGAAAACCCGGCGGAGTCCGCGCTGTTCGGACGTTATCCGAAAATCCAGCACGACCACGAATCGGTCGACCTGATCTGTGACACCCTGCGCGCCGCGTCGATGAACTACGACGACCCCCATCAGGTCGAAGAAGTGCTGGACAAAAGGATGGAGGCTGCCCAGACACATGCGCTGCACTCCAGCCACGCCCTGCAATCGATTGCCGATGCTTTGCCCGCACTTGGCATCGTGGCCGCGGTTCTGGGCGTCATCAAGACCATGGGCTCGATCGATCAGCCGCCCGAAGTGCTTGGCGCGATGATCGGATCGGCGCTCGTCGGAACGTTTCTGGGCGTTTTTCTGGCCTATGGCATCGTCGGACCCTTCGCGACGCGGGTGAAGGCCGTGGTCGATGAAGACGGCCATTTCTATCAGCTCATCCGCGAGGTGCTGATTGCGAACCTGCACAAGCATCCGACCAACATCTGCATCGAGGTCGGACGGCAGAACTCGCCGCACCATGTTCGTCCCAGTTTCTCGGACGTCGAAGAGGCCCTGCGCGGCCTGAAGCAGGAGGCGGCATGATCGGGCTTCTGCGCGCCGTCTGTCTGGCGATTCTGCTGCCGCTGTCTGCTCTGGCGCAATCCGTGGCCGTCACGACCGGCGACCATGACGGCTTTACCCGGCTGGTTCTGGATTATGGCAGCGTCGTGGACTGGCAGGTCGGCCGTACCGCCGACGGCTACGAAGTCCGGTTGACCGGCAAGGGCCCGACCTATGACCTGACCGGCGTCTACGACCTCATCGGTCGGGGCCGGCTCGCCAGCGTCTGGGTCGACCCCGAAACCGGGCGACTGCGGATCGGGGTCGGCTGCGGGTGCCACGCCATTCCCTTCGAGTTTCGCCCGGGCATCGTGGTGGTCGACATCCGGGACGGCCCGCCGCCAAGGGGGTCGTCCTTCGAGATCACTCTTGAGGGCAACAGCCTGCCCGAGATCGCGACCCGCCCTGTCCGGCGCCCGAAGGCGCGTCCGCCACAGACAGGCCTCCCGCAAACAACCGACCCGCTGCCCGCCTACGACTGGACCGGCCTGGCCCTGAGGCGGCAAACCGCAAGCAAGCCCGGTTCCGACGCGCGGCTTTTCACGACGGACCCCGCGCTTCAACCCCTGCGCACGGCGCTGCTGCAACAACTCAGCCGGGGTGCCGCGCAGGGGGTGGTCGACATGGCCGTTCCGGCCCCGGCATCTGGGCCGCAAACGCTTCCCCCGACCGCGCAGATGCGTCTGGGCCTGCTGCCTGGATTGCGCGTCGACGCGGATCCGGACGCACCGGCCGGGCTGTCAGCCAAGGGGCAGGCCTGCGTCGCGGACAGCCGGTTGGAATTTGGCGCGTGGGGAACGGACCGCCCTGTCGCGGAACAGTTGGCCGGCGCGATGGCAGGACTGATGGGCGAATTCGACACACCCGACCCGGCCGCCACTTTGCGGGCCGCGCGCTTTCTGCTGTTCATCGGATTTGGCGCCGAAGCCCGGCAGCTTCTGCTTCAGATGCCCGGCAATCAACCCGACGCGGCGATTCTGATCAGCCTTGCTCACATTGTCGATTCAACACCGGATTCCGATCCGGCCTTTGAAGGCATGGCCGCCTGCGACACGGCGGCGGCTTTATGGGCGATCCTGGGCGAACCCGTTCCGGGACGGGGAACCGCGATCAACCGTGCGGCGGCCCTGCGCAGCTTCTCGGCTTTGCCGGTCCACCTGCGCCGCATGCTTGGTCCGCCGCTGGCCGACCGGTTCATCGCGCTCGACGATGCCGATGCGGCCGAAACCGTCCGCAATGCGATTCTGCGGGCACCGGGGCAGTCCGGGCCCGAGGTGACCCTGATGGAAACCAGAATGGACCTCGAAGCCGGTGATCCGGCAACAGCCGAAGACAGGTTGCAGCCCCTGATGGAGTTTTCCGGCCCTGCCACGCCTGATGCGCTGGTCGCGCTGGTCGCAACACACTACGCGCTGCGCAAGCCTATTGACCCGACGCAGATCACCACGTTGGAAGGGTTCCTGCATGAGCGTCGGAACAACCCCGACGCCCCGAAGTTTGCCCAAGCGCTGACGGTGGCCCGCGCGCTTGCGGGAGATTTCGAGGCGGCCTTCGCGGATCTGGCCAAGACTCCTGCCGCGCTTGCCGAGGTCTGGACTCTTCTGGCGGAAACCGGCCCCGATTCTGCGGTGTTGACCCATGCCATTCCGCAAGCCGGACCATTGCCCGAGGTTCCGGCGCCGGTTGCCGAAGAACTGTCGCGCCGGCTGCTGGACCTTGGATTTGCGACTCAAGCAGGGCACTGGCTGGCGCTGGTTCCGCTGCCGCAAGCCGACCTCGCCGCCCGGGTTGCGCTTGGCACAGGCGATGCCCGATCCGCACTGCGCCTGATCGCCGGGTCCGATGAACCATCGACGATGTCGTTGCGATCTGCGGCCTTGCGGCAACTTGGTGACCATGCCGCGCTGGCCCGAACCCTGGCGGAAGCCGGAGAGGACGACGATGGGCGATGGCGCGCGGTCAGCGAGGCCAGGGACTGGCCGCAACTCGCGGCATCGGGACCGCAGCCCTGGAAAGCCGCCGCGATTGCCGCGATTGGCAATCCTGCCGGGGCCGTCACCGAAGAACAGGGTCCGCTGTCTGCCGGCCAGGCGTTGCTGGCATCGGCAGAAGAAACCCGAATGGCCGTGGCCGAACTTCTGTCTCTTGTTGCGCAGCCCGTCCGCTGAGGCAAGGCGCGTCGGGGGTAGCCAAGACCAGGCGCCCGCTTACCTTTCCGAAAGGTTCCTCCTCTAGCCTTTGAAGACTGTCGTGCAGCACGCACGACCCTGCCGGGTGAAACCCATGCCGTTGCGACATTTCTGGCTGATCCTGCCCTTCCTCGTCTGCCTCGCGGCACAGGCGCTGGCTTCACGGGACCCCGGCACGCTTTGTGACGAGGCGGCGGCGATGGCCGCACGGGACAGCGGCGTTCCGACCGACATCCTGCTTGCGATCACCCGTGTGGAAACCGGCAGAACCTCTGGCGGAACACTGCGCCCCTGGCCCTGGACGATGAACCATGCGGGCAGCGGTGCCTGGTTTCCAACCCGCGCCGAGGCGGTCTCGGCGGCCGAAGCGGCATTGCTGGCGGGCGGCGGCAATCTGGACATCGGCTGCTTTCAGGTCAACCACCGCTGGCATGGCGGCAACTTTGCCTCGCTGGACCAGATGTTCGATCCGGCCGCCAATGCCCGTTATGCCGCGGGCTTTCTGATCCGCCTGCACCGGGAACTGGGGACCTGGCCCGCGGCTGCGGCGGCCTACCACTCGCGCAGCGCTGGACCCGCCTCGGCCTATCTGACGAAGGTCGAGGCTGTGCTGTCCAGCCTGGGCGCAACACCCGATCCCGCGGTGCAGACGGAAGACGGCTACCCCCTGCTGCAGGCCGGCGCGCGCGGCAGCGGGGGGTCGCTGGTCCCCCGCCTGTCCGCCAGCCACCCCCTGATCGGAGACGCCCCCTGAGATGCCCACCCTTCGACTCACTGCGGCAACGCTGTTCCAGCCGACCATCCTGCTCGCCCTCGCGCTGATGGGCGTGATCGTCATGATGGTCCTGCCGGTCCCGGCCTGGATGCTCGACGTCGGGTTGGCGCTTTCCTTCGCGCTGGCCATCCTGATGCTGACGGTCACCCTGTTCATCGAACGCCCGCTGGATTTTTCGGCATTCCCGACCATCCTTCTGGCGTCGCTGATGCTGCGCCTTTCGCTGAACGTGTCGTCGACCAAGCTGATCATCGGTGAGGGGCACACCGGCACCGACGCCGCAGGCCACGTGATCGAGGGGTTTGCCGAATTCATCATGGGCGGCAACCTTCTTCTGGGGATCGTGGTGTTCTGCGTCCTGATGATTGTCAACTTTGTGGTCATCACCAAAGGGGCAGGCCGGATGGCAGAAGTCGGGGCGCGGTTTGCGCTGGACGGGATGCCGGGAAAGCAGCTGGCCATCGACGCCGACATGTCGGCGGGGGCGATCGACCATGCCGAAGCGAAGGCGCGGCGCGAACGCGAACTGGCGGAAACCACCTTCTTCGGCTCGCTTGACGGCGTGTCGAAGTTCGTCAAGGGCGATGCGGTGGCCAGCCTGCTGATCACCGGCCTGAACATCACCGTCGGTCTGATCATGGGGACGGTTTACCACGACATGCCGTTTGGCGAGGCATTCGAGGTTTATGCCATCCTGACGGTGGGGGACGGGCTGGTCAGCCAGATCCCTGCCGTCATCATTTCGGTGGCAGCAGCGTTGCTGCTGGCGCGGGGCGGGGCAGTGGGGGCGACGGACATTTCGTTCTTCGCACAGCTTGGCCGTTTTCCCGGGGCCCTCGGCACGGTGGCTGCGCTGATGGCCCTGCTGGCCGTGGTTCCGGGAATGCCGTTTGTGCCCTTCATGGTCGCGGCAATCATTCTGGGATACCTTGCCTGGCGCGCCTACAACCTTGCCGCCCACCCGCCGGTGGAGCCTGCCAAGGCGCCCGAACCGCCCAAACGCGAGGGCATCGGCGATGTTCTGGATTTCGACGAGATCCACATCGAATTCGCGCCGAATCTGGTGTCCATGGTTCTGGACCCTGCCACCGGTCTTGACAGCCGCATCTTCAACATGCGCAACCACGTCGCCGCCAGCTTTGGCCTGATCCTGCCGGAAATGCGCCTGACCGACGAGGCGACGCTGCCCCCGGGCACGTACCGCATCCGGCTTCAGGGCGTCGAAAAGGTGCGGGACCGCCTGATGCCCGACCGAATTCTGGTCCTGCTGACCGAGGGTGTGACCGCCCCCGAGGGGATCGACGTGCGCGAGCCGGTCTATGGCGCGCCTGCCCGCTGGATCAGGCCCGACCATCAGGACACGGCGGCGCTGTCCGGCCTGACGGTCGTTTCACCGCCCGAGGTTCTGGCGACCCACCTGCTCGAGGTCATACGCGGCAATCTGGCAAGGCTTCTGTCGATGCGCGGCCTGCGACGCCTGCTGGACGAATTCATCGCGGTGTCGGACCCCGCCCGCGCCGAATCGAACAAGCGCCTCTTGGACGAACTGGTGCCGGACAAGGTTCCCGTCGATCTTCTGCTGACGGTGCTGCGCCTGTTGCTGGAAGAGCGCGTGTCGATCCGAAACCTGCCCCTCATCCTCGAGGCGATTGCCGAAGCCCGGTCACTGGGCGCGCCCGAAGCGGTTTGCGAGCATGTGCGCCAGCGGCTGGGGTTCCAACTGGTGGCGGAGCTGAAACGCGACGATGGCACGATCCCGCTGATCCAACTGGCGCCGGAATGGGAAAAGACCTTTGCCGCCCATCAGATCGACGGCGATCGCGGTCTGCGGGATGTCGCCCTGCCGCCCGAACAATTCGGAAGGCTCGCGAACGGGCTTGCAGACAAGCTGAACCGTGCGGCGGAAACCGGCGCCTACCCCGCGCTGGTCACCTCGTCGCTGCGTCGCCGCTTTTTGCGGACCGTCATGGGGGCCAAGGGGCTGACCGCCCCCGTCCTGTCCTACGAGGAAATCGGGCTGGAGGCGCGGCCCGCCATGCTGGGGATCGTACCGGTATGACGGACCTGATCTCTGGCCTGACCCAATTGACCGGACAGACCGAAGGGTGGATCTGGTCCGCCTTTCTGGTGTTCTGCCGGGTCGGGGCCGTCATGGCGCTGATGCCCGGGTTCGGGGAACAGATCATTCCGGCGCGCATCCGTCTGGTGCTGACCGTCGCGTTCACCGCCGTCATCGCACCTGCCATCCTGCCGCACATCGCGCCTTCGGACGGCAGGTTGCTGCGGCCTGTCGCCGTCGAGGTGGTGGCGGGCCTTGCCCTTGGCCTCGGTCTGCGGCTGTTCATCATGGCATTGCAAATGGCCGGGATGATCATGGCGCAGGCGACCTCGCTGGCACAGCTTTTCGGTGGCATGGGACCGGAACCGCAACCGGCGATCGGTAACCTTCTGGTCACCGGCGGCCTCGCGCTCGCCGTGATGTCCGGGTTGCATGTACGGGCGGCGGAACTGATGATCCTGTCCTACACGATCCTGCCGCAGGGGCGCCTGCCCTCGTCGGCCGACCTTGCGGACTGGGGCCTGGGCGAGGTCGCGCGCGCCTTTTCACTGGCGTTCATGCTGGCCGCGCCGTTCACTCTCGCCGCGATGATCTACAACGTCGCCCTTGGCGTCATCAACCGCGCCATGCCGAACCTGATGGTGTCTTTCGTGGGCGCGCCCGCGCTGACGCTGGGGGGGCTGGTCCTTCTGGCCATCGTGGCCCCGCTCGCCCTGGCGCTTTGGCTGGCCGACTTCAACGCCTTTCTCGCCAACCCGTTTCCGGCGCAGAGATGAGCGACGAAAGCCCGTCCGACAAGCCGCACGACCCGTCGCAGAAGCGTCTGGACGACGCCCGCAAACGCGGAGAGGTGCCGAAGTCCGCCGAGTTGATCACGGCGGCCAGCTATGGCGGCCTGCTGATCGCGGGTCTGGTGTCGGGGGCCCTGATGATCCGGCGCGCCGGGGAAACCGGCGCGATGCTGCTGGGCGAGGCGGACCGGCTGGCCCCGGTCTTTCTGACCGCCGCCCACGCGCCGGCCGGCGGGCTGTTCGGGTCGCTCGCCACCACGTTCGCGCCGCTCTTTGTGCTGCCGATGGCCGCGGCGCTGCTGGCGGTGGTGGCGCAGCGCGCGCTGGTCTTTGCGCCTGAAAAACTCGCTCCGAAACTGTCGCGGCTGTCGTTGCTGGCCAATGCCGGGCAGAAATTCGGACGGGAGGGGCTGATGGCCTTCGCGCAAAGCACGGGCAAGCTGGTGCTGGTCAGCCTGGCGCTCGGGTGGTTCCTGTCGGGGCATGCCGAGGCGATCCTGACGAGCTTGCACCAGACCCCGGCACAGTCCAGCGCCGCCATGATGCAGATCCTGCTCGACTTCCTGTTCGTCGCTCTGCTGATCGCCGCGGTGTTCGGCGCGGTCGACTATCTGTGGCAGGTCGGGCAGCACAGCTATCGCAACCGGATGTCGCGGCAAGAGCTGATGGATGAAAGCAAGGACAGCGAAGGCGATCCCCACATCAAGCAACAGCGGCGTCAGCGCGGGCAGGAGATCGCGACCAACAGGATGCTTCTGGACGTGGGGCGCGCGGATGTCATCATCGTCAACCCGACGCACTACGCCGTGGCCCTGAAGTGGCACCGCAACGACCGGTCGGCACCGGTCTGCATCGCCAAGGGGGTTGACGAAATCGCCGCCCGCATCCGCGAAAGGGCGGCCCTGACCGGCGTGCCGTTGCACAGCGACCCGCCTACGGCCCGGGCGCTGCACGCCAGTGTCGAGATCGGGCAGATGATCCGGCCGGAACACTATCGCGCCGTGGCTGCTGCCATCCGGTTTTCCGAGGCGGTCCGCAAACGCAAGCCGAAGGTCCGCACATGAACCCTTCAGAAGACCGCCAGAAGATGGAACGCCTGCGCGTGCTGGGGAATTTGCTGCTGGATGCGCGGCTTGCCACGCTCGACTCTGCCGCGGCCGCGCGTCGCGCCAGTCTGGACCGGCTGGCCGATCTGGATCGCCCCGGTGCGGCCACCGACCTGTCCGAACTGGCCGCCGCCGAGGTTGGCTTGCGGTATCAGCATTGGGCCGATCTGCGCCGGGCCGAGATCAACCTGGCCCTTGCCCGGCAGACCGCCACCTGGATCGAGGCGCGCGACGAGGCGGCGCGGGCCTTTGGACGGGCGCAGGCGCTTGAAAAGCTGGCAAAGCGGCAGAAATGACGGGGTTCAACTGTCCTGACGCACGATGTCGACGATCAGGACATCGGTGACACTCTCGCCCAAGGTGGTCACCGCAGCCTCGAGAAGCGCCTTGCGCAGCAGCACCAGGTTTGCGCCATCGGTGAAGGAGCCCTTGAACCCGCCCGCATTGGCATGATCGAACATGACCTGCAGGAACACGTCGCGCAGTTTCGGCTCGCGCTTGTAGACATTCTCGGTCGTGCCCTGCAGGACTTCGAGGCTCAGCGACAGGATGACCATCGACACCACGCGCCCGTCCTGCAGGATGGGCACGATGAACTGGTTGTTCAGCTTCACATAGTCAGGCAGCATTTCCGGATCGACCGCTTCCGCCTCGGTCGCCTTGGGGTCCGTCTCTGTGTGATCGGATTCGGCGGGCATGTCCGCCGCCGGGCGCAAGGCAAGGCCTGCGCCCATGCCGGCGCCAAGGCCGGTCAGTGCAAGCAGGATCGGGATGAGTTTGCGCAGCACGGTCAAAACGGCAGAATCTGGTCGAGGATCTGGTCCCCATAGCGCGGTTGCTGCACATCGGTGATCTGCCCGCGCCCGCCATAGGATATCCGCGCACCCGCGATCTTGTCATAGGTGATCTCGTTCTGCCGGGAAATGTCGGTCGGTCGGACATACCCGGTCACGATCAGTTCACGCAGTTCGAAATTCACCCGCACCTCCTGCTGTCCTTCGATCCGCAGCACGCCGTTCGGCAATTCTTCCACCACGGTGGCCGCGACCCGCAGAGTCAGCTTTTCATTGCGCCGGACCGACCCTTCGCCTTCGTAGCTCGACTCCGCGCTGGTCTCGACCGCCTCGGCCAGGCTGGCACCGGCCGGCAGACCGCTGTCGAGCCGCTGTGGAATCCCGAACAACTGGGGAATTCCCGCCGTCTGGCCGCCCGAGCGGCTCCGGTCGGTCTGGTTCGAGATTTCGGCCTTTTCGTCGATTTCGATCACTACAGTCAGGATATCTCCGCGCAGTTCCGCCCGCCGGTCCCCGAACAGGGAACTGCGCCCGGCCGTCCAGAGCGAGGCTTCGTCGCTGGGCGCGGCGGGGTCGGCGGACTGGAGCAGCGGGTTGGAATACATCGCATGATGCTGATAGCTGCCTTCGAGCGCCGAAAACTCGGGCGCGCGGCCAACCTGCCCTGCCGTACTGCAGGCCGCCAGAATCAACGGGGCCAGGGTCATCGTCCGCATCGCGCTCTCTTTCATGAGTTTGGTCCCACGTTCACCGTCCCGTCCGGCCCGATCAGCCCGGTCACGATGGTGCGGGAGGTCAGGTTCATCACGCGGATGGCATCGCCCGCCCCCCCCCGGTCCAGCGCCCGGCCTTCGGTCAGGATGACGAGGCTCGCCGTGCGGTAGGACAAGGGTACGACCGCGTTGCGCTCCACGATCGAGGGGAGGCCGAGATCGCCGGACCGGACCGGGCGGCCGGGGTAGATCATCACCCGCGCCTCCTGCCCCACCGCAGCGGCCACGTCCTGCAGCGCCCCGTCGATGTCGGCAGCAACCGTGGTCACATCCTCGGGCGTGATCACGGCCATCGCGCGGATCGGGCGGGTGGCCACCACACTGTCGGCCAGCGCCGCGGTCGGCAGCAGCATCAGCAGGACCCGCCACATCACCGCACCTGCGTGGTGGCCGACAGCATCTGGTCGGCTGCGGTGATCACCTTGGCGTTCAGTTCATAGCCGCGCTGCGCCTTGATCAGTTCGGTCACCTCGCGCACCGCATCGACCGAGCTTTCCTCCAGATAACCTTGCCGGAGCGTTCCCAGACCGTCTGACCCGGCGGTGCCGACAAGGGGCGCGCCCGAAGCCTGCGTTTCAAGAAACAGGTTGGAGCCCATCGCCTCCAACCCCTTTTCGTTCGAAAACCCGACAAGCGACAACTGCCCCAGCAGCTGCGGGTCCACCTGGCCCTGGAAAAAGGCATAGACTTCGCCCGCAGCGTTGACCGAAATCGACCGGGCGTCCGACGGGATGGTGATCTGCGGCGCGATCGGGTAGCCGTCCGACGTCACGATCAGCCCGTCTGCGGACCGCTTCAGCGCGCCGTCGCGGGTATAGCCCGCCGCACCTGACGGCAGGGTCACTTCCAGATAGCCCTGCCCCTCGATCGCTACATCGAGATCGCCGCCTGTCTGGGTCAGCGACCCCTGCGCCAGCACGACCGAAACCGAGGCAGGCCGGACCCCAAGCCCGATCTGCACGCCGGTGGGCAGAACCGTACCCCCCGCGGAGGTCACCGTGCCGGGCCGCGCAAGCTGTTGATAGTGCAGGTCGGCAAAGTCGGCGCGGCGAGCGTTGTAGCCGGTGGTCGACATGTTGGCGAGATTGTTGGACACCACATCGACCCGCATCTGCTGGGCCGACATGCCGGTTGCGGCGATCTGCAGGGCTTTCATCGCAGGCTCCTATCGGCCAAGGGTTTCGATGATGCCGCGCACCCGGGCATCCTCGCGGTCCAGAAATGTCTGGCCAAGTTCGTAGGCGCGTTGCACCGCAATCATCCGGGCAATCTCGGACACGGGTTCGACGTTGCTGTCTTCCAGAAAGCCCTGCATCAGGACCGCCCCATCCGCCGGTTCGACGGCATCGGCGCTGAACAGCGTTCCCGCCTGATGGCGCAGCGACACCGGGTCGGCCGGCTGCCAGAGGCCGATCCGCGCCAGCGCCGCGCCCCCGGCCGACAGCGTGCCATCCTGCGCCAGCGAGACCGCGCCCGCGCCCGGCGGCACTATCACCGGCGCCCCCCCTTCATCGAGAAGGCGGTAACCGTCGGGCGTCACCAGTGCACCCTCGGCCGACGGCGTGAAGGCCCCGGCGCGGGTCAGTTGCTGACCGTCGGGCGTTTCGATCAGGAAGAACCCCTCGCCCTGGATGGCGAAGTCGAAGGTGCCGCCGGTCGCGGACAATCCGGCCTGGCTCAGATCGACGGCCCGCCCGTTGCCATGGGCCATCGACAGCGACGGACCCGCCTCCATCCGCTGAACATATTCCGAGAAGACCACCCCCTCGCGGCGAAAGCCCGCAGTCGAGATGTTGGCGATGTTCTGCGCGATCACGTTCATCTCGCGCATCAGCCCGGCCTGCCGTGTCAATGTCGTTGTTCCGATCGCGTCCATGCTTCAGCCCCCCGCGATCAGAGGGATCAGCCGGTCCTGAAAGAACGCGACCAGCGTGGTGGTCATGAAGCTCATGGACACCCAGAACACCACCATCATGGCGCCCACCTTGGGCACAAAGGTCAGCGTCATCTCCTGAACCGAGGTCAGCGCCTGGAACAGGCCGATCGCCACGCCCGCCACAAGGGCCACGGCCAGCATCGGGGCCGAAATCACGACGGAAATCCACAAGGCCTGACGCAGCACATCAAACAGCGTGCTCTCGGTCATACCGGCATCCTCAGGATTTCCTGATAAGCCTCGACGACCCGGTCGCGCACGGTCGCCACGGTTTCGACAGCCAGTTGCGAGGACGCCAGCGCCTGCACCAGGGCATGGGGATCAGCCCCGCCGGTCATCGCGGATTTTGCGACCGCCTCTCCCTCGGCAAGGGTTCTGGCAAAGGTGTCAACCAGACCGGCCAATCCGGCGGTGTCGCCGCCCCCCTGTGGAGAGGGCGCAGCCGCCGAACGGGCCTGACTGTAGGTCTGGGCAGCAAGAGAGGTGGTCAATTCCATTCTAGAACTCCTCTATCGGCGCAGAAGGTCGAACAGGCTCTGCGTCATTTGCCGCGCCTGGTCGAACATCCGAAGGTTCGCCTCGTAGCTGCGCTGCGCTTCGCGCGCGTCAGCGATTTCGATCACCAGATCGACGTTCGAGCCGTCATGGTGACCGGTTTCATCGGCCAGCGGATGGCCGGGGTCGTAGATGCTGGTCAGGTCGGACCTGTCCAGTTGCACCGGGCCGGTCGTGACCCGGCCGGAGTCGACTTCGTCGCGAAAGGTGACGAGTTTGCGGTGGTAGCCGGGCGTGTCGGCGTTCGCGATGTTTTCGGACGCATGGCGCAAACGCATGGCCTGCGCCTGCATCCCCGAGGCTGACATCGACAGGGACTGCAACAGATCGCTCATCAGCCCCTCCGCCCGAGGCTGGCGCGCACGATTTCAGACGTGACCCGATAGACCGCGAGCGCCATTTCGTGCTGCTGGCGCACCTCGACCCCGCGAACCATTTCGGTTTCCAGCGATACCGTGTTGCCGTTCGGAGATCCGGGCCCACGGACAATGCGCGCCTGTGCAGACGTGGCGTCTCCCTCCCCCTGGTGCCCCGCGCGCGTTGTGCGCATCGTGTTGCGTCCGCCGTAGGCTTCGGCGAAGTCAGGCAGGTCGCGCGCCTTGTAACCGGGGCTGTCGGCATGGGCGATGTTGGCCGCCACCACACCCAGCCGCGCTCCGGCGTGCGACGCCATGGCCTGGGCCATCCGGGTCAGTTCCAGTTTCTCGAACATCGGGGTTTCTCCACCGAACAAAGGCTGAACGCTTTCACCAACATTTAAGGGTGATTCCTTTAGAAACGGTAATCAGACGAACAAAAGGAGAATCCTTTGGCTGGTGTTTTCGATGGGCTGCGGGCTGAGCTGGCCTGCATTCTGCGCGTGCACGAGGTAGGGCGTGTGGCAGAGGTTGCGCGCGGGACGATCCGCGTCACGGGTCTGCAACGCTGTGCCACCCTTGGCGACCGGGTCCGTGTCGGCGAGGCGCATGGCGCGCTGGCCCTGGATGGCGAGGTGATGGCCCTGTCGCCCGATGGCCTGACGATTCTGACCGATGACGTGCCCGAGGGCCTGCCGATCGGGGCCGAGGTCAAGCTTTGCGGCCAGTCCAGCATCTCTCCGGATGACAGCTGGATCGGCCGTATCGTGGACCCGTTCGGCCGGGCGCTTGACGGCCGCCCGCTGTTTCGCGGTGCCGTGCCGCGCGCGCTGCGCAGCGCCGCCCCCCCGGCCGCGCAGCGCGGTCGCCTCGGTGCCCGCCTGTCCACCGGAGTCGCCGTGTTTGACACCCTGCTGCCGCTGGTCCGGGGTCAGCGGATCGGTCTGTTCGCAGGTTCCGGCGTCGGCAAATCCTCGTTGCTGGCCAAGCTGGCCCGGGGGGTGGAGGCGGATGTCGTCGTCATCGCGCTGATCGGCGAGCGGGGTCGCGAGTTGCGCGAATTCACGGAACGGGTGCTTGGTCCGGACGGCATGGCGCGGTCGGTCGTCGTGACCGCCACATCCGACCAGTCCCCTTTGGTCCGCCGCCGCTGTGCCTGGGCGGCGATGGCGGTGGCCGAACATTTCCGCGACAAGGGCCTGCATGTCCTGCTCCTTGCCGACAGCATCACCCGCTTTGCCGAGGCTCATCGTGAAGTGGCGCTGGCAGGGGGCGAGGATGCGTCGCTGCGCGGCTATCCGCCCTCGCTCGCCCCCGCCATCATGGCTCTGGCCGAACGGGCCGGGCCGGGGCCCGAAGGTTCGGGCGACATCACCGCAGTCTTCTCGGTGCTGGTCGCCGGATCGGACATGGACGAACCGGTGGCCGATATCCTGCGCGGGACGATTGATGGTCATGTCGTGATGGACCGCAAGATCGCCGAGCGTGGACGCTTTCCCGCCATCGACCTTCTGCGTTCGGTCTCCCGAAGCCTGCCGGAGGCCGCGACGCCCGAGGAAAACATCCTGATCGCCCAGACCCGTCGGCTGCTGGGAACCTGGGACAGGGCAGAGATGATGATACAGGCAGGCCTGTACGCCAAGGGGTCGGACCCCCAGATCGACCTCGCCATGAAGGTCTGGCCCGCGCTTGACGCGTTTCTGGCGGAAGACGCCCCGGCCGACGGGATCGGGGGCAGCTTCCGCCGTCTTGCCGCCGCCCTGAACCTGCGTTGAAGGCAGCGCGAATCAGAACCGGTTGGCCCGCAGAAAGGCGCTGGATTGCTGCAACATCTGCAGGACCATCGCGCCGGACCCCGCACTGGTACCCAGACTGTCCGCCTCTGATCTGACCAGAAACCGTCTGACAAGCTGATCGACCTTGGCCGGATCGGCAAACTGGCTGACCGAGTCGTCCCCGAACACCCTTTCCGCCTTTTCCTTGAAGGTTTGCAACTGTCGGTCCAGATCGGCCCCGGCGATGCCGGATGACAGACCCAATGCCTTCTGGAACACCTGACGCAAGGGCGCGGACCCAAGGATGCGGAACCACTTGGTGTCCTCGCTGCTCGCGCGGTTCGCCGAAAGGTCCGCGAGTTCGCGCTCGGCGCTCAGAGACAGGCGGAAATCGTTGTTCTGCGCGCCGACTGCGATTTCAAACTGCCGCGTCTTGTACAGGTTCAGGATGCGGTCGGGGAAATCAGAAAGCTGCGTGCTGGGCACGGCAAAGTCACCGAACCCGAACGCCGCCGACAGCTTTTCGTACTGCTTGTCGGCCAGCCGGCCTGAAAGGGTTCCCTCTTTCAGCGTTCCGTCGGTCAGCACCTTGCGGATGAAGGCCTTGCTGTTGATGTCCGCATCCAGCCCGAAGGCACCCAGCGCCACCTTCAGAAGGCGCCGGTCGCCGACCAGATCGTCCGCAGTCTTGACCGATTTTATCCTTTCGCGAAAATAGGTCTCGTCGCGCGCAAGTTCAGGACTTTTGTTGAACGAGGCAGCCTGCGCATTCTTGGTGCGTTGCAGAAAGGTCCACCCTGCATAGCCGGTGCCCGGAATGACCGGAGAGAATGTCATGACCGCCTCATGCCGACGCGGCCATCAGCCGCTCTTCCCGCGGCAGCAGGCTGCGCAGCGCTTTCAGAACCTGATAGTGCTGGTCCGCCAGAACCGCAGCCGTTGCGATCGTCAGCTGGGTGCGGCTGTCATGGTCTGTCAGAACCTGGCTCAACTGTTCGATTCCGCGCAACAGCCTCATTCTGGCGTCGGACGGGTCGGCATCCCCTGAAAGGACAAGCTGCGCCACATAGCACACCCGTCGGACCGGCGTATTGGCCTCTTCAGGGTGGATCGCATCGCGCAGTCGCAGGATATGAGCGCCGGGCGTCATGATCGCGAGCCGCGATCGCCGCTCGCCGTTCTCGATCACCGCGCCGTTGATCAGCACCCGTTCGTGCGGTCCCAGCTTCAGGACCAGCCCGGTCATGACCCGCTCTCACCACGCAGGCCGCGCATGACGGCGGTGTTGATGTCGATCAGCACGTCGATGCTGCCCTTGTCGTCCAGCACGGTCCGGCTGTGTTCGACCGTAAACTGGTAGAGATAGAACAGTTGCGCCCGCAGCGGGGCAGGAAGGCCGTTCTGCGGTTCGGCCACGTCGGCGGCCAGCGTGGACCACATCCGCTGGTTGTCGGTCAGGGCGAGCGCGAAAGCAGGAAAATCGCTGCGCCGCCTGGCCCAGCTGCTGGTCAGTCTCTGGGTCATCCTGGCGATCAGATCGTATTCCACCATGCGCGGAGTGCGAGACGGGACATCGGGACGGGAATAGGCGCTGCGGGCAGCGTATTGAGCGGAACTCACGGCAAATCCTTCCGAATTGGGGTTGGGTCAGAAGAACGGCCGGGGGGGTGGCCCCCCGGCCGATGCCTTTACCGGAACAGCGACAGCAGGTTCTGCGGCGCCTGGTTCGCGATCGACAGCGATTGCGTGGCAAGCTGCTGCTGCACCTGCAGCGCCTGCAGCCGCGCCGACGTTTCCTCCAGATCGGCATCGACCAGCGACCCGATACCCGCCTTCAGCGAATCCGTCAGTTCACTGACGAAATCGGCCTGCGTCTCGATCCGGGTCTGAACCGAACCGAAGGCGGCGGCCGCGTCGATTGCCGTGTCGATCAGCGTTTCGACCGTGCCCAGCGCGGTCTGCGCGTTGGTGGCGCTTGAAACGTCGATAGAGGCCAGCGCGCCCAGACCGCCGGCGTCGGCATTGGTGTACTGGCCGCTGACGGTCAGGTCGGCCGTGCCGTCGTTGGTGAAGGCCAGCTCGCCCGGCGTCGCGCTGTCATAGTCCACCGTCAACCCCTCGACGCCCAGCGCGTCGATGGCATTCTTCATGCCCACCGCGATCAGGTCGGCCACCGAGTTGTTGCCACTGGTGATGTCGCCGGCGGTCACCGTGTAGGAGGCGGTCTTTTCGCCGATGCGCATGCTGATCTTGTCGCCGGCCGCCCAGGCGTTCGCGCCGTCCTGGATCGTGATTTCGTCCGTACCGCCGCCCTGGTCGAGCGACATCACGAAGGTGTCGGCATCGGTCGACACGATCGAGGCCGTGCCCGCGGCGAACACGTCGTTCAGCAGATAGTCGCCGGTCGACAGGTTCTGCGCATCGACGGTGATCGACGAGGCCGACACATCGCTTCCCGAGCGGTCGAGCGAGGACAGCACATCGACCGAGGTCTGCGATCCGTCCACGAGGTTGAGACCGTTGAACTGGGCCGCACCCACGACCGACTCGATCTGGTCGCGCAAGGCTTCGACATCGGTCTGCAGCTTGTCACGGTCGACGTTGCCTTCCTGCGCGGCGACGATCTTGCCCTTCATCTGGGTCAGCAGGTCCGTCACCGTTTCCGAGGCCTTCCGCGCCACGCCAACCGTGGTCGAGCCGAGGGCGAGGCTGTCGGAGATGCCCTTGAAGCCCTTGACGTCGGATTCCATCGTCTTGGAAATGGCCCAGACGGCCGCATTGTCCTTGGCGTTGTTGATGCTTTTGCCGGTCGAGATTTCCGACTGGGTCATCGCCATGTTCTTGTTGATCGACTTCATGGTCTGCAGCGCGACCATGGCCGAGGTGTTGGTCAGGATGGACGACATAATCATTCCTTTTCGATTGCCGGCGCGTTTCGCCTGGCGCGATGAACCACCCATGGGGCGGCGGGAAGGCCTTCTGTCCGGTGCGTCTGGCGGGAGCCGTTCGCGCCACCCCGTCTTGGGGTGCAAGGGCAGTAAAGCGGGGAAGTTCTAACGAGGCGCTAACCGGACCGGGTCCGATTGGCAGCATTTGAAACAATGGCTTAGAACCTCTTGACCATTTCGGCCCCAGCCTGCGGCACGCACCGGCGACCCTTGTCGTCATAAGTGATCAGACCCGACCGGGCAGCCCGGATTTCTTCCAGCCGACGGCGGGCGGAACGCACTCCGCGCTGCGCGGCCTGCAGGCAGACTTCGTTGCGCTCGGCCCTTGCGCGCACCCGCAGCAGGGCGGCCCCGTCGCGGCGGTCTTCCAGCCGCGCGAGTTCTGCTTCGATCCCCACCGTCAGCCCGGCAAGGGGCGCATAGTCCGCCCGCATCAGCGCGTCATGGACGCCATCGAGCAGATGGGCCATCCGGTCCACCCCGTCGTCTGCCGCCGGATCGGTCATGCGTCACCTCCACGCATCGCCCGAAACAACTGTTCGGCCAGACCGATTCCGCCGCGCCGGACCATCACGTCGGCCTGTGCCTGTCGCAGGAACGAGGCGAACTGATCTTCGCCGATGCCCCCGCCGAACGCAGCGTCCGACCCGCGGCCCAGACCGGCATGCGACAGCATTTCCGAAAGGAACGCTGATTCGAGCGCGCGGGCCCGCTCCATCAAGACGGCATCGGTGCGCTGGTGAGCCGGAGACGGCTGGGGCGGCATCGGATCGGATATCGGGAACATCTGCATGAAAGCCTCGGCGTTGGGGTGCATCGCCCGACTATCCGCGGCGGCGGTAAACAGGTGGTAACCAGTTGGCGGAATGATCGTCACAGCAACGGCAGAAGTCGCATGATGATGATTCCCCCGGTCCTTCCCCCGGCTTCGGCCCCGGCCATGGCAGCCCCTGCCCGGCAGGATGCTGCGTCGTCCGAGGATGCCTGCGACTTTCTCGACCTTGTGGATATGCCAGATTCCGGGGACGAGTTGGCCTTGCCCTGGCCCGGTGCGGCATTGCCCGAACCTTTGGCGCAGGCTGCCCCTGCGGCATCAACAGGCCTGGCCCCGCACCAAGGGTCTGGCGCATCGCCCGCCGGTCCTGCAGCCGTGGAGCCTGCCCCTGTTCAGCCCACCCTCACAGCCGCTTCATCACCGGTGGCCGCCCCGTCCGCTGTCGCATCGGACACGCTGCCGACCGATCCGCAAACGCCGGTAGCCCAGCCTGTGCCCGGTCCGGTCGTGGTTGCAGAAGTTGCCGCAGCACTGCCGTCCCGCCCTGCGGTCCGTTCTCTGGAATCCGCCCTGTTGCTGCGCGCTGCCGAGACGGAGATGCCCCTCGATCAGCCCCTGCCCGCTGCAGCCCTTTTCGCGGCGGACTCTCCGGCCGCAGGGGTACCGGCCAACGCCGCGCCACTTGAGTTGCCTGACCTCGCCGCCGTCCCCCTTCACCGGCCGTCTGCCGTTGAAACCGCAGTCACCCTCCTGCCACCCCCGGCCGATGCACCGCCGACTGCGGACACCCGGCCAGCCGCCCCCTTGCCGTCCGCAACCACCGCGCCGATCTTGCAGGCCGTCACAATGCCCGAACCGGGCACTGTCGAGCTTGTGCTGACGCCCGAAGATCTGGGCAGGATGCGGTTCGAGGTCACGCAATCGGGCGAGCAGATGCGCATCCACCTGACCGTCGAACGTCCCGAGACGCTGGACCTGCTGCGCCGCCATGCCGACCAGCTTTTGGCGGAATTCCGCGAGGCAGGTTATGCCGATGCCACGCTCAGCTTTGGCCAGTGGTCGCGGGGCGGCCAGCATTCTGCCGCGGCCGCGCCGTTGTCCGACACCCCGCTGCCCCAACCCCCAACCACTCCCCACGCCGCCCCGGACGCCCCCCGGCCGACGGGTGGCGGACTCGATCTGCGCCTTTGAAAGGACAAGCCATGGAAATCGCATCCGCCTTGACCGCCGCCCCGTCATCGCCCGCCGTGCCGAAAGCGGCGATCACATCGGACTACTCCACGTTCCTGAAGATGCTGACCACGCAGATGCAGAACCAGGACCCGCTCGACCCGATGAGTTCGGCCGATTTCGCGGTGCAACTGGCCACCTTCTCTGGCGTCGAACAACAGACCCGCACCAACCAGTGGCTTGAGACGCTGAACGGGCAGTTCGGCACGATGGGCATGGCGCAACTGGCAGGCTGGGTCGGGCAGGAGGCGCGGGCGGAGGTTCCGGTCTGGTATGATGGCAGCCCGGTCACGCTGTCACCCGAACCCGCCGCGGGTGCGGATCGCGCGGTTCTGGTGGTCCATGATTCCGGGGGTCGCCTTGTCAGCCGCGAGGATCTGCCGGCGTCAGCGGAACCCTATCTGTGGCTCGGCTCCGATGCGGCGGGCAATCCTTTGCCGCACGGGTCTTACACCCTGACACTCGAAAGCCATGCCGGTGAACGGCATCTAGCAACGACCCCGGTCGAATCCTATGCCCGCATCGTCGAGGCGCAAAGCGGGCCCGGCGGCGCGGTGCTGTTGCTGGCCGGGGGCGTCAGGGTTGCGGCGGCCCAGATCACGGCGCTGCGGATGCCGTGACGCGCTACAGCATCTCACCCAGCACCACGCCCAGCGCCAGCGCGGCAAGGGCCACCGCACCCACCATCCAGACCGGCAGCGAACGCCTGCGCACGATGACCACCGGCGGTTCCGCCTGCCGGATCAGGGCTTGTTCGACGATCCGCGGCAGCCGGGGGCCAAAGCGGGCCATCACCCGCAACGTCTGTTTCAGATCGCGCAGCAGCGCCAGCGGCCCGACATTCCGGCTGACATAGGCGGTCACGACGGGCGAGGCGACCTGCCAGATGTTGATATGCGGATCAAGCCCGCGCGCCACGCCTTCGACCACCACCATCGTCCGCTGCAGCAGGATCAGTTCGGTGCGCGTCTCCATGCCAAAGCGTTCCGTCACCTCGAACAGATACGACAGCAGCCGCGCCATCGATATGCGTGTCGCATCCATCCCGAAGATCGGTTCGCCCACCGCCCGCAAGGCGCGCGCGAATTCGTCGATGTCGCGGTCGGGCGGCACATAGCCCGCCTCGAAATGCACCTCGGCGACCCGGCGATAATCCTTCTGGATGAACCCCATCAGAATCTCGGCATAGACCCGGCGGGTGTATTCGTCGATCCGGCCCATGATCCCGAAATCATAGGCAATGATGTTGCCGCTCGCCGCGACCTTCAGGTTGCCCTGATGCATGTCGCCGTGAAACAGCCCGTCGCGCAGCGCATGGCTCAGGAACAGCGACAGCACCCGCGCGGCCAGAACCCTGCGGTCATGGCCCGCCGCGTCGATCGCGTCATTGTCGGCCATGTTGGTGCCCTCGGCCCAGGCCAGCGTCATCACCTGCCGCCCCGACAGTTCCCACAAGGGCTTGGGCACCTGAAAGCCTTCGTCGTCCTTGGTGTTGTCGGCAAACTCCGCTGCCGCCGAACACTCCAGCCGCAGGTCCAACTCACCCTTCACCACACCTTCAAAATGCGTGATCACATCCATGGGCCGCAAACGGCGGGCAAAGGGGGCGAGAATCTCGATGGTTCGCGCCATCAGATAGAATGCGTCGATGTCACGCTGAAACGCCCGCTCGATCCCCGGGCGCAGCACCTTGACCGCCACATCCTGCCCGGTGTTTCGCAGCGTCGCCCGGTGCACCTGTGCAATCGACGCCGCCGCCACCGGTTCTGAAAACGCACTGAAGATCTCGTCGACCGGCAGGCCGAGTTCTTCGGCGATCATCCGCTTGGCCACATCGGTCGGAAAGGGCGGCAGCTTGTCCTGCAGGTACTTCAACTGCAGCGCAAGTTCGTCGCCCACGATGTCGGGGCGGGTCGACAGGATCTGCCCGAACTTGATGTAGGCCGGGCCCAGCGCGGTCAGCGCCCGCGTGGTGGGCGGCAGGTCAGGGTCGCCTTTCAGGCCCAGCCATTTGAACGGCCAGCCCAGCATCCGCGCGGCAAACCGCAGGCGGGGCGGGGCCTTGAACGCCGCCAGCACCTGATCCATCGCGCCCGTCCGTTCCAGCGTGGCACCCGTCCGGATCAGCCGCCAGATGTTGTGCGGTCCCCTCACAGCTTCCAGCCCGAGTGCAGGGCGGCCACCCCCATCGTCAGATTCCGGTACTTGACCTGCCCGAATCCGGCGTCGCGGATCATGCCCGCGAACGTCTCCTGATCGGGAAACTGCCGGATCGATTCGACCAGATACTGATAGCTGTCACGATCCCCGGTCACGACCTTGCCCATCGCGGGAATGACGTTGAACGAATAGCGGTCATAGGCCCATTGCAGCGCCTCGTTCGGGATGCGCGAGAACTCCAGCACCATCAGCCGCCCGCCCGGACGAAGCACCCGGTAGGCCTCGCGCAGCGCATCGGGAATCCGCGTGACGTTCCGGATGCCGAAGGAAATCGTGTAGACGTCGAAGGTGGCATCGGGGAACGGCAACGCCATGGCGTCGCCCTCGACCCACTCCACCCGGTCGGCCTCCGGTTCCTTGCGCTGCCTGCCCGCCTCCAGCATCGCCGCCGTCATGTCGCAGACAACGGCGGTTGCCCCCGGCGCTCGTCTCAGGAACCGGAACGCCACGTCGCCGGTGCCCCCCGCCACATCCAGCAGCCGTTGACCCGGTCGCGGCGCCAGCCAGTCCATCATCGCGTCTTTCCACAGCCGGTGTACGCCCCCCGACATCAGGTCGTTCATGATGTCGTACCGGCTTGCCACCGACGAAAAGACGCCATGCACCCGCCCGGCCTTTTCGGCCTCTGGAACGGTTTGAAAGCCGAAATGCGTTGTGGGATCGTCGGTCATGGGTTGCCGTCCTTGCTGCTATGGCACTTATAGGGCGGTCAGGCGCGGCTGCAATGCGCCCATATGTCTGAAAGATCGCCATGCCAGAACTACCCGAGGTTGAAACCGTTCGCCGTGGCCTTGTGCCGGTGATGGAACATCAGCGGATCACTGCTGCCACCGTCAACCGCCCCGACCTGCGTTGGCCGCTGCCCGAGCGGATGGCCGCCCGGCTGACCGGCGCCACAGTCACTGCCCTGCGCCGCCGGTCGAAATACATCCTGGCCGATCTGGATACTGGCGAGTCGCTGCTGATCCACCTTGGCATGTCGGGCCGCATCCTGATTTCGGGCCAAAGCATCGGCACCTTCCACCACGAACATCCGGCCCCGCAGAAACACGACCACGTCCTGTTCGACATGGGCAATGGCACACGCATCACCTTCAACGACGCCCGGCGCTTTGGCGCGATGGACCTGATGCCAACCGCGACGGCCGAAACCCATGCGCTTCTTGCCCGGCTAGGTCCAGAACCGCTGGGCAATGCGTTTGACGAATCCTATCTGGCGCAACGACTGCACGGCCGGATGACGCCCATCAAATCGGCGCTGCTGGACCAGTCCGTCATCGCGGGTCTGGGCAACATCTATGTCTGCGAAACCCTGTTCCGCGCCCGCATCTCTCCGCTGCGCCTTGCCGCGTCGCTGACTTCGACGGAAACCGCCGCCCTTGTCCCGATCATCCGCGATGTGCTGACCGAGGCGATCATTGCCGGTGGATCGTCGTTGCGCGACTTCCGGCAGACCGATGGCGAGCTTGGGTACTTCCAGCACCGCTTTGCCGTGTACGACCGGGCGGGCGACCCCTGCCCGACCGCCGGTTGCACCGAAACGATCCTGCGCACCGTTCAATCCGGCCGGTCTTCGTTCCACTGCCCCGCCTGCCAGCCCGTCTTTGCAACACCGGCTTGATAACGCCCGTGGGACTGCTAGGAGTCCTGCCAGCCACCAACAGGAGCTGCCCATGGCCTACGAGACGCTGATCGTCGAGATCGAGGATTATGTGGCGGTCATCCGTCTGAACCGGCCAGATGCGCTGAACGCGCTCAACACCCGGATGATGCAGGAACTGGCACAGGCGATGGTTGCGGCCGACAAGAACCCGGGCGTGCGCTGCATGATCCTGACCGGGTCCGAAAAGGCCTTTGCAGCCGGTGCGGATGTCAAGGAAATGGCCTCCAAAGGCTTTGCCGACGTCTATGGCGCCGATCTGTTCGGCCCCGACGCCGAGGCGATCACCCGCATCCGCAAGCCGATCATCGCCGCCGTGTCGGGCTATTGTCTGGGGGGCGGATGCGAACTGGCCATGATGTGCGACTTCATCCTTGCCGCCGACACCGCCAAGTTCGGCCAGCCCGAAATCAATCTTGGAATCTGTGCTGGAATGGGCGGCACGCAAAGGCTGGCCCGCTTTGTCGGCAAGTCCAAGGCGATGGACATGAATCTGACAGGCCGGTTCATGGACGCGGCCGAGGCGGAACGCAGCGGTCTTGTCAGCCGGGTCTATCCCGCCAAGTCGCTGATGGAAGAGGCGATGAAAACCGCGCAGAAGATCTCGGAAAAATCCATGCTGTCCGTGATGGCGGTCAAGGAATCGGTCAACCGGGCGCAGGAATCCTCGCTGCGGGAAGGCTTGCTCTTCGAACGCCGGATGTTCCATGCGCTGTTCGCCACCGACGACCAGACCGAAGGAATGGCCGCCTTTCTGGAAAAACGCACCCCGCAGTTCCGTGACAAGTGACGCTTGGGTAACAACCCGGTTGACATGATCCCGACTCGCGCCTAATGACGCGGCTTCAGAATTCGCTCTCAGAACACCGGAACCCGACACCTATGGCAAATACCGCCCAATCCAAAAAGCGCGCCCGTCAGTCCGAGACGCGCTATGCCGTGAACAAGGCGCGCCGCTCGCGGATCCGCACCTTCCTGCGCAAGGTCGAAGAGGCACTTGCTTCGGGCGACCAGACGGTTGCCGCCGCAGCGCTCACATCCGTTCAGCCCGAACTGATGCGCGGCGTGACCAAGGGCGTGCTCCACAAGAATACGGTCGCCCGCAAGATGTCGCGGCTGTCCAGCCGGGTCAAATCGCTGGGCGCAACCGAAACCGCCTAAGCATCGGAAACAACTGCAAAACGGATGAACGCGTTCCCTCTGGGACCGCGTTTTTTTCGTTTTCCGCGTCGGAAACAGGGCAAGAAATGCCGGTCGTTGCGGATTTGCATAGGCGGCAGGATTCGCTGGGCCAAAGGCCTGTCAACCAAGAAGTTCGGTTGCAGTGTCCCTTTGCGGCTTGCTACGGTGATCAGGCGATTCATGAAGACTTGGGGGACACGAGGCGATCGCAAACCGAAAACCGGAACGGCTGCTGCCAGGCTTTCCTTGTCGTAATCCGGAAAAGTGTTTGCGATCATAGGGTTGATGCTCTTCTGCCAGAGATGCATCGATTCTTCGTTCGGATGCGGCTTCGGCCGCACCTGTCAGCTTTTGCTGTCCCTTTGGTTCTTTCTGACGTAGTGCTTTAGTCTGCTCGCTTCTGCGGTTGGGTTATGAGTGCAGGTAAGGTCGACTTCGACGTGTCGACCGCAGAACGACCGGGGACAGAAAGATAAGATGATACAGGAAATTTGGGGCCGCGTTCAGGAAGCGTTGATCAAGCGGGTGGGCAAGAACAACCACCAGACATGGATCGAGCCATTGAAGCTGTCGGGTCTGACGGATGGCGTGGTGCGGTTCGATGTGCCGACGACCTTCTTTGGCGACTGGGTTTCGCGCAATTTTTCAGACCATATCCTGACTCTCCTCAACGAATCCGGCGCACAGGCGGGACGTGTCGAATTTGTCGTGGTGTCCAGCCGTCCCGTGCGCCCGGCGCCCAAGGCGCTGTCGAAAGCCGCGTCCAAGACATCGGCGCGCAGCCGGTCCGGCACGGATGACGAACTGCCCGGCGCATCGCTGGACCCCAGCAACACCTTCGACAGCTTTGTCGTGGGCAAACCCAACGAACTGGCCCATGCCGCTGCCCGCCGGGTGGCCGTCGGGGGGCCGGTCACCTTCAACCCGCTGTTTCTTTACGGCGGTGTCGGGCTGGGCAAGACCCACCTGATGCACGCCATTGCCCAGCAATTGCAGGCGGGGCAGCCGGAATTGCGCGTGCTGTACCTGTCGGCCGAGCAGTTCATGTACCGCTTCGTGCAGGCGCTGCGCGAACATCAGATCATGGACTTCAAGGGCCTGTTCCGTTCGGTCGATGTGCTGATGGTCGATGACGTGCAGTTCATCGCGGGCAAGGACAGCACGCAGGAAGAGTTTTTTCACACCTTCAACGCGCTGGTGGATCAGAACAAGCAGATCGTGATTTCTGCAGACCGGGCGCCGGGCGAGATCAAGGATCTGGAGGAACGCATCAAGTCCCGCATGCAGTGCGGCCTTGTGGTGGACCTGCACCCGACCGACTACGAACTGCGCCTCGGCATCCTGCAGCAGAAGGTCGAGTACTACCGGCAGCAGTACAAGGGCCTGACGATGGCCCCGGGCGTGCTGGAGTTCCTTGCGCATCGCATCACCACCAACGTCCGCGTGCTGGAAGGTGCGCTGACCCGTCTGTTCGCCTTTGCCAGTCTGGTGGGCCGCGAAATCACGCTGGATCTGGCCACTGACTGTCTGTCCGACATTCTGCGCGCCTCCGACCGCAAGATGACCATCGAGGAAATCCAGCGCAAGGTGGCCGAGCATTACAACATCCGCCTGTCCGACCTGATCGGGCCCAAGCGGGTGCGCAACATCGCCCGGCCGCGTCAGGTGGCGATGTATCTGGCCAAGCAACTGACCCTGCGCAGCCTGCCCGAAATCGGGCGGCGGTTCGGTGGGCGCGACCACACCACGATCATGCACGGCGTGCGCAAGATCGAGGAACTGATGGCGACCGACAGCGATCTGGCCGACAATCTGGCGATGCTGCGTCGGGCGCTGCAGGGGTAGGCCGAGTTTCCCACCTTTTTCGGGGTGATTCGCCGGTCTTGGTGAACGCCGCGAAACCGGCAAAATCGTAGCGACGCGGCTCCTACGACGGCCATACGCGCGCCATACGGAAAGCATACCTTGAACGGCGTGCAAAACACCTGCCATAATGCTGCGTTCTCAGGCATTTGGGCCACAGCGCAGGCGGGGCTGCGCGGGGGCCGCCAAAATGCTTGTGCTGCCCCGAGAAACCGCTAGTTTCGGCCTCCCCGACAGGGGGCGGCCAAGGGGATGGACCAATGAAGCTCAGCATCGAACGCGGGACGCTGCTCAAGGCGCTGGCGCAGGCCCAATCGGTTGTCGAACGCCGCAACACCATACCGATCCTTGCCAACGTCCTGATCGAGGCGGAAGGTTCCACCGTCAGTTTCCGCGCGACGGATCTTGATATCGAGGTGGTCGACAAGGCCCCGGCCATGGTGGAGCGCGCAGGGTCCACCACCGTGTCTGCGGTGATGCTGCACGAAATCATCCGCAAGCTGCCCGATGGCGCGCTGGTGACGCTGTCAGACGATGCGGCAACCGGGCGGCTGGTGATCACCGCCGGACGGTCCACCTTCAACCTTGCAACCCTGCCCCGCGAGGATTTTCCGGTGATGGCGTCATCGGAATACACCACCAACTTCTCGGCCCCGGCCCCGGTGCTGCGCCGCCTGTTCGACAAGGCGAAATTCGCCATCTCGACCGAAGAGACGCGCTACTACCTCAACGGCGTCTACATGCATGTGTCCAATGGCGAAGCTGGCCCGGTCCTGCGGTGTGTGGCGACCGACGGGCACCGTCTTGCCCGGATCGACGCGCCGCTGCCCGCCAATGCCCAGACCATGCCCGGCGTCATCGTGCCCCGCAAGACCGTGGGCGAGTTGCGCAAACTGCTGGACGACGACGAGGCGATCATCGCGGTTTCGGTTTCGGAAACCAAGGTGCGCTTTGCGACTCCGCTGATCACCCTGACGTCGAAGGTGATCGACGGTACCTTCCCGGATTACACCCGCGTGATCCCGATGGGCAATTCGCGGCGGCTGGAAGTGGACGCGACCGAGTTCGCCAAGGCGGTGGACCGCGTCGCGACCGTGTCGTCCGAACGCAGCCGGGCCGTCAAGCTGAGTCTCGACGAAGATCGCCTGATTCTGTCGGTGAATGCTCCGGATTCCGGGAATGCCGAGGAAGAGCTTGCCGTCGCCTATTCCGACGAACGTCTGGAAATCGGCTTCAACGCCAAATACCTGCTGGAAATCGCCAGCCAGGTGGACCGCGAGAATGCGGTGTTCCTGTTCAATTCCTCTGGCGATCCGACGCTGATGCGCGAAGGCAACGACACCTCGGCAATCTATGTCGTCATGCCGATGCGCGTGTGACGGATTGGGGGCCAGCCCCCAAACCCCCGGGATATTTAGAGACAGAAAATGAAGGGGGCATCGTGGCGGGTCTGGCGATCACGGCCCTGACGCTGTCGCACTTTCGCAGCCATCGCGCGGGGCGTCTGGCGTTTGACGGGCGTCCAGTGGCCATCGTCGGCCCGAATGGCGCGGGCAAGACCAACATCCTTGAAGCCGTGTCGCTGCTGTCGCCCGGGCGCGGGCTGCGCCGGGCGGCGGCGGACGATCTGGCGCGCCATCCGGGCGCAACCGGATGGAAGATCGCCGCCCGGGTCAACGGGCTGGGCGCGGCGCACGAGGTCGAATCCTGGGCCGCGCCGGGTGAGGGGCGGCAGACCCGCGTGGATGGCAAGGCTGTGGCGCAGGCCCATCTGGGGCGTATCCTGCGGGTCCTCTGGCTGGTGCCCGCGATGGACCGCCTGTGGATCGAGGCTGCCGAAGGTCGCAGGGCCTTTCTGGACCGGATCACGCTGAGCTTTGCGCCCGACCACGCCGAGGCGGTGCTGGGCTATGACAAGGCGATGCGCGACCGCAACCGGTTGCTGCGCGATCAGGTGGCCGATCCGCACTGGTACGGCGCGCTGGAGGCCCAGATGGCCGGTTTCGGCGCGCGCATCGTGGCGAACCGACTGGCGGCGGTGAGCCGTCTGGCGGAGGCACAGGAGGGTGCAGAAACCGTCTTTCCGCGCGCCGATCTGGCGATCATCGGGGCCGAGGGCGAAGTCCCCGGTCCACTGGACGCGGCTCTGGCGCAGGGGCGCCCGCGCGACATGGCGGCCGGGCGCACCCTGACCGGGCCGCACCGGGCCGATCTGGCCGCGCGCTATGCGGCCAAGGGCGTGACGGCGGACCAATGTTCGACCGGCGAGCAGAAGGCGCTGCTGATCAGCCTGTTGCTGGCCAATGCGCGGGCGCTGGCGGCTGATCTGGGGGCGGCACCAATCCTGCTGCTTGATGAAGTTGCGGCACATCTTGATGCCGCGCGGCGGTCAGCCCTTTATGATGAAATCTGCAGCCTAGGCGCGCAGGCGATGATGACGGGCACAGAGGCGGCGCTGTTCGATAGTCTGGGTGCGCGCGCGCAACTGCTGCAGGTGGCGGAAGCGGAAGGCGAATCGAGGATCACAGAATGACCATCACGGTGCAGCAGGCGTTGCTTTATGCCGGGGCGATGGCGGCATTGTGGGCCGTTCCCGGACCGGTCTGGGTGGCACTGATCGCGCGGGCGTTGTCGGGCGGATTTGCGGGTGCCTGGCCGCTCGCGGTCGGGGTGACGTTGGGGGATGCGGTCTGGCCGCTGGCCGCGATCTTCGGGCTCAGCTGGGTGTTGTCGGTCTATGGCGGGTTTCTTGAGGCGCTGCACTGGGTGGCGGTGGCGACCTTCGTCGTCATGGGGCTGTTGTTGCTGCGCAAGTCCGGGGTTCCGCCCGGCGACGGCGTTCTGACTCGCCCGGGCATCTGGGCGGGATTTGCCACCGGCGTGGCTGCGGCCTTTGGCAACCCCAAGGCCATCCTGTTCTACATGGGTGTGCTGCCCGGGTTTTTCGACCTGACCCGTCTGACCGGCCCGGACATCGGGGTGATCATCGGGATTTCGGTCTGGGTGCCACTGATCGGCAACATCGCTCTCGCGCTGTTTCTGGACCGGGCCCGCGCATTGCTGGCCACCCCTGAGCGGCTGCGGCGGATGAACCTGTTCTCGGGCCTGCTGCTGATCGGTGTCGGCGTCGCTATTGCGCTGATGTAACGCAATATCTTGTGTCATATGCGTGACAATCACCGCCTCAACCGCTATGAATGGCGGACAAGGCAAAGGGTTTTCCACCATGACCGCAGCGGCACAAAAGCTGGAAGAATACGGCGCCGATTCCATCAAGGTTCTCAAGGGGTTGGAGGCTGTTCGCAAACGGCCCGGCATGTACATCGGCGATACCGACGACGGGTCGGGATTGCATCACATGGTCTACGAGGTTGTGGACAACGGCATTGACGAGGCGCTGGCAGGCCACGCCACCGCCGTGACGGTCAAGATCCATGCCGACAGTTCTGTTTCGGTGCGCGACAACGGCCGTGGCATTCCGGTGGGGATCCATCAGGAAGAGGGCGTCTCGGCGGCCGAAGTCATCATGACGCAGCTGCACGCGGGCGGAAAATTCAACAATACCGACGAGTCGGGCAACGCCTACAAGGTGTCGGGCGGGTTGCACGGGGTGGGTGTCTCGGTCGTCAACGCCCTGTCGGAATGGCTGGAACTGACGGTGTGGCGCGATGACACGGAATACCGCGCGCGGTTCGAACATGGCGATTGCGTCGTGCATGTCTATCCGGTCGGCCCTGCGCCGGGGATGCGTGGCACGCAGGTGCGGTTTCTGGCCTCGGCCAAGTCGAACATTCCCGAAGGGACGTTTTCCAACCTCGACTACAGCTTCAAGACGCTGGAGAACCGGCTGCGCGAACTGGCCTTTCTGAACTCGGGCGTGCGGATCATCATCGAGGATGAGCGGCCGGCCGAGCCTTTGTGGACCGAGCTGTTTTACGAGGGTGGCGTCAAGGAATATGTGAAATACCTTGATCGGTCTAAGACTTCGGTGATGCCGGAGCCGATCTATATCCTCGGCGACCGTGGCGGAATTTCGGTCGAAGTCGCGATGTGGTGGAACGACAGCTACAATGAAATGGTGCTGCCGTTCACCAACAACATCCCGCAGCGCGATGGCGGCACGCACCTTGCGGGCTTTCGCGGGGCGCTGACACGCTGCATCAACGCCTATGCGCAATCCTCGGGGATCGCCAAGAAGGAGAAGGTCGATTTTACCGGGGATGACGCGCGCGAAGGGTTGACCTGCGTTCTGTCGGTCAAGGTGCCCGACCCGAAATTCTCCAGCCAGACCAAGGACAAGCTGGTGTCGTCCGAAGTGCGCCCGGCGGTCGAGGGTCTGGTGAACGAAAAGCTGGCCGAATGGTTCGAGGAGAACCCCGCCAACGCCCGGATCATCGTTGGCAAGATCATCGAGGCGGCACTGGCCCGCGAGGCGGCCCGGAAGGCGCGCGAGTTGACGCGGCGGAAGACGGCGCTTGATGTGTCGAACCTGCCGGGAAAGCTGGCGGATTGTCAGGAAAAGGACGCGTCGAAGGCCGAAATTTTCCTCGTCGAGGGTGACTCGGCGGGAGGCAGTGCCAAGCAGGGGCGGTCACGGTCCAATCAGGCGGTTCTGCCGCTGCGCGGCAAGATCCTGAACGTCGAACGGGCGCGGTTCGACCGGATGCTCGGGTCGCAAGAGATCGGGACGCTGATCACCGCACTGGGCACCGGAATCGGGCGGGATGAATTCAACATTGCCAAGCTGCGCTACCACAAGGTCGTCATCATGACCGACGCCGACGTGGACGGCGCGCATATCCGCACGCTACTGCTGACCTTCTTCTTCCGGCAAATGCCGCAACTGATCGAGGGCGGCTCTCTGTATATCGCCCAGCCCCCGCTTTACAAAGTCGCGCGCGGCAAATCCGAGGTCTATCTGAAGGATCAGGCTGCGCTGGAAGACTATCTGGTCGAGATGGGCATCGAGGGCGCCGTGCTGCGCCTGACGAATGGCGAAGAGATTGCCGGGGCCGATCTTGCCCGCGTTCTGGAAGGGGCGCGGCAGTTCCGCCGGGTTCTGGACGCCTTCCCCACGCAATATCCGCGCGGGATTCTGGAGCAGGCCGCATTGGCGGGGGCATTCGATGCCGGGCGGGCCGATAGCGACCTGCAGGCGGTGGCCGATGTCGTGGCAACGCGGCTGAACATGATCGCGGTCGAATATGAAAAGGGCTGGACCGGCCGCATCACGCAGGATCACGGCATCCGCCTGTCTCGCGTGCTGCGCGGGGTGGAAGAGTTGCGCACACTGGACGGGGCAGTTCTGCGGTCGGGCGAGGCGCGGCGGTTGTCTGCGGCGTCGGCCAACACGCGCGACATCTACCGCGACCCGGCGCGACTGGTGCGCAAGGACCGCGAACAGCCGATCCATGGGCCGGTCGATCTGCTGCAGGCCATCCTTGCTGAAGGCGAAAAGGGGCTTTCCCTGCAGCGCTACAAGGGTTTGGGCGAGATGAATCCCGAACAACTGTGGGAAACCACGCTGGACCCAGAGGCGCGCACCCTGCTGCAGGTCAAGGTCGACGATCTGGCCGAAGCCGACGACATCTTTACCAAACTGATGGGCGATGTCGTCGAGCCGCGCCGCGCCTTCATTCAGGACAACGCGCTGAACGTGCAGCACCTGGACTTCTGATCAGGCACGCGCCAGCACTTCCCGCAGGTCATCGACCATCAACGTCGCCGGATTGGGCTTCATCGAGGACGATGCCAGCGCCGCCTCGGCAACCGCGGCATGATCGGCTGGCCGCAACCCCTGCGCAGCCAGCCCCGGAAGCCCCGCCGCCGTCGACCAGTCCTGCAGCGCCAGCGGGGCGGCTTCGGCGGTTGAGCCAAGCGCGGACGCCAGCATGTGGCAGACGTGGTTCAGCCGGTCCTGCGCCCGGCCCGTCGCACGCGCGCGGTTCATTTGCAGCACAGGGCCCAGCAGCGCGCCACAGATCGCCCCATGCGCGGCCGGAATCAGTCCGCCGATCACACCCGCCAACCCATGCACCGCGCCAAGACCCGAGTTTGCCAGCGCGAGCCCGCCGCACAGGCTGACCCAGGCCAGATCGTCACGCGCCTGCGCCTCTTCGCCTTGCATCAGCCGCATCAGCGCGGCGATTCCCAACGGGATGGCAAGCAAGGTGAGGGCATCAGTATAGGGCGTGGCCTTTGTGCAGACATAGGGCTCGATCACCTGCGTCAGCGCATCCAGCCCCGAGGCCAGCGTCACCCCGCGCGGGCAGTCATCGGTCAGCGCCGGGTCCACGATGGCGAGGCGGGCCAGCATCCGGTCATCGCGCAGGCTGACCTTGCGACCGTGGTCCGGCACCCCGATGACTGCGTTCTTCGTCGCCTCGGCCCCGGTCCCCGATGTCGTTGGAATGGCGATGAAGGGTAGGGGGCTGGCCGTCAGGGGCAGTCCCTTGCCGACCACCTCCAGATGATCCATCGGACTTCCCGGTGCGGGGATCAGCGCCGCCAGTGCCTTGGCCATGTCCAGCACAGCCCCACCGCCGACACCAACCACGACCAGCGGCGAAAACCGGCGCGACCGGTCCAGCGCCTGTTCCAGCATCGGCAGGGTCGGCTCTGCGGGGCATGCGAATGCCTGCACCTCGGCATCCGGTATCGACAGCCAGCTTGAACGGTTCGGGTTCGACCCATGCACGACCAGAACCCGGCTGCCATACCCGCGGATCAGCGCCCCGGCCTTGGCCGCCTCGCCGCGCCCGAACAGGATACGGCCGGGTCCGGTAATGCCGAACGGAGTCATACCGCCATCGTTGCGGCAACGGCCCGCCCCCAGCGCGCGTATTTCGCGGCGCGCACGTCAGCGGACATCGCCGGGTCAAACCGCCGCTGCAGCGCCCAGGACTTCTGGAATTCCGCAGGTTCGGGGCAGATGCCCGCCTGCAGCCCTGCCAGATAGGCCACCCCCAGCGCCGTCGTTTCGGTAACGACGGGCCGGTCCACCGGCGCGCCCAGAATGTCGGACAGAAACTGCATCGCCCAGTCGCTGGCGGTCATGCCGCCGTCCACGCGCAACACGCCATCCGCCGCCGCGCCCCAATCGGCGCGCATCGCCTCCAGCAGGTCGCGGGTCTGATATCCGACAGACTCCAGCGCCGCGCGCGCCAGTTCGGCCGGGCCGGAATTGCGGGTGAGGCCATAGATCGCACCCCGGCAGTCGGGCCGCCAATAGGGCGCACCCAGCCCTGTGAAGGCCGGAACCAACACCACACCCTGCGCCTCGTCGGCCAGTTCGGCGAGGGGTTGGGTTTCCTTCGCCTCGCGGATGATCTTCAGCCCGTCGCGCAGCCATTGCACCACTGCGCCGGCGATGAAGATCGACCCTTCCAGCGCATAGGTCGGCTTGCCGTTCAACTGATAGGCGATGGTCGTCAGAAGCCGGTTCTTCGACGGCACCAGATCGGCCCCGGTGTTCAGCAGGGCAAAGCAGCCCGTCCCGTAGGTCGACTTCATCATGCCGGGGGTAAAGCAGGCCTGCCCCACGGTTGCCGCCTGCTGATCCCCGGCGACACCCAGAATCGGAATCTCGCGACCGAACAGGTCGGGGCGGGTCATGCCGAAATCGGCGGCGCAGTCGCGCACCTCGGGCAGCAGCGACATCGGAATGTCGAGAAGGGCGCAGATTTCGGCATCCCACCGGCCAGTGCGGATGTCGTACAGCATGGTCCGCGCCGCGTTGGTGGCGTCGGTCGCGTGGGTGCGCCCGCCGGTCAGTTTCCAGATCAGATAGGTATCCACCGTGCCAAAGGCCAGTTCGCCCCGCCGTGCGCTGTCGCGGGCGCCGTCGACGTGATCCAGCAGCCATTTGACCTTGGTGGCCGAGAAATAGGGGTCGAGCAGCAACCCCGTGCGGGCAGTAATCATCGCCGCGTGCCCTGCGGCTGTCAGCGCCTCGCAGGTGGGGGCGGTGCGGCGGTCTTGCCAGACAATCGCGTTGTGGATCGGCTGACCGGTCAGGCGATCCCAGATCAGGGTCGTCTCGCGCTGGTTGGTGATGCCGATGGCAGCGATGCTGCGGGCGTCGATGCCCGCCTTTTCGATGGCGGCCCGCGCCGTCCCCGCCACTGTGGCCCATAGGTCGGACGGGTCATGCTCGACCCAGCCGGGCTCGGGGTAGATCTGGGGAAACTCTTCCTGCGCCGAGGAGACCACCCTCAGAGCGGCATCAAACAGGATCGCGCGCGACGAGGTGGTGCCCTGGTCGATGGCGAGGATATGGGTCATCTGGCTTGACCTTTCTGACGCAGTCCCGGAAAGGAATGCTGGTTTATGATGGTATGACAAGGACTTGGCAATCCAGCCTCCTCGGCATTGTCCGGCGCGCAGTGGCGGCTAAAGGCCACGTTGAAACTGCATTTCGCCCGCATCGTCCAGACCCAGCGCCTCCCACCCGTGGCGGCGATAGAACCGCTCGGCGCGGGTGTCCGGGTCTGTGGTCAGACGCGCTACCTGAAAGCCGCAAAGGTGCAGATCACGGCAGGCCCGCTGCAGCAGTTCGACCCCAAGTCCGCGTCCCTGTTCGGGCGGGTCGACGAACAGGGCCCAGATCGTGCCGTCGCGATCATCGCCAGCCGAAAACCCCGCCACTTTCCCCAGCACTTCCGCCACCCAGATCAGATCACGTGCAACGAAATCGGCATAGTCCCGGGGGGTGACCGAACCGGGGTCGGACAGCCGGTTTTCCTGAACGGCAAACCGGATTTCGATGAGACGGGGGATATCCAAGGTTGAGGCGCGTCTGAAATCCGGCATGGCACCTTCAAGGTCCGAACGCTTGCGAACATTCCCACGACTGAGGGCGCGATCTGGCCTGACATGCCGGGGCATCTGTTCAGAAGTGCTTTGGCAACAATGAACCATCGCTTGACCCTGGACGGTCGGGTGCAGAAGGCGGGCGGGGATTTCACCCCGCCCGCCCATTGTCTCAGTTCTGCCAGGACTTGATCAGCTCGTCATAGGCGATCGTTTCGCCCATCGGCTTTTCGTTTTCCAGCTTGGCCACCGGCGCACCGGGTGCGTCCAGCCAGACCTGCGGGTCCTGCTCTTCGTTCATCTTCGGACCCAGGTCACCCTGCACGCCGGACTTCTCCAGACGGATCAGAACGGCTTCCTGTTCGGTGCACAGGCTGTCGAGTGCCTCTTGCGGCGTCTTGGCCCCCGACATCGCGTCGCCGATGTTCTGCCACCACAGTTGTGCCAGCTTCGGATAGTCCGGAATGTTCGTACCGGTCGGCGACCACTGAACGCGGGCGGGCGAGCGGTAGAATTCCACCAGACCACCGAGTTTCGGCGCGCGTTCGGTGAAGCTTTCGTGCTGGATCGTGGATTCGCGGATGAAGGTCAGGCCAACGTGGCTTTTCTTCACGTCCACGGTTTTCGAGGTGACGAACTGCGCGTAAAGCCATGCGGCCTGTGCGCGGTCTACGGGGGTGCTTTCCATCAGGGTCCAGGAACCGGCGTCCTGATAGCCGATCTTCTGGCCTTCCTGCCAGTAGACGCCGTGCGGCGAGGGGGCCATGCGCCACTTCGGCGTGCCGTCCTCGTTCATCACCGGGGTGCCTTCGACAACCGAAGCCGCGGTGAAGGCGGTGTACCAGAACATCTGCTGGGCAATCGCGCCTTGTGCGGGCACGGGGCCTGCTTCACCGAAGGTCATCCCTGCGGCTTCGGGGGGCGAGTACTTCTGCAGCCATTCGATGGCCTTGGTCACGGCATAGACGGCTGCCGCATCGTTGGTGGAACCGCCGCGGGCAACGCACGAGCCGACCGGCTGCGAGTTTTCATTGACGCGAACGCCCCATTCGTCGACCGGCAGACCGTTCGGTTCACCCACGTCGCCCATGCCGGCCATCGACATCCACGCGTCGGTGTAACGCCAGCCCAGCGACGGGTCCTTCTTGCCGTAGTCCATGTTGCCGAACACCTTGTCCGGGCCACCGGCATAGGTCATGTCGCGGCCGGTGAAGAATTCGGCGATGTCTTCGTAAGCCGACCAGTTGACCGGAACGCCCAGGTCGTAGCCGTACTTGGCCTTGAAGTCGTCCTTGGTCTTCTGGTCGTTGAACCAGTCATAGCGGAACCAGTACAGGTTCGCGAACTGCTGGTCGGGCAGCTGGTACAGCTTGCCGTCCGGGCCGGTGGTGAACGAGGTGCCGATGAAGTCGGCCAGATCGAGACCGGGGTTGGTCACCGCAGCGCCTTCGCCGGCCATCCAGTCGGTCAGGTTGCGGGCCTGCTGATAGCGCCAGTGCGTGCCGATCAGGTCCGAGTCGTTGATGTAGGCGTCATAGATGTTTTCGCCCGACTGCATCTGCGTCTGCAGCTTTTCGACGACATCGCCTTCGCCGATCAGGTCATGCGTCACCTTGATGCCGGTGATCGCCTCGAACGCCGGGGCGAGGACCTTGGATTCGTATTCATGGGTGCCGATGGTTTCGGACACGACCTTGATTTCCATGCCCGCATAGGGCTTGGCGGCGTCGATGAACCATTGCAGTTCTGCCTCCTGGGCAGCGCGGTCCAGCGTGGACTGATCGCCGATTTCGGCGTCGAGGAAGGCTTTCGCCGCCTCGATATCCGCCCAGGCGGGGACGCCCAGGGCCATCAGCGCAAGCGCCATGGCGGTGGTTTGGTGACGCAATCTCATATGATTCCTCCCAGAATGTTGAGACGTTTGGTTAGTGCCCCGGATCGGGGGTCGTTGGTGCCCTGGTCATACCCAGCGAAAGACGGCTGCGGCATAGGCAAGGCAAAGGATCAGCGCATAGGTCAGAGGTGCGCCGAAGGCGGCGAGCCAGGCCAGACAGAGGAAGGCCGAGCCCAGAAGGGTGATGAACAGCCGGTCGCCGCGGGTCGTTTCGATGCGCAGCACGCCGATGCGGGGGGTTTCCGGATAGCGGATGGCAAGAATGGTGAAGGTCACCAGCAGGCATCCGATGACATAGAAGAACAGGGCGATCGGCAGCGTCCATGCCATCCAGCCGCCGGGAGTGATCGGGTCGGTCCACAGGATGCCGGTTTCGTCACGCGGGGCGGCGGCGAACAGCAGGCCCAGGATGACCAACGCGAGGGCGGCGGCGGCGGCATAGATCAGGGGCCAGCGGGGTGCGGTCATGTCGGTTCTCCGGTCATGGTGCGCCGGGCCGGGTGCGGGTGGGGCGAGGCCATGGCAATCATCACACTCTCCCCAGGGCAAAGCCCTTGGCGATGTAGTTGCGCACGAAATAGATCACCAGTGCGCCGGGGATGATCGTCAGCACCCCTGCGGCGGCCAGCACGCCCCAGTCCATGCACGATGCGCTGACGGTGCGGGTCATCGTTGCGGCGATGGATTTGGCATTGACGCTCGTCAAGGTGCGCGACAGCAAGAGTTCGACCCACGAAAACATGAAACAGAAGAACGCCGTCACGCCGATGCCGCTGGAGATCAGGGGCAGGAAGATGCGGACAAAGAACCGGGGGAAGGAATAGCCGTCGATGTAGGCCGTCTCGTCGATTTCCTTCGGCACGCCGCGCATGAAGCCTTCCAGAATCCAGACCGCCAGTGGCACGTTGAACAGGCAATGCGCCAAGGCCACGGCAATGTGCGTATCGAACAGGCCGACCGAGGAATAAAGCTGAAAGAACGGCAGCGCAAACACGGCCGGCGGGGCCATGCGGTTGGTCAGCAGCCAGAAGAACAGATGCTTGTCGCCGATGAAGTTGTACCGGCTGAACGCATAGGCCGCAGGCAGCGCGACGATCAGCGAAATCACCACGTTCATCGTGACGTAGATCATCGAGTTGACATACCCCATGTACCATGCGGGGTCGGTCAGGATGGTGATGTAGTTCTGGAACGTCAGGTCCTGCGGGATCAGGGTAAAGGTCGACACGATTTCCGTGTTGGTCTTCAGGCTCATGTTGACGAGCCAGTAGATGGGGATCAGCAGGAACAAGAGGTACAGCGTCATCACGATGGCAGAGGATCTGATGCGCATCACTTTGTCTCCTGCTTATCAAGGGTGGTCATCACGGTGTAGAACACCCACGACACCAGCAGGATCACCAGGAAATACATCAGGCTGAACGCCGCCGCCGGACCGAGGTCGAACTGGCCGACGGCCATCTTGACCAGATCGATCGACAGGAAGGTGGTCGAATTGCCCGGCCCGCCCCCGGTCAGAACGAAGGGTTCGGTGTAGATCATGAAGCTGTCCATGAAGCGCAGCAGAACCGCGATCAGCAGGACGCCCGCCATCTTGGGCAGTTCAATGTACCGAAAGATGCTCCACCGGCTGGCCTGATCGATGCGGGCGGCCTGATAGTAGGCCTGCGGGATGGATTGCAGCCCGGCATAGCACAACAGCGCCACCAGCGACGTCCAGTGCCAGACGTCCATGACGATGATCGTGACCCAGGCATCCAGCGCGTCGTTGGTGTAGTTGTAGTCGACACCCAGTGCCGCCAGCGTGTGGCCCAGCAACCCGATATCGACCCGTCCGAAGATCTGCCAGATCGTGCCGACCACGTTGAACGGGATCAGCAGCGGCAGCGCCATCAGGACAAGGCAGAAACTGCTCCAGAACCCCTTTTTCGGCATGTTCAGCGCCACGAAGATCCCCAGCGGCACCTCGATGGCGAGGATGATGGCCGAGAACAGAACCTGACGGCCCAGCGCCTCGTGCATCCGGTCCGATCCCAGCATGTCTTCGAACCAGCCGAGACCGTTCCAGAAGAATTCATTCTGCCCGAACGTGTCG
This sequence comes from Rhodobacter sp., assembly GCA_027487575.1. GTDB lineage: Bacteria > Pseudomonadota > Alphaproteobacteria > Rhodobacterales > Rhodobacteraceae > JAIYDJ01. The sequence goes on along the minus strand of JAIYDJ010000016.1, from coordinate 40,877 downwards.
TTAAAGGCATAGTTCACCACGGTCATCAGGGGGATGACGGCGGAAAACGCCACAAGCACCAGAACCGGCAGCACCAGAAACCACGCGCGGTTGTTCTGCGTCTTGTCCATCAGCGGTCAGCTCCTTTGACGCGCCAGTCATTGGCGTAGACGTTGACGCGGGCGGGGTCGAACCGGACATGGGTCAGGTCGTCCCCGACGGGTTGGCCTTCGGGGACGATGACGCTGATCTGCGTACCCGCCACATCGGCGCGAATGATGCGGTGGCGGCCCACATCCTCGACCCGCAGCACGCGGGCGGGCAGGCCTTCACCCTTTGTCATCACCGCATATTCCGGACGGATGCCGATCTGGGTACGGCCTTGTTGCGGGGCGTAGGTCGCCCCCAGCGGCACCGGGCCTGCGGCGGTCTGCGCCCGCGCGCCGTCGATGGTCGCGTCAAGCAGGTTCATCCCCGGAGAGCCGATGAAATAGCCGACGAAGGTATGCTCGGGCGTTTCGAACAGTTCCTGCGGCGTGCCCATCTGCACGACACGGCCTTCGTGCAGCACAACGACCTTGTCGGCAAAGGTCAGCGCCTCGGTCTGGTCGTGGGTCACATAGATCATCGTGTGGCCGAATTCGCGGTGCAGCAGTTTCAACTGCGTGCGCAATTCCCACTTCATGTGCGGGTCGATGACGGTCAGGGGTTCGTCGAACAGGATGGCGTTGACATCCTGCCGCACCATGCCGCGGCCAAGGCTGATCTTCTGCTTGGCATCGGCGGTCAGTCCGCGCGCCTTGCGGTCCAGCGTCGCCTCCATCCCGATCATGGCGGCGATCTGCGCCACGCGGGACTGGATATAGGCCGGGTCCATGACGCGGTTCTTCAGCGGAAAGGCCAGGTTCTCGCGCACCGTCATCGTGTCGTAGACGACAGGAAACTGGAACACCTGCGCGATGTTGCGCATCGCCGTCGGGGCATTGGTCATGTCGTCATCGCCGAACAGGACGCGCCCCTGCGAGGGATGAACAAGCCCGGAGATGATGTTCAAGAGCGTGGTCTTGCCGCAGCCCGAAGCGCCCAGCAGCGCATAGGCCCCGCCATCGTCCCAGACGTGGTCCATTTCCTTCAGCGCGAAATCAGCCTCGGACTTGGGGTTGGGAACGTAGCTGTGGGCGAGGTTGGAAAGGGTGATCCGGGCCATGCTATGCTCCTGCGCCACGGGGGGCGGCGAGTTTTCCGGCCGGATCGAACAGGTAGACGTGTTCGGGGTCAAGCCAGATGCCCACCTCTGACCCGATCGACAGATCCTGCACGCCATGCACCAGCCCGACCCAGCGGTCCGGGCCGTGATCAAGGTGCAGATAGGTTTCCGACCCGGTGATCTCGCTGGCCCCCAGCGTGCAGGCGAACTGCACCGAGTCGCCTGAATTCTGGTGCAGGTGCAGGTGGTTGGCACGGAACCCGGCCTGATAGCGGCCATCCTGCAGACGGGCGAAACGTCCCCTTGCCGGAACGGTGACGCCCAAGCCCAGGCTCATCCGGTCGCCCTGCTTGGTGCAGTCGACAAAATTCATCGGCGGGTCGCTGAACACCCGCGCGGTGACGGCATCAACGGGGTTGCGGTAGACGTCCGGCGTCGCGCCGAACTGGGTCACGCGGCCTTCCCACAGGGTCGCCGTCCGCCCCCCCAGCAACAGCGCCTCTTCGGGTTCGGTCGTGGCATAGACAAAGATCGCGCCGGACTGGGCAAAGATGCGCGGAATCTCGGCCCGCAGTTCCTCGCGCAGCTTGTAGTCGAGGTTGGCGAGCGGTTCGTCCAGCAGGACCAGCCCCGCCTCTTTCACCAGCGCGCGGGCCAGCGCGCAGCGCTGTTGCTGCCCGCCCGAAAGCTCCAGTGGTTTGCGCGTCAGCATCGGTGTCAGTTTCAGCATGTCAGCGGTGGCGCGGACGGCGCGGTCGATCTCGGCCGCCGATTTGCCCATCAGGCGCAAGGGCGAGGCGATGTTGTCGTACACGCTCATGCCGGGGTAGTTGATGAACTGCTGATAGACCATCGCGACCTTGCGGTCCTGCACGCGCATTCCGGTCACGTCCTGCCCGTTCCAGATCAGTTTGCCGGTCGTGGGGGCGTCAAGCCCGGCCATCAGGCGCATCAGACTGGTCTTGCCCGACAGGGTCGGGCCCAAAAGCACGTTCATCGTGCCCTTTTCCAGTGTCAGGCTGGTGGAATGCAGGATGACCTGCCCCTTTTCCATCCGTGAAACCGTCTGCAATTCCAGCGCCATCTGTTTCCCTATTCGGCGGCGGGAGCGACTGCCGCCCGCGATGCGGTTGTTCCGGTCATGAACGAGTCGAGGTCCGCAATCTGGTCCGGCGTCATCCGCAGACCCAGCTTGGTCCGGCGCCAGACGATATCTTCGGCGCGGGTGGCGAATTCATGCGCGATCAGCCAATGCACTTCGGCCTCGGTCAACGTGGCCCCGAAATCGCGGCCAAGGTCCGCCGCACTGCGGGCGGTGCCCAGAAGGGTCGCGGCCTGCGTGCCATAGGCGCGGATCAGGCGGGCGGCCCAGAACGGCGTCAGGAACGGATAGTCGGCGCAAAGACGGGCTGTCAGGGCTGCGGCGCCGTCATGCGGAAAATCGCCGCCCGGCAGGGGCGCACGGGCCGTCCACTGCGGTTTGGCCTGCGGAAAGAATGGCACCAGTTTGGCAAGCGCGGATTCGGCCAGACGGCGGTAGGTGGTGATCTTGCCGCCGAACACGTTCAGAAGCGGTGCACCGGTTTCATCCAGCGACAGCACATAGTCCCGCGTTGCGGCCGTCGCGGATTTCGCGCCGTCATTGTATAGGGGGCGCACGCCGGAATAGGTCCAGACCACGTCTGCGGCTGTGACGGGTGTCTTGAAATACTGGCTGGCGAAGGCGCAGAGGTAGTCCCGCTCTTCCTCCGTGCAGACGGCCGATTTCGGATCGCCCTGATGATCCTTGTCCGTGGTGCCGATCAGGGTGAAATCCTGCTCATAGGGAATGGCAAAGATGATCCGCCCATCCGTGCCTTGAAAGAAATAGCAGCGGTCGTGGTCATAAAGCTTGCGCGTCACGATGTGGCTGCCCCGCACCAGCCGAACCCCTTCGGTCGAGTTGATCCGGGCCACATTGCGGATGATGTCTTCGACCCACGGTCCCCCGGCGTTGACCAGTGCACGGGCGTGGTGGGTCTGCGTGCCATCGGGCCCTTGCGTCGTGATCGTCCAGTGCCCGGCCGTCCGGTCGGCGCTGATCACGCGGGTCCGGGTCATGATCCGAGCACCAAGCCGGGCGGCATCCGCGGCATTCAGGGACACCAGCTTGCTGTCTTCGATCCAGCAGTCCGAATATTCATAGGCGCGGGCAAAGCGCGGCTGCAGCGGAGTACCTGCCGGGTCGCGGGTCAGGTCTATCGTGCGGGTGCCGGGCAGAATCTTGCGTCCACCAAGGTTGTCGTAAAGGAAAAGCCCCAGACGGATCAGCCATGCCGGACGGCGACCCTTCATCCACGGCATCAGGCGCGCCATCAGGCGCCCGGTCGGCGTGTCGCCTTCGAACCGCATGTCGGGATGATAGGGCAGCACGAACCGCATTGGCCACGAGATGTGGGGCATTGCAACCAGCAGCGTCTCACGCTCCTGCAAGGCTTCCTGAACCAGACGGAACTCGAAATACTCCAGATACCGCAGACCGCCATGAAACAGCTTGGTCGAGGATGACGAGGTGGCCTGCGCCAGATCGCCCTGTTCGGCCAGGGCGACGGTCAGCCCGCGCCCGACGGCGTCGCGGGCGATCCCACAGCCGTTGATGCCGCCACCGATGATGAACAGGTCGGTCATAACGGACCGTTCGACGTCTAACACGAAGCTCTCCTCCCAGAGTTACGGGATCTTGCCGCGTTTCATCGCAGCCGTCAAAGACTTTGTTTCGTTTCGGCGCGCTTTTCCGGAAACCGAACATCGGCGCGCGGTGCGGGCCGGAATTCGTGCCGTGACCCTGCCCTTCGCCGGTTTTCGAAACATTTCGCGCTGCATTGCGGCATCGAATCCTTGCGTTTGCTGCGACCGCATCCGGAGTTCGCGCTTGATCGTTCCCGCCGCTTCTTTGACAATGCCAACGGTGGACGATCAAGCATGGGCATCCCGTTGGCACTGAGTTTCCGGCAAACCGAAATCCTGGAACTGGCCCGAAGCGAAGGCCGGGTCGTCGTCGACGATCTTGCGCAGCGGTTCGAGGTGACGCTGCAGACGATCCGGCGCGATCTGACCGAACTTGCCGATGCGGGGCACCTTGACCGGGTGCACGGCGGGGCGATTCTGCGCACCGGCGTGACCAATCTGGGCTATGAGCAGCGCGGCCGGATGAACGAGGCGGCGAAGGCGGCAATTGCACGGGCCTGTGCGGCGGCCATTCCCAACAACTGTTCGATCATCATGAACCTCGGGACCACGACAGAGGCCGTGGCTCGGGCGCTGCTGCAGCATTCCAACATCACCGTCGTGACCAACAACATGAATGTCGCCAACATCCTGACCGCCAATCCGGGATGCGAGATCATGGTGGCCGGAGGGGCGCTTCGCCGGTCGGACGGGGGTTTGGTCGGAGAGTTGACCACCCAGTTCTTCGAACAGTTCAAGGTGGATTTCGCGGTGATCGGCACCTCTGCACTGGACCGGGACGGTGATCTTCTGGACTATGATCTGGCCGAGGTGCGCGTGTCGAAAGCCATCATCCGGCAGGCGCGGCGGGTGTTCCTCGTCTGCGATGCATCCAAGCTGAACCGGTCAGCCCCGGCGCGGCTGGCGTCGATGGCCGAACTGGACACGCTGTTCACCGATGCGGCGCTGCCCGCTGATCTGGCGGCGAAATGCGATGGATGGGGCACGCGGGTTCAGGTCTGCGCCTAATAGCGCGCGGTCATCCGGTGGCCTGCGCGATAGCTGAGTCCGACATGGGTGATTGCGGCACCCTGCCACCAGGTCGTGCGTTTCACGTGAAACACCGGGTCGCCGCTGCGGTGGTTCAGGTGCGTCACCTCTGCGACACCGGCAGCCGTGGCCTCAAAACTGATTTCAACCTCTGAAAAGGGCACGGTTGCGATCAGCCATTCGTTCGGGCCCTGCAGGTCAAAGTCGTGATCCTCGGCTTGCGGCAGGGCAGTGATGTTTATCCAGCGGTCCTCGAGTTGATAGGGCGCGCCGTCTGCAAAATGCATGCAGATCAGATGCAGCGCCACAGCCCCCGGCGCAAGGTTCAGGCGGGCGCGTAGCCAGTCCGGGGCATCAGGCATTTCACGATGCACAAGGGAATACCGGTAGGCCGCGCCGGTTGCCTCGACTTCGGCGCGCACCAGCGGAATCTCGAAACGGGCCTGCCGAACCGGCGCAAGCCGGACGCGCGTTCCGGACTTGCGTCGACGGTCGATGAGGCCAAGCTCGTCAATCTCGCGCAGCGCACGGTTGATCGTGGCGCGCGCGCAGCCGAATTGCTGCGCAAGGTCTTCTTCGGTGGGCAACAGCGTGCCCGGCCCCCACGGGCCGCCGGTGATTCGGCGCAGGATTTCGGTCTGCACCACGCGGTAGGTGGTGCGGCCTGGGGAGTCACCGGCCATCACAAATCGGCCGTCAGCGCGGCCACAGATGTCCGCCATCCGGCGACGATCCGGTCACGGTGGATGTGGCGGCCATCGCGAACCATGTGGCGTCCGGCAGACCAGACATCCGTCACCGCGCTGTCTGGGGCGGCAAAGACAAGTCCGTCGAGGAGTTGTGCCGGCGTCAGCGCGCACAGGGCCGGATGCGTGTGGTCGATGGCGGTCAGATCGGCAAGGTATCCCGGCGCGATCTGCCCCGCCTTGCGGCCCAAGGCCTGTGCGCCCCCCTTGGCCGCAGCCATGTAAAGCGCCCTGCCCGTCGAGCCTGCGTCGACCATCACGTTGCGAGAAAGATCGCGCAGGCGCTGGCTGTACTCCAGGGTGCGCAGCTCCTCGATCATCGAGATGCGGATGTTGCTGTCGGACCCGATGCCGAACCTGCCGCCGGCCGCGCGCCAGCCGGGTCCGTCGAACGGCCCATCGCCAAGGTTCGCCTCGGTGATCGGGCAAAGTCCTGCGACCGCTCCGGTTTCTGCCAGACGTCTCGTTTCACCGGGCGTCATGTGGGTCGCGTGGATCGGGCACCAGTCCGGACCGACATCGGCATGATCCAGCAGCCAGTCCACCGGCCGCGCACCCAGCCATCGGGTTATGTCGGCAACCTCTTGCGGCTGTTCGGAGATGTGGATGTGGATGGGGCAACCCCGTGCCAGTGGCAGGATCGCGGCAAGGTCATCCGGACTGGTGGCGCGCAGTGAGTGCGGGGCGACGCCGACGCGGGTATCAGGCGGAAGGTGACGCGCTGCCGACCGGGCGGCGTCAAGCAGGCGGGCGTATTGTTCAAGGCTCGCGCCGAACCGAAGCTGGCCCTGCGCCAACGGCAGTTTTCCAGCCCCGCCATAGGTATAGAAAACCGGTAGGTGGGTCAGTCCGATTCCCGTTTCGGCGGCGGCGGCGTAGATGCGGCACGTCAGTTCCGCCAGATCCTCGTAAGGCGCGCCGCCGGGTTGGTGGTGCAGGTAGTGGAATTCTCCGACCGCGGCAAAACCCGCCTCCTGCATCTCCATGAATGTCTGGGCCGCGATGGCCTGAACCTGTTCGGGCGACAGGCACGCGGTGAACCGATACATCAGCTCACGCCATGTCCAGAAACTGTCCTGCCCTGCGGCGCGGTGTTCGGTCATGCCGGCCATCGCGCGCTGAAAGCTGTGGCTGTGCACATTGGACAGTGCGGGCAGCAGGGTCTTCACGCGGACGTCGCCGGGCTGCGGCGCGGCGTCGGGAGTGATCGTCGCCAAGTCGCCGTCACGCAGGATCAGGCGCACGTTGTTGGCCCAGCCCTGGGGCAAACAGGCCTGTTCAGCGAAAATCATGGTAAGGTCCTTATGTATAGACATAACGATGTTAGTCGCATATATAATCAGAGACAACCGATTTCGGGATCGTTGCCGTGCCTCAGACCTTGGGCCTTTTCACGTCCTGCCGACTGGCGACGATGGTGCCGGGGGACGCGCCCTATGGCCTGATCGACGACGGCGCGATGGTGGTCGGCGAAGGCAGGATTGTCTGGATCGGCGCGCGGGGCGATCTGCCCGCGGCCCACGCCCATCTGCCACAGCACGATCTGGGCGGGCGGCTGGTCACACCGGGGTTGATCGATTGCCATACCCACCTTGTGCACGGGGGCAACCGCGCTGCCGAGTTCGAGCAGCGGTTGAACGGCGCGACCTATGAACAGATCGCGCGGGCGGGCGGGGGGATCATGTCGACCGTGACGGCCACGCGGGCCGCTGGCGAAGATGATCTGCTGGCAAGCGCCCTGCCCCGTGTCGACGCCGCAATCGCCGAAGGCGTTTCGGTGATCGAGGTCAAGTCGGGCTACGGGTTGGACCGTGATACCGAATTGCGCATGCTGCGGGTGGCGCGGCGCATCGCGCAGATCCGGGCCGTGGTGGTGCGCACCAGTTTTCTGGGCGCGCACGCGGTTCCGTCCGAATACGCCGGGCGCGCCGACGCGTATCTAGAGGAAATCTGCCTTCCCACATTGCGCGCAGCCCATGCCGAAGGACTGGTCGATGCGGTGGACGGGTTCTGCGAGGGAATCGCTTTTTCGGTGCCCCAGATGCAGCGGGTGTTTTCGCTGGCAGCCGAACTGGGGCTGCCCGTCAAGCTGCACGCCGAACAGTTGTCGAACCTGGGCGGCGCGGCGCTGGCAGCGGCACATGGCGCACTTTCGGCGGACCATCTGGAATACCTGGACGAAGCTGGATGCCGGTCCATGGCGGCAGCAGGGACCGTGGCCGTGATTCTGCCGGGGGCATTCTACACCCTGCGCGAGGTTCAGGCCCCTCCGGTTGCCCTGCTGCGGTCGCATGGGGTGCCGATGGCCGTGGCGACCGACATGAACCCCGGGTCATCGCCAATGTCATCGCTGCTGCTGGCGATGAACATGGCCTGCACGCTGTTCCGCATGACCCCGGCCGAGGCGTTGGCGGGGGTGACGGTGCACGCCGCGCGCGCCCTGGGCCTGCCGGGGCGGGGTACTCTGGCGGTTGGCAGCGTGGCCGATCTGGCGGTGTGGGATTGCGACCATCCGGCAGAACTGGCGTACCGGATCGGGTACAACCCGCTGTGGCGGCGGATCATCGGAGGTGTGATGTGACGGATCTGGTTCTGACGCCGGGACAGGCGACGCTGGCGCAACTGGCGCTGGTGTACCGGCGCGAGGTTTCGGTGACGCTGAACCGCAGTTGCAGGCCCGGAGTCGAGGCGGCGGCAGCGGCCATCGCGGCAGCAGCGGCCGGGGACGCGCCGGTCTACGGTGTGAACACCGGGTTCGGCAAGCTTGCGTCGCTGCGGATCGCGGCAGAGGATACTGCGACCTTGCAGCGCAATCTGATCCTGTCGCATTGCTGCGGGGTAGGGGCACCGATCTCGCGCAGGCACGTGCGTTTGATGATGGTGCTGAAACTTCTCAGCCTTGGGCGGGGGGCTTCGGGGGTGCGCTGGGCCCTGATCGAACTTCTCGAGTCGATGCTGGCGCGCGGCGTGACGCCGGTTGTGCCGGGGCAGGGATCGGTCGGCGCATCGGGCGATCTGGCGCCGCTTGCGCATATGACCGCCGTGCTGATCGGGCAGGGCGAGGCAGAGGTGGCGGGCCAGGTGTTGCCGGGAGCCGAGGCGCTGGCCGCTGCCGGGCTGGCTCCGGTCGCGCTGGGTCCGAAAGAGGGGCTGGCCTTCATCAACGGCACGCAGTTTTCGACGGCCTTCGCGCTGGCCGGGCTGTTCGACGGCTGGGCAGCGGCGCAGGCGGCGCTGGTCACCTCGGCGCTGTCCACCGATGCGATCATGGGGTCGACCGCCCCGCTGCAACCCGAGATTCACGCGTTGCGCGGTCATGCCGGACAGATCGAAGCGGCGGCGGCGATGCGGGCGCTGCTGGCCGGTTCCGAAATTCGCGAAAGTCACCAGATCGGTGATAGCCGGGTTCAGGACCCCTACTGCATCCGCTGTCAGCCGCAGGTCACCGGGGCCGCGATGGACGTTCTGCGGATGGCGGCAGGAACGCTGGAGATCGAGGCGAACGCGGCGACGGACAATCCGCTGGTGCTGACCGAGGCGGGGCTGATCGTGTCTGGCGGGAATTTCCATGCCGAACCGGTGGGGTTTGCCGCAGACATGATCGCGTTGGCGCTGTCCGAGATCGGCGCGATTGCGCAACGCCGGGTGGCGTTAATGGTCGATCCGGTGCTGTCCTTCGATCTGCCCGCGTTTCTGACGCCGAAGCCGGGGTTGAATTCTGGCCTGATGATCGCAGAAGTGACCACGGCGGCATTGATGTGTGAAAACAAACACATCGCGATGCCTTGCGTCACCGACAGCACCCCGACCAGCGCCAATCAGGAAGACCACGTCAGCATGGCCGCACATGGCGCGGTGCGGCTGGGGCGGATGGTCGAGAACCTGAACGTGATCCTTGGCGTCGAGGCGATCTGTGCCGCACAGGGGATCGAGTTTCGTGCGCCACTGATGACGAGTGTTCCGCTGGCGTCTGTTGTTGCGCGGCTACGGCAGGATGTGGCGACGCTGGGCGAGGACCGGTATCTGGCCCCGGACCTTGCGGCGGCGGCACGGTTGGTGGCCGAAGGCGGCCTCGTGGCGGCCTGCGGACTGGATTTACCAAAGCTTTGATGGGAGAGACGCATGTTTGACCGCAAGAATGCCCGTGTCGTGCTGCCCGCGACGGGCGTCGAGATGACCTGCAAAAGCTGGCAGACCGAAGCCGCGCTGCGGATGCTGATGAACAACCTGCACCCCGATGTGGCTGAAAACCCGGCGGAACTGGTGGTCTATGGCGGGATCGGGCGCGCGGCGCGGTCGTGGGGCGATTTCGACCGGATCGTGGCCACGCTGCGCGATCTTGAGTCAGACGAGACGCTGGTGGTGCAATCGGGGCGTCCCGTGGCCGTGGTCCGGACGCATGCGGATGCGCCGCGCGTCTTGATCGCGAATTCGAATCTGGTGCCACACTGGGCGACCTGGGACCATTTCAACGAATTGGACCGCAAGGGCTTGATGATGTACGGCCAGATGACAGCCGGGTCGTGGATCTACATCGGCACGCAAGGCATCGTGCAGGGAACCTACGAGACATTCGCCGAAGCCGGGCGGCAGCATTATGCCGGGTCGCTGCGGGGGCGCTGGATCTTGACCGCAGGGCTGGGCGGAATGGGGGGCGCGCAGCCCTTGGCGGCCGTGATGGCCGAGGCCTGCTGTCTGGCGGTGGAGTGTGACGAGACGCGGATCGATTTCCGGCTGCGCACACGGTACGTCGATGCCAAGGCGCGGACGCTGGATGAGGCGCTGGCGATGATCGCCGGGTGGACGGCGGCGGGAGAGGCGAAGTCGGTCGGACTTCTTGGCAACGCGGCGGATGTGTTCCCCGAGTTGGTTCGGCGGATGATTGCGGGCGGGGCGCGACCGGACATCGTGACCGACCAGACCTCGGCGCATGACCCGTTGAACGGGTATCTGCCACAGGGCTGGACGGTGGAACAGGCGAAGGCCGCGCGCGAAAGTGACCCGAAATCGGTCGAGGTGGCCGCGCGGGCGTCGATGAAGGTCCACGTCGCGGCCATGGTGGATTTCTGGAACGCAGGCGTGCCGACGTTGGATTATGGCAACAACATCAGACAGGTAGCCAAGGATGAAGGGCTGGAGACTGCCTTTGCCTTCCCCGGATTCGTGCCCGCCTATATCCGCCCGCTGTTCTGCAAGGGGATCGGGCCGTTCCGCTGGGTGGCCCTTTCGGGCGACCCGGAGGATATCCGCAAGACCGACGCGGCGATGAAGCGGTTGTTCCCCGAAAACAACCATCTGCACCGCTGGCTGGACATGGCGGCGGACCGGATTGCGTTTCAGGGGCTGCCCGCGCGCATCTGCTGGATCGGCCTCGGCGACCGGCACCGGGCGGGGCTGATGTTCAACGAGATGGTGGCAAGTGGAGAGTTGAAGGCGCCCATCGTGATCGGGCGGGACCATCTGGATGCGGGTTCGGTCGCCTCGCCCAACCGCGAGACAGAGAGCATGAAGGACGGGTCGGATGCGGTTTCGGACTGGCCGCTGCTGAATGCGCTGGTCAATACCGCCTCGGGGGCGACCTGGGTTTCGATCCACCATGGCGGTGGCGTGGGGATGGGATTTTCGCAGCATTCCGGCGTTGTCATCGTGGCCGATGGCACGCGCGAGGCGGCGCGGCGGCTGGAGCGGGTGTTGTGGAACGACCCGGCATCCGGCGTCTGGCGGCATGCGGATGCGGGCTATGAGACGGCTGTCGCCTGCGCGCGCGAACAGGGACTGCGCCTGCCAACGATTCTGGAGACCTGAGCCGCGGCCGGAATTGACCTTCATCTGTCGGGTTTCTGCGATTGGCGGGAGATGGTCGCGCCTAGGCTGAGGGAAAGCCGGAGGTGTGACCATGTCCAAAGACCCGCTGCTGCAGCCCTATCAGTTGAAGCATCTGACGCTTCGCAACCGGATCATGACCACCAGCCATGAACCGGCCTATCCCGAAGACGGGATGCCGAAGGACCGCTACCGGCTGTATCACCTGGAGCGGGCAAAGGCGGGGGTCGCGCTGACCATGACGGCGGGGTCGGCGGCAGTGTCGAAGGACAGCCCGCCCGTGTTCAACAACATCCTGGCCTACAAGGACGAGGTGGTGCCCTGGATGCGGCGGCTGGCCGATGACTGCCACGAGGCGGGGGCGGCGGTGATGATACAGTTGACGCACCTCGGGCGGCGGACGCGCTGGGACAAGGGCGACTGGCTGCCGGTTCTGGGCGCGGGGCCGTCGCGGGAACCGTCGCACCGGGCCTTTCCGAAGGTGGTCGAGGATTGGGACATCGCGCGCATCATCGCGGATTACGCCGACGCGGCAGAACGCATGCAGGCGGCGGGATTGGATGGCGTGGAGTTCGAATGCTACGGGCATCTGATGGACCAGTTCCTGTCGCCGCTGACCAACACACTGGCCGCGCCCTATGGCGGCAGTCTGGAAAACCGGGCGCGGTTCGCGATGGAGGTGCTGGCTGCCTGCCGCAAACGGGTGGGGGAAAACTTCCTGCTGGGCGTGCGGTACACGGCGGACGAGGCCGAAAGGGGGGGCATTTCAGTCGATGAAGGGGTGGCAATCGGGAAAATGTTCCGGGATTCGGCTCTGGTCGATTTTCTGAACATCATCCGGGGGCGCATCCACACGGACGCGGCGCTGACCGACGTGATTCCGGTGCAGGGCATGGCATCGGCCCCGCATCTGGATTTTGCCGGGCGGGTGCGGGCCGAGGTGGGGTTGCCGACCTTCCATGCGGCGCGGATTCCGGACGTGGCGACGGCGCGGCACGCGATTGCCTCGGGACAGTTGGACATGGTCGGGATGACGCGGGCGCATATGGCGGACCCGCACATCGTGCGCAAGATCATCGAAGGACGCGAGGCGGATATCCGGCCCTGCGTCGGGGCAACATATTGTCTGGACCGGATCTATCAGGGCGGGATGGCGCTGTGCATCCACAACCCTTCAACCGGGCGCGAAGAGACGCTGCCGCATGAGGTGGATCGGTCAGAGGTGGTTCGGCATGTGGTGGTCGTGGGCGCCGGGCCTGCGGGGCTGGAGGCGGCGCGGGTGGCGGCCGAGCGGGGGCACCGGGTGACGGTGTTCGAGGCCGCGGCGCAGGCGGGCGGGCAGGTCCGGCTGACCGCGCAGACGGCGCGGCGGCGCGAGATGATCGGCATCATCGACTGGCGACTGGCGCAGTGCGCAGCCCGGGGGGTGGAGTTCCGCTTCAACACCTGGGCAGAGGCATCCGACGTCCTGTCCTGCGCGCCGGATGTGGTCATCGTGGCGACAGGGGGGTTGCCCGAGAAGGATATTCTGAGCTTCGGCAATGACCTGACGGTTTCGGCATGGGATATCCTTTCGGGCGACGTGAAGCCCGGCACCCAGGTTCTGCTTTACGACGATGCGGGGGACCACACCGCGATGCAGGCAGCGCAACTTCTGGCCGAGGCCGGAAGTCATGTGGAGGTGATGACCCCGGACCGGACCTTTGCCCCGGAGGTGATGGGGATGAACCTGGTGCCCTACATGCGCGCGCTGCAGGCGCGCGACACCGTGTTCACGGTCGCATGGCGGCTGCGGGGCGTTGCGCGGGACGGCAACCGGATCAGGGCCACGGTGGGGACAGACTATTCCGGCGCGGTTCGGTCGACTGTCTACGATCAGGTGGTGGTGAATCACGCCACGCAGCCACTGGCGGACTTGTATTTCGACCTGAAACCGCTGTCGCAGAACTTTGGCGCGGTGGATTATGAGGCACTGGTTGCCGGACAGGCGCAGATGCTGACGGGTGGGCCGACGGGGTTCCGGCTGTTCCGGGTCGGGGATGCGGTTGCAGCGCGCAACACGCATGCGGCGATCCATGATGCTTTGCGGCTGGTGCGGGTGATCTGACCATCATTTCACCGCGCTGCCGAGCCGATCATGTGTCGCGCGGGTCAGGTTTTCGGGGGCGGGAAGGCGGGGCGGGTGTCGATCCGCTTGGTCCAGATCGCCGTATCACCCATCTTGCCGATGAAGGCCTGATGCGCCGCGGCCTCTTCTGCGGTCAGGCGGGGCGGCAAGGGCACCGGCCGGGGACGGGGGCGCCAAGCCTCGGTCCCGGTCGCCTCGCGGCCCCTGCGCTGCTGTTCGGGGGACAGGCCGAAATCGGGTTGGCGACCGCCGACGAGTTCCAGATAGACCTCGGCAAGGATTTCGCTGTCCAGCAGCGCGCCATGTTTCGCACGACCCGAATTGTCGATGCCGAAGCGGCGGCACAAGGCATCGAGAGAGGCCGGAGAACCTGGGAATTTCTGTCGTGATATCATCAAGGTATCAGTCGCGCGACTGTTCTGCAGCGGGGGATGACCGGACCGGACGAGTTCGGCGTTGAGAAACTTCATGTCGAAGGCGGCATTGTGAATGACCAGCGGCGAGTCGGCGATGAACGCCAGAAATTCGGTGGCGACGGACGCGAAAAGCGGTTTGTCGCGCAGGAAATCGTCGCCAAGGCCATGCACCTCGAACGCTTCGGGGGGCATCGCGCGCTGGGGATTGAGGTATTGATGATAGGTTCTGCCGGTGGGCAGGTGGTTGAACAGCTCGACAGCGCCGATTTCGACGATGCGGTCGCCACTGGCGGGGTCGAGCCCGGTGGTTTCGGTGTCGAGGACGATTTCACGCATCGCGGCTCCGGATATGGCTGACGAGTGCGACAACATAGGCACGGGTGGCATCGAGGGACAGGGTTTCGACGACATGGGTGGCGAGGCTGCGCTTCCGTGCATCGGGCATCTGGCGCGCGAGCAGGGTCTGGAACTGCTGTTCGGTCATTCCGGGGCGCGCCAACACGCGGGCGCGCTGCAGGGCGGAAGGCGCGGTAACAAGAAGGGTGGCGTGCATCCGGGCCTCGGTACCGTTCTCGAACAGAAGCGGGATGTCAAAGACGGCGATGTCGGACGTGGTGGCGGCGGCAAACGCGGCGCGGTCGGCGGCGACAAGGGGATGGATCAGCGATTCAAGCAGGGGCAGGGCGGCCGGATCTGTTGCAATCCGGGATTTCAGCACGGCACGGTCCACGGTGCCGGTCCGCACCGCCTCGGGGAAGTGCGGCGCGAGGGTGCCGACGGCCGGACCTGCGTACAGGCGATGCACTGCGGCGTCCGCGTCCCACACGGGCACACCGAGTTCGACAAAAAACCGCGCCGTGGTCGATTTGCCCATGCCGATCGAGCCGGTCAACCCCAGCAGGAAAGTCATGCCGACAGAACCGCCGCGCGGGTGGCATCGTCCACTTCGGGGCGCAGACCGAACCAGCGTTCGAACCCGGGCGCGGCCTGATGCAGCAGCATTCCCAGACCGTCGACGGCATGACAGCCCCGTTCTTCCGCTTCGAGGAGGAAGCGGGTCTTCAAGGGAGTATAGACCAGATCGGTCACAAGGGTGCCCGCTGCCAGTGCATCGAGCGGGACGCGGAAATCGGGCTTGCCGGTCATTCCAAGCGAGGTGGTGTTGACGACGATGGCGGCGCCTTCCAGCATGTTGGCGGATTGCACCCAGTCATGGATCACCACCTTGGCCCCGAAATCAGACCGCAGCGCCTCGGCCCGGGGGCGGGTGCGGTTGGCAAGCCGGATTTCGGGCACGCCGACCTCGATCAGGGCGGCGATCACGGCGCGGGCCGCGCCACCGGCCCCGAAGACCGCCGCCGGACCGGACGCAGGGCTCCACTGTGGTGCATTCTGGCGCAGGTTGGCCATGAAGCCGGAACCGTCGGTGTTGTCGGCGTGAATCCGGCCGTCCTTGCGGAAGATCAGGGTGTTGGCGGCACCGATCAGCGCGGCGCGGTCGGTCACCACATCGGCCAACCCGAGTACGGTTTCCTTGTGCGGAATTGTCACGTTCAGGCCGACGAAGCCCAGACGGGGCAGGATTTCAAGCACCTGTTGCAGATCCGACTGCGACACGTCCATCGGGATATAGTGGCCGCGGATGCCGTAGCGCCGCAGCCAGTAGCCGTGCAGCGCAGGCGATCGGCTGTGGGCGATCGGCTGTCCGATGACGCCGGCGAGCGGTATCTTGGTCAGGTCTGTCATGCCGCGATGAACCCGCGCTGCGCGAGATATCCCAGCAGCGGCAACAGGGGCATGCCGAGGACGCTGAAGTAGTCACCCTCGATCCGGTCAAAGAGGCGGGCGCCTTCGGATTCGAGTTTGTATCCCCCCACCGACGATGCCACATCGGGCCAGTTGCGGGCCAGATAGGCATCAAGATAGCTGTCGCTGAACATCCGCATCGTCAACCGCACTTCCCCTACATGGCGCCAGACGGGTTCCTGCGCGTCGTATAGCACGGCGGCAGAATAAAGGCGGTGGGTCCGGCCGCGAAGAATGGCGAGTTGTGCCCTTGCTGCATCAGCGGATTCCGGCTTGCCCCAGGCTTCGCCGTCGCAGTCCAGAACCTGATCGCACCCAAGGACCAGCGCGCCGGGTTCGCGGTCTGCAAGCTTGCGGGCCTTCATCTCGGCCAGGGCGTCGGCGATGTCGCGCGGGGTCGCACCGTCGGCCAGAAGCGCGGCGCGCAAGCCGTCCTCATCGAGGCGTACCGCTGTCGCACGGACGTCGAGACCGGCCGACTGAAGAAGCTGCAGGCGGATAGCGGAACCGGAGGCGAGGCGCAGCGGGCGCGCTGGGGATGGCTGTGTGGACAATCTGGATTTGTTCCTGACGACGGATGGACCGGAAACGCGGGGTTCAGCCACAGGGACAGAGTTTCGGGCCGGCTTGTCAAGCGGCGGCGGGGGTTTTCCACACCGGCAGAACTTGGGGCGGGGGATGTTGACAGACCGGATCATCCGCGGGCTGTGGATGGATGGTCACGTTGGGATTTCTGGCAGATAGCCCATTGAAATTACTTCAGATTCTTGAAGTCTTCCGATGTTTTTCAGGAATCGATCCCCAGACCGGAAGCTGGGGATGAAACAGGGGACCATTCCGGCAATACGATTGTCCCCAGCCCCTACAACAACACCTTCTTTCTAGATATACTTCTTTAAAGAGGAAGAGATGGGACAGGGTTTGATGGATGATCTGCTGGCGTCGGGCTATCTCTGGATCAAGGCGGGTCATGTGATGGCGGTCATCGCCTGGATGGCGGGGTTGTTTTACCTCCCCCGGCTTTTTGTCTATCACACCGAACAGGTGGTGGCAGGAACCGACACCGATGCGATGTTCCAGAAGATGGAGCGTTTGCTGCTGAAGGCGATCATGACGCCGGCCATGCTGGCGACCTGGGGCCTCGGGCTTGCGCTGGTGGCGACGCCGGGGATCGTGGACTGGGCGGCCGTCTGGCCTTGGACCAAGGCGGCATCGGTGATCGCGATGACGTGGTTCCACATGTGGCTGGGCAGCCGCAGGAAGGATTTCATGGACGGGCGGAACGTGATGACCGGTCGGCAGTATCGGCTGATGAACGAGGTGCCCACGGTTTTGATGGTCGTGATCGTGCTGTCGGTGATCGTCAAGTTCTGATCGGTTGACTCGCGCGGGGCATGCGGCTATGGGACAAACGCCGGGTCGTCCGACCCCTGCGTCCCCCCTGCCATGACTGATGATGCGGATCTGCGGATCGGCATTCCGAGGATACAGCCGCCATGAATATCGAACGTCTCAATCTTGCCGATCTGAAGGCGAAGACTCCGGCCGAATTGTTGGCGATGGCCGAGGAATGGGAGATCGAGAACGCACCGAGCATGCGCAAGGGCGAGATGATGTTCTCGATCCTCAAGGAGCATGCCGAGGAAGGCTGGGAAATCGGCGGGGACGGGGTGCTGGAAGTCCTGCAGGACGGATTCGGGTTTCTGCGGTCACCCTCTGCCAACTATCTGCCCGGTCCGGATGACATCTATGTCAGCCCTGAAATGATCCGGCAGTTTTCGCTGCACACCGGAGACACCATCGAAGGTGTCATCCAGGCCCCGCGCGAGAACGAGCGGTATTTCAGCCTGACCAAGGCACGCCGGATCAATTTCGACGATCCGGAAAAGGCCAAGCACAAGGTGCATTTCGACAACCTGACGCCGCTGTATCCCGATGAGCGGTTCAAGATGGAAGTCGAGGACCCGACGATCAAGGACCGGTCGGCGCGGATCATCGATCTGGTTTGTCCGATCGGCAAAGGGCAGCGCGGGCTGATCGTGGCGCCGCCGCGCACCGGCAAGACGGTGCTTTTGCAGAACATCGCGCATTCCATCGCCACCAACCATCCGGATTGCTATCTGATCGTGCTGCTGATCGACGAGCGGCCCGAGGAAGTCACCGACATGCAGCGCACGGTGAAGGGCGAGGTTGTCGCCTCGACCTTCGACGAACCGGCGACGCGACACGTGGCGGTGGCGGAAATGGTGATCGAAAAGGCCAAGCGTCTGGTCGAACACAAGCGGGACGTCGTGATTTTGCTCGATTCGATCACGCGCCTTGGGCGGGCGTTCAACACGGTCGTCCCGTCTTCGGGCAAGGTCCTGACCGGCGGGGTGGATGCCAATGCGCTGCAGCGGCCAAAGCGGTTCTTCGGGGCAGCGCGGAACATCGAAGAGGGCGGGTCCTTGACGATCATCGCCACGGCGCTGATCGATACCGGCAGCCGGATGGACGAGGTGATCTTCGAAGAATTCAAGGGCACCGGAAACTCGGAAATCGTGCTGGACCGCAAGGTTGCGGACAAGCGGGTGTTCCCGGCGATCGACATCCTGAAGTCCGGCACGCGCAAGGAAGATCTGCTGGTTGAAAAGGTTGATCTGTCGAAGATGTACGTTCTTCGCCGTATCCTCAATCCGATGGGTACGACGGATGCGATCGAATTCCTCATCTCGAAGCTGCGGCAGACGAAGACCAACGGCGAGTTCTTCGAGTCGATGAACAGCTGACGGGTCAATCCGGGACGGCCATGATGGATACGATTTTTGCCTTGGCCACTGCGGGTGGTCGGGCCGGTGTTGCAATCATCCGTGTGTCGGGTCCCTTGGCGCATCCGGCGGTTCAGGCGCTGTCCGGGTCCTTGCCGCCGCTGCGCCAGGTGGGACTGCGCACGCTGACTTGGCAAGATGATGTGCTGGATCAGGTCCTGGTGCTGCGGTTTGCTGCGGGCGCGAGTTTCACCGGCGAAGACGTGGCTGAGCTGCAGATGCACGGATCGCCGGCCGTCATTGCAGGTGTCCTGCGGGCGCTGGACGCGCAGCCCGGGCTTCGGATGGCGGAGCCGGGAGAGTTCACGCGCCGGGCGTTGGAGAACGGCCTGCTCGACCTCGCGCAGGTCGAAGGTCTTGCCGACCTGATCGACGCCGAGACGGATGTGCAGCGGCGTCAGGCGCAGCGCGTGCTGTCAGGCGCAGTCGGTCGTCGCGCGGACGGCTGGCGGGGCAGGCTGATAAGGGCTGGGGCGCTGATCGAGGCGACGATCGATTTTGCCGACGAAGATGTGCCGGTGGATGTGCGGCCGGAGGTGGCGATGCTGCTGGACGGGCTGCTGGAGGATCTGCGGCGCGAGGTTGCCGGAACGCATGTGGCAGAGCGTATCCGGGACGGGTTCGAAGTGGCGATCGTCGGTGCGCCGAATGTGGGAAAATCGACGCTTCTCAACAGCCTGGCCGGCCGGGAGGCCGCGATCACGTCGACGGTGGCCGGGACGACGCGGGACGTGATCGAGGTCCGGATGGATCTGGGTGGGTTGCCGGTCACGATACTCGACACGGCGGGTTTGCGGGAGGCCGAGGACGAAATCGAGAAGATCGGGATCGCGCGGGGAATCAGGCGGGCGCGGGATGCGGACGTGCGTGTTTTTCTGCGCGAGTCGGAGGCGGAGGAGTTGATGCTGACGCCCGTGCCTGGCGACATCGAAGTAATGGCGAAAGCCGACCTGCGCGGCGAGTTTGTCAGTGGCGTCTCTGGGTTGACCGGCGCGGGGGTGGAACACCTGGTCGCCCGCATTGCCACGGAACTGGGAAACCGGGTGGCAACGACCGGCGTAACCACGCGCGTCCGGCATCGGGTTGCCATGGAGCATGCGATCAAGGCTATGGAATCAGCCCGCGCTGAGCTAGACAGAAACACTGGGCGGATCGAACTGATTGCAGCGGACCTTTGGGCAGCAATCCGGGCACTGGATGTGCTGGTCGGGCGGTTGGACGTGGAAAATCTGCTGGACGAAATATTTGCCAGCTTCTGTATCGGAAAGTGAGGATGTTTCACGTGAAACATTTTGACGTAATCGTGGTGGGTGGGGGTCATGCCGGTGTGGAGGCAGCGGCAGCGGCGTCTCGACGCGGGGCATCGGTTGCCTTGGTCACACTGCGGCGCGCCGGGATCGGCGTGATGTCGTGCAACCCGGCCATCGGCGGCCTGGGCAAGGGCCATCTGGTGCGCGAAATCGACGCGCTCGATGGACTGATGGCCCGTGCGGCGGACCGCGCGGGTATCCAGTTCCGCCTTCTGAACCGTCGTAAAGGTCCGGCGGTGCAGGGACCGCGTGCGCAAGCCGACCGCAAACTGTATCGCGAAGCGATACAGGACCTTCTGGGGCAGTGCGACCGGCTGGAGGTCATCGAGTCCGAAGTTGTGGACCTGAGAACCGAGGGTGGGGAGGTGTGCGGCGTCGTGCTGGCGGGCGATCTGCAAATTGCTGCATCGGCCGTGGTTCTGACCGCCGGCACCTTTCTGAACGGTATCATACACGTCGGAGATCAACGCAGCAGCGGCGGGCGCGTGGGAGATGCGGCGGCAGTCCGGCTGGCAGACCGGTTGGCAGAGCTGCACTTGCCGCGGGGTCGACTAAAAACCGGGACGCCGCCGCGTCTTGACGGGCGAACGATCGATTGGTCGCGACTTGAGATGCAACCCGGTGATGATGATCCGGTGATGTTTTCGTTCTTGAACCGCAAGCCGGTCGTACGCCAGATCGGGTGCGGGATCACGCATACCAATCCCGCCACGCACGATATCGTCCGCGACAATCTGGCGAAATCCGCGATGTATGGCGGTCATATCGACGGCGTCGGACCGCGATATTGTCCGTCGATCGAAGACAAGGTCGTGCGGTTCGCTGACAAGACATCGCATCAGGTGTTTCTGGAGCCTGAAGGACTTGACGACCCGACCGTCTATCCGAACGGCATCTCGACATCCCTGCCCGCCGATGTGCAAGAGGCGTATGTCCGGACCATAACCGGTCTGGAACAGGTCGCCGTCCTGCAGCCGGGCTATGCAATCGAGTACGATTTCTTCGATCCGCGCAGTCTTGGTACGGGGTTGGAGTTGCGATCCCTGCCGGGCCTCTTCCTCGCCGGACAGATCAACGGCACGACGGGATACGAAGAGGCAGCCGCACAGGGTCTGGTGGCCGGGGCGAACGCTGCCGCACGGGCGCTGAATATCCAGCCGGTGACATTTCAACGATCCGACAGCTACATCGGCGTGATGATCGACGATCTGGTGTCCCGAGGGGTGACAGAGCCCTATCGGATGTTCACATCCCGCGCAGAGTTTCGCCTGTCGTTGCGGGCCGACAACGCGGACCAGAGGTTGACCCCCTTGGGAATCGCGTCCGGGCTGGTTGGTACCGGTCGCGCGCTACAGTTTGAAGCCAAGCAGCAGAAGCTTGAATCCCTGCGGACTCGTTTGCGTGCTGTCGTGCTTGGGACGCGAACTCTTTGCGCAGCCGGCATTCAGGTCAGCGACGATGGTTCGCGTCGGACGGCCTTTGATGTGTTGGCCTTTCCGAACGTTTCATTTGACCAGATCAAGGCCCTGGTGCCCGGCTTTGAAGACGACGATCCGGACCTTTGCACCCAGATCGCTACGGAGGCGATCTATGCCCAGTATCTGGATCGACAATCCGCAGAAATCGCCAGTCTTCGGCGCAGTGAAGGCGCCGTCATCGGGCCCGGTTTCGATTACACCGCGATTTCGGGCCTGTCGACCGAACTATTGTCCAAGTTGAATCGGCGCAAGCCAGAAACACTGGAACAGGCCGGACGAATCGAGGGCATGACACCGGCCGCGCTCGTGCTGATCATGGCGCATTTGCGCAAGGCGGCGAAGTCGCGTGCCGCATCGTGACCATTTCTGCACAGCATGAGATTCCTCACTGGCTGATTGTTTCACGTGAAACAATAGACCGGTTGGCGACGTTCATGGCGCTGCTCGAGAAGTGGACCCCGGCGATCAATCTGGTGTCCAAGTCATCCGTTCCAATGATTTGGCAGCGGCACGTTCTCGACTCGGCTCAGATGTATCATCTGATCCCGGAAACGGCTCAGCGCTTGCTGGACTTGGGAAGCGGTGGCGGCTTTCCGGGGCTCGTGCTGGCCGTCCTTGCGAAGGCCGATCGGCCAGACCTGAGGATCACGCTTGTCGAATCTGATCAACGCAAAGCTGTCTTCCTGTCGGAAGTGGTTCGCCAGCTTGATCTGAAGGCCGAAGTCGCTGCTCAGCGGATCGAAACACTGCCGCCGCAGCATGCCGATGTGCTGACCGCCCGGGCACTTGCACCCCTTGACTCGTTGTGCGGTTTCGTCTTGCGGCACATGAAGGCAGAGGGTGTGGCGCTCTTTGCAAAAGGCGCGCAGGCCGCTGAAGAAATCCGGCATGCGCGGCTGACCTGGGCTTTCGAGGTCGAACAGTATCCAAGCCGGTCAGACAGCTCGTCGTCGATCCTTGCACTGCGGCAGGTATGCCATGCATGACGTAGCGCACCGAGGTTCGCCCCGCATCATTGCAATCACCAATCAGAAGGGTGGTGTCGGCAAAACCACGACGGCAATCAATCTGGCCGCCGGATTGGTTGAACGGGGCGCCCGTGTTCTGCTTGTCGATCTTGACCCGCAAGGAAACGCGTCGACGGGCCTGGGCGTGGTTGCGGACGACCGGCGCACCACAACCTATGATCTGTTGATCGACGAGCTGCCGCTGTCCGAGGTGATTCTGAAGACGTCGATTCCGGGGCTGCTGATCTGTCCGGCGAATTCGGACCTCGCCTCAGCCGACATGGAACTGGTGGCCAATGAAAAGCGCAGTTTCCTGTTGCACGATGCGCTGCGCCAACCCTCGATCGTAGAGTATGATCTGGATTTCATCCTGATCGATTGCCCACCGTCGCTCAGCTTGCTGACGGTCAATGCTTTGGTTGCCAGCCATTCGGTGCTCGTCCCACTGCAGGCCGAATTTTTCGCGCTCGAGGGGCTTTCCCAGTTGATGTTGACCCTGCGCGACGTCAGACAGTCCGCCAATTCCGACCTGCGGATCGAAGGCGTCGTGATGACGATGGTGGACAGCCGGAACCGCCTGTCGCAGCAGGTTGAATCTGATGCCCGCGACACCTTGGGTGATCTGGTTTTCACCACCACCATTCCGCGGAACGTGCGGGTCAGCGAGGCGCCGTCGTTTGCACTGCCGGTGTTGCACTATGACAGCCATTCCAAAGGAAGCGAGGCCTATCGCAGTCTTGCAGCCGAAGTCATCGCCCGCCATCCCATCGCGCGGCGCCCAGAGGAGACAGGGATCTGATGGAAAAGAAACCGGAACGGCGCGGCTTGGGTCGTGGCTTGTCCGCCCTCATGGCGGATGTGAAGGTCGATCTGGGGGACCCCGTCGCGCCCCGTCGGGCCGACTATCTGGTGCCTGTCGAAAAGATCATCCCGAATCCCAATCAGCCCCGTCGTGATTTCGCGCCTCAGGCCCTGGAAGAGCTTGCTGCGTCGCTGCGCCAGAAGGGTGTCATCCAGCCATTGATCGTCAGGTCGATCCCCGGCGGTGACCAGTTCGAGATCGTCGCAGGCGAGCGGCGGTGGCGGGCGGCGCAGTTGGCCGGTCTGCATCATCTGCCGGTCATCGTCCGCGAGTTCGACGATTCCGAAGTGATCGAGATCGCCATCATCGAGAACATTCAGAGGGCTGATCTGAATGCCATCGAAGAAGCGCTTGCCTATCGGCAGTTGATGGACAGATTCGGCCATACGCAGGAAAAACTTGCCGAAGCCCTGTCCCGCAGCCGCAGCCACATCGCCAACCTGCTGCGTCTGTTGTCGCTTCCCACGGATGTTCAGACGCTGGTGCGGACCGGAAGCCTGTCGGCAGGGCATGCGCGGGCCCTGATCCCCAGCCCCAACCCGTCCGAACTGGCCCGTCAGGTGGTCAATCGGGGCCTGTCGGTGCGGGAAACCGAGCGGCTGATGAAGGATGCTGCCGAAGGGAAAGTGAAATCGGCCGCACGACCCGGAAAGTTCGAGAAAGACGCCGATACCCGTGCCCTTGAGGCCGATCTTTCTGCAAATCTGAACATGCTGGTGAAGGTCGACCATCATCCGGGCGGCGAGTCCGGCCAAGTTACCATCCGCTACCGCACGTTGGCAGATCTGGATCTGCTGTGCACGGCCCTTTCCCTGATTCCACGCGATCTCGCGGTCTGATCTAGACCAAAGCCCGCAGGACCCCGTTCAGCACCATGCGGCCCGCAGGCGTGGTCCGCAGGGCGTCGCCGTCAACCTGGATCAGACCAAGCTCAGTCAACGGATGCAGCTTTTCGGACGGCAATGCCTTGCCAGACATGCAGGAAAGCCGCGAAAGCGACAGTCCTTCGGTTAACCGCAGTCCCATCAACAGATATTCGTGCCCGCGGTCTTCTCCGGTCAGCGCGGTCGGCACCAGATCACCGCTGCCGGTCCGCTCGACAACGTTCAGCCAGGCCCCGGGCGGTTTTGGGCATTCCGTCGCCCATCTTGTGCCATCCAGCGTCAGGCGACCGTGTGCGCCCGGGCCGATCCCTGCATAGTCCCCGGCCCGCCAATAGATGAGGTTGTGGCGCGACTCCGATCCCGCCGTCGCGTGGTTTGAAACCTCGTAAGCCGGCAACCCGGCCTGACCGCATAAATCCTGTGTGATTTCATATAGATCAGCGGCCAGATCCTCGGAAGGTAGGCCCCGCAGGCCGCCTTTGGCGAAGCGGTCACCAAAGGCGGTTCCGGGTTCGATCGTCAATTGGTACAGCGAAAGATGGTCAACCGCCATGGTCAGCGCGCGTCGCAACTCGGCCGTCCAGTCCGTGGCGGTTTGATCCTGCCGACCATAGATCAAGTCAAAGCTGACCCGGTCGAAAGTGGTCCGCGCAACATCAAAGGCGGCCCTTGCCTCGGCAACGGAATGCAGCCGCCCAAGGCTGCGCAGGTCGGCATCGTTCAACGCCTGCACGCCCATGGACACCCGGTTTACACCCGCACCGCGAAACGCCCGAAATCGGCCTGCCTCAACCGATCCGGGATTGGCCTCCAAGGTGATCTCGGGATCGTTGACCATGGGCCAGGTCGCCCTGACCCGGTCCAACACTGCTGCAACGACGTCCGGGTCCATCAGCGACGGCGTTCCACCCCCGAAGAAGACGGTGTTCAACACCCGGTCTTGTGTCAAGGCACCGATCCGGTCGATTTCCGTCAGGTAGGCCCTCTTCCACCTCGCCTGATCGATAGTTGCAGCGACATGGCTGTTGAAATCGCAGTAAGGGCATTTCGATTGGCAGAACGGCCAATGGATGTACAGGCCAAACCCGCCCTGTTGCCAGTCTTCCACGGGCGCCCCTACGTTGCCAGTCATCCTTTGAAGGCGGTAACTTCAATTTCGATCAGCATTTCCGGCCTGATCAGACCCGCGACCACCATGGTGGCAGCCGGACGGACTTCGCCCAGCACGTCGGCCAGCACCTGCGCAAGATCGGCGACCAAATCCGCAGAAACCACTGTGTACTGTACTCGCACGATGTCGGCCCGGGTAAACCCGGCCTGGGTCAGGACGTCGTCGATCGTCGCAAAGCAATTCCGGGCTTGTGCGACAACCCCGACGGGCATCTGCATTGATGTATAGTCATATCCGGTCACGCCCGACACAAAGCACCATCCGCCTTTGACCACAGCCCGACTATACCCCATCGCCTTTTCAAAGGGCGACCCGGTCGAAATATGTTTCACGTGCAACATCCCTCCATGAACTTTTTGAACGCCATGGCCCGGTGGCTGATGCGGTTCTTTTCCCAGCGATCCATCTCGCCACAGGTCAGCGTGAACCCATCCGGCTGGAACATCGGGTCAAATCCGTGGCCCTGATCGCCGCGACCCGGCCAGACCAGATGTCCGTCCATTTCGCCGACAAAGACCGCGTCCCGACCATCCGGCACGGCCAGCACCAGCGTGCAGCAGAAACGTGCCCGCCTCGGCTGCGGCGCCTGAACCGCATCCAGCGCCTGCCAGACCCGTGCCATCGCCATATCGAAGTCGCGCCCCTGGAGCGTTTCGGCCCAATCCGCCGTATATACACCCGGCGCGCCATCCAGTGCGTCGACGCAAAGCCCGGAATCATCCGCAAGTGCAGGCAACCCCGTTGCCTTAGCCGTGGCATGCGCCTTGATTCGCGCATTCCCGACAAAACTGTCTTCCGTTTCTGCCGGTTCCAACAGCCCCAAAGCCTCCGCCGACAGCACGTTCATCCGGTAAGGCCGCAGCAGATCGGCGATTTCTTCGAGTTTTCCCGGATTGTGCGTTGCAGCGACCAACGTGTCACCCAGCAAGCCGTGCATCAAACGCCCCCGAGCGCGGCCTTCTGCGCCGCAACCAGTTGTTGCGCCCCGGCTTCTGCCAGATCGAGCAGGCCCAACATTTCCGCACGCGAAAAGGTCGCCCCTTCCGCCGACATCTGCACCTCGATCATCCGTCCGCGTCCGGTCAGGATGAAGTTTGCATCCGTTCCGGCCGCGGAATCCTCGGCGTAATCCAGATCAAGCACTTCCTGCCCCGCATAGATGCCGCAGGAAACTGCGGCGACATGGTCGATCATCGGGTCGCTGACAATCGCGCCCGCCTTCAGCAGCTTGTTCACGGCCAGCCGCAGCGCGACCCAACCCCCGGTGATAGAAGCACACCGCGTTCCGCCATCCGCCTGCAACACATCGCAATCGATCACGATCTGACGCTCTCCGAGGGCCGACCGGTCCACGCCCGCGCGCAGGGCCCGCCCGATCAGGCGCTGGATTTCCTGCGTACGCCCCGTTTGCTTGCCGGCCGCCGCTTCCCGGCGGTTGCGCGAATTCGTGGCGCGCGGCAGCATCCCGTATTCCGCCGTGACCCAACCCAGTCCTGTTCCCTTGAGAAACGGCGGCGCCTTGTCTTCTATCGTGGCCGAGCACAGGACATGCGTCTCGCCCATCCGGATCAGACAGGATCCTTCGGCGTGCTTCATCACCCCGGTTTCCATGGAAACCGCGCGCATTTCGCCAAGTTGACGGCCGGAAGGTCGCATCTCATCATCCTTGTTGTTTGGACGCCAGATACGCAACCCGGATGGATCAATGCAACCCCAACCTGCCCGCGCGAACCCTGATTGACGGCAAAGCCCCGATCTTCGTAAGGTGACATCTGATTGGAAAATGCACATGACGGACACCGCAAGCCTGTTGTCGGACATGAACGACCGATCCCGCGAGGTGTTTCGCCGCGTTGTCGAAAGCTATCTTTCGTCGGGTGACCCCATCGGCTCGCGCACGCTGACGCGCAGCATGACCGAGAAACTTTCGGCCGCCACGATCCGCAACGTCATGCAGGACCTCGAGTATCTGGGGCTTCTGGACAGCCCGCATGCGTCGGCCGGGCGGATCCCGACGCAGTTGGGCCTGCGGATGTTCGTGGACGGTCTGCTGGAAGTCGGCGCACTGGATGAGGCGGATCGTGAAAGGATCGACGCCACCCGCGGCTCCACCGATCAGGATGTTGCGGCGCTCCTCGATCAGGTCGGGTCCACCCTGTCGGGCCTGACGCGCGGCGCAAGCCTCGTCCTTGCCCCGAAAACCGAAGCCCCGATCCGTCACATCGAATTCGTCAGCCTGTCGCCCGACCGCGCACTTGTGGTGCTTGTTCTGGCGAACGGGCAGGTGGAGAACCGCCTGTTCACGCCGCCCCCCGGCCAGACGCCCTCCTCGATGCGGGAGGCGGCGAACTTTCTGAACGCTCTGGCCGAGGGAAAGACGCTGTCCGACCTGCGCCGCACCATCAGTTCCGACATCGCTGCGCGCCGGATGGAGATCGACAGCCTGGCCACGGCGCTGGTGGAAAGCGGGCTTGCCGTCTGGGAAAACGGCGGCGAACGCTCGGAACGGCTGATCGTGCGGGGGCGCGCCAACCTGATCGACGATGCAGGCGACTCTGCCAACCTCGACCGGATCCGAACGCTGTTCGACGACCTGGAACGCAAGCGGGACATCGCCGATTTTCTGGAACTGACCGAATCCGGCGAAGGTGTGCGCATTTTTATCGGCTCCGAGAACAAGCTTTTCTCACTTTCGGGTTCCTCTCTGGTGGTGTCTCCCTATATGAACGCGGATCGAAAGATCATCGGCGCGGTGGGCGTCATCGGACCGACACGGTTGAACTACGGCCGCATCGTTCCGATCGTCAATTACACCGCGCAGCTTGTCGGCCGGATCGTCTCCGACCGCGGCAAGGGATGAAGCCGGACAGACAGAAGGAAGCCAGCATGGCGCAAGATACCCTCCCGCCCGACGGGCCCATCGAAGACCTTGAAGAGTTCATCTCGGCCGAAGACCTCGAAGCGCTGCGCGCCGAACGCGACGATCTGCGCGACCGCTTCATGCGGGCGCTGGCCGATGCAGAAAATGCCCGCAAACGCAGCGACCGTGACCGGCGCGAGGCCGAACAGTATGGCGGATCAAAGCTGGCGCGCGACCTTCTTCCGGTCTACGACAACCTCAAGCGGGCGCTGGATGTGGTTCCGGACCATCTTCGCAACGAAGCCGCCGCGCTGATCGAAGGGGTGGAGCTGACCCTGCGCGAACTGACGAATGTGATGACCAAGCATGGCGTGAAAGC
The DNA here is from genome assembly GCA_027487575.1 of Rhodobacter sp. Taxonomy (GTDB): domain Bacteria; phylum Pseudomonadota; class Alphaproteobacteria; order Rhodobacterales; family Rhodobacteraceae; genus JAIYDJ01. The sequence goes on along the minus strand of JAIYDJ010000016.1, from coordinate 12,258 downwards.
GATCTCTCCCGCGATCGGCGACACCTTCGACCCGCAACAGCATTCTGCAATGTTCGAAGCCCCGCTGCCCGGCACCCGCGTGGGCGAGATAATTCAGGTCATGACAGAGGGTTTCCTTCTGCATGACCGGCTTTTGCGCCCGGCCCAGGTTGGCGTGTCCTCGAACACCCAAGGCTGAATTCCACACGGTCGGGGGGGTCTCCCCCCGACACTGTCGCGCCAGGCCCGTCTCGTTCGGCCTCAATCTTTCAGCTTTTCGCGCAATTCATAGATCAGTTTCAACGCTTCCATCGGTGTCAGATCGTCTGGCGCGACGTCCCGCAGCCGTGCTTCCACGGCCGAAGCGGTGATTGTGGTCTTCATCGGTACCGGGGCCGCCCGGAACAGAGGCAGATCATCGATCAGCGTCTTCTGCCGGTTCCCCGAACGCTCACCCTTTTCCAGTGCCTCCAGCACCACCTTTGCCCGGTCAATCACCGCCGCTGGCAATCCCGCCAATCGCGCCACCTGCACCCCATAGCTTCGGTCCGCTGCGCCCTTGCGCACTTCGTGCAGAAAGATCACGTCTCCGTCCCATTCCTTGACGGCCACTGTGGCATTCTCGACGCCCTGCAGCTTGCCCGCCAGCGCTGTCATCTCGTGGTAATGCGTGGCGAACAGCGCCCGGCACCGGTTGACGTCATGCAGATGCTCCAGCACCGCCCAGGCAATCGACAAGCCGTCATAGGTTGCGGTTCCCCGTCCGATCTCGTCCAGAATGACCAGCGCGCGCGTGTCGGCCTGATTGAGGATCGCCGCCGTTTCGACCATCTCCACCATGAAGGTGGACCGGCCCCGCGCCAGATCGTCAGACGCACCAACCCGGCTGAACAACTGGCTGACAACGCCGATCCGCGCCTCGGTGGCCGGAACGAAGGAACCGGCCTGCGCCAGCACCGCGATCAGCGCGTTCTGCCTGAGAAAGGTCGATTTCCCCCCCATGTTCGGGCCGGTCAGCATCCAGATTGCCGGGGTGGCCGCCTCGGTCAGTATGCAGTCATTGCCAACAAAACTGCCGCCTGTCCGGCGTAGGGCCTGCTCCACAACCGGGTGCCGACCGCCCCGGACGATGAACCGTGTAGATTCGTCGACCGCCGGTTCCGCCCAATCGGCTTCGGCAGCCAGATCGGCCAACCCCGCCTGCAAATCCAGTTCCGCCAAACCGCGCGCTGTTGCGGAAATGGCTGCGGCTTCGGTCAGGATTGCATCTCTAAAGGCCGTATAGTGCCGCTTTTCGAGTTCGATCGCATGGTTTCCCGCGTTCAGGATGCGCGTTTCCATCTCGGAAAGCGGAAGGGTGGTAAACCGGACCTGACCCGCAGTCGTCTGCCGGTGGATGAACGTCTCGGAAAGCGCACGCATGCGGTCCTCGTGTGCCGGAGTCACCTCGATGAAGTAGCCCAGCACATTATTGTGCTTGATCTTCAGGCTCGAAACGCCGCTGAGTGTCACATATTCGGACTGCATCGCCGCAATCACGCCGCGCCCCTCGTCGCGTAAGGCCCGGCTTTCGTCTAGTTCGCTGTCGAAACCGGTCGCCACAAATCCGCCGTCGCGCACCAGGAAAGGCGGCTCGGCCACCAGCGCGCGGTCCAGCAGGTCGATCAGCCGGTCATGCCCCCGCAACGCTGCCATCGCCCCGGCAAGCACGGGTGGCAGGTCGCTTCCCTGCAGTGCGCGCGCTTGCGTCAGGCCCGCCCGGATCGCGGCCAGATCGCGGGGTCCGCCCCGGTCCAGGGCCAGCCGCGACAGCGCGCGTTCCATGTCCGGCACCCGGCGCAAGGACGCGCGCAGGTCCTCGCGGAACCGGACATGATCGACCAGAAACCGGACCGCCTCCAGCCGGGACGCGATCACCGTCACATCCATGGACGGACTGGACAGTCGCCGCTCCAGAAGCCGCGCACCGGCTGCGGTGACGGTGCGGTCCACCACCGCCAGCAGCGACCCGTCGCGCCCCCCGGCCATCGCCGCCGTCAGTTCAAGGTTCCGGCGCGTTGCCCCGTCGATCTGCATCGACCCGCCCGCCACCTCGCGCACCGGGGGCTGCAGCAGGGGCAACTGTCCGCGCTGCGTCAGATCCAGATAGTCGACCAGCGCCCCCATCGCCGAAACCTCGGCCCTCCCGAACCCGCCAAAGCTTTCAAGGGTTCCGACACCCCACAGGGCGCACAGCCGCTTTTCCGCGCCCGCCGAGTCGAAGCTGCCCCGACCCAGCGCCGTGATGGCCGCGCCGACATCCGCAGCCACTTCAGAAAGCTCGGCCTCGCGAGATTCGGACACCAGCACTTCGCGCGGGGTCAGCCGCGCCAATTGCGGGCCCAGGCTCACCAGCGCACAGGGCATGACCCTGAGTTCCCCGGTCGAGATGTCGACCCATGCCAGCGCCCCCGCGTCGCGAACCTCGGCATAGGCGGCCAGATGGTTGTGACGTCGCGGTTCCAGCAGCGCATCCTCGGTCAGCGTTCCGGGGGTGACAAGCCTGACCACATCCCGTCGCACCACGGATTTGGCACCGCGCTTTTTCGCCTCGGCCGGATCTTCCAGCTGCTCGGCGATCGCCACCCGGAAGCCTTTGCGGATCAGAGTCAGAAGATAGCCCTCTGCCGCATGCACCGGCACGCCGCACATCGGAATATCGGCGCCCTGATGAAAGCCGCGTTTCGTCAGCGCAATGTCCAGCGCGGCGGCCGCCGCGACCGCATCTTCGAAGAACATCTCGTAAAAGTCGCCCATCCGGTAGAACAGCAGCGCGCCCTGATGCCGCGCCTTGATTTCCAAATACTGCGCCATCATCGGCGTCGCCGCGTCGTCGGTCATAGGCCCCCCTGTCCGGACCCGACCCTACAAAACCCTTTGTCCGCCCGAAAGCGGCAAGTGCCGTGGCGGCTGCTACTCTTCGACCTTGGACAGGATGGTCGCGGTGCCGTCGCTGAAATCGAAGGTGTAGGTGAACACGTCGGCCTTTTCTTCGCGCAGCAACTCGATCGAATAGGACGTCGTCCCGTTCTGCCGGATCTGACCGATCCCGCCGCCCGGAACCAACCGGTAGGTCGCCCGGATGTCCTGCAGGATCATCTCGATCGCGCAGGCCGACTGTTCCAGAGCATTCATCTTGCATTCCTTCGTGACCGGGGTGGACGATGCCACCGTGTTTTCCGCCAAGCCTGCGCCGACCGCCCAGACCCCTGCCGCCGCCAGCAAGGCCGCCGCTGCCAGTCCGCCAACCCGTCTCACGCGGCCATCCTCGTGATCCGCGACGTGATGTTCATCCCCGCCGCCGCTTCCGCGAGCGTCCGCGGATAGTGCCGGGTCAGACGAGCGGGCCAGGACGCCAGCAGATGCGTGGGGAAGGCAAACAGCCGCGAATAGGGCATCAAGAGGTTAAGCGCGGTGGGTGGACCGGCCTGAAGGGCGTTTGCAACCGCAAAGCCCCGCATTGCATTCCGCCAGGGTGCCGCATTCTCCAGCCGGATGGTCATTCCCGAACCCATGACGGAATTCAACGAGGCATCCGACACGCCGTAACAGGCCGAGGCGTTGGTGTCGCCGCTTGCCGGACAGTGCGCCTGACCCACATCGACATGATCCAGGCCCAGAAGGTGGCCCACCTCGTGCACGTGGGCCCTCTGCATGATCGCGCGACCCTGGCTGTCGGTGGCCTTGTTGACAGAGTCGGTGTCGCGGCTGTCGTACAGCGTGGAATGCGAGCCGAACCAGGTTTCACTGCTCGCCAGCCGCACAACAGAGATATTGTGATGGTTTCCGATCGTGCCGTCGCTGCTTTCGATCTTCATCTTGCAATAGATGTTGGGCACGAAGGTCTGGCCCAGCGCCTGATACTGAAACAGCCCGGAATCGTTCACCAGCCAGAACTTTCCGTTCCAGAACTGTTGCGCCGAACTGACGAAGTTGGCTTTCCACGTCGACCAGGCCCCCGGAGTCCAGCGGATGATGTTGCGCAGCGGGTCGGCGGGGTCGCCATAATCATGGTAGGTGCCGGTTGCGGCATTGCCTGTCGGGTTGATCTGCTGAAAACCGAGTTTCAGGGTCAGTGTCAGTTCTGCGTTGTTGTAGGCGTCGCACACATCCGTGTTCAACTCGGCATTGAAATTCGTAAACTGCATTGTCTGCTTCATGGCGGACCTCGATGAAATGATCAGGCAAAACTCAATGTCCGTATTACACCACAGTGTTGCCTTTCAGACAATGCCCTAGCCCGGAAACGCCTCGGCCCCCCACAGTGCCTTGACCCGCTGATCGCGGCCGCAAGAGGACCGGTAGAACTTGTAGGCGTTGGACTGCTTCTTCGGTCCCGCGCGGGTCAGGATGATCTTGCTGCCCTTGGCATAATCCTGATGGTAATCTTCGGCGAGCCAGAAGGTCGTGGCCGGCAGCACCGGTGTCACGATCGCCTGTCCCAGAACGCGCTCTGCTTCGGCCAGTGCGGCCTTGGCAACGGCATCCTGATCGGCGTCCTGCACAAAAATCGCGGTCCGGTAGGCCGATCCCCGGTCACAGAACTGCCCGCCGGCATCCGTGACGTCGATCGACCGCAGGAATTTGGCGATCAGGTCGGCATAGCTGATCCGTGACGAATCGAAGGTGATCTTCACCGCCTCGTAGTGCCCTTCGTGGCCCTCGTAGGTCGGATTCGGCAGGGTGCCGCCGGTATAGCCCGATACCACATCGCTGACCCCGGGAACGCCTTCGAAATCCGATTCGACACACCAAAAGCAGCCTCCGGCCACGATCGCCGTTTCAGCCCGCGCGGCCAACGCCCCCGCCAGCAACAACATCAACGCAACGGAAAATCGGATCATCTTGGTTTCCCCCTCTTTGCCCGACACTCCGCCCCGGCCCGCGTCAGAGCAACCAAAACCCTGGTGAGGTCACGCAAGGGTGATCCCCCCTTGGCTCTGCCGCGGCCACCGCCTAGCCTGCGCCAAACGCGAGGACCCCGATGACCGACCCCAAGACCGACCATGTGTCCACCCATCAGGCCGAGGAAGACGCCCGCAACGAAGAAATCCTGATTTGGGTCAACGGCGCTATCGTGCCCAAGGCGCAGGCGATGGTTTCTGTCTACGATTCGGGGTTCATGCTGGGCGACGGGGTGTGGGAGGGAATCCGGCTTTACAACAACCGCTGGAGCTTCCTTGACGAACACATCGATCGGTTGTTCGAAGCGGCCAAGGCGATTGATCTTACGATCGGCCTGACAAAGGCGCAGGTGGCCCAGGCCATTCTTGACACCCAAGCGGCCAACGGCATGACGACCGATGCCCATGCGCGCCTGATGGTCACGCGCGGGGTCAAGACGCGGCCGTTCCAGCACCCGAAACTGTCGCAGCGCGGTCCGACGATGGTCATCATCATGGAGCACTCGCGCCAGAAACTGCCGCGCCCGATCCGCCTTGCCACCGTGCCGCATCTGCGCGGACTTCCCATGACACAAGACCCCAAGCTGAACTCGCACAGCAAGCTGAACTGCATCCTGGCCTGCATCGCTGCCGAAAAGGCCGGCGCGGACGAGGCGCTGATGCTGGATGTGCATGGATTCGTGAATACGACGAACGCCTGCAACTTCTTCATCGTCCGAAAGGGGCAGGTGTGGACCTCGACCGGGGACTACTGCATGAACGGCATCACGCGCGGCAAGGTGATCGACCTGTGCCGCAGCAACGGCATCCCGGTGTTCGAACGGAATTTCAGCCTGGTCGATACCTATGGCGCGGACGAGGCATTTCTGACCGGCACCTTCGGCGCGCAGACGCCCGTAGGCATGATCGATGGCCGGGTGATCGGGACCGGGCAGATGGGCCCGATGACCGAACTCCTGCGCGGGCTTTACAAGACGATGGTCGGCGCATGACCGGCATCGTCAAGCGCATCGCGATGTGGTCAGGCCCGCGCAACCTGTCGACGGCGCTGATGTATTCCTTTGCGGCGCGGGGCGATTGCGCTGTCTGGGACGAGCCGTTCTATGCCGCCTATCTGGCTGCAACCGGCATCGACCATCCGATGCGGCAGGCGGTCATCGACGCGGGCCTGCAGGATGCCGCAACCGTCGCGGCCGCCTGTCTTGGGCCGGTTCCGGATGAAAAACCCGTTTTTTATCAAAAGCATATGACGATGCACATGGTCCCGGAGTTTGATCGGACATTCTTGCAGGGGCTGACGAATGTCTTTTTGATCCGCCATCCGGCGCATGTGGTGGCCAGCTATGCCAAAAAGCGCGAGCAGCCCACGCTGACCGATATCGGCTTTGTCCAGCAGGCCGCGCTGTTTGACGAGGTTGCACAGCGGCAGGGCCATGCGCCGCTGGTCATTGACTCGCGTGATATCCGCGAGAGCCCCGAGGTCGCGTTGACGGCACTGTGCCGGGAGTTGGGCATCCGCTTTACCACGGCCATGCTGCGCTGGCCTGCCGGACCCAAGCCCCATGATGGCATCTGGGCTCCGCATTGGTACAACGCCGTGCACAACTCGACGGGGTTCGAAGAGGCGGAAGCGGGTTTGCCAGAACTTTCGGCCGCCGAACAGGCGCTCGCCGACACCGCGCAACCCTACTACGATCAACTTTTCGCGCATAAAATAAGCATAGCATCCAAGTACGCCTGATTTTTGGCCGCTCCATCCTGTTCTGACCGGTTCTCCCGGGTCTGGCCATTGAATGCCGCCGCCGCCTGCCGCCTGTTTCCGCCATGGAGGAGTGATGCTTGATACCGGTCCGTCCCGACAATTCCAACGCAGCCGGGGCAGTGCTTCGGCGGGATTTGTGCATCGCGACGGACAGACCAGACTGGCCACGCTTCAGCAGTCCGGGTCGGCGAAGGCCATGCTTCCCCGCACCCATGGGCCTGTGCCGGAAGTGGTCTTTCTGAACACCTCGGGCGGTTTGACGGGCGGAGACCGGCTTTGTTACCATCTGGACGTCCCGGAAGGGGCAGAGGTGACGGGCACCACGCAGACGGCCGAACGGGGCTACGCAAGCCCCGGTCCGGCGGCGGCCGTGCGCGTTTCGGCAACGGTCGGGGCGAAGGCGCGGCTGAACTGGCTGCCGCAAGAAACGCTGATCTACGAAAATGCCCATGTTTCACGTGAAACAAATGTAGAACTCGCCGGTGACGCCATCTGCCTGATGGTCGAAACGCTGGTTCTGGGCCGCCACGCGATGGGAGAGGCGCCCGGCCATGCGCGCTTTGCGGATCACCGGATGGTGCGTCGCGACGGTCATCCGGTCTGGGCCGAAACGTTGCGCCTGGATGCCGACAGCCTTGCCTGCGGCGGTCTGCCGGCCCTTTTGGGCGGGGCGCGGTGCTTTGCCATCATCGCCCTGATCGCCCCGGCAGCACCCGACCTGACGGACCGCGTCCGCGCCACTCTGGTGGAACCGGGATGCGTGGCCGCTGCGTCCGGCTGGAATGGCAAGCTTCTGATTCGCATGCTGGCGCAGGACGGCTGGCCGTTGCGCTGTCAGGTCGCGCGCACGCTGCGCGCCCTGACCCCCACCCTGCCGCGCGTCTGGCAGATGACCGGAGCCTGAGAATGAACCTTACTCCGCGCGAACGCGAGAAACTGCTGATATCTGTCGCCGCGATGGTGGCCCGCGGCCGTCTGGCGCGCGGCGTCAAGCTGAACCACCCCGAAGCGGTGGCCCTGATCACCGATTTCGTCGTCGAAGGCGCGCGGGACGGGCGCTCCGTTGCCGAGCTCATGCAGGCCGGGGCGCATGTGATCACCGCCGACCAGTGCATGTCCGGCATCCCCGAGATGATCCATTCCGTTCAGGTCGAAGCCACCTTTCCTGACGGAACCAAACTGGTCACCGTCCATCACCCCATCCGTTAAGAGGTTGAAATGTCACGCATCCTGTTCGCCTCTGCCCTTGTCACCCCGTCTTTTGCGCTGGCGCATGTCGGAGACCATGACTTCGAAGCCACCGGGGTGCTGCTGCATTCCGTCAGCAATGCCGATCACGTTCTGGCCCTGATTGCTGCACTGACTCTGCCGGTCGCGGCTGCCGTCCTGATCTGGAACCGTCGCAAATGATCCCGGGCGAGGTGTTTCCGGCCGAAGGCACGATCCTGTTGAACGCGGGCGCTCCGTCGATCATTCTGATGGTCGCCAACACGGGCGACCGCCCCGTGCAGGTGGGCAGCCACTATCATTTCGCCGAGACCAACCCCGGACTGCGGTTCGACCGCGACGCCGCCCGCGGCATGCGGCTCGACATCGCCGCAGGAACCGCCGTGCGGTTTGAACCGGGCCAGAGCCGCGAGGTGCGGCTGGTCCCTTACGGGGGGCATCGCCGGGTGTTCGGGTTCAATGCCGCCGTGATGGGAGATCTGTAGATGGCCACAAGGATCGCCCGCGCCGACTATGCTGCCATGTACGGCCCCACCACGGGCGACCGCCTGCGCCTGGGCGACACCGATCTGATCATCGAGGTCGAACGCGACCTGACCACCCACGGCGAAGAGGTGAAGTTCGGCGGCGGCAAGGTGATCCGTGACGGCATGGGTCAAAGCCAGGTCACGCGGGCGGGCGGGGCGGTCGATACCGTCATCACCAATGCCCTGATCCTTGACCATTCCGGCATCTACAAGGCCGATGTCGGCCTGCGCGACGGCCTGATCCACAAGATCGGCAAGGCGGGCAACCCCGACACGCAGCCGAACGTCGACATCATCATCGGTCCGGGAACCGAGGTCATCGCGGGCGAGGGGCGCATCCTGACAGCCGGCGGCATGGATGCCCACATCCATTTCATCACCCCGCATCAGGCCGAAGATGCGCTGCATTCCGGCATCACCACCATGCTCGGCGGCGGTACCGGCCCGGCGCACGGCACGCTCGCCACCACATGCACCCCCGGCCCCTGGCATATCGCGCGCATGCTGCAGGCGCTGGACGCCATCCCGATGAACTTTGGCCTTTCCTGCAAGGGCAACGCGAGCCAGCCCGAGGCGCTGGTCGAGATGATCCACGCCGGGGCCTGCGCGATGAAACTGCACGAGGATTGGGGCACCACCCCCGCCGCCATCGACTGCTGCCTGTCGGTGGCCGACGACATGGACGTTCAGGTGATGATCCACACCGACACACTCAACGAGTCCGGCTTCGTCGAGAATACCCTCGCCGCCATCAAGGGCCGGACCATCCACGCCTTCCACACCGAAGGCGCCGGCGGCGGCCACGCGCCCGATATCCTCAGGGTCGTCGGGTCGGCCAACATCATTCCGTCCTCGACCAACCCGACGATGCCCTACACGGTGAACACTGTCGAAGAACACCTCGACATGCTGATGGTTTGCCACCACCTCGACAAATCCATCCCCGAGGATGTGGCCTTTGCTGAAAGCCGCATCCGCCGCGAAACCATCGCGGCCGAGGATATCCTTCACGACATGGGCGCGCTTTCCATCCTGTCGTCCGACAGTCAGGCGATGGGCCGGGTGGGCGAGGTCATCATCCGCACCTGGCAGACCGCCCACAAGATGAAGGTCCAGCGCGGCCGCCTGCCTGACGAGACCGGGCAGAACGACAACCTTCGCGTCCGGCGCTATGTGGCGAAATACACCATCAACCCGGCCATCGCCCACGGCATCAGCCAGCACATCGGCTCCATCGCCGAAGGCAAGCGCGCTGACCTCGTGCTGTGGAACCCGGCCTTTTTCGGGGCCAAGCCCGAGATGGTCCTGATGGGCGGAATGATCACCTGCGCGCAGATGGGCGACCCCAACGGCTCGATCCCCGTGCAGCCGATGTATTCCCGCCCGATGTTCGGCGCGCTGGGCCGGGCGCGGGGGGCGACCATGGCCACCTTCGTCAGCCAGGCCGCTGCCGCGAACGGCATCGGCGCACAGCTTGGGCTGGAAAAGGCGGTCCTGCCGGTCCGTGGCACCCGGACCATCGGCAAGGCCGACATGATCCACAACGCCGCCCGCCCGCAGATCGACGTACATCCTGAAACCTACGAGGTCCGGGCCGATGGCGAGCTTTTGACTTGCGAACCCGCTGCCGAACTGCCGCTTGCGCAACGCTACTTCTTGTTCTGACGGCATTTGTCATGGTCCCGCGGATTGCCCGCCCCACGGCGCGCTTGTAATCTCGCGGCATTGCAACGCCACAGGATCATCATGAAATTCCGCGTTCTTCCCCTGCTTTTGCTTTGCCTTCCGTCCTTTGCGCTGGCTGACTGCGTCACGCCGCAGGACCTGTCCACCGGGATCACCTTCACCCGGCAGGACGGCCGCAACGGAACCGTTCAGGCCGAAGGCAAAGGCCTGACGGTCGACTATGCCGCCGGCTCGAAAACCGCCTGGATGGATCTCCGGCGCACCACCCTTGGCGTCTATGACCTGACCTGGGCCTGGACTCCGACAGAGGAATACTATGTGGGCGGCGGGCCGGGGGGCAGTTACAGCTTCAAATTCTCTGGCAAACCCCCTGTGCCCGAGGCGGGAAAGAACTGGAAAACCACCCTCCGCGTCGCCGAAACCCAAGACAACGGCACGGAATACGGGCCGCAGACCTATCGCTACAGCTATGACGTGACCTACAGCTTTCAGGACACCAAAGAGGTAAAGCTGTCCGGTTGCCCCTACACCGTCATGCCGGTCGAGGCGACGTTCATCGGCAGGAGCGCACACCTGACCCGCCGCTGGATCTACTTTCCCGACCTCGGCTTCGGCCTGGAAACGCGCGTGACCGACCACACCTCGGGCGAGGATCGCAAACTGGGCCTCACCGCGATGAAACCCAAAGGATAACCCATGCTCCCCGCCCGTCAGGTTCTGCGCCAGAACGCCGCCGACGCCACCGACAGACTCGTGCTGGCCTATGACGAACGCTTCCTGCGCCGCAAACGCCTGACCTGTGACAGCGGGGCGTCGGTCATGGTGGACCTGCCCGAAACCGTCAGCCTGAACGATGGCGACGCCCTGATCACCGACGATGGCCGCAAACTGGCCATCGTTGCCGGGGATGAACCCGTGGTCATCGTCAAGGGGAACCTGCCGCGCCTCGCCTGGCACATCGGCAATCGCCATACCCCCTGCGAGGTCACGCCCACGCATCTGGTGATCCGGCGCGACCATGTGCTGGAAACGATGCTCCGCGGCCTTGGCGCCGACCTCACCCTTGCCCTTTCCCCCTTCCGCCCCGAGGGCGGGGCCTACGGCCACGGCCGCACCCTTGGCCACAGCCATGACTGACCCGACCGACGCCCTGCGTCTGGTACAGTGGTTGTCCCCTGCCTTCCCCATCGGGGCCTTCGCCTATTCGCAAGGGCTGGAAACCGTCATCTCGGACGGGCAGATCAAGGATGCGGCGGGACTGCAGCACTGGATCACCGCGATCCTGACCCACGGCTCTGCCAGAACGGATGCCATTCTCTTGGCCCACGCCCGCGCCGGGGCCGATCTTGGCCCTCTTGCGATCGCTCTCGCGCCCACCGCCGAACGTCATACCGAGATGATGGAACAGGGCCGCGCCTTTGGTCGGACCATCGCGGCGCTTACCGGCACCCCGCAACCGCTGCTTCCCTTCGCACTGGCGGTGGCCCATGCCACCCGCGCGCTGAACGTCACCACGACCGAGGTTCTGACCCATTTCCTGCAAGGCATCGCCGCACAGCTTGTCTCGGTCGGCGTCCGTTTCATCCCGCTCGGGCAGACCGATGGGCAACGGATTCTGGCCGCGCTCGCCCCGCTGATAACGTCCTTCGCCGCGCGTTACGCCACCTTGCCTCTCGCCGACATCGGCACGGCCACGATCGCCGCCGACCTAGCGTCGATGCAGCACGAAACCCTTCCTGTCAGGATCTACCGCACATGACCCATCCGCATGGCCCCCTCCGCGTCGGCATCGGCGGCCCGGTCGGCGCGGGCAAGACCACCCTGACCGAACAGTTGTGCCGCGCGCTGGCGCATCGCTGTTCCATGGCGGTGATCACAAATGACATCTACACCCGCGAGGACGCCGATTTCCTGACCCGGGCACAGGTTCTGCCCGCAAACCGCATCCGCGGGGTCGAAACCGGCGGATGTCCCCACACAGCGATCCGCGAGGATGCCAGCATCAATCTGGCGGCCATCGCCGACCTCAACGGGGCGTTCAACGACCTTGATCTGATCCTGATCGAAAGCGGGGGCGACAACCTTGCCGCCACCTTCAGCCCCGAACTGGCCGACCTCACGATCTACGTCATCG